>JAEYCM010000022.1 GCA_023455425.1 Bacillota bacterium | reverse complement strand
CCCGGAGCAGGCCAACCGCTACATGAACATGACGCAATGCACCTTCAGCCTGGGCGCGGTCGTCAGCCCGATATTGACCAGATACCTGATGGATCAGTTTGCGATGAGCTGGCGCGGCGCGTTCTTTATGGCCGGGCTGGGATACGTCGCCCTGCTTCCGCTGATGGGGCTCACGCATTGTGTATCCGTCAGGACGCCGGAACAAGCAAAAGTATCCGGCTCTTTGCTGCAACTGGGAAAACATCGGTTTTTTATCGCGTTGTTCCTTTGTATTTTCCTGTATGTCGGCATGGAAACAGGCATCGCCTATTTTGCGGATTCCCTTTTTACCGTTGAAATCATGCGGCCGGAATTGGGCGCTTATGCGATCTCGACGTTCTGGCTTGTGATGTCGGGCTCACGGCTGCTGTTCTCCTTCATAAAGGTTCAGGAAAGAAAAGCAATCCTGGCCGGGTACGGGTTGAGCGCCCTTGCGGGTATTCTGATGCTGGTCCTGCCCAATGCGTCCGTTACCTTGCTCGGCATCGCGCTGATTGGATTTGCGTTCGGCCCGATCTGGCCCATGATCATGGCGATGGGGACAAAAAGCCTCCCGGAAATGACAGGCCTGGTCTCGAGCCTTTTGATGGCGGCGGGCGGGCTTGGCGGCGCCTTGCTACCCGTTATGATGGGCGCCTGCGCCGACAATGCGGGGCTATACTGGGCGTTTGGAATTTTAATCGCCTTCATGATCGCCGGGCTATTTATTCTGGTTTGGGGTACGGCAAGGAAAGGCGCTCAAAATACGGAGGGTGCAGTCATCCGCCAATAATAGTCCTATTTTGATAGAAGCTTTGCAGGATACTGCGCGACCAAAGGCGCATCAGAACGCAAAGGCCCGGAAAATTCCGGGCCTTTGCGCATATTCGGTCAATAACTTGTAGGTCAATACTCCTGTATCGGGAGCCAGCCTGCCTCCACGAACTGGGAAAGCGTCTTCTGGCTGGTGCCATAGGTGATGAATTCTTCAGGACGCATGCCATCCGGCTCGTAAGCGCGCACAAACTCACGCATCGTCATAAGCCGGGCGATCACATCGGGCGCGACATCCTCCCCGATCCTCTCTGCATATGGCTTTGGTGCGGTAAGCAGCATCTGCTGAATGCCCGCGCCGATGGACATGGACATATCCGCCCCCGCAAGCTCCAGCGCATGGTAGCCGCCGCGCATGCCCGCAGGCATCAGCTTGGCGCTGTACCCGCGCTCCCGCACAATGGCATAGGCGCGTTTGATGACCGCCGTGCCCGCCTTGCGGATATCGCTTTCCAGCACTGCGGCATGATTGTCATGGACCACATCGCGCAGATAATCGTCAAGGCGGCCCACCATTACTACCGAAAACGCCTTGCCCGGCGTGACGCCCGCCTTCTTTGCGCGCTGCTCCCCCATCCACTGCCGCCGCGCGATCTCCACCGCCTGCGGCACTGTAAAACTCACCGTGCCTACCGTGGTAATGCCAAGCGCCGCACATTCTTCCATAGCGTCGAGCCCTGCTGCTGTAGCGGGCAGCTTGACGGCGATGTTGGGCGCCCACTTATTTAGCCGTTTTGCCATATCCAGCATCCGGTCGGCGCCGCCGGGATAACAGGGATTTACCTGCGCGCAGACGTAACCCTGTACGCCGTTGGTGGCATGATAGATGGGCTCAAACTTGGCTGCAACCTGTACGGTAACGCGCCGGATCAGTTCTTCCGCCTTCTCGTCACCCTTGAGGCCTTGATCCATATCCGCAAGATAGGGCTTCCAATCTTCCCGGAACCCATACAGCGATCGCTTGACAAGCAGAGGGTTGGTCGTTACTCCTGTCGCCCCGTTTTCAATGGCCTGCTCCATTTCGCAAAGGTTCGCACTGTCATGCCACCAGCAGGAGCCGATTGTACTCAACCATTTCATGTAATCGTTCGTAACCATAGCCGTTCCTTTCTCATGTTCCGTTCCGGTCTTTGGAACATGGCCGGTCTTAAAGAGCGCCGTCCCAGGTGCTGACCTTCTTTACCTTCTTTTCTTCCTCATGGAACCAGCGGGTAGTAACGACCTTGCTTTCCGTATAGAACCGCATGCCGTCCTTCCCCAGCGCGTGCAGATCGCCAAAGAAGGAATCTTTGTGGCCCGCAAACGGGAACATTCCCGCCGGCACCGGAATGCCTACGTTGACCCCTACCATACCGCCATCCGTACGTCTGGCGAACTCCCGGGCGTAGTATCCGCTCTGCGTGAAGATCACGGACCCGTTCGCGAACGGATTGGCGTTCATCTGGGCTATTCCATCCTCAAAATCCTTAACGCGCTTCACGCACAGCACCGGCCCAAATATCTCGCTCTGCCCCACCGTCATTTCGGGTGTGACATGATCAAACACCGTATGCCCCAGGTAGAACCCGTTCTCATACCCCGGCACTTTGACGTTTCGCCCATCCAGCAAAAGCTTCGCACCCTCGTCTATTCCCTTCTGAATCCAATCCGACACGAATGTCTTGTGCGCGGCAGTCACCACAGGCCCGAGGTCTGTAGCCTTATCGTACGCAGGGCCCACCTTCTTGGTTTTAATCTGTTTGAGGATCTCTGCCACCAGCTCATCCGCGATGCTCTCCTGCACCGCGATGACGGGCAGCGCCATGCACCGTTCTCCCGCGCAGCCAAAGGAGGAATTGATAATCCCCGCCGCAGTCCGTTCGATGGGCGCATCCTCAAGCACCAGCGCGTGGTTCTTTGCCTCGCACAGCGCCTGTACCCGCTTGCCGTGCGCTGCCGCCGTTGTGTAGATGTGCTTGCCAATCTCCGTGGAGCCAACAAACGTCACGCCCTTTACATCCGGATGCGTGAGCAGCAGCTCCGCCTCACGGCGGGAACAGGTGACGATATTCACGACGCCGTCGGGCAGGCCGGCTTCCTGCAGAAGCTCCACCAGGCGCAGGCTCGTCATGGGCGTCATGGACGCCGCCTTCAATACCAGCGTGTTCCCGGTGGCAATGCACATGGGCATCATCCACCCCATGGGAATCATAGCCGGGAAATTGAAGGGCGCGATACCCGCAAATACCCCCAACGGCTCCCGGTACAGCGTGCTGTCAAACCCGGACGTCACGTTCATGAAGCTTTCGCCCATCATGAGGCTTGGCGCGCCGCAGGCCACCTCCACAGGCTCCTTCACCTTAAGCAGGTCGCCCTGCGCCTCATCCCAGTTCTTTCCGTTTTCCCGGCACAGCAGATAGGTCAGCTCATCCATATGGGCAACGAGCAGGTCCCGGAAACGGTAGAGCACCTCCACACGTTTGGCGCAGGGTGTATCGCGCCACACAGGAAATGCGGCCTTGGCAGCCAAGATTGCCTGTTCCACTTCTTCCGCGGTACAGCAGGGCGTTTTCGCGATCACGCTTCCCACGCTCGGATCGTAGATATCCATATACCGCCCGGCCTTGCTCTCTACAAACTTGCCGCCGATAAACGGCCTGAGCACCTGAATCTCCATTTCCTCGTTCTCCTTTATCATTTTTCAAAATCGCCTGTGTGCTGCCACAACAGGTTCAGTCCAATACATGCAGCCGCTCGCGCCGGGCCATGATGTAAGCGTCAAACGCTTCAAACTCGTAATTGAGCACCAGCTCGGGCGGGAAATCCACCTCGGCAAGCGCGCGCAGCGCCATTGTAAACTCTCCGATCATCGTATGAAAATGTGCGTCCGTACCAACGCAGATGCGAACGGAGTGGGCTTTGCACAGCGTCAGCATCCGCTTGGAAGCCTCCATATCGCCATGCAGGTACCGCTGCATGGTCTGGTTGTTGAGTTCCAGCATCTTATCAAGGCGCTTTGCCGCTTTTACCACCGCTTCCATATCGCAGGGCGTCCGGTCGATATGCCCGAGCACATCCACATAGGGATTTTCAAGCGCCGCAAGATAACACGCGGTGCGCTCCTGCGATGTGGACGACCTGCCGGGTTCGTTTCCATGAATACTTGCAATACAGAATTCAAGGTATTTCAGGTACTGCTCGGGCGGCGTGAGCTTGCCGTCCATAGAGAGGATATCCGCTTCCAGCCCGCGGTAGATGCGCACGCCCCGGTAAAACCTGGGGAGCATCACCTGGCTTTCGGGCATCCATTCGGGCGGCGCGTTTGGCAAAAGCGCGCTATGCTCTGTCACACAGATGCCGCGGTGCCCTAAAAGCCTTGCCTGTTCCACGCACTCTGCAAGCGAACTCCAGCTATGGCCGGAAAGCATGGTATGGACATGCGTATCCAGTCCAAACACATGCTCGTTATTCCACAACAACGCTTCACGCTTTCTCCATCACTGTGTCTTTACAGCGTGGCAAGAATGTTATCGATTTCGTCGAACACGATCTGCGGCGACTTGGCGCGGATCATATAGTAAGGCATGCTGGAAGCAAACTTCGCGCAGAATCTTGCCCTTGCCTGCCTACGCTCATCGCTATCGACAATGGGCATGGCAAGGCCGGTCTCCCCGCACAGGAGCTGATTCAGTCCAAAGAAATTCATCAGCGAGTGATAGCTCTGGTAGGAGGCCTCAAACTGGTTCATGCGCGTGACCTGCGTATCGAAGTGCCCGTCGATACCCGGCATGATGGCAAGATCGATATGGCATGGCTCGTAGCACATCTGCATTTCCGGTTCTTTATCAAAGAATTTGACTACGCCCTGGTCCTGATCGGGCAGGTCGCTGCGCTCCGTTCCTTTGGCACGCTTGCGGATATACAGGTTCTTGGAGCCGTACAGCGCAAGGCCATTTTCGTCTGTGACGGTGGTCTCGGTAGAGAATATCTTCCCGCCGCGGCGGCAGCCTTCAAGCTGGCTCATGGATTTGCCATGGTTGTTCTCCCCGCCCACCAGAAGGATCATTTTGCCCCGGTAGACTACGCTCGAAGAATGAAACGGATGCAGCCCGCATCGGTCCATTTCATTGGCGAGCATGCTGACCATGATCTTATTGAGCTCCCCTTCCTCCCAAAAACCGGTAAGGAGAAGCTGTCCGTTTATATAACGGATGGTTTTTTCCGCTGTTCCAAGGTCCCACAGGATATCCGATACGAGTTTTGTCACCTCTAAGGAAACGTCCACTGAACCCAGACGGTAATTCAGAAACGTATCGTCTTCCACAAGACGGGACCGTTCGGGGCCATTGACAACATCGATACGGACAACAGCCTTGCCGCTGCTGATCTGAGTAGAAAAAGTGTTCAAATTGCGCCTCCTGTCTGCTGCTGCGGTTTTAATACAATTTTCAGCGTGCCTTCCTGCCTGCCTGTAAACTTTTTGAACGCCTCCCGATATTGGGAAAGCGGATAGGTGTCGGTGATAAAACGCTGCAGTTCCTCCCGGTACCGGTAGGCGATCGTAATCGCCTTTTCGAGCGTATTGGGATTGGCCCGGTTGCCCACAAACTCGATCTCATCAAGAACCAGGCGTTTTACCGGGATGGGAACATCCTCCTTGGGGAAGCCAACCGCCGAGATGACGCCGCCCCTCGCCGCAGAAAAACAGGCGTTGCGGACCCCCTCCGCCGTGCCGGAGCATTCCATGATGCGTTTGGCGCCCAGCCCTCCGGTAAGCTGCATGACGCGTTCCACCACGTTTTCGGTTTTATAATCGATGGGGATAGCGCCCAGACGCTCGGCTTCTCGCAGGCGTTCGCCGCTGCCTGCGCACAGGATAACGCCCGCGCCCATGCTTCTGGCGCAGAGTATGGACATCAGCCCCTGCGCGCCCGCACCCATGACCAGCACAGAATCGCCCGGCTCAATCCGGCTGTGCATCACCACATGCAGCGCAATGCTCAGCGGGTCCATACAGGCGGCAATATCAAAGTTCATATCATCGGGAATTTTTGCAATGGAACGGATATTGACGGCCATGTACTGCGCGTATGCGCCCTGCGTGATGTGGCCATACATTTTGTGGACCGCCTGCTTGCCGTAATTGAGGCAGATTGTGAACCTGCCTTCCATGCAGTTTTTGCAGTGGCCGCACCCCAGGTTCGCGATGCCGCAGACGCGGTCGCCGATTTTCCAGCCGAAATTTTCGGCCTTTTCGCCCAGCTCCACGACGACGCCCGCCCACTCGTGCCCGGGAATGAGCGGGAAGGACTGCGGCCAGAAACCTGGAAAATCGCCGTTGATAATATGCGGGTCCGTACCGCAGATGGAGACGGACTCGATCCGGCACAGCACCTCATACAAGGCCGGAGCCGGTTTTTCAATTTGCACATACTTTAGGTCGTTGGGCGCGTCAAGGCACAATGCATACATCTGCTCAGGCATATTCGATCCTCTTTTCAGCGTTGATTCCAATGCACCATCGGCAGGCCCGGTACAGGCGAACGAAACCACGGAATGTTTGAAGCGCGCAGGGAGCCGATATATACGTTTTGGAGATCCGGCCCGCCGAATGTGACGCTGGCCATCCAGGGCGCAACACCGCGGCCGGTTTTGAAGAGGATTTCATTGGTGACACAGCGGTGATAGAACGCGTCGTCAAGGGCCTGGACCAGCGCATGATCGCCCTCGTCGAGCAAAATAATCATCTCCCCGTCAGGAGTGATGACAAAGAGCTTGTCGGAATAGACCATGGTGCCCCACAGGTTGCCGTAACTGTCAAACGCGATGCCGTCGGGATACGCGCCCTGCCCCATATGCGTCGGGCCAAAGATTTCCCGCCCCGAAAGTTCGCCTTTCTCATCGCAGCGGAAGCGCAGCACGCGTCCCCCTGTCGTTTCCACCACATACAGGTACTCTTCGTTCGCGTCAAAACGCACCTCGTTTGTAAAATGCAGCCCATCCGCCACAATATGGATGCCAGTCTCATCATACCGGGCAATGTACCCATCCGCGAGGTCCGGCACAAGCGCGTCGATCCAGTTCTTTTTCATGGTGGTGATTGTGATCCACAGCCTGTCTTTTGAATCCCGCAGAACGAAATTTACCTTGCCGATGGGTTTTCCGTCAATAGTATCGAACATGACTTCCGTTTCGCCGGTGCGCTTCATACGCTCCAGGCAGTCGGTGCCGAAATTGGAAATGAAGAGATCGCCGTCCTTTGCGAACGCCAGACCGTTGGGGAGCGTGCCCTCAAAGAAGCGGTTGACGTCGGGCGAGGTCAAATCGATGCCGGCTACATGCTTCTGCGTAATGACTTTCTGCGTGTCGTCCGGACGGATGTGCACCACGCCGCCGCGGGCGTCCGCACTCCAAAGGCTGCCGTCGGGTTCGGCCAGAATGCATTCGGGCCGCTGAAGATGTTCTCCCACGAAGCGCAACGCTTCAGGATCTATGGAAAAACCGCGGATCGGATTGTTTTTCAGCATGGCGCGCCTCCGTCAAAGGAGACTTCGGGATGAAATTCATACGCCCCCAAGGTGGTGGCAGGGGCAAAGAAGCAAATGACCTTCATTTCCGTACTGCCCGAATTCCGTACCATATGGATGGACCCCCGCTCGAACAGCACGGCGTTCCCCGCCCGTACGGGGGCGATTTCACCGTCTACGTTGACCTTGCCTTCACCGGATATGATATAGATCAATTCTTCGCCATCCGGATGGCAATGCGCCGGCTGCACCGTCTGCCCCGGCAGCACCCGCATGACGCAACAGGAACAAAGTTCGGACGGCAACCCGTCCTTCTCATCCACAATCCAACGCAGGAATCTGCCGGGAACAGCCTTTTCGGGGACTTCGCTTTCATGTATTGTTTTCATACGATCCTCCAGATTGATGTGAAGAGGAAAATATCAGATAATTTCGATAATCGATTATTTATGATATAAGTATAACATACATCGACCGGCTGTCAAGCAGTTCCAACCGGCGAAAAAATACTATTTACTCTTCAAGACTCAGATCGGGAATGTTCTCTTCAATATGCTCGCGCATCAGCTTTTCGGCCCTTGCCGAATCGTGGTCCCGGATGGCATCCACAATTTTCTGATGGCGAATGGCGATATGCATGGGATCGGTGACGTAATAGCTGCCTTTGAGGTGCGACCAGCTTGCAAAACGAAGATTTTTGGACAGTTTGATCATGTACTGATGATCGGCAATCTCCATGATGAGGTCGTGGAACTCATCGTTGATGCGCATACGGCTCACCGCGTCATTGTCCATGGCGGTGTTGATCATGCGCTGGAGGATCTCCTCAAGATGCGCGACGTCTTCAGGCGTCGCCCTTTTGGCGGCAAGGCCCGCGGCCATAGACTCGAGCGCTGCCCGAACGGTAAACACCTCCCAGATATCCCGGTCGGTAATTTGCCGGATCGTCGTGCCCTTATAGGGTTCTACCGTAACAAGCCCCATTTCCGAAAGGCTTTTGATTGCCTCCCGGACAGGGGATTGGCTGACTCCGAAGGTATGCGCGAGCGTGCTTTCCACAAGGCGATCGCCCGGTTTGTATTTTCCGCTCAGGATATTCTCAATGAGAATCCCCTTGACATGTTCACTCAGAACCGTCTTTTTGATCCGCTCTGTTCCGAGTACGTCTTCCTGCTGGTTCAAGGCCGCATCCCTCATACAATCTACCCAATTATCTAATCATTTTAGCATATTTTACAGTAAGCTACAAGAACAATGGCACGCCTGCGCTGACAATAATTTACGGTTCCGTATTTTTGCGGCGGCGCATTCCCCGCGCGCCGCCGCACAGCCTCTTTTTAAATCTTGGACTTGGATACCCATCCATGAAAAACGATGGTAAAATAGCCTGCCACAAAACCGACCAGTACGTATAAAAGTTCCGCCAAACCTACCATGCAGTAGGTGCCCACCGTAAAATCCGGGAAAGCGCCGGCGGCGGAAAGCGAGAAATACATACCCGTCCCCACAAATACTGCGGCCACATTGTTAAAGGGCTTCACCCGTTCGCACAGCATCATGGGGATGACCATGATTACGACCGCCAGCGGCACCGCCCACCAGGGGGTAAAGCCAAAGGCAATGGAAAGCACGAACATCAAAATCGCCGCCACGATGCCCGCGATAATGGAGGTAAACGCCCGGACCGCCGCCTTGGGATTGGCGCCAAACAGAAAATAGCACGCCCAGGAAATGAAGGAGAGATAGGTAAGCGGTTTTCCAACCGCAATCGGCCAGCCGTTCAATTGCCAGGTCAAGAGTGTCACAACCCCCGCGAGCACCGCCGTCAGAACGGCGTATACGATCAGCTTCTTCGTCGTCATACAATCCTCCATAATAATTCATATTTGACAGGATAATCGTGTGACCGCTACCCTCCTTTCGCATAGGATATCAACGCGCCTTTTCTTGGCGCGCCAAAGAAGTCGATGCTCTTGTAAAAAAGCGTCGTGGAAGCAGGGCTATAGAAGGGCGGCGGGCTGCCTCATACCAGACAGCCGGATACCAATCAATCCTCGGGCAATTTCCAATCAAAGAAATGCAGGTAGGGTTTCGCCGCGCGCTTACGAAACGCGTCCATATCCACATTCGTCCAGTCAAGCACGCCACGGCCCGTCTTCGCGCCAAGATCGTTGGACCTGACATGGTTTACAACCAGCTCTTGCGGCCGGCCGTCGCTGCAGAGGCTTTCCAGCAGCGATTCCTGTATGCTTTCAATCATGTCGAGGCCCGCGTAATCAAAATGCTCAAATATCCCGATCGACGTGTAGCGCGGGATAAAGCTGGTGCGCATGGAAAGATCAATATCCTGGGGCGAAGCGATCCCCTGCTCCACCATGTATACCGCCTCCCGGTACAAGGCATGCTGGAGCCGGTTGGCGACAAATCCCGGCGCGCTTTTTCTCAGGACTACGGGGGCGCGCCCCACGGACCGGAGCACGTCGAGCAGGAACTGAAGCGCTTCCTCAGAAGTTTCGGATCCGGGTACCACCTCCACGCAGGGCACCATGTGCGGCGGGTTCCACGGGTGCGCCACAAGGAACCGGTCTTTATAAACCGTCAGGCCCTCGGCAAGGCGTTCCACCGGCATGGCGGATGTGCTCGACGCGATGGCGCGCACGGATTTACAGTGTTGTTCCAGTTCCCGATAAACCGCCCACTTGATTTCGGCGCGTTCCACCACGCACTCATAGACCAAATCAGCATCCGAAAGCGCGTCATAGCAAAGCGCGATGTTCAGCTTCTTTTCACAACGTTCGGCCTGCCGGGGCGTTACCAGGCCTTCTTTGACAAGGTCCGAAAAGATGTCCCGATATCTAGTCAGGCACCGTTCCTGTTCCTGCCCGTTGACGGCGTACATGCTGACGCGGTAGCCGTTGCCTGTAAACAGGGCGGCAAGGCTTGCGCCAATCATGCCGGTACCCACTATTCCAATTTGAATATCCTGCTGCAGCATGCTCCCGCCCCCTTACTGTTTCCTGGTCAGGTAGTCGTATACGACCCGTACGTTGCAGGTCTGGATATAATTCATCTCTTCCGGCTGACCGATATCCACCGGGCAGCGGTCCGCAAAGCTGATGCGCGCAACGCACTCCTCCTTGCTCCATCCGCGGCGGATGCCGCCGGATACCGCGGAAAACCAATCGTAAAGAAACTGCTTCTGTTCGAAGATGCATTCCTTGCCCACCACCGGCCCGTGGCCGGGCACGATATAATCCACGTCCAAAGAATTAATGAAATCCAGCGTACGGAACAGCGCATCGGGTTCTACGGTATGCAGCCAAATCTGGCAATCCGCAAATACGGTGTCGCCCACAAATACGACCCGCTCTTCGGGTATAAATACGCTGATGTTGGCATCCGAATGGCCCGGCGTATAGAAGAGCTTGAAGGTATGCTCCCCCAGCCGGATCGTCATGCGGTCGCCAAACGTGATGGAGGGCGGGTTTTGAATATAGTCCTCTTCCTTGGGCATCAGCGCCAGCGCGTCCGGGTCCTGCCTTCGTATGACATCCACCATGTAGTCATACGTGGTCTTGTTAAAAGCCGCGGGTATCTTCCAAAACGTATCCTTCAGCTTCTCATGGCCGATTACGGGGCACTCGTTTACAAACCAGTGGTTGCCGAAAATATGATCGATATGCGACTCCGTGTTGATCAGGTAGCGGATAGGCCCCCGCTCCTTCGCAAAGCGGATCATCTCAAGTAAATTGGTGATCCACTGTGCGGTATCGATAAACACGGCGCCTTCAGCGGTAAATACGATCCCGGGATTGCACCCGCGGATGTTGGTTTCCGCGTATACGTTCTTTGTAATTTGTTGCATACCCGTTTCCTAACCTTTCACCGTAGTGATGGGACGGGATTGCAGCAGATAGAGTTTATCGCCTTCAATTGCCCATTCCAGATCCTGCGGAAGTTGATAAAAGTTTTCTACGTTTACGGCCATATCTACGAGCGCTCTGCGCTCCCTTTCGCTTAATACCGGCGCGCAGCGCATATTCTCCGGTACCTCCACCTCTTTCACTCCGCCCCGTTCGCAAAGGCGCACCACCATGATTTCCTTTTCAGAGATATACTCCGTGGCGATATCATAGGTACCCTTGACGATGACATAGTTGTCGGGCGTGACGATGCCCTGCACCACGCCTTCGCCCAGGCCCCACGCAGCCTCGATCATCACGCTGTTCCTGTCGTTCGTAATGGGATTTGCCGAAAAGATGACGCCCGCCTTGTCTGCGTTGACCATGCGCTGCACGACCACCGCAATAGAGATGGCATCCTCTTCAAATTGCTTGCAGCGGCGGTAGAAAATTGCCCGGTCATTGTACAGGGACGCCCAGCATTCCTTGACATAATGGATGACTTCTTTCTCGCCGATGACATACAGATAGGTCTCCTGCTGTCCGGCAAAGCTGGCGTCCAATAAATCCTCGGCCGTTCCGCTTGAGCGCACGGCAACGGGCGGGCAATCGCCAAGCGCGCGGTAATGGCCGGCCAGAAGTTTTGTCAGGTTATCGGGCATGGGCGTAGCTACGATCATATCGCGAATTTGCTGGGAAAGATCGCACAGGCTCTGTTGATCGTCGCAGTCGATCTGCCCGATCAGTTCCATAATCCTGGGTTTGAGGCCGCTTTCTTCAAGAAAAGCGTCGAACATCTCGGAGCAGACAATAAAGCCCTCGGGGACAGGGTAGCCGTTCCTGTGCATGCGGCAGAGGCTCGCGCCCTTTCCGCCTGCCTTCTGCGCAAGCTCCTGATCGGGAATCTCGTTGAACCAGGCAATAAAACGCACGCTGTTACACCTCACTGTTTGATTAGAGCATGGGATTGCTTCAGGCGGCGCCCATGCGGGCGCCGCCACAACCGATTACATTATCCGATCACTTCGACCACGCCGGTATTGCCATCCACGCGGATGCGCATCCCGGTTTCGAGCGCCTGCGTCGCCCTTGTGGTGCCGACGACACAGGGGATGCCGAACTCACGGGAGACAACCGCCGGATGGGAAAGCGCGCCGCCGGTATCCGTAACGAGACCCGCGATTTTAGAGAAGCTGACGATCCACGCGGGGTTGGTCATCTTGCAGACCATGATCTCTCCTTTTTGCAGCTTATCGAAGTCCTTGGGGGTGCTTACAAAGCGGCAGATGCCCTCGGCAACGCCCGCAGAACCGGGAATTCCCTTGATCAGCGTCTTGCTCAGCGGCTTTGCTTCTTTCTTTTCCTCCATCTCGCGCTCAAAAATTTCGGGATAGCCCCAGAGCGCATGCTTATACGGCTCCACATAGAGCTGCCAGTGGGTGGCGGTGCCGTACCAATAGCGGGGATGCTTCTTTGCGGCCTCGGCCATTTCGGCGCGCCGGGAAGCGATCTTCTCTTCGGCAGGGTAATCCGAAACGCCCAGGCAGCGGATCTCCTCATACTCAAGCATGAAGATATCTTCCGGGTCGTTCAGCTTGCCCGCCTGGACATACGCCTTGCCTACTTCAAGGAACATCAGGCGCATATGCGCATAGATGGCCTGGTCGATATAGAAGTGATGGTCAGGCGTAAGGGGCATCATCTTCAGACACAGCTCGAGAGATTTGTTGAACTTCCCCAGCATCGCGGGGTCCTTGATCTTCGCAACCGCCCGGTCAATGGCATCCTGTTGGGTCTTCATGCAGCTGTTGTAATTTTCGTAGAAGTTATAATCGGTTTCCACATAGCCCTTGACGGCCTCATAGATGGGGGTGGAGTCTTCGATCCAGGTTTTGTAGATGTATTCGTGGGAGTAAATCGCCTTATAGCCGTACTCCTCCTGATAGGCTTTTACCAGCTCCAGCAGCTTTTCGCCGCCTTCGGCGGAAGAGGACTGCGCCATGATCTCCTCAATACTGCCTTCCAGGAACAGCATCTTGAGCGCGGGCACGGTGCCGATATATTCCTTGATGCTCCACAAAGCCTTGAGCGAATCCCAGTTCCTGTCGTCCCGGGAGATGGTGATTTTGGAGAGGTCATCGTCCGCGCTGCCGACCGCTTCCGCGTACACGTTTGCAAAGTCCGTGGAGGCCTGCACCTGTGCGAGGTTGATAATCCAGTGGATGCGGAATGCGCGCTCCTGCAGGTCCAGACAATCCTCCATATGAATCAGGATTTCAGGAATGCTCTTATGCGCAAAATCAAAGCCGATCATGTAGTTGCCCGCATCCTGAAGCTCCTTGATATAGGAGTTCTTCCACCTGTCCAGGAATTGGTCGGCGTATATGGGCATAACGGCCGAATAATAGTTGAACAGTCCTCCCACCTTGTCCGCGTCCGTTTTAGGCGGTACAACGGCGCTGTACACATAGCCGCCAATCTTCTTTGCGAGCCATTGCGAGCCAATCGGCGCGCCGAACCGTCGGTACATGTATTCGCAGGTTGGACCCCACCAGCCGCCCACATCAAAATAGAGCGGGGAAATGGGGTTGGGGCAGTGAAGATCGTCGTAGAACCACATCAGACCCTTTTCTTCCTCGTCCTTCCATTCCACAGGGAGTTCGGCGTCGCCAAAATAGGTTGCATAGATCTTGTTGTCCTCGCTCATAATCGGCCTCCTGTATTTTTCTAGTTTTCATGACGGCTCATGAAAAACGAATACTCATAGAACCCTATAGATTTGTAATCGATGATACAAGATAGATAATCGTTCGTAAAAAGCGATAAAATCGTCCGGAAAGGAATATGGGAA
The DNA here is from genome assembly GCA_023455425.1 of Bacillota bacterium. Lineage (GTDB taxonomy): Bacteria > Bacillota > Clostridia > Christensenellales > CAG-138 > JAEYLA01. The sequence continues at coordinate 167,918 of JAEYCM010000022.1, read as the reverse complement.
AGGACATCCGACGCTAAGAAGAGCCGCGCCGGAGCGGGGAAAAGCAAAGTTATTCGGTGAAGAGGGGGGCGCTCATGCGTTCTGCGGCCAGCAGCACGGCGTCTATAATGCGGTTATATCCCGTACAGCGGCAGATATTTCCTTCCATGTCCTTACGGATCTGCTCCGCGGTCGGGTGGGGGTTGCGGTCGAGGATGGATTTTGCGGTAAGAAGCATGCCGGGCGTGCAAAAACCGCACTGCACCGCGCCCACATCCAAAAACGCCTGCTGGAGCGGGTGGAGCTGCTCCTGCGCCAGTCCCTCCACAGTAAGCACTTCCCCACCGTCCGTTTCGACGGCGAGGACAAGGCAGGAATTGACCGGCTCTCCATTGAAAAGCACGGTGCATGCGCCGCATTCGCCCTCGTTGCAGCCCATCTTGGTGCCGGTGAGCCCCAGATCATACCGGAGAAACTCGACCAGCGTCACGTTGACGCCGACCTGGCGCGTATAAAGCTGCCCGTTGATGCGCACATGGATCTTTTTTTCCGTCATGGCAAAGCCTCCCTCGCCCGCTGCACGGCGGTCGTGACCGTACGCGCAGTCAACTCTTCGGTAAGCGCCAGCCGGAACTCCGCGGAGGACCGCCAGCTGCTGCGCGGCCGCGCCTCGGCTCTCGCGCATTTGCCCGCCTCCGCCGCCAGCGCGCCGTCCGGGATATGGCCGATCAACAAATTCTCGGCCTCGTATGCCCGGATGGGGGTGGGCGCAGCGGTTGTCAGGGCAATCCGCGCAGCCGCAATCTTTTCATCCCGGAGCGCAACATAGCAGGATACCCCATACAGCGCGATATCCATCGCATTACGGCGCGTAAACTTTGTGTAGCAACTGCCCGACCGCGCTGCGGGCAGGGGCAGAAGAACACGTTTTAGAAGTTCATCTTCTTTGAGCACGGTGCGCTTGGCGCCGGTAAAAAAATCAGAAAGCGGTACGCTTCTCTCTCCTTGGGAACCGGCGATGATGCAGACGGCACCGAGCGCCAGCAACGGGCCGGTACTGTCCGCAGAAGGCACGGCATTGCAAATGTTGCCGCCCAGCGTGCCGCGGAAACGGATCTGCATGGAGCCCACCTGCGAGCAGCCTTCAAAGAGCGCCGTATACTTTTGGCGTATGAGCGGAGAAACCTCCAGTTCGCGGTGGGTGGTCAGCGCCCCGATATCAAGCCCTTCCGGCGTCTCCTGCATGCCCTTGAGTTCATCAAGCGCCTTGATATCAATCAGCGTACGGGGCTGGAGCGCGCCGCCGTGCATGGATACCAGCACATCCGTGCCGCCCGCAAGGATACGCCCTCCCTGGAGCTTCAACGCGCAGGCTTCGGTAAGCGTCTTGGGAATGATCAGGTCAAACGCCGGCAGCATGTTCGCTCCCCCCTTTCTCCAGTAAAATCTGTTCGGGTTTGATCGGCGTGGAGCGGAACCGCCTGCCGCAAGCGGCAGAGACGGCGTTGGCGATGGCGGGAGCTGTGGGCGCAACGCCCGGCTCCCCGATTCCCTTCAGGCCAAAGGGCCCCTCGGGATGCGCGCATTCCACCAGCGAAATCTCGGTCTCAAAATCGGCGTCCATGAATGTGGGCACTTTGTAATCCACCATGTTGCCGTTTTTCAAAATGCCGTCCTGGTAGATCATTTCTTCGAGCAGCGCATGGCCAACGCCCATGACGAGCGCGCCTTCGATCTGTTGGAGGCAGCCTAACGGGTTTACGGCTTTGCCAACGTCGTGCGCCGCGCCGATCTTAATGACCCGGACACGACCGGTTCCCGGGTCTACCTCCACCTCGGCCGCCTGCGCGCCCATCATCCACATGATGGTGGGACGTTTGGAAGCATGCGTCTCGGGATCGGGTGTATCGAAAATATCCGAGGTGCCGTAAGCGCCTGTGGCAATAACTGGCGGCTGTTCCTTCATAATGCCGCTGGCCTTGACGTTGCTGATGGAAATGCTTCTGGAAGGATCGGTCGGGTGGCAAATAAGCCCGTCTTGAAAGGCAACCGCTTCTACGGGAACGCCCCATTTTTTTGCCGCCAACGCGCAAAGCTGGCGTTTGATACCCTCCGCAGCTTCAAGCACGGCCTTGCCGCTGTGGAATGTCGAGCGGCTGGACGTTGTCGTCTTATCATAGGGGGTAAAGGCCGTATCCACCGGCGCCATCTTGATCCTGCCGGGGTCCATGGAAAGCGCGGCCGCCGCAATCTGGGGCAGCACCGTCATGACGCCCTGCCCCATCTCCCTGCTGCCCGAAAGCAGCGTGAGCGTCCCGTCCTCGTTCATACGCAAAATACAAGAGGTGGTGGAAGGCGTACCCGACAGCTTGATGTAGCAGGCAATGCCCTTTCCCCGGAGTTTCCCGTCCGGCGTTTTCCACGCAAGCGGCTTATTGGCCCAATCGATGGATTGTGCGGCCTTCTCGAGGCATTCGGCAACGCCCACGCTCTGCATGCGCTCGCCGGTGACGGAAATGTCTCCGTCGCGCAGCACATTTTTCAGCCGAAGCTCCAGAGGGTCCATATGCAACTGCTCCGCGACGCAGTCCATCTGCATCTCATGGGCGTTTGCAACCTCCGTGATGCCAAAGCCACGATAGGCGGTACCCAGGGTTTTGTTCGTAACCAAACAGTAGCCGTCCACGTATGTATTGGGAACCTTGTAGGGGCCGTTTGCGGCATAGCCGGCGTTGTAGTTCACGCGCGGGCCGAATGTGCCGTACGCGCCGGTATCCCAATAGATCTTAATCTGCTGCGCAACCAGCGTCCCGTCTTTTTTTGCGCCGGTCTTGATCTTGAACAGCACGGGGGCGCGCACAAGCGTGGCCGCGAACTCCTCGTGCCTTTCATACAGCAGCTTGACCGGCCGTTTGGAAGCAAGCGCCAACGCTACGGCGATGGGCTCCGCCTTGGCCTCTGCCTTGCATCCAAACCCGCCGCCGATCTCGGTGCAGGTGATGCGTACGTTATCCTGGCTGTACCCAAAAGCGTTTGCGATCACGCCGCGTATGGCGAACGGGGATTGCGCGGGAGAATAGACGTGAATTTTTTCCGTGTCCGCGACCGCAGTAGCACAGTGGGTTTCCATGACGGTGTGCTGGAGCATGCCGCAGTAGAATTCATTTTCCACCACGACATCGGCCTGGGAGAACCCATCTTCCAGATTTCCGGCGGAAAGCACAAACCGATCTACAATGTTGGAATTGGGCACGGGATGGGTCGCCCCGTATATGGTGTAATGCTTCCAATCTTCGTGTAGAAGCGTATCCCCTTTGAGCGCCTTTTCAATCGTATCCACCACCGGCAGAGGCGCATAGTCCACCTTGATGAGCTTTGCCGCCTCATGCGCCGTATGTGGGTCATCCGCCGCTACCGCGGCCACGGGTTCGCCCCAATAACGCACCTTGCCGATGGCAAGTATGGGTTGATCCGCTATAAACTGCCCGAAGTATTTCCTGCAAGTTTCCCCTGTAATGACTGCGCGCACGCCGGGGTAGGCGGCAGCCGCTTCCGTGTGCACCGCCAATATGCGGGCATGCGGGTGTTCGCTGCGGTGCACGGCGCCATAGAGCTGCCCGGGCAGCATGATATCGTCCCCGTAAATAGATTTTCCGGTTACTTTATCCATACCGTCGGCGCGCGGCAAAGAAGTGCCGATCGGGTCTGTTTTCGCCATAAGCCCTCCCTCCCCTGCGCGATAGATTGGTAGAGAATGCCTGCGCAAGGCCTATCTATCTTTTACCCATCCTATCGCTTGCGCGCGACGCATTCTATTGCTTTTTTATAGATAAATGGCGCCGAAAGTTCAAAGCGTTCCATAAGATATTCCACGGTTCCAACCTCGCCGAATTGCTCCCGGACGCCGATGCGCTCCATGGGAACAGGGTAGTTTTCCACAAGCGTTTCCGCCACCGCAGACCCCAGGCCATTCATATAGTTGTGGTTTTCGGCCGTGACAATAGCGCCGGTTTCCCGCGCGCAGGCAAGCACGCACGCCTCATCCAGCGGCTTAATCGTGAACATATCCACTACGCACGCATGAATTCCCTGTTTTAACAGCATATCGGCGGCAAGCAACGCCTCATAGACCAGCATGCCGCTGGCAATGATGGAAACATCGCGGCCTTCGCGGAGGATATTGGCCTTGCCAATGGTAAAATCCGTGCCGGGCTCGTAAATGCGCATTGCTTTTCTGCGGGGCATGCGCAGGTAGCTGACACCGTATAACGCCGCAATCTGCGGTAAGAGCGCGCGCATGGCTGCGCCATCGGCCGGTTCCACGATTGTGACCCCAGGCACCAGGCGCAGAAGGCCGACATCCTCAAAGGGCATATGCGTACCGCCGTTTGACGCGGTACTTATGCCGGCGTCCCCGCCCACCAGTTTTATATTGAGCCCCGCGTATGCGCAGGACAGGAATATCTGATCATAGATGCGCCTGGTGATAAACGCGGAGAACGTATGGAGAAAGGGCTTAAAACCTATTAATGAGAGGCCGGCGGCGGTACCGCAGGCGTTTGCCTCCTGAATACCCATATTGAACGACCGCTCCGGGAAGCGCTTGACAAACGGATTGGTCCCCATGGAGGTACTCATATCGCAGTTGAGTACAACGATCTTTTCATCGCGTTCCGCAGCAGCAAGAAGGGCGTCGCAATAAATCGCGCGCAGCTCCTGCGCTTCCAGGGCATGTTCCTTGCTTTCCATCACTGCCATAGAAAATCACCTCGCGGGAAGGTACCCGAAGCATAGCGGCGCTCTATCTCCGCAACCGCGGCGTCCGCCATATTACAATCGATATTCATATAGTGGTTGAATTCCTGCGCCTCCGCAAAGCTGCACCCCAGCCCCTTGTAGGTATCCAGCACCAGGGCGGTGGGCTTTTCACTTTGGCTCCGGGCCCAGGTAATCCCGGAGAGGATATCCTGCGCATCATAGCCCGTGACCCGCCGCGCATTCCAGCCAAAGGCGCGGAATTTTTCCGGAATATCGACGGGGTCCACAATATCCGCTACCCTGCCGTCGAGCTGCTTCTTATTGTAATCTACAAAAAGAATCAGGTTGGAAAGCCCGTAATGCGCCGCCGCTTCCGCGGCTTCCCAGACCTGACCTTCCTGCATTTCACCATCGCCTATGATGCAGTACACAGCATTGCTTTTTTTGAGCATCCGGATACCCAGCGCGATCCCCACCGCGCAGGATATCCCCTGCCCAAGAGAGCCCGTCGTCATATCGATGCCGGGGGTCCTGCACCTGTCGCAATGGCTGGGAAGACGGGTGCCGGATTGATTGATGGTACAAAGCCAGTCCTTTGGGAAATAGCCCGAAAGCGCGAGCGCGGCATACACCGCAGGCCCGGCGTGGCCTTTTGAGACGACCAGGTAATCCCTATCCTCCCAACCCGGCTCCTCCGGTCTAATCCGCATCGCGCCGCCATACAGCACGCCCAACACATCCGCAATGGACATAGCGCCCCCGATGTGGCCAAAACCCGATTGCGCCAGCGCCCGTATGGTTTCTATGCGTATATCTGCGCTTAAGCGGCGCATCCGCTCGATATCCGATTGATTTGCCATGCCGAATACCTCTGAGTATTTAATCGAGAAAAGATACGATCAACTTTGATTCAAGAAAAGGAACGCTTTTAGATAATCGATTATATTTTATATTGTCAGTATACAGAGTGCAGAAAAGTATGTCAAGCATTTATCTATCAAATGCGACACAAAAAATAAATGGGCCGGAAATCTCCGCCCCACTCTCATTCGGCCCTATTTTGCTATGCACAGGGCCCTTCCTCGCGTATTCATTTACGTGTACGCTAATAAAAGCGCCTATATTGGTCGCATTCATTTTTGTTACCCTTTACGGAAGCGTTTCCATGCTCTGTCAGTCTCCGGCAACCTAATTTGACGCGTTGCTTTCCTGCGCCATAGCGCAATCAATGGCGAGCACAACTGCCAGGGCGTAAATTTCATGCTGCGGGGATGCAATGTCAAGCGCGTAGCTATCCCCCCATGTGAACCACTCCTTTTGAATAGAAACCACCGGACTGCCCGATTGCGTGATCTCATACCGGTGCGCCCAGAAGTCGCCTTCTATCTCCCAACTTAACCCTTCTATGGTGTAACGGGGCCGGAGGAACGTAAATTCCTTCTTAATTTGGGCAATATGGCGGCCTTCAACAAATACGTCATAACGCGGCAGGAAGCTCCATACTTTCTGCTGGATAAACGCCGCTTCATTGCCCGAAGCATCCAGGACATGCAGCTTCTTGCCCCAGGAAAACAGCTCCCCCTCCACAAAGTACCGGTCGAGTCCGCTTTCCTCCTTTACCGTAAACCGATCCCGCCAGGAAAACACCTTTTGTTTGATATATAGTTTCATACCCTTCCCCCATTCGCTTTTTCCTACAGTATGGCACGCCGGCCACGCTTTACGCAAGGCAACGCCCCGCGAAAAAACCGCGCGTCCCGGACGTTACCCCTTTTCGTTCCATACAAACTTAAACTCTGCCTGCGCCTCTTTTCGGGTCCAGACACCTTCGAGGTTGATCGTGCAGCTTGGCTGTGGTTTCGGATAAAAGTTCGAATAACATACGCCGTATTCCATGGAACGCTGGTCCACCTCACCACCTGCAATAAAGATTGCCGTTGGCCCGTCAGCCCCGCCGATTACGCCGATTGCCGAGGCGCCGCTATGTTCGGATGGCCGCAGCGTGCGCGCCGCATCCTGCAATTGCAGCCGTTCCCCCTGCGGCAAAGGCGGGGTGAGCGTATACCCGATCCGCAAAACATGGCCGAGGCCTCCCAGCGTATGGCGCATATGCTTCCTGTGTTTGAGCATGCGGTACATCTTCTGAAACTGCGCGCTAAAATCCTGCCATTCGGCATCCGTAACCCGCAGCGTGTGGATTGTGCCCGTCACAGGATGCGCAAAGGCCAGTTCCGGCTTCTCCTTTGCTTCCAAATCCACCGTAAACGAATGCTCCAGAGGCAGCATCCGCTCGGATGGACTGATAACAATTCGCAAGCTTTCCAATTGGGGCCGCGTCCACATCCGGCTGACTGCCTCGATCGCGCCGTTCGCTTGGGGATAAGGCGCATGGAGGCGCATAATGGAAAAGCACGCATCCTGATCCAGCGAGTAAGCTTCCAGCGCTTCCTGAACGAGCGGCAGATGATGTTCCTGCCAGGGCATATAAAGCGCCTCATCCGTATGCCAGGATCCTATTTCCTCCTCACCGTTGAACCATAGTTTCATACCGGCCAGTATCTGATACGGGTGCTCCAGCATGGCCTGCGCGCGCTCATACGGGGTCAGTCGTTCGTCCCGCTGTTCATACCGCTCATAAAACGCACGCAATGTATTTGTATCTATTCTGCCTATGATATCCACAACAAAGCCTTTTTTGAAAAGATAGACAGCGGGAATTTCATAGTCCTGCCCCGCATAGAAAAAGCGCCAGCCGGTCCGTATGGCAAGCCCATTCGCATCCGGCCTGCTCCTGCGCCTTTTCGTTGATACATATAAAACCTTCATGAGCGGCCTCCCTGTTTTTGTTCCTGTAAATCCGGACGTACGACAATTTCAGACGTACAGGACTCCTCATAGTGATGCCCGCTTAATGCAAGCGCAACCTGAGCGGGCAGATAGAAAAACCACATAAAAAACGACGCAAAAGGATAGTAAGGATTGCTTGCCGCCAAGATGTTGAAAAGGGCGACATGGATATCACACAATACAAACAGCGCCATGCCGGCCTTTACCCAGCGGCGGTTGGTCCGCGGCAGCGGGGCCGTAAATCCAAAGATTGTGGCGGTCAATAGGAGCACCCCATACAAGCAAGACAGTATATATTTGATCGGAAAGCCGCCGATCAAACATTCCGCCGTAAGGCAACCCGCTATCGCCAAAACAGCGACTGCCGCGGCGGGAAGGAAAGCTGTTGGACGATAGCGCCGGATATAAACCAGGTGTACGATGCAAAAGGCGAGCAAACCGGGAACGGGTCTATTCAACAGCAGAAGGAACAAATCAGCAACACAGGTAAGGAACAGGGCGGATATCAGCAGGACGGAATCCCGTTTGTTCCATGCGCCGCGGTGTAAGAGCACGGCAATGCTGAGGCAAAGGAGGATGCTCAGATATTTCATAAGCGCCGAAACGGACCCCAAGCCGTCGAAAAAAAGGTCCAGCGTCAGGAAAAACAGATAGGCGATAGCCAGTAGAACAAGCAATACGCAAGACAGACGGTTTTTGATGAACCGTTTCACCGGCGGTCCCCTTCTTTCAGACGCGCTATTTATCGGCCATGAAAGGCCCCGCACTTAGTATGTGCTTTCCAGGAGAAGTATTTTGTCATGAAAGTTTTGATTGACCGGCGTAGGAATGCCATGCTTTTTGCCAAAGGACAATACCGTTCCGGCAAAAAGCTCCTCTTCGCTGCGGCGTTTTCCCTCGACATCCTGCAGCATGGAGGGCTTCCCGTCCGGGCTCAGAGTGGAAAGGATATTCAGCCAATACTTCAGGTCCTCTTCCGTAAGGTTGACGCCTTCCTTTATAGATAACGCCAGGACCTCCCGCATCGCCAGTATCATGATATCCCGCGCCGGGCCTTCCTGTTGCAGCTGGCCATAGTTGCATTCATACACGGCGGCTGTTTGATTCACGCCGACGTTGAGCATAAACTTTCCCCACATGCGTTTTTGCATATCAGCCGGGATTTCATGCGGAATGCCCATCCTGGTCAAAAAGTCCGCCACGGCCTTCGCTTTATCCGAAATAACGCCGGGAACTCCATCGCCGAAACTGAGCATTCCCGCGTTGTGATACGTCAACTGATTGTTGACCTTGACGGCATCCATACCCTGCGCCACACAGTAGAGGATATTATCAATCCCATAGGCTTGGCCAATGAGCGCCTCGCTGGAAATTCCATTGAGCAGGGAAAGGATAATCGTATTGGGGGCGACATGGTTCTTTACGGCGGCGATCGCTTCATTCAACCCACTGGATTTCACGGCAAACAGAAGCAAATCCGCGGGTTCGCATACAGCATCGGGCGTAACATAGTAAAAATCGCAGCGCTCCCCGTTGCAATAGATGGAATCATGCAGATAGCGCGAAATTCTTTGACCGTCGGCAATGATTCTGAGGTCCTCTCTGGGCATATTTTTCCGCATCTGATTCCCGAACAAAATTCCAAGCGCGCCCAAGCCAATAATCGATACTTTTTTGATTTCCATGATTGGTTGCCTTCCATGCTGGTTGATGGTTTAAACGAATTATAACATAAAATGAGGTTTCCGCCATTCAGGGCGAAAACCTCATAGCCATCCATCCATGTATTTGGAGCTGCTGCTATCTATGGCATTTGGCGGGCACATTTCTCTATGGCAACCACACCGCCGCGCACGACCTCAATTTTAGGATATTTGCGCATGGCTAAGATGAGTTCGTTGTTCTCTTCCTCCTGCGCAACCACCTCGAGCAAAATGCTATCCGGTCCTTTATCCTTCACGCGCGCCTTGAACTTCTGGGCAGCCTTTACAATATCGCCCATCATCGCCTTATCGCACTCCATCACCTTGAGCAATAAAAGCTCCTGTTTGACGACGTCGGCTTCCGTAAAATCCAGCACGCGGATGATATCAACGCTCCGGTTGAGCTGCTTTTTGATCTGCTCAAACGTTTCATCGCTGCACAAAAGCCCGATCGTCATGCGCGAAATGGTGCTATCCTCTGTGGTGCCCACCGTCAGCGTCTCGATATTATATGCTTTACCAGCCAAAAGGCCGGAAATCTTAGCAAGAACGCCCAGCCGGTTTTCCACGAAGAGGGATAAAAAACGATAACTCAATTCCGAACTCATCTTTATCCCTCCAATACCATGTCATTGAGCGCGGCTCCCACTTTTACCATGGGATACACCATCTCTTCACGCTCAATCATACATTCAATGATCGTGGGTGTCCGCGTTTGTTCCCCGGCAGCCTCCAAGGCGGAAAGGAGCGTACCCTCGTCAAACACCCGAACGCCCCGCGCGCCATAGCTTTCGGCCAGCTTTACAAAGTCCGGGGTGTACTGGACGGGATTGTTTTCCCCCAAGCCCGCTGCAAGGTCTGTGCCCGAATAGCGGCGGTCGCACATAAGCTGCTGCCACTGACGTACCATGCCGAGGTAGCCGTTGTTGAAAATGACGACAATGACCGGCAAGCCTTCGAGCACCGCAGTCGCCATCTCCTGGAGATTCATCTGGAAGCCGCCGTCGCCCGTAACGCAGATGACCTTTTTGCTCCTGTCGCCCAGCTGCGCGCCGATGGCTGCGGGCAATCCATAGCCCATTGGGCCTAACCCACCCGAAGTCAGCAGTCTTTTATGCGTATTCAATGCGAGATACTGCGTTGTCCACATCTGATGCTGCCCCACATCCGTGACAACGATGCTCTCGGGGAAAACGCGGTTGAGCAATTCTACAATTTTCCGTGGCGTCAACCCCGGTTTATCCTGCTTGGGCAGAGGATAGTCTGCCTTCCACGCGTCTATCTGCGCGAGCCATCCGTCGGTATCGCAGGGCCGCGTATAATGCAGCAGGCTTTCAATGGCCTTTCCTGCCTCGGCCACAATGGGAATGTCTACCTGGACATTGCGGGAAATCGATGCGGTATCGATATCGATGTGGATGATTTTCGCGTGCGGCGCAAACTCCTCCACCTTTCCTGTGACGCGGTCATTAAACCGGGAACCGATGGAACATAGCACATCGCACTCCATAACAGCCTGGTTGGCGGCATAGCAGCCGTGCATGCCCACGTTGCCGATAAACAAGGGATGATCCGTCGGTATAGCGCCACGGCCCATGATGGTGGAGATGACGGGAATACCCGCACGTTCGGCAAGAAGCGTAAACGTCTCTTGCGAACGAGAAATATGGATGCCGCCGCCTGCCAGGAACAGCGGTTTTTTCGCCTTGCGCAGCAATGCCGATGCGCGCTTGATCTGGCCGATATGGACGCTCTCGTAAGGCCGGTAGCTGCGTATCTGTACATCGCTCGGGTACTCTTCACTCCCCATGGCATTGACGACGTCGGCAGGCAAATCCACAATGACAGGGCCGGGCTTACCGGTCGTCGCAATGTAAAACGCCTCCCGGATGGCGCGCCCCAAATCCTCCCGCTTCATCACCATCATGTTGTACTTCGTGATGTTGCGCGTAATTCCAATAATATCCACTTCCTGGAAGGCATCGTTGCCAATCAGGTCTCTTCGTACCTGACCGGTAAAGCAGACGATCGGCACGCTGTCATAGTTCGCCGCAGCGATGGCTGTGACGGTGTTGGTGGCGCCCGGCCCGCTGGTGACGAGGCACACGCCGGGTTTGCCGGTAGTGCGGGCATACCCATCCGCCGCATGTACCAACGCCTGCTCGTGCCTTGGCAAAATAAGTCGAATGCCCTGCTGCTTGTACAGCTCGTCGAAAATAGAAATCACTGGTACGCCGGGGTATGCGAATACGGTATCGACCCCTTCTGCCTGCAATGCCCTGATGAGCAATTCGGAACCTTTAATTGCCATAACCGTCCTTCCCCGGGCAGACAGGCCGTGGTTTGCCCCGCCTCCCGATCGCTCCAAAATAGATGCAACGAATTCATTTATACATCCGTTTGCATGTTTATACATACAATAGCGGCATTTTCCACCATAGTCAATACAAAAATCCGCAAAGCGGAATTTATATGGAACAAATCATTGGGATAGATTTGCCATCCTGAGCGTCAGCGAAGGATCTTGTTGGCTGCTTTCGCTTCTTCGCTGCGCCCAGAATGACAGGAACTATCGTTTCACTTATTTACACCGATTGAGCATCTGCTCCCAACGTTTGTCCACTTCCTTCTGGAAGGCTTCCAACGCCCATTCGTTCCCTTTTTGAAACAAATGACGGAACCGGCCCTGCGGGCGCAGGAATTCCGTGATGGGGAGTTTTGCCTTGGGCTCGTAATTGAGCTTCCACTCCCCTTCAATAACTTCAAACATCGGCCAGTAGCAGGTTTCCACACCCAGGCGGCAAATCTCCATGAGATCCTCGGTCGGATACCGCCACCCGCGCGGGCAGGGCGCCATGATGTTGAGAAACGCGGGACCCTCTGTGTAAATGGCGCGCCCCGATTTTTTATGCAAGTCTTGAAGGTTCTTGAGAAACGTTGTTTGCGCAACATAAGGAATGTTATGCATGGCCATAATGCCAGTGAGATCCTTGCGGTACTGCGGCTTACCCAACGATTGTTCTCCGACAGGGGTCGTTGTGGTATCAGCGAACATGGGCGTCGCAGAGGAGCGCTGGATGCCGGTGTTCATATACGCGCCATTGTCATAGCAGACATATACCATGTCATGCCCGCGCTCCATCGCACCCGATAAGGACTGCAGGCCGATGTCATACGTGCCGCCGTCGCCGCCGAACGCGATAAATTTATAAGTCTCACCGAGCTTGCCGCGCTTTTTCGCCGCAACGTATGCGGCCTCCACGCCGCTGAGCGTAGCCGCGGCATTCTCAAACGCGTTGTGAATAAATGAATCTTTCCACGCGGTATACGGATACAGGAAAGTGGATACCTCCAGGCAGCTTGTGGCGCTGCAGACAACAGCCTTATCCTCTTCGCGGAGCCCACGCAATACATTTCTTACGGCGATGGTGCCGCCGCAGCCCGCGCACATGCGGTGGCCGGGGGCTAAACGCTCCTCCTTGGACATGATCTCCTTAAAATTATAGGCCATTGCTCTCTCCTCCTTCCGAGCGCACCGAAAGATACCGGTAGGGTTTATCCTCCTGCTGCGGCAGCGCTTCAAAGACCGACAAAAGGTCCTCCACGCGCACGTCGCGTCCGCCCAAGCCATATACATACGGGAATACGTTCGTTAAAACGCCCGCATGGTAGAGCGCGCCGCGGACTTCTGCGGCGAGAGGGCCTCCGTTGCCGCTGAAGCTTTCCGCGCGGTCCATCACAGCTATGGCCTTGCAGCCCTTCAAGGCAGCCGCAATTTCTTCCGCCGGGAAGGGCCTGAATACGCGTATCTTCAATAGGCCGGCCTTGACGCCCCTGGTTCGAAGCGCATCAACCGCCTCTTTGCCGGTACCCGCGGCTGAACCAATCACAACCATCGCGTACTCGGCATCCTCCATCCGGTAGGCTTCAAACAGGCCGTATTGCCTGCCTGAAATGCCCGCGAACTCGGCCGCCACGTCTAAGATCACGTCTTTTGCGCGGCACATGGCCTCCGCCTGGCTGCGTTTATACTCCAAATAGTACGCTGAAGTCGCGTAAGGCCCGAGAGAAAGCGGCTTTTCGGGGTTCAACAACGAATCCGCAGGCGCATAGCTCCCCGCAAACGCCTTTACCGCCGCATCTTCTACCAGCTCCATATTCTCTACGGCATGGGAGGTAATAAAACCGTCCTGGCACACCATCACCGGAAGACGCACATCGTCATGCTCGCCAATACGGAACGCCTGAATGAGGTTATCGTAAGCTTCCTGGTTGTTCTCGCTGTAAATCTGGATCCAGCCTGAATCCCGCGCGCCCATGCTGTCGGAATGATCGCAGTTGATGTTGATCGGCCCTGTCAGCGCGCGATTCACAAGCGCAAGCACAATAGGCAGCCGGTCGGACGCGGCAACATACAATTCCTCCCACATCAGGGCAAGGCCAGCGGAAGAGGTTGCCGTTACCGTGCGCGCCCCCGCGGCTTCCGACCCAATACACGCGCTCATGGCGGAGTGTTCGCTTTCTACAGGCACAAACACGGTGTCCACCTCGCCATTGGCGACAAACGCTGAAAAATACTGTGGAATTTCTGTAGAAGGCGTAATAGGGAACGCAGCCATTACATCCGGGTTGACCTGACGCAACGCCTGGGCCGCCGCCTCATTGCCGGAAAGTCTGTCTCTAGGCATTGTTACTCTCCCCTCTCCATTTCAATCGCGTTGAACGGGCAAACCTTTGCGCAAATGCCGCAGCCCTTGCAATGCTGGAAATCAAAATCGCCCCGCTTGCCGTTCACAACGGGAATGGAGCTGTCCGGACATACGGGGATGCATAGCAGGCATTGTTTGCACTTTTGCGCAAGATACACCGGCACGTCTACACGCCACTCACCGGTGTTGAATTCTGCCGAGGTGCCGCCGCCCGTAATGCCGCCGCCCAATGTCACGGCCTGCCAGGAGATGGTCTCGTTGATGGTGTCGGTTATTTTTTTGCTCATTCGCGTACCTCCCTGAGCGCCAACCGCAGCGCCTGCATGTTGCCCTGAATGACTTCGGGCTTGCTTGCGAACTTGTGCGTAAAAGACGCCTCCATATCATGAAGAAACGCCTCTTCTTCCATCAGGCCCGATACCTTTACAATAGCGGCAAGCATCGGCGTGTTGGGAAAATACTTTCCAAGCGCCGCAACGGAGATCGCGCGCGCATCCACTGTATACACCTTGCCTAGATACCCCTTAAGCAAGGGACGCAATTCGTCCGCGGACTTTGCGGAATTGATGACGATCGCGCCCTCAGCCTTGAGGCCGAGTGTGACGTCCACCGCCTCAAGCAGCGTTTCGTCTACCACCGCCACATAATCGGGCGCATAGATATTGCTGTGAATACGGATTGGCGTGCTGTCGATGCGGTTATATGCCGTAATCGGCGCGCCCATGCGCTCGGGTCCATATTCCGGGAAGCCCTGCACATACTTGCCTGTGTGAAAAGCAACGTCGGCAAGCAGCAGCGCCGCGGTTTTTGCGCCCTGCCCACCCCTGCCATGCCAGCGAATTTCTAGCATATTGCCTCCTTTTCCTGTTTACCCGCTTAAAAAAGGGTATTGAGAATAGGACCCGGTGGTGTTTGCACCGGGTCCACACAATTGTTACTTAGCGCTGCGCCAAAGCCTGCGCGAAATCTCCGATGATGTCGTCGATATCCTCAATGCCGACCGAGACGCGGATCATGCCGTCGGCGATGCCCATGCGTTCGCGCTCTTCCCGGGCGATCTTGCCGTGCGTCATCGTGGCCGGATGCTGAACAAGCGTGTCAAGGTCTCCCAGGCTGACACAATACTTGGCCATATGCAGCTTCTTGATGAATGCCTGCGCGCCGGGAATACCGCCCCCCACCTCAAAGGAGAGCATGCCGCCGTATACGCCGCCGAACTGCGCCTTGGCGAGTTCGTGCTCCGGATGGCTTGCAAGACCCGGGTAGACAACGTTCTTCACTTCCTTCTGCGTCTCCAGCCACTGCGCGAACTTCATGGCGTTCTCACAATGGGCGTGCATACGCAGGTGCAGCGTCTTTAGTCCCCGAAGCTGGAGCCAGCAGGAGAAGGGGCTGGGCACCGGCCCAAGCTCCTGGTACATGGAGCTGCGGATCCCGTCCACAAACGCGAACTTGCCGCAAATAATGCCGCCGATGATATCGCCGTGGCCATTGATGTACTTGGTGGAGCTGTGCACCACCACATCAATGCCGTAGGAAAGCGGCTGTACCATGTAGGGGGAGGTGAATGTGCTGTCTACGATGGAGGTGACATTATTCGCCTTTGCCCAATCCGCAAGCGCCTTCAAGTCGAGCACAACCATGGTGGGGTTTGCAATGGTTTCCGCATAGACAACCTTGGTGTTGGGACGCTTTGCCGCGTTCAAAGTAGCGGGCAGGAGATCCTCAACGAAGGTTACTTCGATATGGAACTCCTCAAATATCTTGGTGAACAGGCCATAGGTACCGCCATATATCGTCTTATACGCGATGACATGGTCGCCCGGATGCGCGCAGTGCATGACCGCAAGGGAAATTGCCGCCATACCGGAAGCTGTAGCGAGCGCCGCCTCAGCGCCCTCGAGCGCAGCGATCTTGTCCTGCAGATCGTTCTGTGTTGGGTTGCGGGAACGGGCATATGTGTAAATGCCTTCCTTGTCTCCGGCGAGGTAACGGTCCATTTTCTCAGGCGTCCATACATAGGTGCTGGTCATGAACATGGGCGCTATGAGCGCGCCAGTTTCAGGATCGGGAAGCTGCCCGGCGTGTACGGCCTTTGTTGCAAACTTTGCATGCTTGGTATCCATGATGTTACTCCTTTCCACCGCCGATGCGGATCATGACCTTAATATGTTTGGGCCCGTTCACGATCAGCTCCTCAAAGCCGTCCTGAATCAGGGTATCCAACGTCACTTCACGGGTGATGAGCTCTTCGGCATTGATCAGACCCTGTTCCAGGTAAGAAAGTGCCGTGCCAATCTCATCCACATGCGCCTGGGAGGTATAGAGCGTCCGCTCGCCTTCCTGGAAGGTATTCATATCAAACACCGGCTTCTTTTCAAAGACGCCCATCACCATCAGCTTGGCGCCGGGGCGCAGTGCAGAAATGGCGCTGTCGAGCGTGCGCTGGCTTCCGACGCATTCATATACAACATCCGCAAGGTCGCCGCCGTTCCATTCCTGTATCACGGGCACAAGATCGCCTTCCAACACATCATGGTAGGCGCATCCATAGCTTTCCACCAGTTCCTTGCGGTCCTTGCCAACGCCGGCGACCAGGATTTTGCCTGCGCCCGCAAACTTGGCTGCAAGCATGCAGGCGAGGCCAATAATCCCAGGGCCCACAACAACGACTGCGCTGCCCGTGATATCGCCCAAGAGGCGCGTCGCGTGGATACCGCAAGCCAAAGGTTCCGCCAAAGCGCCCTGCCGCAGCGTAACGGCATCGGGCACGCGGAAGAGACGGTCCGCGTCCACCACCACATAATCCGCAAACGCGCCGTCGATGCCTACGCCCAAGAAGCCAAGCTTTTCGCACACGTTATAGCGGCCGGAGCAGCACATGGCGCATTTCTTGCAGCACAGCGTGCCGTTCGCGGTGACGCGGTCACCCTGTTTCCAACCGGTTACACCCTCTCCTACCGCTTCGATCACGCCGGTAAATTCATGGCCCAGCGTTAAGGGCGCAGTCCGCCCGGTCAGCCTGTGGGGCTTTGCGACAGGAATAAAGTTGGGGCCTACATATTCATGACGGTCGGTTCCGCAAATGCCCGCGTAAGCGACCCTGATGCGCACATGGCCTGCGGGTATTGAAGGTACCGGCAGCTCTTCGATGCGCACATCCTTGTATCCGTGCCAAACAGCAGCTTTCATTCACGTCCTCCTTCCGCCGCGAAGAAGCGCGACATCAGTTCTTCGAGTATGCTTCCCGGAGTTCTATTGATATCCCCTGCGAACGCTTCGGGGAGGCGCTCCGTTACAAACCTGCTTGCGCCTTCAATAAATGCAATGCTTGCGCGGCAGGCCGCGTCGGGGCAATCCCGGTACGGGTACAGATCGAGGGAGAACCAGCCCTCATACCCTAGCCTGTCTAACCAGTAAAAGAGCTCAAAATATTGCGGCCAGTGCACCGACCCTACCGGCATATCGTCGTCCGCGATGCGGTAGTTGTCGTTGAGGTGCAGGTGGAACAGGCGGTTCTCATGCATGAGGATGGCGGCCGATTCAGCCGGATTTTCCCCGGCGTTAAAGGCGTGCCCCACATCGAGCGTAACGCCGACATTCGCGCAGCCGGTCGCCTGTGCGGCGGCAAGCGCCATGCCCGCGTTCTTCATCATGCAGCTCATTTTGGGCTCGCTTGTTTTGTACTCAATCCCCAGCTTAATGGAAGGGTCATGCTGCGCGCAGACGCGCAGCGCATCGACCATGCGGGCATAGCCTGCCGCATAATCGTTCTGGAATACATAATCAAACCCATCCTGTCCCATCCAAAGGCTTACAACGGCAACGCCGATGCTGTGGGCAAAGTCCATTGCGCTTTTGACAAGGTTGATGGCCTTTTGCCGCTGCGCCGCATTGGCGGAGGAAAGGGAGCCGTCCTTCCATTCCTTATCGCACACGAGTTCGACGCCCATGCCCGCAATCACAAGGCCGTACTTTTGCAATACGGGCTGTACTTCTGCCCAGCTGTCCTCATTGACATCGTTGGGATAGGTAATTTCAATGCCGGAAACGCCCTGAAGCGCGCCGATCCGCTTTACGCGGTCAAGAAAGCCAAGCCGCTCCTTATAACCGTCGCCCACATAGCGGTCGGTCCCCATTCCATAATCCCAAACGCCTACACTGATTGGATTTTTCATAATTACTCCTTTATGGAATACGTTTTGTAGCCGCCAGTCACATTCTTGACTTTAAACCCGTGCTGGCTGAGTATGCGCTGCGCAGTATGGCCGCGCACGCCCACCTGGCAGTATTCGAGTATTTCCTTATTGGGGTCGAGCTCTTGAAGCCTGTCCCGCAGCGCGTCAACGGGTATATTGACGGCGCCGGGCAGATGCCCGCGCTCAAATTCCCGGGGCGTACGCACGTCAAGCAGTATGGCGGAGGCGGGATCGTATGCTTCGGCCTCTTCAAAATCCGTCAGGGACGAGACGCCCTCCAGCACATTCTGGGCAACGTAGCCCAGCATGTTGACGGGGTCCTTGGCAGAGGAATAGGGCGGCGCGTATGCGAGCTCAAGATCGCAAAGGTCGGTTACCTTGGCCTTCAACCGCAAAGCCGTCGCCACAACGTCCAGCCGTTTGTCCACACCCTCCGCGCCGATCATCTGGCAGCCTAAAATCCGGCCGTCAGGGTGGAAGAGAAGCTTGCAATCGATCTGCACCGCGCCCGGATAATAGGTCGCGTGGGAGAACGGATGCGTATATACCTTGTGGTATGGGATGCCCGCCCGTTTGAGCGCGCTCTCATTGGCGCCCGTCACAGCGGCGGTTAAGCCGAACACTTTGACAATGGCGGACCCTTGCGCCCCGTGGTAGGGACGATCGAGCCCCATGATGCTGTCCGCTACGGTGCGCGCCTGCCTGTTGGCCGGGCCGGCGAGCGGGATTGCCGCGGCAAGGCCGGTTACATAATCCGTAATCAGGGCGGCGTCGCCCGCCGCATATACGTTCGGTACATTGGTGCGCATATACGCATCGGTGATGATATGCCCCCTGGGGCCAAGCACGATGCCCGAGTCTTTTAAGAATTCTGTCGCCGGGCGTACGCCTATGGCGCTCACCACCATATCCGTTTCAAAAACCGATCCGTCGTCAAGCGTAATGCGCACGGAGTCCCCCGCGTCTTCCAAGGCGGTAACCTTCCGGGAAAGCGTCAACTCCACGCCGTGCGCCCTGAATTCTTTGTGCACAATTGCCGCCATCTCAATATCAAAGGGCGCCAGGATATGGTCCATCGCCTCAATCAGGCGCACCGTAACGCCGCGCTCACGGAGATTTTCCGCCATTTCCACGCCGATAAAGCCGCCGCCGAGAATAGCGGCTGTCCGTACGCCACGCGCAGAGACAAAATGATTGATCCTGTCGGTATCATCGATGTTCCGAAGCGTGAACACCCGCTCTATCCCTTTGGGTCCGAGCGCGATGGGCTCGGCGCCCGGGCAGAGCACCAGCGCATCATAGCTCTCCTCATACGCACCGCGCTCCGCGCTTTCCACGCGTACAATGCCGCGAGCCGTATCTACCGACGTAACGCGGCTGTGCGTGCGTACATCAATGCGAAAGCGCGCGCGCATCGCTTCGGGAGACTGCACAATAAGTTCCTTGCGTTCAGCGATTACCCCGCCGATATGATAGGGCAGGCCGCAGTTTGCAAACGAAATATAAGTATCTTTTTCAAAGAGGATGATCTCGGCAAATTCATCCAACCGTCGCAGGCGCGCAGCTGTTGACGCTCCGCCTGCGACGCCGCCTACGATGACGATCTTCTTCTGCATACGTCTGTTTCTCCTTTTCCCCGTTCAGCAGCCCAGATATCCTTCATCAAGGAGTATCTCCGCCGTCCATGCGGCGGCCGTAGCGACGACAACGGTACATTTATCCGCCGTATGTGCGCCTGCCTCCTCGAAGGCTGCTTTTTCAGCCGCGTCCCGGATAGAGAACGCCCTGCCGAAAATCCCCCTGTGGATATCGTGGCAGATCACAGTTCCATATGTCTCAATAAAACGGGTATGCAACAGCTCGGCAAGGTGCATGCTTTGGTCTTTTTCTTGTTTGTCATTGTCAAAATACTCAAAGCGCCTGCCCGCGTAAGTGCCCATAAACAGCAATCCACCCGCGTACCCGCCACAAACGCCATCACCAAACAGGCCAATGCCAGCGGCAAATCCGTTCGCTGCACGGAAGAGGTGTGTCTCCTCCTTGCCACTGATTTCGAACATCGCCGCTATCGTACATTGCGCGCAGCCGCGGCAATGCTTTTCATAATGGAACCCGTCGCGATAGGCGGTTTTGATCATCTCCACCCTGCAGGGCTCCTCAAAGAATGCTCCCTGCCGCAGCTTTTCAAGCTGCGTACTGATAAGCTGTACCATCTCGGGCATACGTACAAGCGCGTACCGCTCACGTACATATGCGCGAAGTTCCTGCCCTGAAAGCTCCGTATCCCGGATGCAGGCGGCAAGCGCCTTGCATAAATAATGGGGTAGTTCTCCGGCAAAACGCACCGCGATCGCGGCGCCTAAAAGAACCATCTCTCCGGCGGGCAGGTTTTGAGGTACGCCATCCTGAGAAACGGTTATCGCCGCAGCTTCCTCAGAGACAAGCCCTATAAGACGCTCCGCCTCCCCCTTATCCAACCCGGAAAATGCCATAAGGGCCGCGTATTCGATATCTTTGGGCACCATGCCGTTCACTTCCGTTTCCATATTCTTAGCGTTCGGGGTCTATCATCACTTTGAGGCCCTGTTTGCTCTTTACTACCGCAAAGGCGTCTTCCCATTGACTCATGGGGAAAACATGGGAGATGATCGCATCCACATTGACCTTGCCCAAACGCACCAGCCGAATGGCCTTTTCCCATGAGGTAGGGATCTGCGCATGGGAACCCTGCACGGTGAGTTCCTTCTTTTTAATATTGTGGAAATCCACATCAATGGTGCTGTTAAATACGCCCATGGGTACAAACGTACCGCGGCGCGCGATCACATTCATTGCAAGATCTACCGCTTTACTCGAACCCGTGGCTTCCACAACAACATCGGCGCCGTAACCGTCCGTAAGTTCTTTGCAGACCTTAGCCAAGTCTTCCTTCTGGATATCGACGGCGCGGTCAATTCCCAATTTGAGCGCCAGTTCCATACGCGGCATATCCTGCGTAAGTCCGGCTACGATCACATACGAGCCCTGCGCCTTTGCAACCTGCGCAGCATACAACCCAATGGGGCCAGGTCCCAGTATGACAACAACATCATTGACCCCGCACTGCGTACGCTCGGTCAACGCATGCACGCCGCACGAAAGCGGTTCAATGGAAGCGGCCTGTTCGAACGTCATGTTGTCCGGCATCTTCATGACGCTGCCTTTCCATGTGACGACATATTCCGCGAATGCGCCGTTCGCAGCGGAACCTATGCCGCGGCGTTCCGGGCAATGGTTAAACTCGCCGCGCTTGCAGAAGCGGCAGTGACCGCATACATGGTAGGTCGTCTGCGACAACACACGGTCGCCAACCTGGATGCCCTCCACGTTGGGTCCTACCATATCCACAATGCCCGACACTTCATGGCCAAGTACGACGGGAGGATGCAGCGCAAAGCCACCCTCGTTTATATACACGACATCCGTCTGGCAGATACCGGCACGTTTGATCTTAATCCTGACCTGGTCCGGTCCGGGAACGGGGGTTTCAATCTCCATCAGATGAAAATTACCCGGCTCGATCTTGGTCTTTACCAATGCACGCATACCATTTCTCCTTTTTCTCTCTTATAAATTCTATCGAAACGCACGGCAATGCCGCGCGTATCCGCGTCTACTAGCGGGTATGCCAATAAGGGGCTTGCTTATATAAACCGGTAAATTCGTTGTAAAGCTTATCCATCGTACGGTGTGTATCTGCATCGGGTAAAAAGCTTGCGCACTCCTCACAGGCGTCTTCCAAGGGGGAATTCTCCAGCGCCATACGCGCAGCCCTGATAATGCCCTGTATTCCCAATTCCCTGCGGTTCGGACGAAGCACGGTCTTATTAAGCGTATCGGCAATGAGCTGACAGGTAAAATCGCTCTGTGCGCCGCCGCCAGAAAGATACAACGGCCCATCGGACTGCGGCAGGTGTTCAAAGCAATCGCGCAGGGATAGCGCCATACCCTCGTAGGCGGCACGCATGAGGTCCATCCGCGTATGGTCGGCGCGTAATCCATAAAAGCCGCCGCAGGCACATGGGTCGCGAAACGGCGCGCGTTCTCCATATAAATAAGGATGAAACAGTACCCCGTTGCTGCCCGCCGACACTTTTGAAATCGATTGGGCAATTTCTGCATAACCAAGTTCCGGGCAGAGGAGGTTTCGCACCCAATCGATGGAAGCCGTCCCACTGTTGGCAGCCATCACCCGGTTATATTTGCCCGGCAGAACGCTGCAAAGTGCGCTGCCATTGGTATCGGAGACATCCACCTGCGCCGCGTCCAGCAGCATTTCGCAGCACAGCGTGGTGCCGAGGATGCAGCACCCGTCGCCCGCGTTGCGCATACCTGCGCCCAATGCGACCGCCGCAACATCAATGCACCCTGTTACAACGGGTACTCCTAGAGGGAGGCCTGTTTCTTTGTGCGCCTGCTCCGTAACACATCCGAGCACATGGGTGCTCGGGTAGAGCGGAGGCAACGCGGCTTTCATTTCCGGAATACCCAGCCTGTCAAACAGTTCTTCCAAATAGTCCTTCGTAAAAATGTTGATGGACGCGGTGGACTGGTCCGAATAGTCGGAAGCGATCACCCCGGTAAGCCGGAAATTAAGCCAATCCTTGCAATGGAATACATGCGCGATGCGTTCATAATCGCTTGGCCTCTCCTGCTTGAGCCATTGCAAAATGACAGGGTAAGCGCCGGCAAAAAGCGCTGTCGAGCAATGAGAGACCAAAAACTCGCTCATCTCCCGGTCATTCTCCACGCCCGCCTTACGTGCGCGCGTATCGTTCCAAAGAATCGCGTTTCCTATGGATTTCCCGTCTGCGTCTATCGGCCACATGCCATCCCCTTGCGCGCAGATTGCAACGCCGCTTAATCTGCGCCAATGGTCGTAAGCCTTTTCACGGAGTTCATATGTTACGTCGCACAACAGCCGCCACAGTGCCTCCATATCCATCTCACAGGCGCACGGAAAAGGAGAAAACACTTGGGCATTGCGTTCGGAGAGCGCTACAATGCGGTCTCCTTCCAGCAGCGCCGCCTTGATCTTGGTTGTTCCTGCGTCTATTCCCAAGTAAACAGCCATGCCCTTAAGCCTCCTTTCTTTGTCCTGTTCTATTAGTCACCCAGATACGCTTTGCTCAGAGTGTCATCGGCAAGCAGTTGATCTCTTGTTCCTGAGACCTGTACGCGTCCCACCGATAGGATGTATGCGCGATCGCAGATTTCAAGCGCCTTATTGGCGTTCTGTTCTACCAGAATGATGGTCGTCCCCTGCCGATTGATTTCCTTAACAATGGAGAATATCTGTGAAACGATGATCGGCGCAAGCCCCAGAGAGGGCTCGTCGAGCATCATCAGCTTGGGGTGCGCCATAATGCCGCGTGCAACCGCCAGCATCTGCTGTTCACCGCCCGAAAGCAATCCGCCATACTGCGTTTGCCGTTCCTTCAGGCGAGGGAACATCGTGAACACACGCTCGAAATCCTGCTTGATATTTGCGGTATCCGTACGCAGGTTGCAGCCCACGCGCAGATTTTCCATGACGGTAAGCTTCGCGAATATCTGCCTTCCTTCGGGCACATGAACGAGACCCGCTTTCACAACGTCGTATGGCTTCGCGGGAATGGGCGCATCAAGATACCGGATGCTGCCCGCAGTTGGCTTCATAGCCGAAGAGATACATTTGAGCAAGGTGGATTTGCCCGCGCCGTTTGCACCCAATACCGCAACGATCTCACCCTCGTTCGCCTCCAGGGAAATTCCCTTGAGCGCCTCGATCCCGCCGTATGCAGCCTTGAGGTTTTCGATCTTAAGCATTATTCTTCCACCCCCAGATATGCATCAATAACAATGCGGTTGTTTTTTACCTGCGCCGGCGTTCCCTCGGCGATGATCTTGCCAAAGTTGAGCACCGTTACCGAATCGCACAGGTTGGTGACAACGTCCATATGGTGTTCGATCATCAACACAGTGATGCCGAACCGTTTTTTGATCTGCTGGATAAACGCCACCAAGTCGAGCGATTCGTCGGTATTCATACCGGCGGCCGGTTCATCCAGCAACAGTAGCTTGGGATTGAGCGCCATGGCGCGCGCAATTTCCAGCTTGCGCTGGTGGCCGTAAGGAAGGCAGTTTGCGCGCTCCGCAGCCCGGTCTTCCAGTCCTACAGCCTCCAGGAGGCCCATGGCTTTGTCGCGTATCTCCTTCTCGCAGGCGCGATAGCGCTTGAGGCGCAGCAACGCTTCGGGCAGGGTATACTTCGCATCCATGGAACTTGCCATGATGACGTTCTGCAACACGCTCATATTGCCAAACAGGCGAATATTTTGAAACGTGCGTCCGATCCCCAGTTTCGCGACATCATACGGCGTGGTGGCTGTGATATCCTTTTCATAAAAAAAGATGTTTCCTGCGTTGGGCTTATAAATGCCAGTGATGGTATTGAATATGGTGGTTTTGCCCGCACCGTTGGGGCCAATAAGGCCATGTACGACTCCTTCTTCGATCTTGACGCTAAAATCATCAATCGCTCGGACGCCGCCAAAATGTTTTTCAACGTGACGCATTTCAAGAACTGGTTTCATACGCTTATTCCTCACAATCCCCAATGTTCTTGGAGCGCCGCTTTTTGTGCAGGTTAGCGGGCATATTCTTAAACCAGGCGATGGTACGGCGCAGTGAAAATTCCTTATACCCATACAGGCCGTCGGGTTTAAGCAGGATAACCAGCACCACAGCTATTCCGTAGAGCAGCATGCGGTATTCGGAGAGCCCGCGGAAGAGTTCGGGCAGCAGCGTAACCAGGAGTGTGCCCAGTACCGAACCTGTCAACGAACCCAACCCGCCGACAACCGTAGTCGTAATAAGCTCGCAGGATTTTGAGAGATTGAACATGGACGGCGTAATAAACGTAAGATAATGCGCATAAAGCGCGCCCGCCCACCCTGCAAAAACAGCACTGAATACGAATGCCAGCCGCTTGTAGCGGAATACGTTGATGCCCACAGCTTCGGCCGCCATATCGTTCTCTCGGATCGCCATCAGGTTACGGCCGAATTTGGAATGGATGAATGTCCAAGCGATAACGAATGCCGCGGCGGCGCAGATCACCGCAATAAGCACGCTTGTTGTTCCCGGTATGCCCGAGAAGCCGCTCGCGCCACCCGTAACAGGCTGTATATAGTTGAACAGCACACGAATGCTCTCGCCAAAACCCAGGCAGGTAATCAGGAAGTAGTCGCCTTTAAGGCGTATGGTCAGCGAACCCAGCAGGAAGCTGATTACTCCAGCTAATATGGCACCGCAAATCATTGTTATCGCAAACGGCAAATGGAGCTTTACAGAAAGAATTGCCGATGTATACGCGCCTATGGCCATAAAGCCCGCGTTTCCAAAGGAGAACAGCCGCGTAAAACCAGTCAGCACTGACATGCCCAGCACGGCTATAATATTAATGCACGCCAAAATGATGACGCCTTGCTGAAAAGAGTTCAGCATAGATGCACCTACTTTCTATCAGGCCTTTTCCTGCACATCCACGCCCATCAAGCCGCTGGGCTTGACCAGAAGTATGACGATGAGCAGGGTAAAGGAAATAAGGTCCCTTAAGCCGGAGCTAAGGTAGCCCGAGGCAAATGTTTCGATCACGCCCAGCAGGATAGCGCCGGTAATAGCCCCCGGCACACTCCCAAGGCCCCCCAGAACCGAGGCAATGAAAGCCTTGAGTCCTACATTTCCCATCGTGGGATAGACGTTATATTTGAGTCCCAAGAGGATACCCGCACATCCGGCCAACCCACCCGCCAAAAGGAACACCAGTGCTACGGACCGGTCTACCCGTACGCCCAACAGACTTGCTGTCTGGCTGTTGCAGGCAATCGCGCGGACATTAAGCCCGAATTTTGATTTGTTGATAACCAGCACCAGCGCTATGAGCATAACCGCTGTGATAATAAGGCTAATCAAATCGAGCACGCCGATGCGGAAGGCGCCAATCTCAACCGAGGAGACCGGCAGCACCGGAGGGTACATTTTGAATTTTGCGCCGAATACCAATGTCGCGGCGTTTTGGTAGGTAATGGACAACCCCATCGCGGCAATCATCAAGAACATATTGGGAGACTTATTGTTGCGAATGCGGCGGTAAGCAAGCCGCTCATTTAAAAGGCTGATTAGTGCCGCGCCGACAATACCCAATGCTGCTGATGCAAGAAAGGGAAGATGCAGCGCTGTGACCGACATAAACGCGACATAGGCGCCAATCATCGCAACTTCGCCGTGTGCCCAGTTGGAGAAATCCAGCAGGCTGTATACCAGCGAATAACCTGTAGCGATCAGGGCGTATATGCCGCCGATCGAGATGCCTGTAATCAACTGCTGAAGGAACATGTTTACACCTCAATCCAATGCTTTTTCCGCTCCAGGCGGAATCGGTAAAACAGCGGGAAGAATAAAGGGAGGCTCCTCCCCGCCATCCAAAAGGAGGCGGGGAGGATGAGGTATTCATCCTCCCGCCGTAAAGTCATCCAGGGGATACCCGCAAATTAGGCGGCGAAGATTTCCTTGAATTCGAACACACCGTTTGTGCAGGTGAAGATAGCGCACTCCCTTTGGGGGTTATGGGTCGCCGCATCCATTTTCATGGTTCCCAGCAAGCCCGTGAACGTATTGGTATTCTCCAGCGCATCGCGGATGGCGGTCGGCTCAGTGGAATTTGCGCGTTCGATGGCGTCCTTAATCCAGTACAGGCCGTCGTTGCCAAACAAGCACTCGGCTTCAACCGCAATGTTGTACTTCGCTTCGTATTCCTTAGCATAAGCCTTGGCCTCATGGGTATTAAACCCGATACGGGAGACATAGGAGCAACCTTCCAACGCGCCGCCGGCAAGGTCAGCCAGTTCATTGCTGTCCCAGCCATCGGTACCCAGCATGACGCAATTGATACCCAGTTCGCGCGCCTGCTTGGCAATGAGCGCCACGTTCTGATAAATCCAAGGGATGAAGAGCACATCGGGTTCTGCTGCTGCAATCTTGGTGAGCTGCGCGCGGAAATCATTATCACCACTCTGCGCCTGCTCGGAAGCAACCATGGTGCCGCCGTTTGCAGCGAACGACTCGGCGATATAGCTGCCTACGCCGGTGGAGTAAGCATCGGTGATGTCCGTAATGATCGCGCCCTTCTTGAAGCCACGCTGGACTGCGGCATATCTGCCAATCACCGTGCCCTGGAAGGAGTCGATGAAGCAAAGACGGAAGGAGTACGGATGCAGCTTTCCGCTCTCATCCACAGTTACCTTTTCATTGGAAGCCGCGGTGGCAATGACAGGAACCTTCAGTTCATCGGCAACTGCCGCGATGGGAATGTTGCAACTGGAGAAGTTGGTGCCGACAACGGCGACCACGCCTTCTTCTTCAACGAGCTTCTTGTAGGCGCTGACCGAGTCCGCAGGATCTCCTTTGCCGTCCAGACCGACGATTTGAACCGGTCTGCCCAAAATGCCGCCGTTTGCGTTGATCTGTTCCGCCCCAAGCAGCATGCCGTTGAGACCAGCCTGGCCCCACAGCGCTGTGTCGCCGGAAAGGGCGCTGACATAGCCAATCTTGATGGGCTCGCCTGCGGGAGCGGCAACGGGAGATTCGGCTGCTCCGGGATCAGCAGGCGCTTGTGTTTCCGCTGCCGGCGCGGCTGTCGGCTCTGCAGTGGCCGAAGGTGACGCACACCCGCCCACCAAGGCAGTAAGCATGAGCAACGCGATGAACATGGCAACGATCTTTTTGATGGACTTCATGTTGTTTCCTCCTGTATTTTTAGTTGAATCTGCCATGCATGGCGGCTGCAGCCGAAGCACGGCAAGCTGAATTTCAGGATTGCGAATGAATAAATTCAATGGAATATGTAAGCGCTTAGAATAAATGAACTTCAGATTATTACAACTACGATTTGTTATCTTTCATCAAGCAGGCTGCGTGCCGTAACGCTGTCTATGACCAGTACGTCAATGCAACCGGTGCGCAGCGCGCCAAGGATAGCATCCCGCTTCTGAACGCCCCCGGCGACTGTAATGACATGCGGGATATTTTGGAGCGTTTCCGGATCGATGCCCAACGTCAGGCTAGATAGTTCCCCGTTTTCCCAGTTGCCATTGATATCGAATCGGTTGAAGCAGATGTCCCCCACATAGCCCGCAGCGCGGAGCATTTCCAACTGGTTGGCGTTGATGTAGCCGTTTTGTACAACGGTGGCGTCCTCGTGTATTTCACCAATACCCATGACCGCGATATCGCAACGCTTCATCGCTTCACAAACCCGCAGAATGCTATCCTCGCGCATGATAAGATCTTTGGCCAGTTTGCTGTCAAATATCGCAGGTGCATATAGGTTCTGATATCCGCAATGGAGCTTGCCTGCAAGAATCCTTGTGATTTCGTCAGGCTTGACCATGGTGTGGTTGCCGCTGATGTTCATACCGCCTACAAGCTGGATGACGCTGCAGTCCGTTTTATGCGTATCCCGCAGCGCATTTACAGTGCTGCCCATAGTCTGGCCCCAGGAAATGCCGATGGTGTTACCGTCCCTGATAAAATCATCCAGATACTCGGCCGCCTTGCTGCCCAGCACATGTAAAAGCGGCGCCTCGGTTTGGTCGTAATCCGCAACGAGTGCCTGGCGGATCCCAAAGCGCTCCTCAATGGCGCTTTCAAGCCGGATAAATTCCTGATCCAATCCGTTAATCCGGATACTGACAACGCCGTCAGCCACCAAATTTTTGACAATCTGGTTGACACGCTGGCGCGGGATTTGCAGGCGCTTGCCAATTTCCTCCTGGGTAAGGCCCATTTCATAGTACCAATGTGCGATTCGGATCCGAGTGCGTTGATCGATTGCCATAGCGCTCCCCCGTTTTTTCTTGAAGTATCCTTGTCAAAAGCGCAGGACTGAACGTTGAGATATTTGTAAGATAATTTCACGAGTCGGACATTTGTCATGTTTGCGTATATTTGTCATCTACAGGTATTATCATTCCGTATCGTGATTTTGTCAATAGTGATTTTAAGTTTAAATATATCGCCTTTTTCCCAAAATATTGAACGTTTTTCTATGCATGGGAGGCTTTACTCTAAAAATTTACTTGTACGGCCCGTGACAAATGTCCGGTTTTATGACACAGGCATTCGCAGCAGCAGGCATATGCTCCCAGGGCATTACATGCTCAAGCAGTCAGACCCCGACTCTCGGTCGCCGGCCTTGTGATACCGGATATGAACGCAAGGACGCCGGCCAGCGCAAACGCTTGACCGGCGTACCCAATGAAATTTTTTACGTTTACACGGCATCCCTTGGAGAACGGCAACCCCTCTTGGTCTGATGTACCATTCCGAAATCTTATCGAGGCAAAACGCCTTGCCCTAAGAAGCCCGATTTTGACGCCAGATAGCGTAAAGCGCGTGGCGCATTTCCCTGCACTTACGCCGGGCGTTTATAAATGGGAGCAGGCAGGGTGACTACGCGTTTGCGACGTTTCCCCGGCGACGGCGGCGGATATCGCGCGGACACGCAAACTTCTCCCCCTTCCAGGGCTATGCATGGGCGCCAAGCCCCTAAACGCTACGAGTTTTTGAGGATGTACTTCGCCGTCTTCGCGTCCGTGACCAGGGTGTTTATATATCCGCCACGAAGTGCGCCCAATACCGAATCGCCCTTATTTTCGCCCCCGGCCACCCCAATGACCCGTTTGATATCCCTGAGGATCTTCGGGTCTATCGTAATGGTCCGGCGGGCTATATTCGTATTGCAGATCTCCCCGTCACGGTTGAAATAATTGGCGCAGACGTCCCCTACCGCGCCATTTTTAAGAAGCTCGTTTACGGCTTCCGTTTCATACAGGCCGTTTCCTCCGACCTCCGGCATGCCGCCGATGCCGATCAGGCAGATGTCCGTCAACGCCGCGCGGTTTAGGACATCCTGGATATGGGGTTCGCCCATCAGGGCGTCCTTTAACTCCACCGTGCGGCAGAAGCAGGGCGCGTTGATGACATAGCCGCGCCCGCTGTACTTGCCCAGCAGCTTTTGGGCCATGATATTGGGCTGTATTTCGGAGAAGGAAACGCCGGCGCCTCCTAAAAGCGTGACGACTTCCAGGTCGATGATATGCTTATTTTCCGCCAGGCTGTCCATCAAAAATTCAAGCGTCCGCCCCCATGCGCAGCCGATTTTCATGTTGCTGCGCAGATATTGTTCAAACAGGCGCGCGCCCGCGCGCCCCAGACGCTTCATGAGCTCCCTGGGATCGTCGTCCGGACAGTCCACCACCCTGACATCCAGGAGCTTAAAGCGCTCCTTGACCTCGGATTCCAGCGACGTTTTGGAGGACGTATTGCGTACATCCACGATTTCGATGCGGATGATGCCCTCCTCCTTGGCCTCCTGTATGAGCCTGCCCAGCGTCACGCGGGAAATCCCCAGCATTTCGGCCACCTGGACCTGCGTATAGTCTTTTTCATAGAGGTAATAGGCCGCCTTCAGCTTGAGCGCGTACCGTTGGTCGGCGCTGATCGACATTGGACCCCACCTCCCTGTTCTTTTGAATGGTTGTTTCTTCGCTACCTCTTGGCGGGAAGATGGATGCATCTACCCAGAGCGTCCGTAACCGCTTCTAAAAACGCTTCCGAGAATGTGGGATGCGGATGGATGATATTGGCCGCCTCTTCCGCCGTGATCTCCATGGCCATAAGCGCCGCGGCCTCGGTGATCATTTCCGTAGCCAGCCCACCTGCCATGTGTACGCCTAATATCTCTCCGTACTGCTTATCCACAAGCACCTTGACAAAGCCTTCCGTCTCCCCCGAGGCGATCGCCCTGCCGTTGGCGGCAAAGTAGAACCTGCCCACTGCAACGTCATATTTTTCTTTTGCCTGCTCCTCCGTAAGCCCCACCGAAGCTGCCTCGGGTAACGTATACAGGCATCCGGGTACATAGTTGAGGTTTACCCTTTCATTATGCCCCAAAGCGTTCGCGGCTGCAACCTCCCCCATTTTGAATGCGGCATGCGCGAGCATGACGCGGCCATATACGAGATCGCCCGCGGCGTAGATATTGGGAATATTGGTATGCATGTAGTCGTCGGTTACGACCCTGTTGCGTTCCACCTTGATTTTGTCTTTAAGCTTTCCAAGGCAGCTTAGATCCGCAAAGCGGCCGATGGAAAGGAGCACCTTGTCCGCCTCGATAGGCTCCTTGCCGCTAACAACGAGCACGGGAAGTTCGCCGTTCTGATCGATCTTTTCCACCTTTGCGCCGGTGATGATCTCCACGCCCGCGAGCTTTAATGATTTTGCCACGGCAGCGGAAACCTCGCCGTCCAAAGTGGCGGCAACCTTATCGAGCGCCTCCACGATCGTGACCTTGCTGCCAAACGCAGCAAACGCCACCGCGATTTCGCAGCCGATAATACCGCCGCCAATGATGGCAAGACGTTTGGGTACCTCGGTGAGCGCCAGAATATCGTCCGAAGTGATCACGTTTTTCTGCTCCACGCCGGGGATAGGAATAACGCCCGCTACCGAACCGCCGCAGAGGATGGTGTTTTTTGCTTCATACAGCTGTCCGTTGCAGGATATGTGCGTCTCATCCTCCATGGCGGCCTCGCCTTTGACGGAGTCGATTTTGTTGCTCCGGATCAGAGAACTGACGCCGTCGGTCAGCTTTTTGACCACGCCGTTCTTATATTGGACGACAGCGGGCATATCCACAGAAAGGGAACCTTCGTCCACTTTGATGCCGCGTCCGCCCGCATGCCGGATGGTCCGGATGCTCTCCGCGGTCTTGATATAGGTTTTTGTCGGAATACAGCCACGGTTGAGGCAGGTGCCGCCCATGGTGTCTTTTTCAAATATCACGACCTTTGCGCCGAGCTGCGCAGCCCGGATCGCGGCGACATAGCCCGCCGGACCGCCGCCGATCACCGCTACATCATAACAATTTGCGTTTGCCA
The DNA here is from genome assembly GCA_023455425.1 of Bacillota bacterium. Lineage (GTDB taxonomy): Bacteria > Bacillota > Clostridia > Christensenellales > CAG-138 > JAEYLA01. Next base: position 135,702 of record JAEYCM010000022.1, on the reverse strand, counting down.
TAACGTTCCTTTCTTACTCCTCAGGAAGAAGACAGGAGAAAGCACCTTAGCCCCGTCCCATCAGCACAACTTTCACACCTACAAAATCGCATCCACCGGATTTTCCAGGAGCTTACGAAGCGTTACCAGAAACTGTGCCGGCGGTACACCGTCCACCAGCCGATGATCGAACGTAAGGGAAAGACCCATTTTCTTTGCAACTGCGACCTGGCCGTTTTTGAGTACAAGCTCGTCCCTGATACCGCACACGCCTAAGATCGCCGCATTGGGCAGGTTGATGATAGGCGTGAAGGAGGTGATGCCGTACATGCCCACATTGGATACGCTGAATGTAGAGCCCGTGTATTCGCTCTGCTGCAGCTTGCCGCTGCGCGCGCGGACGGCAAGATCCCTGGCTTTTTTGGCAAGCGCCTCAAGCCCCAGCTGATCCGCATCCGTAATGACGGGAACGATCAGCCCTTCGTCGAGCGCCACCGCCATACCCAGGTTTACATGGCTGTGCTGAATGATGGTATCCTCTTCACCCATGCTGACCAGCAAATTCTTATGCCTGGAGAGCGCCTTGGCGACAGCCTTGAGCACGAAATCGTTGATACTGATCTTTTCTTCGCGGTCCTCGTTGAGGGAGGCGCGCAGTTCAAGCAGCTTGGTGACGTCGGCCTCGGTGTTTTCGGTCACAGTGGGAACAAGAGAAGCTTCCGCCATGTTGCGGGCCACAGCCTTGCGCATGCCGGTCATGCGGAGTACGCTGTCGTCTCCCGCCGCTTCCACAATACCCACGCGCAGCACGTCTTCCTTGGTGATCTTTCCGCCGATGCCGGTGCCGGAAATGGTCGTAAGATCAATGCCCTTGTCGGCCGCGATGCGCTTGGCAAGCGGCGTTGCGAGCACCGCCTCCACGTCCGCGCCCACAACTTCCCCGTGCCTGCCCGAAGGCGGAACTTTGGAAAGCGCTATGCCGTTTTCGGACGCAAGCTTCTTTGCGTAAGGCGTTGCCGCGATCCCTTCACCGAAAAGCTTGGGTACTGCCGCTGTCGCCTGCGCCGCGGCTTCGGTTGTGTTTTGCACAGGAGCGGCAGAAGAAGCGGCTGCGGACGCGGCCTCCGGAATTTTTTCACCCGGCTCGCCGATATAGCCGATGGTCTGGAGCACGGGTACCGTCGCTCCTGCGGGGACCAGTTGCGCAAGAAGCACACCGGAGTAGGCGGAGGGTTCCTCCATGGTAATTTTATCCGTCTCGATCTCAATGAGCGGTTCGTCCTTTTCCACACGGTCGCCCACGTTCTTGAGCCAGTTGACCAGTACGCCTTCTTTCATGTCCATGCCGTTTTTGGGCATGATGACTTCGAACGCCATACCTTTGCCTCCTTCGCTTTTATAGGATTTCGCGCACAGCTGCCTCGATCCTGTCCGGACCGGGAAGCGCGCGTTTTTCCAATTCCGGGTTGAACGGGACGGGGCAGAACATGCCGCCCACCCGCTTGATGGGCGCGTCCAGATAATAAAATGCGTCGCTATCCACAATGGTGCTGACAATCTCGCCACCAAAGCCGCCAAACTCGGTCGCCTCGTGTACAACCACGACCTTCCTGGTCTTCTTGGCGGTGGCAATAATCGCGTTGGTATCGAGGGGCGAGAGGGTGCGAAGGTCCAGCACTTCGATCTCCTTGCTTGTTTCGGCCTTAATCTTTTCCGCCACTTCCAGCGCCATCAACACCTGACGGCCATATGTGATGATGGAAAGATCACGGCCCTCGCGCTTGACGTCCGCCATGCCCAACGGAATGGTATATTCTTCTTCGGGAACCATACCCTTGGTACGGTAGAGCAGCTTGGGTTCCAGGAAGATGCAGCAGTTATCGTCGCGTATGGCGGACTTTAAAAGCCCTTTCGCGTCATATGGGGTGGACGGTACGATCACTTTCAGGCCGGGTACATGGCAGTACATCTGCTCAAGCGACTGGCTGTGCTGCGCCGCGGCACCCGTGCCGCCGCCGTGCGCGGTGCGGATGACGAGCGGCATTTTGACCTTTGCGCCGAACATGTAGCGCATTTTCGCTGCCTGGTTAAGGATCTGGTCGTAGCAGACCGCCATAAAATCCGAGAACATCAGCTCCACGATGGGTCGCATGCCGGTGATGGCGGCGCCTATGCCCGCGCCAATGTAGGCTGTTTCGGAAATGGGGGTGTCCATCACCCGTTCGGGGCCGAATTCCTGCAGCATACCCTTGGATACGCCAAAAGCGCCCGCATATACGCCGATATCTTCACCCATGAAGAAAACATTTTCGTCCCGGCGCATTTCTTCACTCATCGCCTCATTCAGAGCGGCCGCGTAGGTAATTTCTTTCATAGCCATAATGGTTTCCTCCCTGTTACTCCGCGTACACGCCGTCGAGCACATTGGCCGGATCCGGCGAAGGGCTGTTCATAGCAAACTGCACGGCGGCCTCGATCTGATTGGTGGTCTTTTTGTCCATCTCGTCGATTTGGTCTTTTGTGAAGATTTTGTTCTCGAGAAGATAGTTTTCAAAGCGGAGGACGGGATTGCGTTCCTTCCACCAGTTGATTTCGTCTTTGGTACGGTAGAGGTTGCCGTCGCTCTTGGAGTGGCCGGAAGTGCGGTAGGAATGCTCCACTATCAGCATGGGACCGTTCTTGACAACATATTCCCGCGCTTTCTTGACGGTATCGTATACTTCAAGCACGTTATTGCCGTCGCAATCCACGGCCTTCATGCCGTAGCCCGAGGCGCGCTTACTTAAGTCGGTTTCCTTGGTGACCTTGTCAAGCGGCGTGGACATGCCGTAGGTATTGTTGATCATGACAAACATCACGGGCAGGCTCCAGACGGCAGCGAAGTTCATGGCCTCATGAATCGCACCTTCGTTGGAAGCGCCGTCTCCAAAGTATACGACGCACACACGGTCAAGCCCCTTCTTCTTTGCTGTGAGCGCAGCGCCGCAGCCGATGGGGCCGTTTGCGCCCAATATGCCGTTTGCGCCGAGCACGCCCTTATCAAAATCGCAGATATGCATGGAGCCGCCGCGCCCACGGTTGAGGCCGGTTTCCTTAGCGAGGATCTCCGCCATCATGTGGTTGACGTCGCAGCCTTTTCCAATGGCTTCGCCGTGGCCGCGGTGGGTGGCAAGCATGTAATCGTCCGCGCGCAGCGCATAGCCGGTGCCGATTCCTGTGGCTTCTTCCCCGATGCCAAGGTGTGTCGTTCCATGAACCATGCCCTTGCCAAAGAGTTCGAACACCTTTTCCTCGAATTTTCTGACTACCATCATACCTTCCATCAAGCGGCGGAGGAGGTCTTTATCATCCTTGTAACAGTCTTCCGGGCTTGTACAGGTAAACGTATCAAGCTTAGGATTCATCAAAGCAACCACATCCTTTTCAACCATTTACAAAAGTAAACTATATTTTCAAATGTATTTTGTCATCTATATTTTATGTTTTATGTTATCTAAAGTCAACCTAATTTACAAACACAAGGTGGGAAAAATATACTGTCCATTACAGCATATCAGCAAGCCGCTATAAATTGGTACCTATTGCGGATACCCGGCATGCCGATGCATTGCCGCGTATTTGATTTCCGCTCTCACATCGCACTCTTACAATGGTCTTTTCTCCGAAGTGTTTGCCCATATGGAAGGCCTCCTGTCGTAGCTTCTATCCTACGGCAGGAGGCCCCGTTTCCTCAATGTGCATTCTCAAGGCCTCCGCTCATGAACGGGGCCCTATTTTGAAGAAAGATTAAACTTTTTTGACGACCTCGTCAGGCATCTGGGCAGAACCCTGTCCATAATACTTGAACACATTGACCGCCTGTTCCACCTGCGCGGGCGTCATAGATGCGACGTTGCCGGCAGATTTTGCGATGAGGTAGGTCTTTGCGGCTTCTTCCAGATAAACGCAGGCATAGAGCGCTTCCTTCAGGGATTTTCCCACCGCCATCACGCCGTGGTGTTTTAATATGACGGCAAGTTGGTCGCCAAGATTGTTGACCGTTTCAATGCCCATGTCAAGGCTTGCAGCGGAGCTGAACGGGCAGACCTTTACGGGGCCTCTGGTGGCGTTTGCAAGCGTTGTAACCACCACAGGGAATTCATCCTGCACCAGGCCGATGGCGGTGGCGTATGGCTGGTGCGTGTGGATGACGCCATTCACATCCGGGCGGTGTTTGAACACATACAAAAGCGCTTGGGTGTCCACAGAGGGTTTGCGCGTGCCTTCCTTAATGTTGCCTTCGATATCCATCACCAGCACATCGTCGGGCACCATGTCCGAATAAATCATGCCGGAAGGCGTGACAAGGATGTCCCCGTTTTCCATACGCGCGCTGACATTGCCGCCGGAAAGCGCGATCAGGCCGTACTTGTCCAGCGATATGCCCGTTTTAATGATCTCCTGTTTCTGTTGCTCGTACATATGTGCTTCCTCCTGCGTTAAGTTATAAAGCTCCCCGATTATTGGCGATCAATCTCCACTTCCTGCCAAGCGGCCCTTTCCGCCGCAAAGGATCGCCCGACAGGGCCATGATTGCCGTTCTATTATCCGCCGTTCAGGAGTCCTCTGTCAAGAAAGGTACTTGGACCATATAAACCACTTGAATCTTTTAGCATATTGCGTATTTACCAAAAAGAAGGGCCTGGTTGCTGAATCAAACGCTTTCCAGCCGCAGGATTGCGTGGCGGTGGGCGCGGGCTGCCCGCACTGCGCAAGCCGGCCTGGGTCCGAAATCTCGGCTTTTTCTTAACGCGGCTTCGAGTCCCGTTAAACAACTTACACCAAAAGCAATGGCCACCAAACGGCGGTCATTTGCTTTTGGTGGGGATGGAAGGGGCTCCTCCGCTTAGCCTCCCGCTGCTCGCTCACACCGCTCTTTAGCCCTTGGTCAGCACGCTCCGCGGGGCGGAAAAACGCCGCACTGTGGCGTTTTCTATTCCGCCCTTCGAGCCCCTCTGAATCATTGACCAAACATAAAAGGTCGCCTAAATGGCGACCTTTTATGTTTGGTGGGGATGGAGGGGCTCGAACCCCCGACCTCTTCGATGTGAGCGAAGCGCTCTAACCTGCTGGGCTACATCCCCACGATGCGTATAATATCATATCGCAGAAAGGGCTTCATTGCAACACTAAAATTTTGCTCCGCGGGGCCGGCCGACACGATCCAAGAAAAATGGCCGGCCGCTTTCCCAGGCTTGCGCCGCCTGTTTCTTGTCGATTTTGGAAGAAGAATTTCTTTGCATGCGTCACACCCCGTCCTGTCACGGCATATACTGCTATGGGGAGGCATGCAGTGATGGAATACCGAAAACGGCGCGTCAAACGAATGATATTCATCATAGCCGGAGCGGTATTAGTTTTGCTGATACTCTCCTACGCGCTCATCAACGCGCAGCTTCGCCCTGCTCTGATGCACATGGCGCAAACGCGCGTGCAGGCGGAAGCGTCCAAGGCCATGTATACCTCCGTGCTGGAGCAGTTGAGCGAAAGCGAACAAAGTACGGATTTTGTTGAAGTGCAAAAAACAGAGGATCAGGTTTTTTATGTAGAACTCAACAGCGCCGCCATCAATCTGTTTGCGGCGCGCTGCGCGGATGCGGCGCAGACAAAGCTTACGCAGATCGGAAAACAGGGGATCGACCTCCCCATGGGCACTGCGGCGGGCATTCCCCTGTTCGCGGGCGCAGGCCCCATGCTGCGGATGAATTTCTCCCCGGAAGGCGCGGTACAGACGCATATTTCCAGCGAATTCCGCTCTGCCGGTATCAACCAGACGCTCCACCGCATCATACTTACGCTGACGGCTGATGTCGCCATCATACTCCCCGGCAGCGCAAGAACGGATACCGTGAGTCTTTCCATGCCGGTGGCCGAGCAAATTATCGTTGGAAAGGTGCCCGACGCTTATACGGACGTCGCCAATCAGGAGGATATGCTCAACCTTGTTCCGGAGGCTTCGCCCTGATTGTGTCCGTAGTGCCCGTCGATACCGAAAGAGCAACTCTTTCGGTATTTTTATGCAACCGCTTGTTGGATATGGTTCATATCGGATTGCTTAACAGCCGCCATCCTGTGGTAAGATAGACCTGAGGTGATTTTATGATTTCCATCCAACACGAAGAAGACCGCGTCTATGTATTGGACAAGGACGGCGGGCTGATTGCCGAGGCCACGTTCCCCGCCGTATCCGCTGCGACCGTCAATTTCAACCACACATTCGTGGACCCTTCCCTGCGCGGGCAGGGCGTAGCGGGCCAACTACTTGGCGCCGCCGCGGCGGATGTCAGGGCGCGCGGCCTCAAGGCACGGGCCACATGCTCCTATGCAGTTAAATGGTTCTCCGAACACGAGGAGTATGCAGATTTATTGGAACAATAAATAAATTTCTCAAAAAGAACGCCGCAGAGAGTACCTGCGGCGTTCTTTATTTATCTGCTATCTCTGACCTTTTCGTTTCTCCGGCACGCTGCGAATCGCAAGCGCTACATCCCCTACCAAGAGTAGGAATACAAGCAGCGCAAGCAGCGTCTTACCGTTGCCCCCGGTCTTGGGGACCCCCGGCCCCAACGCGACTTTTTGCTGCGCGTTGTCTTTGGTAATGATCACTTCTACTTCGCGGGAACCATCCTGCGACCGCACCGTATATTCGCCATAGGGTAGGTCCGGAATTGTAACCTTACCGTCTTTATCCGTCTTTACGGTGGTTACAAGCTTTCCGTCTTTATCGTAAATATCAACGTTGCTTCCCGGGTCCTTATCCACCACTTCCACACTGCCCGTATTCGGTCTGGGCGTTGGCGTTGCGCGTGGGATCGAGCCGCCACCGCCGCCGGAATTTGGGGTAGGCGCAGGCGTGGGGGTAGGGACAGGAGTAGGCGTAGCGCTGGGCGTGGGCGTAGGCGTTGCCATGCGCTCGTTCTTTATTGTGACGGTCTTGCTGCGCGTTGCGGCGCTTTCATCGGTCAGGGTGACCTGTATGCTTTCGGCATTGAGCGCATAGCCCGCAGGCGCTGTCTTTTCCCGGATATAGTAGGTGCGAAGCTTCAGCTTGTCAAATACAACTTTTCCGGTCAAGTCCGTCGTTTTTACTTCCAATACGTTGCCCAGGCTGTCCAGCCGTTCAAACACCGCCCCGGAAAGGCGGTTGCCGGACATATCCTCCTTATATACGGTAATGCTTCCGTTTACGCCGCTGATGCTGTAATCAATGCTCTGCTGCGTGACCCTGCTTTCGCTCTGTGCGCTATCCGGCAGCGTAGCCTGCCCATTTAGCGAAATGGTATTGGAGTACATGCCGGGCTTTTTTACATCGGTTCTGAACAGCAACTGGTATCCCTGCGGGCCGTCGGGCAGGTGCAGCGTAAATTTGCGCGTCTGGTATTCATAAGTAAAGCTGTATGCGGAGGAAGGCACCAGTTCGCCCCTGGTCATGGTGTTGTTTGCGGACTGGTTCCATTTGTAAAGGCGAACGGACTCCGTATCCAGCTCCAAACCGTCCTGGAGCGCATCACCAAGGTACGCGTCTTCCATTTCGGCTTGATTGGAATTCACGTTTACCAGCCACTCGATATAGCCGTTGTCCTTGTTGTAATCCACAGCTATCTGCTTATCCAACGCGGTATTGCTTACCGTCTTTTCCGATTTGACAGGAGCCTGCGCTGCATAGCTTGATTGAAGCGCAGCCTGATTGGAAAATTTAATATTGCCCTTGTTGTTTAAAAACACAGCGTCGTCGCTGATCCTTGTTTTAAACGTAAGTTCCGTCTGCGCCGTCAATGTACCAAGGGTAAACGTAAGCGTATTCTCATTTTGGCTGAGCACGCTGCCCGAAGGCGCCGCTCCGCCAATTTGGAGCGATCCCGGTATATATGCCTGCCCGTCCGGAATAATATCCGTCACTACGACATTCGGCAAAACCATGTTGTTCTGGTTGACGGTAATCTTCCAGCTCAGCTCGCGCGCAGCGTAATCGTACCCGGTGTTTTGTTTTGCAAGCACCGTGCTTGCCACATTAATGCTGCCTACTGAGGTTGCCGTGGCAATCTCAGCGCCCGCAAGTTTTGCGGTGTTGCCATATGGCGTGGTTTTGTTGGTGGCGATATCCACGGCCTCGGTCACCTTGGTTTGGAACGTGAGAACCGGCCGGTCAGAAGGTGTTAGATTTCCCAAGTTAATCGTCAATAGCCTGGCAGCACCGTCATACGTATACAAGCACGCGCTGCCGTCCTTTGTGACGCTGTTTGCAATAAATTCCTGCTTCGCCGGTATGATGTCCGTAATCACGGCATTGGTTATGGTGCGTCCGTTGCCGTTCACATTGAGCCGCCAGGTGATCGTCTGCGTCGCAGGGTTATAGGACTGGCCGCTTTTTGACAGAAGGCTGGTGTTTACGCCAACCGGGCCGCTGCTGGCGGTATAGGTATTGCCGTCCACGGTAACGCTGGCAAGGTTGGTAAAACTCACATTGTCCTGCTGATCATAATACGCTTCATCCACTTTGGTGGTAAACTTCAGCGCGTTCTTTCCCGTCATGCCGCCCGCAAACGTATAGGTGAACGAGTTGCCGTTTACCGTTGTAAACGAGGAAGGCTCGCCGTTTACAAGCAGCGAGGACGGCGACATCGCAAGGTGGCTGGGCAGCGTATCGCTCACGGCAACGCTCTCCGCGGTACGATAGTTGTTGTTCAGCTCGATCGTCCAATCGATATAATGCTTGCCTTCCGCATCCGTCCAATGCTGGCCTGATTTTTTGATCCAGTCTGTCGTAACCTCCTCAATGGAGGATTTCGTCGCGACCGGTTCGGCGCCTATCTGCAGCACCGCAGTATTGGAAAGGGATGTCTTTTGATCTTCTGCGGGGTTGTATGCGGTATCCTTGATTTTTGTCAAATACGTAAAGCTCTTTTCGGTATCCGCGTTCAGCGTACCCAAAGTAAACGTCAACGGTCCGTCCACCGAAGAATAAAAAGGCTCGTCAATGCCCACGCTGCTATCCGGAACATATGTCTGCTTGCCGTCAAGCGTATCCATGACCGTCACATTGGAAACGTCCGTATTGGCCGTTGCCTTTATCGTCCACCGAATTGCCCGCTCCTCCGGCAGGTATTCCCCGTCCTTTGTCAGGGAGGCGGAGGTGGCGACAGGCGCCGGATCCGGTTCAAAGCCAATACGGTATACGGCTCCGCCCGCAACCAGCGAAAACTCCACCGGCCCTTCTCCGCTGATACGGTCCTTTTCAAATTTTCCGTGGAAGCTGATATCGCCCGTAACGTTGGAAAGGGTTGTGATGCTGCTTCCCGTAAAAACCACGCTTACCTGGCCCGTAGTGCTGATGGAAAGCGTGGCGATCTCAACCGGAAGGCCGGTTTCATCGTCCGTATCATACAGCGAGGTATTGGTCGCCGTAAACGTTGCGATATCCGTCAATGCGGAAGGCAGCGAGAACGTAAAAAAGTCTCCTTCTTGCGCCTCGTTCCCCGCCGTTCCGTCGCTCAGAAAAAACCGGATGCCAATATCGATGCTTGCGTCCTGCGCAATTGTAAGGTCGGGATCCGACGGGCTCTCGCCATCAATATAAAACCTGGTTACGTTGAATGTGAGCAGCTCGCTTTGCACAAGATCCTTTGCGGCAGCCGCCGGCAAGGCGACAAGAAGGATGACGAGCGTAAGCAAAAGCGCGGCAATACGTTTGGGCTGGCTGATTTGAGACATCCATATACCTCTTTCACATTAAAGCGTGTTGATTGATCTGCCTTGTATTTTTATAACCGGAAACGTATGGTATTGCAACATGCATATTCATAAAAATTTCGTCATGTTTCCCTATCCGGCCGCCGCCAGGTCCCGCTTGATTCTTCAATCATCGGCATACAAAAAGCCTCTTCCGCCCGGAAGAGGCTTTTTGTGTCCTGCGGCTTTAACTGATTTCCTTGGTCACGTTCGCGTAAATTTCCTTTGCAAGCGCCTCCGCTTTTTTTAAGAGCGCTTCCCCGGCACCCTTCAGTTCATTCGCCTTTTGTTCGTCTTTGAGGCCGCCAAGGTTGATGAGCACGTTGAGCCACGCGCCCTTTGCGCAGGTTTCAAGGTTCGCCGCCGCAACGCCCAAGTCGCTCGCGGCGTTGGGATTGCTCTTGCCCACGATCGTGCCCGTCACCGATAGCGCCTGCACCGCAAGCGATAGCGTTTCATACGGCACCTCCGTTGCAAACAGCGTCGCTTCCGCGATTTTTTCACTCCTAGTGCGCTTTTCCTCTTCCGTTTCCTTCGGGAGCTTCATTGCCTCACACACGAGGTTGTACGCGTCCGTATCCCGGTCGATCTGCGCGACAAGCTGCGCCCGTAACGCTTCCGCCTCCTCCGCGGCCTGACCGCAGACGTCGTGAAACGCCTCATATTTCTTTCTGGATACCGTCAGGTTTGCGACCATCGCCGTCAATGCCGCGCCCTGCGCGCCGCACAGCGCGCTTGCGCTGCCGCCGCCGGGCGCCGGTGCGTCCGACGCGAGGAGGTTCAGATAATCCGCGAGTTTAAGCTCTTTTAACATGCTGTATTTCTCCTTTTTTGATGACCGTATGCGCAAGGTTGCTGCCAAAGCGGTAGCAGAGCATTTCCATATCCGGCGCGTCCCACAATACGATATCCGCCTGCTTGCCCGCCTCGATCGTTCCGATGCGGTCGCCTAACCCGATGGCACACGCCGCATTCAGCGTGACGGCGGTGAGCACTTCAGAAGGCTGCATCCGGTATTTGAGATACCCGAGATTCGCTGCAAGCTGCAAATTGAGCGAGGGCGACGAGCCGGGGTTAAAGTCCGAAGCGATGGCAATGGGAATGCCAAGTTCTATCATGCGCCACGCCTGCGCAAACGGTTTGTTGAGATAGAACGAGGTCTGCGGCAGCAGCGCCGCAATGACGCCGCCCGCGGCAAGCGCCGCCATACCCTGTTCCCCTGTTGCAATCAGGTGCTCCGCGGAAATTGCGCCAAGCTCGCCCGCAAGCTGCGCCCCGCCGATCTCCTCAATTTCATCCGCGTGGATTTTCAGTCCCAATCCCAGCGCCTGCGCCGCCTTTAAATACCTACGGCTTTGCGCGACGTTGAATACCGAATCCTCGCAGAACACATCCGCAAACCGCGCAAGCCCTTCCTCCTTCACCTTGGGAAGCACCGCATCGCACAGATAATCGATATACCTGTCACCATCCCCCGCGTACTCCGCGGGTATTGCATGCGCGCCCATGAACGTCGGCACAACCTCTACCGGCTGCATTTCATTGAGCCGCTTCATCACGCGCAGCTGCTTGAGCTCGTTTTCAATATCCAACCCATAGCCGCTTTTTCCCTCCACCGTCGTGATACCGTTTGCAAGCATTTCCGCTAAAAACACGCTGCTCTTTTCATACAGCGCGTCCTCGGACGCTTCCCGCGTATGCCGCACGGTGTCCAAGATGCCGCCGCCCGCGCGCAGGATTTCAAGATAGCTGGCACCCCTGAGTTTTAACGGCACTTCGTGCTGCCGCCACCCGCCAAACACCAGATGCGTATGGCAATCGATCCATCCGGGCGTTGCAATCATGCCTTTGGCATCCAGCGCATCCACGCTCTTGTCGCAGAACGGAAGCTCGCCGCCCTCATACACCGCTTTGATCAAGCCATCCTCTATCAAAATGGCGGCATTTTTGATCTTTGCGTTATACGCCTGCGCCTCGCCCTTTGCGCTCGTATTGCCGATGGGCGTTTGCAGCAAGCCGATGTTTTTGATGAGCAGCATAAATTCCACCTCTCTTACGGAATATTTAGGGGCTCTGCCCCTAAAACCCCGTTTCGTTTCTTTTGCAAAAGAAACGAAACAAAAGAAAACCTACGCATATAAATCCGCTTTCTTTTGCTCCTTTTCTTTCGTGGAAAGAAAAGGAGACGTCCCCCTTACAAAATATGATTCTCCAGCACCTGCTTGTGGAAATCAAACGCTTCGATCTGCATGTAGTATTCCGCAGAATCAATGAGCGCCTGCATGGGGGCCAACCCCACGATCTCCGTACCGACAACAGTTACGCCATAGCGCTTGGCTTCGGCTTTCACAAGCTCCAGCACGCGGTAAAGCGGGGTCTTGTGGAAGTTTGTCATGTTGATGGACACCTGCGCGATGTTGCGCTCCGAGAGCATGACGCCAAGCGCCTTGACATACGGGAGACCGCCGCTGCTCTGACGAATGGTCTTTGCGATGCTGGAGGCAATGGAAACATCCGGGGTGGACAGATTGATATTGAACGCGATGAGCGGCATGCGCGCGCCGATAGCGACGACGCCAGCCGTGGGGTGGATGGTCCTGCCGCCAAAGTCCGGCTCCCATTCGGATTCGAGCACCTTTTGTGCCATGCCCTCAAACTGGCCCTTGCGGATGGCGGCGAGGTTCATGCGGGAAGGTGCGGAAGCGGACTCCTCATACAGGAACACGGGCATATGCGCCTCTTCCCACACGCGCTCTGCAACAGCCTTAGAGAGTGCCACGCATTCCTCTGCGGTCACATCCTTGATGGGGATAAATGGAATCACGTCCACAGCGCCCATGCGGGGGTGTTCGCCCTCGTGGACGGTAAGGTCGATTAATTCCGCAGCTTTTTTCGCGACGGCGACCGCCGCATCCGCCACGCCTTCCGGGTTGCCTAAGAACGTGATGACGGTGCGGTTGTGGCTGGCGTCCGAGCTATAGTCAAGCAGCGTCACGCCGGGGGTGCGCCGCACCTCGTCAATCACCGTTTCAATAACTTCCGGCCTCCTGCCCTCGCTGATGTTGGGCACGCATTCTATGAGCTTTGCCATTGGATCGTTATATCCCCTTTTCTTGTAAAGTTTTCTCGATCAAAGCGTCGTCCGCAAGGTAGGGCAGCGTAATGTGCGCCTTGCCCTGCCATTTTGTATTGTAAGCGGCCACGGTCTCCAAGGCGTTTTCATTCCGAGCCCAGCCGCGCCGCGCGACGCCGCCCATGACGTCCCACATCATGGCGGAGCGAATGATGTCATCCGTACGCGCGCTGCCGTCCAACAGCAGGCCGAACCCGCCGTTGATGGCCTTGCCGATGCCGACACCGCCGCCATTGTGCAGCGCGCACAGCGTCATGCCGCGCGCGGCGTTGCCCGCAAAGCACTGGGTCGCCATATCCGCCATGACATTGCTGCCATCCTTGATGTTCGCGGTTTCGCGGAAGGGCGAGTCCGTACCGCTGACGTCGTGATGGTCGCGCCCGAGCATAATGGGGCCAACTTCCCCAGCACGCACCATCTCGTTAAACCGCAGTGCGATATTTGTGCGGCCTTCCGCATCCTGGTACAGGATGCGCGCCTGTGTGCCGACGACGAGATTGTTCTGTTTGGCATCCCTGATCCAGTTGTAATTGTCCCTGTCCTGAAACCGCCTGTCGGGATTGATGCAGTCCATCGCGGCGGCGTCGGTTTTCTCCAGATCCTCCGGCTTGCCGGACAGGCACACCCAGCGGAACGGGCCATAGCCGTAATCAAACAGCATGGGGCCCATGATATCCTCCACATAGGAGGGGAATATGAAGCCGTCCTTCTCGTCTACGCCGTTTTTTGATATCTCCATAACGCCGCTGTCAAACACGGCCTTCATGAACGAATTTCCGTAATCAAAGAAGTATGTTCCCTGTTCTACCAGACTCCGTATCGCTGTAAAATGCCGCTTGAGCGAAACGTCCACCAGCCCCGCAAAGTGCTCGCGGTCGGTATGCAGCAGCTCCGTGCGCTCCGCAAACGTCAGCCCGGCGGGGCAATATCCGCCGTCGTATACGTTGTGGCAGGAGGTCTGGTCGCTCAACAAATCGATCTTAAAGCGTTCCTTTGCCGCGTACTCCAGTAAATCCACAATGTTGCCGTGGTAAGCGATAGAAACGGAGCGTCCGCGCTCCCTGTGCCAGTTTGCATACGTGACCGCCTCATGGAGGTCGTCCGTCATCATATCCACCCAGCCCTGGTTCATGCGGGTCTGGATGCGGCTTTTGTCCACCTCCGCGAAAATGCCGACAGCCTTTGCGATGTTCGCCGCCTTGGGCTGCGCGCCGCTCATGCCGCCCAAGCCCGAGGATACGAACACCTTGCCGGTCAAATCTCCCTCTTCCGGAATCCCTAAAAACTTGCGCCCCGCGCCCAGTATGGTGTTGAACGTGCCGTGCACGATCCCCTGCGGGCCGATGTACATCCAGCCGCCCGCCGTCATCTGCCCGTAGTTCGCAACGCCTAGCTGCTGCGCGACCTCCCAATCGTTCCGGTTATCGAACATGCCCACCATTAGCGCGTTCGTCAAAATCACGCGCGGGGCGTCCGGTTTGGACGGGAACAGACCCAATGGGTGTCCGGATTCGAGCACCAGTGTTTGCTCGTCTGTGAGTTCTTCGAGATACTTTTTGATCAGCCGGTACTGCAGCCAGTTCTGGCAGGGCTGGCCCGTTTCGCCATAGGTGACAAGCTCGTAGGGATAGAGCGCGATCTCAAAATCCAGGTTGTTATCGATCATCACCTGAAACGCTTTTCCCGCAAGGCACTTGCCCTTGTATTCTTCAATCGGCTTGCCATAGATGCGGCCCTGTGGCCGGTAGCGGTATGCATAGATTCGCCCACGGGTCAGGAGTTCTTCCATGAATTCCGGCGCAAGCGCTTCATGCAGCTCCTCCGGCACATACCTGAGCGCGTTTTTGAGCGCAAGCGCCGCCTGCACTTTCGTCAGCCGGAAACCCCGGTCCGGCGCGCGGCGGTACTGCGGATCGAACGCCGGGTATTCCGGCAGCGTTGCGTCCAGCTTGATGGTTCTTGCGTGTTCGAGTGCTTGGTTGGTAGGCATAACAGCACCTCCTTTATGGATTAGACCAAGGGGCTCCGCCCCTTGACCCCGGCCAAGGGACATATCCCTTGGCAATCCTTCGGGTTCTCAGGGCCGTTACGGCCCTGAGTGGGAGTTTGAGGGCAACGCCCTCAATTATCCCCCCTTACAGCAGCTTTCCGCACACCGCTTCGGCGGCTGCGACAAGCGCGCCGGATTTCACCATTTGATCGAGCTTCACCATTTCGTAATGCATCACGATGTCCTTGTGCGCGGGCGGGACGGAGGCGCGGATATGGTCATACACGGCTTTTGTGGCGGGAGAAAGTTTTTGTTCCCCGCGCAGCCAGAGCGCCTGGGCCGCGACGAACAGTTCGATGCCGATCACCTTTTCGGCGTTATCCAAGATCATGCGCGCTTTGCGCGCGGCGGTGGTGCCCATGCTGACATGATCCTCCTGGTTGGCGGAGGACGGGATGCTGTCCACACTCGCCGGGTGCGCATAGACCTTGTTTTCCGATACCATGGAGGCCGCGGCGTACTGCGCGATCATAAAGCCGCTGTTGAGGCCGCCGTCCGGGATGAGGAAGGCGGGCAGGCCGTCGTTGATCTGCGGGTTGACCATGCGCTCAATGCGGCGCTCGGACACGTTCGCGTATTCCGCAAGCGCGATGCCCAGGAAATCGAAGGCGAGCGCCATGGGCTGGCCGTGGAAGTTGCCGCTGGAAATGGCCTCGTCCTCGTCCGGGAATATGATGGGGTTATCCGTCACGGCGTTGATCTCGCGGGTGACGGCGTCAAATACATACCGGATGGCATCGCGGCTCGCGCCGTGGATCTGCGGCACGCAACGCACGGAATACGCGTCCTGCACCTTGCCGGGAATGGACTCCTGCGCAAGAAGGCTGCCGTGAAGTAGTGTCAGAAGGTTTCTTGCGGACTCCTTCTGCCCCTGATGGCCTCTTAGCTCATGGATTTTCGCATCGAACGCCTTTAAGATACCGTTTTGCGCCTCGGTGGTCATGGCGGCGGCAATGTCGGCGGCTTTTGCTAAACTCACGGCGTCATAGACCGCAAGCGCGCCGATGGCCGTCATGATTTGGGTGCCGTTGATGAGCGCAAGCCCTTCCTTGGCGGCAAGTTCTATGGTGGTAATACCCGCGCGGGCCATGGCTTCTTTGCCCGGCAGCACCTCGCCATTATACTCCGCGTGGCCCTCGCCGATCATGACCAGTACCATATGGGAAAGCGGCGCCAAATCCCCGCTTGCACCAAGGCTGCCCTTTTGCGGAATGACGGGATGCACGCCCGCATTGAGCATCGCAAGAAGCGTATCCATGGTGGAAAGGCGGATGCCGGAATTGCCGCGGCTTAAGGTATTTAACCGCAGCAGCATGGAAGCCCGCACGGTTTCACGATCCAACGACTCCCCCATGCCGCAAGCGTGGGAGATGATGAGGTTTTTCTGCAGCTCCGCCGTGGCTTCCGGCGGGATGAACGTATCCGAAAACTTCCCGAAGCCGGTGGTCAGGCCATAGATGACGGCATGCGCCGCCAGCTTTTCATCCACATAATCCCGCGCCTTTTGAATCAAAACGCGCGCGTCTTCCGATATGGCGACTTCCTCGCCCCGCCGGGCGACGGATACCACCTGATCTATGGTCAAATCTTTTCCGTTTAAATATACCATGTGTTCACCCTCAACGTATTGATAGGACGCGTCCGACTCCACGTCGGCGCAATAGATACATGCAATTTTCTAAGGCTATAGCATCATTTTATGGACGACTTCCACATTTGTAAAGTTCTGCAAGGTAAAGCGGAAACACGCTAACGCAGAGATATGGGCGTTTGCAAGCGTTTTGTTCTATGGTATGATAAGGAAAAACTTAGGAGAAAAAGCATGGATTGGAGCGCCTTATACGGGCCGGATAGGGAGCCTACCGAAGAAATGATGCGGGATTATATCGGGAACCCGCTTTGGGAGACGTTTCATGCACGGATACGGGACGCCTACGCGTTGCAGCCCGCGGCATCCTACAGCAAATGCGCCGCGCAGCAGGGCTGGAATGTGAAGTACCAGAAAAGCGGCAAATCCTTATGTACGCTCTACCCCATGGAGGGCTATTTTATCGCGCTGGTGGTCATCGGCGCGAAGGAAGAACCGGAAGCCGAGCTGATGATGCCCCACGCAACGCAATATGTGCGGGAGCTGTATGAGAGAACGCCGTTCTCCTGCGGCGGGCGGTGGCTGATGCTGCATGTGACGGATACGGCCATATTGGAGGATACGCTGCGGCTGATTGCGTTAAGAAAGCCTGTAGTGAAAAAGAAGGCCGTATAATACATTAGTAAGTCCGCCGATGATCGGCGGACTTTTTATATGGCATTCATTTGTGTGAGCTTAGCCCTGGACTACCTTTCCCGTACGCAACAGGGAAAGCACTTCTTCTTCCGTTTTACATGCATCATAGTCACCAATGTAAGTTCTGCCATGGTGGTAGTGGATATCCTGTTCCACATTGCGCAAGAGATACCCCGCCAATGCTTCCACCCCGTCCTCCTTGGCGCACCGCAAAAACGCGCGGATGCGCAGGCTCCGAAAATCGCACTCGCAGCAGGGAAATATAGAACATTCCCAGCATCCCCGGATGTTGCGGCTTTTGCAGCAAAGCCGGATGGGACAGGGCTCGTCCTGGTTCTGGCATCCTTTACACTCCCTACTCACGTTATCGTAGCACATGCCGCAAACATAGCCGCAGGGGGCAATGTTATCTGCAATTTCCTCTGCCGTCTTCCTTTGAAAAAACGCTTCTTCCGGGTAATACGCCATGATTTGCTCCCCCATGAAATAACAGAACATTTGTTCTAAGTGTACTGCATGCGCGCTTTGCTGTAAACCCCGCCGCATCAAAAAAGCCGCCCCGAAAGACGGCCACATCAATCATACGATGTATCGGCTTATTTCAAAACCGCGTTGCACGCAATCGAAAACTCTTCCTGCGTATACCGAACCAGTTTTTCCTTGTAAGGAAACTGCTTGTCATACTCCGCGGCGTCCGATGGGTTGAAATGATACGCGTCGCTGTCGTAAAACCGGCCCGATATGCCGTTTAGCGCCCCGGGGTACAGCTCCAGCGCCAGCAATGAATAAGGATACTCACCATCCGGATTGGTAATGCCGAATTTTTTGGAGCCTCGAAACCCGCGTGCACAGTAATTTGCGGGGTATCCATATATGAGAATGGCCCGGTGGCCCTTTGAAACCGCTATATCCCTGGTGTGCTCAATCAACGCCTTCCCGACACCCTGCCTTTGAAACCGGGGCAATACGCAAATGGGGCCAAACGTAATGGTATCATGCCTTTGCCCCTCGGCGTCGAGGATATGGGATTTTATATAGTAAATGCCGCCGACGATCTTCCCATCCTTCTCCGCGACAAAGCTCAAGTCCTCCAGGTAATCCGGATGGCTGCGCATGGTATGGAGCAGGTAATGCTCATCACATCCCGGAGTATGCAGGTTCCAGAAAGCCTCCCTTGCAACATGCTCCGCTTCCCGATGGTCCTGTTCCGTTTCATGACGGATGATGATATCCATGTTCTCCCCCTCCCACTGTACGCTTCTTGTTTCACTATACGCCAAAACTTAGAAAGGAACAAGCTTGGGCTTGTTCCTCGCATACTGCGGTTTCTCTTTTACAATAACGGCTATATATCGGCAAGCGTGATGCTTCCCGAAAGCGACGCTTTTACATCGATGGCACGCTGGTTTTTGGAGCCGCGGAACCTGAGATCGTAGCTCTTTTGTTCCTGCAAAAACGGCCCGTCGATGATCACGTCGGTTTCCCGCAATAGCAAAAGAACATCCGGGTCCGTCTTTGCCTGCTCCAGAAGCGCTTCAAACAGGTAGCCGGTATAAGCGATCACATCATACCCCGCCGCGTGGGCGAGTGCCGCAAGTTCCGCCATGGCTTTGCACTGGCAGAACGGCTCCCCCCCGCTTAGCGTAATGCCGCGCAGCATGGGGTTTTGCCTGAGTTCGGCCGCGATCTGTTCCGGCTCCACCTCAAACCCGCCGGAAAAAGGCCAGGTGTGCGCGTTGTGGCAGCCGGGGCAGTGGTGCGGGCAGCCCTGCGCAAATACCGTATAACGCATGCCGGGGCCATCCACGATCGATTCGCGGACGACCCCGGCCAAATGAAGCTTGGTCACAGCGTCTCCATCGGCCTTGGGGCCTGCGATATATTGATGTGCTTCACCCGGTCGTTCACTTCCGCGCGCTTGGCGTTGTTGAACCGGTCCAGCGTACCCACAAGGTAGCCGGTGATACGGCGGATGCGCTCAAACCCCTGTCCGTTCTCTTCCGTGCGCCCGCACTTGGGGCAAGTGTCCCCGATGATGCCGGAATACCGGCAGGCCGGGTCACGGTCGAGCGGGTGGTTGATGGAGCCGTAGCCCACGCCGCTTTCCTTCATGGCGCGGATGACGGCCTCAAACGCCTCAAGGTTCTGGGAAGGATCGCCGTCGAGCTCTACATAGGTGATGTGCCCGCCGTTGGTGAGCGCGTGGTAGGGCGCTTCCTTCCTGATCTTCTCATGCGCGCTGATGGGGAAATACACCGGCACATGGAAGGAATTCGTATAATACGGGCGGTCCGTCACGCCGGGGATGGACCCGAAGCGTTTGCGGTCGATCTCCACAAAGCGGCCGGAAAGCCCTTCCGCAGGCGTCGCGATGAGAGAGAAATTGAGCCTGTGCTTTTGCGCTTCATCGTCCATGCGCTTGCGCATGTGGGATATGATTTCAAGGCCAAGCTGCTGCGATTCGGGCGATTCGCCGTGGTGCTTGCCGGTGAGCGCCTTGAGCGTTTCCGCAAGGCCGATAAAGCCCACGGTCAACGTGCCGTGCTTTAACACCTCGCGCACCTCGTCGTCCGGATGGAGCTGATCGGAATCAAGCCAGATGCCGTCCCCCATCAGGAACGGGAAATTGCGCATCCTCTTGCGGCACTGGATTTCAAAGCGGTCCAGAAGCTGGTCGACGCACAGGCCCATCATTTCATCGAGTTTTTGATAGAATGTCTCCACGGAACCGTTGCTCAATATCGCAAGGCGCGGCAGGTTGATGGAGGTAAAGCTTAAATTGCCGCGGCCATTGACGATCTCCCGTTCCGGATCGTTGACGTTGCCGATCACGCGCGTGCGGCAGCCCATGTAGGCGATTTCCGTTTCCACCTGGCCGGGCTTGTAGTACTGGAGGTTAAACGGCGCGTCGATAAACGAGAAATTCGGGAACAGCCGCTTGGCGCTCACCCTGCAGGCAAGCTTGAAAAGGTCATAGTTCGGGTCGCCCTCATTGTAGCTGACGCCTTCCTTGACTTTGAATATCTGGATGGGGAATATGGGCGTCTCGCCATACCCCAGGCCCGCCTCGGTTGCCAAAAGCATGTTCTTAATCACCATACGGCCTTCGGGCGTGGTGTCCGTGCCGTAGTTGATGGAACTGAACGGCACCTGCGCGCCCGCCCTAGAATGCATGGTATTGAGGTTGTGGATGAGCGCTTCCATGGATTGATAGGTGGCGCGCTCAGTCGCGACCATCGCGTTCTTCATGGCAAACGCTTGGCTTTTCTCCAGAATTGAAACCGGAAGGGTTTCATCCGCCAGCAAAACGCGTTCCGCCGCAATGTAGCCGCCTTCGTCGGCTACGCTGGGCCGCAGGCCCTTTTGCCGGAGCGCTTGCGCAACACGCTCCACCTTTTCGGAAACTGCTTCCGCGGCTTCCTCCTGCCCGGCGCTCACCAGGGCGAACTCCAGGGATTTGACGAGATGCTCTTTATAATTCTTGGCAAACGTCTTTCTGACGCCGTCCGCCAGGGCATAATCAAAGTTAGGGATACTCTGCCCGCCGTGCTGATCGTTTTGGTTCGACTGTATAGCGATACAGGTGAGCGCCGAATAACTCGCGATGCCGTTGGGCTCGCGCAGGAATCCGTGGCCGGTGGAAAAGCCGTTTTCAAACAGCTTTTTGATATCGATCTGGCAGCAGGTTGTGGTCAGCGTATAAAAGTCGAAGTCATGGATGTGGATATCCCCCGCCTTGTGGGCGCGGCCATGCTCCGGCTTTAAAATATACATTTCATTGAATATCTTTGCGCCTTCGGAGCCATATTTGAGCATGGTGCCCATGGCGGTATCGCCGTCGATATTCGCGTTATCCCGCTTTAAGTCGCTTTCAATGGAGGCGGCGTGCGTGATTTCTTCATAGGTGCGCATCAGGCGCGTGTTCATTTCGCGCGCACGGGTACGCTCCGCGCGGTAGAGGATGTACCGCTTGGCAGCCTCCGCAAGGTCCGCGTCGATGAGCACGCGCTCCACGATATCCTGCACCTCTTCGACGGTGGGATACCCGTTTTTAAACTTCCTCTGCTCCGCCTCTTCGGCCACGCGGATGGCAAGCCCAAGCGCCTGTCCCATATCGCCGGTGCCGGAAGCCTGCAGCGCCTTCCAGATGGCGTTGCTGATCTTTTCAAGGTTGAAGGGAACGTGCCTGCCGTCTCTTTTGATAATTGTTGTGATCATTGGTTTTGGGCCGGAGCCATGCACCGCTTCCGGCATTCCTCCTCATAATCTGATGGGGTGATAGTTATTTTATCACCATATATAGTGAGCGTCAAGCAAACGAAACGCAATATCTAGTATATTTCTCAAGAAAATTATGAATTGGCGAGTTTGCCCATGATTGCGGAATTTGTCTCTTCCTGATAGAATTCGAGAGAACGAACAGGAAACTTAACAGGGAATTCTGTGTAATAAAAAAGAAATGAGGCCATCAACATGAAGATGCGTACAATCGTAAAGCATGACGTTACAATTGCCATAGTGGAGAGCGAAACGCCGCTTATCACGGACGTCTCCTCGGCGCTGGATCTGTTGGCGTCGGTACGCTATGAAACGGACTGCGATTGCATGGCGCTTTCTAAATCCGCGGTGGCGGAGGAATTTTTTCGTCTGAGCTCGGGCCTGGCGGGAGAAGTGCTGCAGAAGTTTATCAATTACCGGATGAAGCTTGCCATCGTCGGAGATTACGCGCATTACACCAGCAAACCCCTCAAGGATTTTATCTATGAAAGCAACAGGGGGCGCGACATCTTCTTTGTCGCAACAGAAGAAGAAGCCCTTGAAAAGCTCGCCGCCGCGGCGCGCTGACGGCTTATGGAGGATCATGCAGCAGGGATGGGAAGAGAGCAACTGACATTTGAAGAGGCCATGCGGCTGATCCACGCCACGCAGCGTCTTGGCTCCCGCCTGGGGCTAAGCAGCATCGGCGCGCTGCTTGCGCGCCTTGACAATCCGCAGGACAAGCTACGGTATGTGCATGTGGCGGGCACCAACGGCAAGGGCTCCGTCTGCGCGTACCTTAACGCGATCTTACAGGCGGCCGGTTTAAAAGTGGGGCTGTATACGTCCCCGTTCATCCAGCGCTTTACGGAGCGCATTCAGGTGAACGGCAAGGAAATTTCCGAGGAGGCCATCGCGCGCATTACGACCCGCATCAAAGCGGCCATATCGGATATGGAGGCGGAGGGGCTTGAGAGCCCCACGGAATTCGACCTTGTCACAGCGATGGGCTTTGCCTACTTTGCGGAACAGGGCTGCGACATTGTGGTGCTGGAAGTGGGCCTGGGCGGCAGGCTCGATTCTACGAATATTATCAAAATGCCCGAGGCCGCCGTCATCACCCGGCTTGGATATGACCACACCGAGGTATTGGGAAACACACTCGAACAGATCGCGTTTGAAAAGGCGGGCATCATCAAGCCCGGCTGCGACGTTGTGTTGTACCCCCAACCGCCGGAGGCTGGGGCGGTATTTGAAGAGGTTTGCAGCGAGCGCAACGCCCGGCTGCACAAGATCGATTTGTCGGGCATACGGCTGACAGAATTCGGCCTATGGGGACAACAGTTTGCGTACGCCGGATTTGGGGAATTCCGCATCTCCCTGCTGGGGGAACATCAGCTTGCAAACGCCGCGCTTGCGATCAACGCGTCGCGCCTGTTGCAGAGCAAGGGTTTTCCGGTGACGGAGGATGCGATCCATGCGGGCTTGTTGTCGGCCCGTTGGCCGGGGCGCATGGAATTGCTGCAATCCAACCCTTTTGTACTGGTGGACGGCGCGCATAATGTGCAGGGCGTTGCCGCGCTAAAGCAGGGATTGCAGCAATATTTCCCGGGAAAACCCATCATATTTCTTGTGGGCGTGCTTGCGGACAAGGATTATGGCGATATGATGCGGGAGGTAGCGCCTCTTGCCGAACGCTTCCTGACCATTGCGCCAGAAAGCCCGCGCGCGCTTTCCGCCGCCGCGCTTGCGGAGCACCTGCGCCAATACAAAAGGCCGGTACAGGCCTTTCTAACGCTGGAGGACGCGATTGCGGAAGGCCTTCGCCGGTGCGGGGGGGACGGCGTGCTGTGCGCGTTCGGCTCGCTCTACTATATCGGCAAGGTACGGGCATATTTCGGATTGAACTAAAAACTGACGGGGATCCGCCTATTAAGGTGGCCTCCCGCGGTGTGAGTGTGCCAAAAAAGGTATGCATATACGTCATAGGGTATCGCCCCCCGCTCCCCCTAGGTACGATCGCTCTCAAAGAAGAGGGTTGGGGATTGGTTGTGCAGCCAAAGGCTGTACATCAGCCCTTGTGAGATCGCAGAATCTATCATTCAGGGACACGCAGTTTTCCCACGGCAGCCCCGCAGCTTAGTGCCAGAGGCGTCTCCCGCTGAGGCTCGCTAAGGCGCCGATACCCTGGAACCCTTAAGCAAGTATAATACTCTAGAAGCATTGGAGGCTGCCCGTTTGGGCAGCCTCCAATGTTGTAAAGGGGGATCAGGATATTCAGGGATCAAACTTTCGCCAGCCAACGGAATACATTGGCGATAAAACGCGCGTAGGGTTCGCTTTGGGTCAGCGCGGGCGGCGCCCAATGCGCCGAAATATCGCTTGCAAATGCGAACGAACGGCCTTTGCCGATCTCTTCGACTGCAACCATGACATCCCCGCCGTTTACGGCAAGTACTTCCGCCCCTGCCTTGGGCAACAGCCGGTTATAGCCTAAAAACGGCGGCCAATCAAGGTCCACGCCCGAAAAGATCGGGTGATCGGGTTTCAGGACGCGCATTGAGGCGCCTTCAGGCACTTCGTTGCGGTCGTCATAGGGGTACAGCTCCACGGGCAGCACCTGCGCGAGCGGCGTCATGCCGTAGCGGGCTTTGCCGTGCATGCCCGTAAACGAGTTCCAGCCGCCAAACATCGCCAGCCCGCCGCCTTCCTCCACAAACCGGCAGAGGGAGACAAGGCGGTTTTCCCGCACGAGGGATTTTTCAAACGTCTCCGGATGCAGCAGAAACGTGTCGCTGCCGATATCGGAAAGGACGACCACATCGTATTCCTTCAGGCCACTTAAGCCCGGAAAATGGCGTGCCGCCGTATGGGACGGCATGTAATGAAACTCGATGCCCGCCTCTTCACAGATACGGCGGATGTTGTCGCTGGTGGATTCATCGTAGGAAAAGCTATCGAACACGTTGAAGCCCTTGATGTGGCTCATGGCGATCGTCCAGCTTTCGCCCGCAAACAGTACCTTCATTTCATGTCCTCCTGTGCTGTATTGCGCCGGGGGATTGAGAGCCTATGCCTTTTTAATAACACCCTTTCGGATCATCACACAGGCGTATACCGCCTCTTCCCCGCTCTGTATCACGGCATAGGCGTTCTTGGTTTCATCATAGAAGCGGAACCGGTCGATAAAGCCGATGGCGGCCTTCCCTCTTGGATCGTGCTTTTCCACCACGGCCTCAAATTCCTTCCAGATGGGGATGTCAAGCGTAGCGTCCTGCGGTTCGCGCTTCATCAGCATAACGGGGGTTTCCACATAGGTATCGGCCGGGATCATCGTGAGGATCGCGTCCAGCAGCGCCGTGGCGCCGATGCCGTCCGCGCGGATGAGCCGCGCGCCGCCCGCTTTTGCAAGGCCTGCGCCGGGAAAGTTGCCGTCCCCCAGCACAATGACGTCGTTATGGCCCATTTCCGCAAGCACCTTCAACAGTTCCGGCGAAAGCACGTTGGGTACGTTTTTAAGCATATGCCTTCTTTCCTCTTACTTTTCTTTGATACGCTTGTTCTCGGTGAAGAAGTTGAGCACCATGACAAGCAGCAGTACGCCGCCCCAGATGAGCGGGATATAGAAGCTGGAGATCTCCGGGAAGCGGTTGAGGCCGGAAGAGAGCATCTGCAGCACGCAGATGGCGAGCACCGCGCCGCTGATGCGGCCTTTGCCGCCCGCGGGGTCCACGCCGCCCAGCACCACGATGAGCACGCACTGCAGCGTATACACCGTGCCGTAATCCGCGCGCGCGGAGTTATAGTTTGCAAGCATGATGAGCCCGCCGAGCGCCGCGCAGATGCCCGAAAGCATGTAGGTCTTAATGAGCAGCTGATCGACCTTCAGGCCGCTGAACTTCGCCGCGGTGGCGTTGGTGCCCAGCATGTAGAGGCGGGTACCGTAGGTGGTGCGGTTTAAGAGGAACGAAAGCACAAGCACCATGGCGATAAAGAACAGCAGCTGGATGGGGATAAATCCGAACAGCTTAGATGCGATGGTTTCCGCATAGGTGATCGGAAGGCCGCTGATCGCCTTGCCCTTGGTAAGGATGATGGCGATGCCCGTAAAGAGCTCATAGGAGCCGAGCGTCGCTAGGATGGGCGGAATTTTGATCTTTGAAATCAAAAGCCCGTTAAAGATGCCCGCCACAGCGCCGATCGCCACGCCGAAAGCCATGACGATAAATATGCCAAAGCCCGTCAACTCCTCGCCGCCGCTTGCCATCTCCCTTAACATGATACCGGCGGCGATGGAGGCGAAGTTCGCGACGCCCACCACCGAAAGGTCGATGCCGCCGGTGATCATGCACAGCATGATGCCCAGCGCCATCAGCCCGAATTCCGGAAACTGCGCGGCCATAGTCTGGAAATTGATCAGCGTATAGAACTTATTGAAACGGAAGATCGCCATGAATATCATCCAGAACGCCATCAGGCCTAAGAGCCTTCCGATATGTACGTCCTTGATAATGGCGCGAATGCCTTTTTTCTGTGTGTTCATTACAGCGCCCTCCCCAACTGACGATCCTTGGATTGATTTGCGCGCGAGACCTGCATGGCGCTCACTCCCGTGCCTACCAGGATTAAGAGGCCCAGGAACAGTCCCTGCCAGAAAGTGGGGACGCCCAGCAGGATCAACGAGTTCTGTACCATGACGATGAGTATGGTACCCAGCATGCAGCCCGTGAGCGTACCGGCGCCGCCCGTAATGGCCGTGCCGCCCAGCACCACGCCCGCGATGATCATCATCTCCATGCCCAGCATGTTGGTGGGGTGCGCCTGCGTCATCATGCATACGCGGATGAGTCCCGCCAGGCTTGAAACCATGCCCACGCCGACATAGAGGAAGAATTTGATCAGCCATACGTTGAAGCCCGCGCGGTGCGCGCTGGTTTCGTTACCGCCGATGGCGTAGAGCCCGCGTCCGTACATGGTGCGCTGCAAGATGAAGTAAACGAGCAGCAGCACGGCCGCAAGCGCCAGGAACGCAACCGGCATGCGGGAGGTAAGGCCCGTCTGCGCGTTCTGCGCGACAAACAGGGCGGAGGTGCCGAACGAAGACATTCCAGGCGGAATGACGGCGATCTGCACGGAGTTCAGCACCCCCTGCATGACGCCCTTGAACACGCTTGACGTGCCCAGCGTGACGATGAGCGGCGGAAGCTTGAAGGAAGCGATCAGCACGCCGTTGACAGCGCCTAATATCGCGCCAAAGCACAGCGACATGACGATGGGCAACAGCATGCCGCCCTGGTAGTTGCTGTCCACCAATATCCGCGTGGTGGCGTACATGCTCAGCGACGCCAGCGCCGGAAATGAAACGTCGATACCGCCGGAAACGATGACCATGAACGCGCCAAGCGCGAACAGGCCGGGGACGATCAAAGCGGAAAGAAGGTCCACAATGTTGTTGGAGGTAAAGAACTGCCCTGAACGCGCCTGTATGACGATGCTCAGCAACACGATGACAAGAAAGATATAGAACTCGTTGCGCTGCGTAAGTTTTTTGAATAGTTTGGCCACTCTCTTCACCCCCTACATCATATACTGTGAAAGCGCCTGCGCGTCCACGCCCGCAGGCGCTAACGTCGCGCTGATGCGGCCGTCGCGCATAATGAGCACCTTGGAACAGTTGGCCAATATCTCCGGAATATCATCGGAAATGATGATGATACCCAACCCCTGCTCCGCAAGCTTTCTTAAAATCTGATGGATATCATGCTTGGAGCCGATATCGACGCCCACAGTGGGGCCGTTGAGGATAAGCACCTTTAAATCCCGCGCCAGCCACTTCGCCAGCACGATGCGCTGCTGGTTGCCGCCCGAAAGCGTGCTGCAGGCGTTGTCCGGATTGGGCGTTGCGATGGAAAGCTCCTTGACCCAACGGGCGATCTCCTGCTTTTTCTTCTTTTGATCGAGTACGCCAAGCTTGCTGGAAAGCTTTTCAAGCTCGGAAACCACGATGTTATCCCCGATGCTACGCGGCAGGAACAGGCCTTCGGAAAGGCGGTCCTCCGGCACATAGCCGATGCCGTTTTTCATGGCAGCCTCGGGGGAGTCGAGCGTGACAGGCTTTCCATCGATTGTGACGGCGCCTTTGTCCGCATGCTGCATGCCAAAAAGCGAAAGCGCAAGTTCAGTGCGGCCCGAGCCCAGCAGGCCCGTGATGCCTAAAATTTCCCCTTTGTGCAGCGAAAAGCTGACATCCTCAAAAAAGCCGCTTGCCCCCAAGCCCTGCGCGGTCAGCACCGGTTCTTTGGAAAGCTCCTTGGGCTCAAACGGATGGTCCTCAAACTCGCGCCCGGTCATGTAATACGTGAATTTTTTATTGTCCAGCTCCGAGGTGGTGCCGGTGATTATTTTTTCGCCGCTTCGTAAAATGGTGAAGCGCTCGGATATCTCAAATACTTCGTCCAGTTTGTGGCTGACAAACAGCGTGGCAATTCCCTGCTTCTTGAGGTCGAGTATGATCTGGAACAGCGCGTTGACCTCTTTGCGGGTGAGCGCCGTCGTCGGTTCATCCATAATGATGAGCTTGGCGTCAAACATCAGCGCGCGGCAGATCGCAACAAGCTGCTTGCTGGCGACGGAAAGCGAGCCGACCTTGGCATTGAGGTCCACGTCAAAATGGATCTTCGCGATGGCCTCTTCCGCAATTTTTTTCATGCGTTCCCGGTTGACAAACTTGCGCTTATTCGCAAGCTCCGCGTTGAACGCCAGGTTCTCTATGACGGAGAGGTTCGGGAATATGGAAAAGTCCTGATAAATGACCTGCACGCCGTTTAGGATCGATTCGATCGGCGTGATTTTGGTATACGCCTTGTCGCCGAATTCGATATGCCCGGCGGTAGGGGTATATACGCCTGAGATGATTTTAATAAGCGTGGATTTTCCGCAGCCGTTTTCGCCTGCAAGGCAATGGATTTCCCCTGCCTCAATGTCAAGGGAAACCCCTTTTAGCGCCTGTACGCCTGCAAAGGATTTTTTGACATCCACCACTTTGAGTACGCTTTGGGACATAGAGCCTTCGCCCCTTTCTTGTGGCTTATACGGATCTCGCTTTAAAAGCGGGATTTGTGTCGTGGACGCGATAGCGGCATGCGCCGCGTAGCCGGCGGGAGCGCGGGCGCTCTATCATTTCACCTGCGCGGCCAATAAAAGCGCCAGCTTTTTCGTTAAGAATAGTACGATCAGTAGGAAAGGGCCCCGCATCCCTTTGCCGCTGCATTCCCGCCCGAAGAAAGCTTCGTGCGGGAATGCGCTTTTTATCGCATCGGGATGCGGAACGGCCCTGTTTACCCATAAGGTGTAAGAAAACTTAGAAGCCGAAGCTGTCTACATTTTCAGCGTTGATAACGACCCAGCCCTTGCCTTCGAGGACGGTGGTGCTGCCCTGCTTGAAGGTCAGGTCATTGTAGCCTTCCACGCCAAGGTCCACATGGTCCTTGATCTCTTCGCCGCGCAGCAGCTTCAACGCCATGGAGCACATGGCCTTGCCGGCAAGCGCGGGATCCCACAGCGTGAGGGACTTGACAACGCCGCTCTTCAACAGTTCCGCGTTATCGGCGGGCATGCCGGTACCGGAGGTGAAGACCTTGCCGGTCAGACCCAGCTCCTGGATGGCGCGGGCGATACCCGGCGCATCGAAGGAAGAGGTGCCCATGATGCCCTTAAGGTCGGGATACTTCTTGAGGAGTTCCTTGGCCTTCTGGTATGCGACGTCGCCGTTGTCCTCGGATTCTACGCGGGGTTCGGCTTCGAGCAGCTTCATGTTGGGATAGGCTTCGATCTGGCGCTTCACGCCGCCGTCTGCCCATTCATTGTGGGAGGCGTTGGTGACGTGCGCGACCATGGTGGTGTAGAGGCCTTCCTGGCCCATGGCTTCCGCGAGGTTATCCATGATGAATGCGCCGTACTGGTCGTTGCTGAACGCTTCGATATCGTAATCCACATTCGTCAGGGAAGCGCCTTCATGCGCCACAACCACGATGCCGGCTTCGCGCGCCTGCTTGAGGACCGGTTCGAGGGAGCCGGGGTCAACGGGGACCACGCAGATCGCGTCAACATCGGCGGCGATCAGGTCCTGGATGAGCTGGGACTGCAGCGTCGCATCGATGGCGGGGGTGCCCTTCTGGTAGATGTTCAGGCCGGTTTCCTGCGCATACTCTTTGACGCCGGTATCCATACGGACGAACCAGGGGTTGGTGGCGTCCTTGGGAACCACGACGATTTCCCATTCGGATTCATCAGCGGGGCCTTCGGCTGCGGGAGCCTCGGCGGCGGGGGCTTCGGTAGCAGGAGCTTCGGCTGCAGGAGCTTCGGCTGCCGGCGCGGGGGTCTCAGCGGGCTTCGTGCACGCGAACATGCTGAATACCATCAGCAGTACCAGCGCGGCAGCGAGCGTCTTTTTCATGTTCGTTTCCTCCTAGTATTTTTTCTTTTTGCCGGTTGCCCGGCAAAAACTTATTTATCTTTGTTATCTGTTGAACATCAGGCGGCGCAGGAACGCGCTGATCTCCACGGCGTTGCCGGAGCCGAAGAGGGCGGAAATTTCATTTTCGTCAATACGGTCCACCAGCTCTTCAAACACGTCAAACCAGCGCACGCTTTCGTTGCAGGCGTCCCGTCCGTCTTCACGGTAGGGGTATTGGTCGGTGGAGATGTACCCTTCATACCCGGTCCGCTTGAGCCAGTAGAAGAACTCAATAAACGGGATGGTATGAACGGAGCCGGTAATCATATCGTCATCCCACATGCAGTAGTTGTCGTTCATGTGGATGTGGAACAGCCTGTCGCCATAGCGCTTGATGATGGCGACGCTTTCCGCCACATTCTCTTTTGCGGCGGTGCTATGGCCGTAATCGATAGTGACGCCGCAATTGGGCTCGTTGATTTCCTTAACCATCAAAAGCGTCGTTGCCGCTGTGGACGGATAGCTGAAATTGCGCGGCTCGCGGGGCTTATACTCGATGGAAATTTTCACATCCGGGCTGTGGAGGCAGCACTGCTTGACGCCTTCAATGAACCAGCCGTGCTCCTGAATATAATCGCCCTGGAAGTGGTAATCGTACCCATCCTGTCCCGGCCAGAGGCTGATGAGATCGCCGCCCAAGTATTTGGCGACATCAATAATCTCTTTGGTTTCTTCGAGAGCAGCGCGGCGCATGGCGGGATCTTTGGAAGAAAACGCGCCGCGGCCGTATTTCTTGGTGCCAAAATGATCCGGTATGATGGAAACGAGCTTTAAGCCGGTGCGCTCGAGCTGAGCCTTCACCTCTTTTGCGTTCTCTGCGGTTACGTGCCAGTTGCTTACCAGCTCCACGCCCGTAACGCCTTCTATGGACTTTACGCGGTCAAACAGTTCCGTAAGGGTATAATCCCGCTGGTAGCCGCCGCCCATATAACGATCCGAAAAATTGCCGACGTTGCCTAAAATGACGCTGTGCTTTGCCATATTAAACCTCCTGAAGATAGATAGTACGAAAGATACCGGCGCGTCTTACATCCGCACGGATTCGCGCACGATCAACCTGGTGTTGACAACAATCTGTTTTGTCGATTTATCGCCGCCCTCAAGCTGCTGGCTCAACGCCATACAGCAGTTTTTGCCCAATTGGTGCATGTTCTGCGCAATCGTCGTGAGTGGCGGGCGCGTGTAGGCGGAAAGCGTAATTCCGTCAAACCCTACAACACCGATATCCCGGGGCACGCGGTATCCCGCCTCAAACAATGCCGCAAGCACGCCAGCCGCTATGAGATCGCTCGTGCACACATAGACTTCCGGGAGCTGCGATTTTGATATGATCTGTTCCTGCACAAACCGGTGCGCAGTCTCGATCTTATCCAGCCGCAGGCTTGCGGAGAAATGCACGTGTTCCTGCAGGAAGGGAAGGTTGTTTTCTTCCAGGCCGATCTTAAAGCCCATGTAGCGGTCTTTGACATTGGACATTCCCAGGTCTTCCGAAATATAGCCTACCCGTTTGTAGCCGGCCTTGCTAAGGCGCGCCGTCAGCCGCCGCATGGCGCTGATGTTATCCGTTATAACGGAGGGAACGGAGTGGCTCAGAAGATACCGGTCGCCCAATACCACGGGCACTTTCTTCGCAGCCTCGATGATGTATTTTTCATCCAGCAGCCCGCCGAACAGAATCAAGCCGCTGATTCCGTTTTTGATGAGAGCCTTGATATGCTTGATTTCAGCGTTTTGATCATGCCGCGTACCGCAAACCAGTGCGATATAGTCCTGCCGCCATGCTTCCTCGCAGGCCGCCTGAAGGCATCTGGAATAAAACTCGTTGGAAATATCCGGCGTCAGGATGCCAATCATCCGTTTGTCGTTTGTCTTCTGAGCGCTGCTTGTTTTATTGGGTTGGTAATCCAGCTTTTCGATCGCGCTGTGGACGCGCTTGATTGTCTCCGCGGATATGGTAGCCGTTTGATTGATTACATGGGATACGGTCGTGATGGATACGCTGGCTTCTTTTGCGACATCGGCCATGGTCACAGCTTTTCGTTTCACAGGTTTCGCAACGACCACCTCCTGATGGTTGTATTATAGCAACGCCCATTTTGGCATTGCAAACCAAAAAAGCAAAACACCCTGATTTTCATTAATTTTAATAAAATATTCAGTAAATATGCACGCAATATGATCTGGCCTCTTATTCTTATCTTCTAATTTTCATAGATAATTTTCATTATATCATGCCTGCGGTTTTTGCCTTTGCCTAAGACAAGCGCCAGCTTTCTCCCTTATCCCTTATTGTAAGAAAAAGAATTCTATGTTATGCTGTTGTGAATTTCATCGTGAAAAAGGAGGCGGCATTGTGACGGAACAGCTCCTGCTCGTCCGCCCGTCAGCCCGGCATGAAAAAGACATTGCGGCATATAAAGAAGAATTTCTGATCAACGGGGATAGCATGGACGGCACGGCGGGCCTTATAAATGCTTCCTCCGTACCGGAATGGCTTCATCAGCTTGCCCGAAATGAAAGCGAGGAGACCGTACAGGCCGGATTTGTACCTTCCTCCACCTTTCTTGCCATCCATGTTCAAACAGGTCGGCTGTTGGGTATGATCGACATCCGGCCCCGGCTCAATAACCACCTTTTGTTTACCGGCGGGCACATCGGCTACAGCGTGAGAAAAAGCGAACGCCGCAAAGGATATGCAAAGGAAATGCTGCGGCAGGCCTTGCTGCTTTGCAGGGACGAATGGAGGCTTGACCGCTGCCTCCTTACCTGTAACGCGGAAAACATTGCAAGCAGCCGCACGATTGAAGCAAACGGCGGCGTACTGGAAAATACGGTGGCGGACGGCGCGCGCATGGTAAAGCGGTACTGGATTGAGCTATAGGCAGCAGCATCCGCTTTGACGGCATGCGTCAAAGCGAGCTCCTGGGCTGCTGCATGCTCGGCGGCTTGGGCGTCCTGTCCGCCTCCGCTTGATATGCAGGCCTGATTTGGTACATATAGGCAAGCACATCGTTCGCCTGCTGCACCAGTACGGGGTTTTTCCACAGCTGCGCTGCGATGGGCAGCATATACTCAAGTGTCCTGATCTGCGTATCGATGAACATCAGCGCACCGTGCGGCTCCGCCGAATGCCCGAGGTACTGCTGTGTCTGTTCATATACCTGCCTGATCTGGTTGCTCATCTTTTGCTCGGGTTGGCTTAGCTGCGGCGCATCCATATCAACACAATTCCTTTCCATAACATACAAGGGGAACAGGCGCTGCATATACTCCAGCAAGCTGGGGTCCCGTGCGTTTCTTTGTTACGGTAGGCACGGGCAAATTGGGCTTTTCCACGGCTGTCGTCCTCCCCCACAGCAAAACCCTATTGCAATATATTCCAATTAACGGCGTATGGCATTGCCGAATACGGCGTTTGGAAAATTTGCATAAAAAAGGCTTGCCCTGCCACCCTCTCTGATTGGCGGCGCATATGATCAAGCGGCTTGAATGCATAGCTCTAATAAAACCCGTCATTACAGACGCTCACCCCATCGTCAAGTTCGGGCGGCGCCGGGCATAAGGTAGGGTACCTGGATCAGGCAGGCACCTTTACAGCACTCTCTTTTCCTTTCTACATGAAAGGCCCATGCTTCACTTGAAGCATGGGCCTTGTTGATACTCTAAGTTTTTAGTATAACACTTTTGAGAGGAAATCCTGCAGCCGCGGATGCTGCGGGTTGTTAAAAAACGTCTGCGGCGCGTTTTCTTCGAGCACCTGCCCGCCGTCCATAAACAGGCAGCGGGTGGCGACTTCCTTGGCAAAGCCCATCTCATGGGTGACGACCACCATCGTCATGCCCTCGTGCGCAAGCTCCTTCATGACCTCCAACACCTCGCCTACCATTTCGGGGTCGAGCGCGGAAGTCGGTTCGTCAAAGAGCATGACGTCCGGGTTCATGGCAAGCGCGCGCACGATGGCGACTCGCTGTTGCTGCCCGCCCGAAAGCATGCCCGGGTAAGCGTCCGCCTTATCTGTCAGGCCGATGCGGGTTAAAAGGCGGGTGGCGTTGTCGTTCGCCTCTTCCTCGCCCATTAATTTTAGCTTGATGGGCGCAAGCGTGATGTTCTGCCGGATGGTTTTGTGCGGGAAGAGGTTGAACTGCTGGAATACCATGCCCATCTTGCGGCGTAATAGATCGACATCGCACTTGCCGTCGTTGATGCGCACGCCCTCAAACCAGACCTCGCCGGAGGTGGGGATCTCAAGCAGGTTCAGGCAGCGCAAGAGCGTACTTTTGCCGCAGCCGGAAGGCCCTACAATGACCACCTTTTCCCCTTTTTCAATGTGCTGGTTGACGCCGTTGAGCGCCTGCACATGTTCAAAATGTTTATGTAAGTCTTTAACGGTGATCACTCTTAGACAGCCTCCTTTCAAGCTTCCTGAGGCCCCAGGTCATCAGCATGACGACCAGAAGATAGATGAGCGCAATCAGCAGCAGCGGCACCACGCTGTAGGTACGCGTGCGAATCATCATGCTCATGTACGTCAGATCGCTCATTGCAATATAGCCAACTACGGCCGTTTCCTTCAAGAGCACGATCGCCTCATTGGCAAGCGCCGGCAATATGTTCTTGATGGCCTGCGGCAATACGATATAGCGCATGGTCATGTTGGTAGAAAGCCCCAATGAGCGGCCCGCCTCCGTCTGCCCTTTATTAACTGCCTGAATGCCTGCGCGCATGATCTCCGCCACGTATGCGCCGGAATTGATGCCAAATGCCAATATGGCGACATAGATGCTGTATTCAAACGAAACGGTGGCGAATATGACAAACGCAAATATCAGCAGCTGCACCATGACCGGCGTGCCGCGGATAACGGTGAGGTACACGTCGCAAATCATCTCCACCGGACGCAGGGCCTTATTATGCCGCGCATACACCTTGCAGATGGCCACGAGCGCCCCCAATATGATGCCGATGACCGCCGCACCCAGCGTAATGAGCAGCGTGTTCCCAAGGCCCTCCACATAGAGCAGCCAACGGTCATTGGCAATGATGTTATTGTAGAGCTGCTGGCCGAAATTATCCCACATAGGTCCTCCCTCTGGCTGCGCCATGCGCAGGGACGCTCATTGCATAAATGTGCAGCGCCTGTATTAGTATACTATATGATGCGCCGGGCGCATAGCGGTTTTCCATGCACGCCATATGTATATTATACCCGTTTGCTTAGCGCATGTCGCCAAATCGGAATGAAATGTGGGGATGGCGCCCCCCCATGCCCCTTTATAAAACGGGCCGCAGGCAAAACCTGCGGCCTTGGCGTCTTTTATCCTTCCGCTCAGGAGCCGGAAGCTACCTTGTGTTCCTCAATCAGTTTTGCAATGGTGCCGTCGTCGAGCAGCTTCTGCACGACCTTGTCAACAACCGCCTTGAGGTCGGCTGCGTCCTTCTTGAGCGCAATGGCGTACTGTTCCTCGGTCAGGGGTTCTTCGAGCACGACCAGGCCCTTGTTCGCTTCCGCGATCTGCTTGGCGGGCATTTCGTCGATGACCACGGCATCGATCTTGCCGTTTGCAAGCTCTACGCCCGCGTCGGGACCGGTCTTATAGCGCAGGACCTCGCCCGCGCCCACTTCATCCGTCACAAAGATATCGCCGGTGGTGCCCATCTGCACGCCGATATTCTTGCCGGCAAGGTCAGCGGCAGACTGAATATCGCTGCCCTCGGGCACGATGATGACCTGCGCGGCGTCCACATAGTTGATGGAGAAGTCCACGCTCTGCTTGCGCTCGTCGTTTGCGGTGATGCCCGCCACGCCAAGGTCGCCCTTGCCGCTCTGCACGGCCGCGATGATGCCGTCAAAATCCATATCCACTACTTCAAGCGCCACGCCAAGCTCATCCGCAACGGCCTTGGCGATATCCATATCCACGCCAACGACCTCGTTGTTTGCGCCCAGGTATTCAAACGGGGCGAAACCGGAGCTGGTGAGGATGACGAGCTTGCCCGCTTTTTTGATCTTATCGATAGAGGGGGTTTCCGACGCGGCGGGCGCGCACGCCGCAAACGCGAATACGCCGAGCAGTACCGCGAGCATCAGGGCAACCGCTTTATATGCTTTCTTCATTGTTTTACTTCCTTTCAAATCTTCTTTGTATAATTATACTATGCATTTACTATAAATCAAGCCCGATTTGCAAAATAATTCGTATTTTTATAAGTTTAGGCCCAACCAATGCATATATATTCGACATCTATGAATAAAGAGCCTTCCCGAAACTGATCGGGAAGGCTCTTTTTCAAAATCTCGGGCAGGTTCAGGCTGCGGACCTGTCCGTATGGAACCTTTCGTACTAGATGCGGAATACGCGGCGGATATGCGCCACGATCTCCTCGCCGATGCGCCGCTGCGCTTCCACCGTGGAACCGCCCACATGCGGCGTCATGCTCACCTTGGGATGGGAAAGCAGCCGCTCGTCCTTGCAGGGTTCCTCTACATACACGTCCGCGCCATAGCCGCGCAGCTTCCCGGAATCGAGCGCGTCGAGCACCGCTTCGGTATCCACCATGTTGCCGCGCCCGGTGTTGATCAGGATTGCGCCATCCTTCATCAGCGCGATCTTCTCAGCAGAGAGGATCGCCGGGCTGCCCTTGGGGCCGGGCGTATGCAGGGATACGTAATCAGACTGCTTGAGCAGATCATCGAGCTCATAGCGCACATACGGATCGTATTCGGGCTGGTGGCCGGAGCGGTTCGTATAGATGACGTTCATGCCCAAGGCGGCGGCGCGCCTTCCGGTTTCGCGCGCGATGCGGCCAATACCGATGAGCCCCAGCGTCTTTCCAGCGATCTCCGTGCCCTTATACGCCTTCTTTTCCCATACGCCCTGCCGCATCGTCACGTTTGCGATGCCGATGAAGCGGGCCAGCGCAAACATATGGCCGATTGCCAACTCCGCCACCGAAGCGGAGGATGCTTCCGGCGTGTTGCAGACTTCAATCCCGTTGTCCCGCGCATACGCGACATCGATGTTATCCACGCCTACGCCGCCGCGGATAATGAGCTTGAGTCTGCCCGTCTGCCTTGCGGCATCGATAATGGGCTCACGCACTTTCGTGGCCGAGCGCACCACCAGCACGTCGTACTCCTTGACCTGTTCCATGAGCGCTTCGGGTTCATAGAACTGCTCCACGACCTCACAGCCAAGCTCCTGCAGGGCTTTGACGGCATTCTTCTCCATGCCGTCGCTTGCCAAAACACGCAGCATAATTTTTCTCCTTTTTCTGTTTTACATAGTCCGTACAACGCCATTGTTGACGGATGGACCGGCATTATTACCAGCCAGAAAGGGTAAGTTACAGACGGTAACGGAGGCCCTAAGGGGCGCAACGCCCCTTAGGAATCCCGACTTTTCTTATTTCTCGAATTCCTTCATGAAGGAAACGAGTTTTTCCACGCCTTCGATGGGCATGGCGTTATAAATGGAGGCGCGCATGCCGCCCACTACACGGTGACCCTTCAAATTGACCATGCCGTTTTTGGAAGCGGCCTTGACGAACGCGTCGTTCACTTCATCGCTCTCCGCGCGGAAGGTGACGTTCATTATGGAGCGGCTTTCCTTGGAAACGGGGTTCTTGAAGACCTTGCTCTGATCCAAATAATCATAGAGGACCGCGGCCTTCTTCTCGTTATGGGCCTTCATGGCCTCTAAGCCGCCCATTTCCTTGATCCACTCAAGCACCAGCTTGCACACATAGATAGGGTAGCAAGGCGGCGTGTTGTACATGGAATCGTTGTCCGCCATGATCTTGTAATTGCACATGGTGGGCACATACGCGGGTAGATCGCTGCGTAAAAGGTCCTCACGCACGATGACGATGGTCAGGCCTGCGGGCGCAACGTTCTTCTGCGCGCCGGCATAAATGAGACCGAACTTTGATACATCCACGGGTTCGGACAGGATGCAGCTGGACATATCCGCAACCAGGGGGACATTGCCGGTATCCGGGATATAGTTCCACTTGGTGCCGAATATGGTGTTGTTGTAACAGATGTGCACATAGTCCGCCTCAGGGTCGAGCTTCAATTCTTCCTGCTGCGGGATACGGCTGAAGTTTTCCTTCTTTGTGGTGGCCGCAAGATTGATGGTTCCGTACTTTTGGGCTTCCTCATACGCCTTGCCCGCGAACTGGCCGGTGACGATGTAATCCGCCTTGCCGGTCTTCAAAAGGTTCATGGGCACCATGGCAAATTGCAGCGTTGCGCCGCCCTGCAGGAAGAGTACCTTGTAGTTCTCCGGAATTC
The DNA here is from genome assembly GCA_023455425.1 of Bacillota bacterium. Classification (GTDB taxonomy): domain Bacteria; phylum Bacillota; class Clostridia; order Christensenellales; family CAG-138; genus JAEYLA01. The sequence continues at coordinate 97,423 of JAEYCM010000022.1, read as the reverse complement.
CCATGACCTCACGCAGAAGGGCTTGCGCAGAGACGATGATCTCATCGTACACTTTGGAGCGATGGCTCATTTCCATTACGCTCATCCCGGAACCATGGTAGTTCAACATTTCGTCCCTTGCGATCTCCAGCACGGACTGCGGGAGCATGGAAGGGCCGGCCGAGAAGTTAAAGATGCGGTCGTAGGACATAATGCTCACTCCTTTGTGATGTTTTATTGCAGGCCGCAGATAAAGTCCTGTAGACTTTATCTGCGGATTCTCCGTAGGTGAAAAGTGCGCTTTACGCACTTTTTCCACAAATCTGACGCACATGTCGCAGATTTGATTCAATATGGGGGATTGCGATCCCCCAGTCCTTGAAAGGGGAAGACATCCTCAGGGTCTATGCCTAGCGTTCCTCGCGGAAATAGTTGTTCCCGCAGGACTTGGGCTGCGCGTGCTCGCGGCTTTCCCGGATACTGGTAAGGATCAGCACAAGAACGGTCGCCACAAACGGCAGCATATCGTAAATCTGCATGGGAATGCCGAGATTCACGTACATGCGCATAATGGAAAGCCCGCCAAAGAGCAGTGCGCCAAGCAGCCCCCGCATGGGGTTCCAAGCCGCGAATATAACGAGCGCGACCGCGATCCAGCCCTGGCCGTTGATGCTGTTGTGCACCCAGACGCCTTTACAGGTCACCATTGTGACATACATGCCGCCCAGACCGCAGATACCGCCGCCAATGCAGGTGGCAAGGTACTTATAGCGTGCCACGTTGAGGCCCGCCGCATCCGCAGTGGCCGGACTTTCGCCCACAGCCCTCAAATTGAGGCCTGTGCGCGTTCGGCCCAGGAACCAGGCGAGAATGAGCGCAATAACGATACCAAGATACACGACAAAGTTGTAGCTGAACAGCAGCTTGCCAAGATACGGGATATTGGAAAGGCCGGGGAAGTTCAGGTTGCCGAACGCCGCCTTTGTGATATCCGATACGGCGGCATAGCCACCCGCCTTTAATGCCATGTGCTCGCCGAAGAAGTTCGCAAAGCCAGTGCCGAATATCGTCAGCGTAAGGCCCGTAACGTTCTGGTTGGCGCGAAGCGTGACCGTTAAAAAACTGTAGATGAGCGCGCCGAACGCGCCGCACAGGAACGCGCCCAATACCGCGAGCATCGCGGAGACAAAGCCGTTTGCCGCAGCGCCCGCCGCCGCCTCATAGTAGAACGAGGAGGCCAGGCCGGCAATGCCGCCCATGAACATCATGCCCTCCACGCCCAGGTTGAGGTTGCCGGATTTCTCCGTCAATATCTCGCCCATGGTGCCAAGGAGAAGCGGCGTACCCGCAAGAACCGCAGCGTTGAGAAGGTTGATAATCAAATCCATTATTTGCGCTCCTTTCTGCCGCGGAATACGAGCCTGTAGTTGATGAAGAACTCACACCCGAGCATGAAGAAGAGGATAATGCCTGTGAGCACCTCCGCCGCGGAAGCGGGGATCTTAAATGTGGTCTGGATTTTGTTTGCGCCCTTTTCAAGCACCGCAATCGCAAACGCTACAAACAGCATGACATACGGGTTGAGTTTAGAAAGCCACGCGACGGTGATTGCCGTAAAGCCGACGCCGCCCGCGGTGGTATCCGTAATGGTATAGTCCGCGCCCGAACACTGGATGAAGCCCACAAGACCTGCAAGCGCCCCCGAAAGGAACATGGTGCGGGTGATGACGCGGCTTACGCTCATACCGGCGTATTTGGCGGTGTTGGTACTTTCGCCCACGACGGCAATCTCATAACCCTGCTTGGTGCGTGTCATATAGACGCCTACGATTACCACCAATACGAGCGCGATAATCCAGCCGATATGCACGCCGAACACTTTGGGGAGTTTTGCGATCTCGTTAAACATGGCAATCTTCGGGAAGCCGCGCAAAGCGGGATCCTTCCATGGCCCGTTCTGGAGATATGATAGGAACGCGAGCGCAATGTAGTTGAGCATGAGCGTGAAGAGCGTTTCGTTGGTGTTCCACTTCGCCTTGAAGAATGCGGGAATGAGCCCCCAAAGGCCGCCCGCAAGGACCGCGACAACCGCCATAATCAACAGCAACGGAACGCGCGGCAGGTTTTCAAACTGAAAGAGGGCAAAATAGCTTGCCGCCATTGCGCCGACCAATATCTGCCCTTCCGCGCCGATGTTCCAGAAGCGCATTTTGAACGCAAGCGAAATGCCCAGAGACGTAATCAGGAGCGGGATGGCAATGCGGATGGTTTCAAGGAGCGCGGTATTGCTGCCCACGCTGCCCAATATCATATCCTGATACACCGCAAGGGGGTTATGCCCCAGCGCCAATATGATGAGTGCGCCGGTTAAGAGCGCCCCCAATACGGCGAGAACGCGGATGAAGACCGCTTTATTGCGCGGGATAGCGTCCCGCTTGACCATACGCACGAACGGTTCGTTGGAGACAGCTTTCTTTGCTTTGCTCATTTACGCCTCTCCTTCCCCGAAGCCGTGCTTCGCCCGCTCTTCGTCCACGTGCACCATCATCAAGCCAACTTCTTCCTTGGTGGTATTGCGCGCGTCCACAACGCCGCTGACCTTTCCGCCGCACAATACCAGCAAACGGTCGCACAGCTCCAGCAGCACGTCAAGGTCCTCGCCGATAAAGAGCACGGCGACGCCTTTTTTCTTTTGTTCGTTTAACAGATCATAAATCTTGTATGAAGAATTGATGTCAAGCCCGCGCACCGGGTAGGCGACGACAAGCACGGAGGGGCCGGATGCAATCTCACGCCCTAAGAGCACCTTTTGCACATTGCCGCCGGAAAGACGCCGTACCGGCGTAGCGGTGCCGGGCGTGACGATCTCCAACCGGTCGATCAGCTCTTCCGCCAGCTTTTTGGGCGCTTTGCGGTCTACAAAGGGCCCCTTGTTGGTTTTGTAGCTTTTGAGCATGACGTTGTCTACCATATCCATGGAGGCGACAAGCCCCATTCCCAGCCGGTCCTCCGGTACAAAAGCCATGGCCACGCCGTGGCGGATGATTTCTGTGGGGCTTTTGCCCGCGAGGTTTTCACCCGCACCACTTTCCCCGTAATATAGGATTTCGCCCGACGCGATGGGATAGAGCCCCGCGATCGCTTCGCAAAGCTCTTTCTGGCCGCTGCCCGCAATGCCGGCCACGCCCAGAATTTCGCCCGCCTTGAGGGTGAAGTGCACATTGTCAAGCGCCTTGACACGGTCCGAATTGACGCAGGTAAGCCCTTTGATCTGCAAGCGCGTGGACGTTTGCTCCAGTTGCTCGCGGGAAATTTCGAGGCTGACGCTGCGGCCCACCATTGCCTCCGTCAAAGACTGCACGTTGGCTTTTTTCGTTTCCACCGTATCGATGCAGCAGCCTTTTCTTAAAATGGAGACGCGGTCGGATATGGCAAGCACTTCGTTGAGTTTATGCGTGATGATGATAATCGCTTTGTTGTCCGCCTTCATGTTGCGCAGGATTGCAAACAGCTTTTCCGTTTCCTGCGGCGTCAATACGGCGGTGGGTTCATCAAGTATGAGCGTGTTTACGCCGCGGTAGAGGACCTTGATGATCTCCACCGTCTGCTTTTCGCTCACGGACATGTTGTAGATCTTCTTGTTGGGGTCGAGTTCGAAGCCATACCGGCTGCTGATTTCCCGGATCTCGTTGGCGAGCGCCTTGCGGTTGACATGCATGCCGCCGGGCAGGCCCAATACGACGTTTTCCGCTGCGGTTAAGACGTCCACAAGCTTGAAATGCTGGTGGATCATGCCGATGCCAAGATCAAACGCATCCTTCGGAGAGCGGATGACGACTTCCTTGCCGTCCACGTAGATTTCGCCACTGTCCGGAAAATAGATGCCGGAAAGCATGTTCATCAAGGTCGTCTTGCCTGAGCCGTTTTCACCCAAGAGCGCCAGGATCTCGCCGCGCGCAACATCGAGACAGACCTTGTCGTTCGCGCATACCGAGCCGAACGTTTTTGTCACATTGCGGATACAGATGGCATTTACAGCCGGTTGTGTCAAGAAGAGTCCCCCTTTCGTAACATAGCGGATGGAACAGCAAAACAATCGAACCCACGCCGGTTGCTTTGCGTGCTGCATCCACCGGGGTACTCTATATCAAAGAATTGCTCAGTCGTTACAATCTATTACAAGCTTTCAGAAAAGCCGACTTTTCGATTTGAAAAAGGGCGGGGCCGCAGGACGCGGCCCTGCCCGATGTGATGGTTTGTTATGCGTTGACGTGGACGCCGTCGATGATGTAGTTCCAGGAGGGCGCGCTCTGCGGCTCGACAAATTCCTGGCCTTCCGCGAGGTCAACAGTAACCTTGTTGCCGGAGAAGTCTACGCCTTCACCCTTCAGGGGGCCTACGAACACTTTGAGTTCGCCGGAAATGAGCTTGGCGCGCGCAGCTTCGATGGCTTCCTTGGTGCCCGGGGCAACGATCGCATCGTTGAGCGCGGAAATGTCAACCACGCCGTCCTTGAGGCCGCCGGAGAAGTCCGTCGGGATGGGGGTGCCGTCCACAACAGCCTGCACGGCCTGGGTGAGGAATACGCTCCAATCCCAAACAGCGGAGGTCAGGGAGGCATTGGGTGCTGCTGCGATCATGTCGGAGTTGTAACCGACCGCCCAGACGCCGTTCGATTCAGCGGTGGTCTGGGTGGCGGTGGAGTCCGCATGCTGGCCGAGCACGTCGCAGCCCATATCGATGAGCGCTTGTGCAACCTGGGCTTCCTTGGTGGGATCGTTCCAGGAGTTGGTGTACATGACTTCCATGGTGACTTTGGGGTTGACGCTCTTCGCGCCAAGATAGAAGGCGGTGAAGCCGCTGATGCACTCTGCAAAAGGCATGGCCGTCACATAGCCGAGTTTGTTGGTCTGGGTCTTGAGACCGGCGGCGATACCGGAGAGGTAACGCGCTTCGTAGATGGCGCCGAAGTAGTTGTGCATGTTGGGCAAACCGCTTCCAGCGGCCTGGTAGCCGGTGGCGTGGCAGAACTGGATTTCGGGATGCGTCTGGGCGGCCGCGAGCATATAGGCTTCATGGCCGAAGGAGGTGGCGAAGATGATGTTGCAGCCCGCGTCGATCAGCTCGTTGATCGCGGCTTCGCAAGCGGAATCTTCGGGAATGTTGTACTTGGAGAGAACCTGCTCAGGCTTGAGGCCCAGGTTCTCAATCATTTTCTGGGTGCCTTTGTCATGGTTGTAGGTGTAACCGCCATCGCTGGGATCGGAAACATGGACAAAACCGACCTTGATGGTTTCCAGAGTGAGGCCTTGGGCGGGGGCTTCGGCCGGAGCGGGCGCTTCTGTCGCGGCAGGGGCCTCGGTTGCTGCTGCGGGGGCTTCGGGTGCAGCGGGGGCTTCAGCGGGCGCTGCGCATGCTGCAACACCAAGGAGCATGGCCACGGCCATTAGGAGTGCGATCAGTTTCTTCATGCGGTTTTCCTCCTCTTTCTTCTTGTTGCCTGTATTCTTACATCCGTCCGATCGGATAAAGCAACCATGTGTGACACATAGATATACGTCCAAAATGAATAATCCGTATTATATACCGAACATTCGACTTTGTAAACAGGTAACAATTCGTGTTTTATTGGATTCGTCCGCTTTTCTCCAGCTCTTTGATATCAGGCGGGCAGGAAAAGGGTTCTCCTGCAGCCTGCATAGCATTCGCAACATCTTTTAATCCGCTGCCCGTGCAGATAACGGTAACACTCTCGTTTGCCCCAATAATTCCCTCGGCGACCGCCTGTTTGACGCCCGCTGTGGCGGTGACCCCGGCGGGTTCCCCAAACACGCCCTCGGTGCGGCCCAACAGGCGCATGGCGTCTAAAATCTGTGCGTCATCCACGGCCACCCATGCGCCGTTGCTTTCGCGCACCGCGCGCAGCGCTTTTTCCGGGTTACGGGGCACGCCCACCGCGATACTGTCCGCCAGCGTATTTTCCGGCGTGGGCTCTAGCTGCGCGCCGCTCTTTGCCGCATTGACAAACGGGCAGCAGCCGGAAGACTGTACGCCCAAAATCTTGGGGATACGGTCGATAATGCCGAGCTCATATAGGTCTTTAAAGCCGTTGTATACGCCGCCGACCGTGCAGCCGTCCCCTACGGAGACCGCCACCCAGTCTGTCGGCAGGAACAGCAGCTGTTCCGCAATTTCCAGGCTCACCGTCTTTTTACCTTCCGTCATGATGGGGTTGATGCCCGCGTTGCGGTTATAGAAGCCCCATTTATCGATGGCGGCGCGGGAAAGTTCAAACGTATCCCGGTAATCCCCCTGCACGCTCACGACGTTTGCGCCGAATATCAGCAGCTGCGCGACCTTGCCTTTGGGGGCGCGGGAAGGAACAAATATGACGGATTTTAAGCCCATGCGCGCCGCATTGCCAGCAAGGGAGGAAGCGGCGTTGCCGGTAGAAGAACAGGCTATGGTTTCAAAGCCAAGTTCCTTCGCCCTTGCAACCGCTACGGCGGAGGCACGGTCCTTCAAGGAAGCGGTGGGATTGAGCCCATCGTCCTTGATGTAGAGCGCCTTAAGGCCAAGCTCGTTCCCCAGCCGGTTGGAGCGGTAGAGCGGCGTCCAGCCCACGCGCAAAAAACGCTCCCAGTGGTGTCCTTCCACGGGCAGCAGCGGCAAGTAGCGCCACATGCTGTTCGTGCGGTCCTTTAAGAGCGTTTCACGGGTCAATTCTTTTTTGATGGCTTCATAATCGAATACGATATCCAAGATTCCTGTTTCTCCGCAATGCGGACAGGTCATCATATCTTCTGTATAGGAAAATTCAGTTTTGCATAGCGTGCAGCGGTATCCTGCAACATGCATGTGTGACACGCACCTTTCCTGCCGCATGGCGGCCTTATGGGGGGCAGATCTGATGGAACATGTCCATCATACACCAATTTGGGTGACTTGTATAGGTTTACTTCGGATATTATATAATTTTTATTTGTACCTAAAAAAACTTTTTTAGCTAAAAGGGCAAGAAAGCGCCGCCCCATTCCAAGTTAAGGAAGGAGCGGCGCTACCTCTAATTTCTGTTAAGCGGCCGCGCCGACGTCGCGGATCAGATCCGGATACGTGGTGACGATTGTGGTATCCTTGGCCCATTCTTCGACCATGGTGTACCATTCGTCTTCCTGCTTCGCAGAGAGCACGCTTTCTTTAAACTGCTCCTGGTAATCCGCAAGCTTGCGGTCACCCGCGGGCTCGGTGCCCACCAGCTGGATGATGTGGTAGCCTTCGTCGTCGATGATGATTTCAGAATAGCTGCCCGGCGTGGTAAGCTTTTTCGCAGCTTCGCGCACCTGCTCGGAATAGTCCTGCGTTGCGTCGTTCAGAAGCACGCCCGTTTTGTAGAAGGGGTTCTCGGTGCCCTCGCTCACCGTGAAATCGGGATCCTGGGTGTATTCCTTCATGACGTCATCAAAGCTTGCGCCGCCCTGGAGTTTTTGATACGCTTCCTCAATCTTGGGTTTGACGGAGGCATACAGGCCTTCGCGCATAGACTCGGCTTCCGCTTTCTTCGCCGCGTACTCGGTCTTGATCTCCGCGATGCGGGCGGCGTTTGCTACCTCGTCCTCCAGGGTGAGCTTGGAAAGCTCATCAGCAAGGTCCTGCATCAGGGTCTGAATCTCGGTATACTCCGTGCCCAACTGTTCTTCGGACAAGACAGAGATATGCTTGATGCGGATATACCCTTCGGGCGCATACAGCGGCGGCGTGCCTCCGGCGCTCTCATACGCTTCCTGCGAGGACTTGTAGCCGCTGGGGTCCGCGGTGAGGGCGTTTTTATCGGCAGCCAGCTGTTCGTCAAATGCGGCCTGGATTTCTTCATCCGTCACGGTAACGGTGGCGTTAAACGCATCCTGCATGGCGGTGATAGCGGCGTTGGTGGATTTCTCTTCCACCATCTTGGCTTTGAGCTGCTCTTCGGTCAGCTTTTCGCCGTACTGCTGCTCGACCAGTTCATCAAAAATCTCGGCCTTGCGCTTTTCCAGATCAAGGGAGGGATCTTCCGCGACCTCGCTTTCCGCCTGGGACTGTGCGGTCTGCTTGTAATAATCAAGATCAGACTGTACGCTCTCGTCCACCTCGGCCTGCTGTTCCGCGCTGAGCTTATCGTAGCCCTGGAGCTTGGCCTGGTATGCGGTCACCTTGGTGCTGACCACGGCGTCCATGATGAGGTCCTGGAAGGACGCGAGCCCATCCGGCGTGGTGGTGGGATCCTGCCCGTACATCTGGTACATATACAGATAGTAATCAAACAGGTCCAGGTATTCGCCCTTGGTGACTTCCATATCGCCTACCTTGGCAATGACCTGCGCCCTATCCTTGTCCTGATTAACGCTCACCAGGCTGCATCCGAATATGGATGCGGTGAACGCAAGCGCCAATACGGCGGCGATTACGATCTTTACAGTCTTCTTCATTTAAAAACAATTCTCCTTTTCACTGTTGAATGCGGTCATTGGTTAATGTCAGAGCTTTTCTGTGTAAAGGCTCACGATACCCGCTTCCTGGGCTTTTTCCGCAAACTCCGTCTGCATGTTCACCAAAGTTGCATTGGAACGGGTATTGGACTCCAGTTTTTCCCTGATCTCGCCCTGCACTTCTTCGAAGCTGCGCACGCCGGGGACGATCTTTTCCTTAAGCATGATGATGCAGGAGCCATTCTTCAGATGCACGGGCGCGGAGATATCCCCCACATTGGCCAATAAAAGCGCTGCGTCGCGGTATTCTTCCTCCACATGCGTGCTGTCTTTACTGACAAAGTAGCTGATAAGGTGGCTGTCTTCCGATTTCTGCTCCATGAGCTTGATAAAATCGGCCCCTGCAAGCGCTTCGTCGCGGATGGACGCAACCTGCTTGTCCAATTCCGCATAAGCGGCTTTCACTACTCGGTCAAAGTTTGCCTTCGCGCGCTCGAACGTATCCTTTTTAACGCCGGAAAACAGCTCGTTTTCGCTCTGCTTGTATTCCGCTTCCGTCTTTGCCGCGGTATCGGCCGCAGCCTGGATTTCCGCAAGCTGCTTCGGGGTAAAGTCCAACGCGATGCGGACGGTTTCCACATACCCTTCGGGCGCTGCGATGATAATATCCGGCGTGCTTTCGCCAAACCAGGTCGGACTTTGCGCAATGCCGTCCTGCTGCGCTTTCAGCTGCTCGTCGTAATAGGCGCGGATTGTCTCTTCCGTTATGCTGCCCGCGGGCTGGAGCTGATCATACAACAGCGTGATGACATAAGCGTCCCGCATCATGACACGCATGCGCTCGGGCGTGAGGCTGCTGTTTTCCAAAAGGTCGATATACGCCTGCTCGGCCTTTCTCCTGCCCTTTTCATCCGAGCCGTACTGCTCCATGAAAGAAGCGATCTTTTCATTATAGTATTTGAGATACTGCGCGTCGATTTCCTGTTCCTGCTCGGCGGTCAGTTCATAAAGGCCCTGTTTGCGGGCTTCTTCCTTCATGGACGCTTCGCCCACCAGGAAGTTAAGCTGGTTTTCCTTATACTTCTTGTATTCGGTTTCGTACTGCGGCTGGGTGAGGTCGATCCCCATCATGGTCTCATAACGGGCAAGCTGGGTTTTCAAAGAGGCCTCGTACTGCCAGCGGTAGATAGGCGTTTCCCCCACCATACCCATAATGTCATCGGGATTTTTCGCACAGCCCGCCGCCACAAGCAGCACGCTTATGAGCGCGAGCAAGAAAGCGAGCATCCTTTTCCCCGTCATGCGCATTCTCCTTAAAACGAATTCTATCGAGCAGGCGGAACTTAGCCGCCTATAGTAAGCTATCCCATTATACATATTTCATGGGCTTGTTGCAACGCATAATCCTGTAAACAAAGTGTGGCAGCGGCCTATGCCGCGCCCATTGTCCGCCCTCTTGTGATTGTTTCCGTCCCGGCCGCATTGTATAATGGAACATATCATACTACGGGAGGTACTCCGTTTGCAGCGCTTCACGCCGGACGCAAAGGAGGGCCTTACTTTTGCGCAGGTACATCTGCGGCAGGAGGAAGGTCTTATCAACGCGCAGCCACCGCATATCACAAAGACAACGGGCAGGATTATCCGCGACAACCTGATGACGTTTTTCAACCTCATCAACGCGATCCTGTTCGTGGCGCTGCTGCTGGTGAACTCGTACGCCAACACGCTCTTTATGGGCGTGGTGCTTTCTAACCTGCTGATCGGCGTTATACAGGAGCTGCGCGCAAAGCGCGCGGTGGAACGCCTGAGCGTGCTGCACGCCCCGCGCACGCGCGTGGTGCGGGAGGGTACGGAGCAGGAAATTCCAAGCGAAGAACTGGTATTAGACGACATTCTCATGCTATCCCTGGGAAATCAGGTGCCGGCCGACGCGGTCGTCCGCGAAGGGCTGATTGAAGCGGATGAATCCATGCTGACAGGCGAATCCAACTCCATCAAAAAAGGCCCGGGAGATACGCTGCTTTCCGGCAGCTTTGTGATCTCCGGCGCCTGCCGCGCGCAGGCGGAGCGCGTGGGCGGCGAAAGCTACGCGGCAAAGCTCTCCCAGGAGGCCAAGCGCTATAGGCGGTTCGATTCAGAACTGATGCGCGCGCTGCGGCTCATCATCCGCTATGCGGGCGGCGTTGTGCTGCCGCTGGGCGCGCTGATGTTCTATACCATCTACCGCGGGCTTTCCCACGGCCTGCAATCGAGCGTTGAACAGACCGCGGCTTCCATGCTCGGCATGATTCCGTCCGGGCTGATGCTGCTTACCAGCGTTTCCCTTGCCGTGGGCGTCATAACCCTTGCGCGCAAACAGACGCTGGTGCAGGAACTGTACTGCATTGAGACGCTTTCCCGCGTCAACATGCTCTGCCTGGACAAGACCGGGACGCTGACCACCGGCAATATGCAGGTGGAGCAAACCATCCCTTTGGGGAATGTTCCCGAGGCGGAACTTGCCGCCATGCTCTCCGATATCGTAGGGACCATGCCCGCGGGCAACGCAACGGCAAACGCGCTTGCCGCGTTCTATACTGCCCCGCCCCGCGAACAGCCGCGGGGCGTCACGCCGTTTTCCTCAGCGCGCAAATACAGCGCCGCCGCGTTTTCCTATGGCACGCTCTACCTTGGCGCGGCCAATATGCTGACGGAACTCCCCGAACGCATGCGGGCGCAGGCAGAACAGGCCGCCTCTTCCGGCCGCCGCGTGCTGCTGCTCTGTCAATCCGAAACAACGAACAGCGAACCAAAGCCGCCGCAGGACACAACGCTTGCCCCGCTTGCGCTTGTCACGCTGCTTGACGAGATCCGCCCGGAAGCAGCCGATACGCTGCGCTTTTTTCGGGAGCAGGATGTAACGGTCAAGCTCATTTCCGGCGACGACGCGCGCACGGTTTCCGCCATCGCGGCAAGGCTCGATCTTCCCGGCGCGCAAACGTATGTGGACGCCACCACGCTCAAAGACGACGAAGCGCTCAAAAAAGCCGCCCAGGTATATACCGTATTTGGCCGCGTTTCCCCCCAGCAGAAGAAGGGATTGATCAAAGCCCTGCAGGCGCAGGGGCATACCGTAGCCATGACGGGGGACGGCGTAAACGACGTCCTCGCGCTCAAGGAAGCGGACTGCAGCGTGGCCCTTAACGCGGGCAGCGACGCGGCGCGGCAGATTTCCCAGCTGGTACTGCTGGATAACAACTTCGCCTCCCTGCCCCATGTGGTCATGGAAGGACGGCGCGTGGTCAACAATATTACGAGGACCGCCTCGCTGTTCCTGGTGAAAACCGGGTTTTCGTTCCTGCTGACGATATCGAGCCTGCTCTTTGGCCTTGCGTACCCGTTCCAGCCGGTGCAGCTTTCTTTGATCGGCGCGGTAACGGTGGGCATCCCTTCGTTCTTCCTTGCGCTGGAACCCAACCGCACCCGCATCAAGGGCAGCTTTTTGCGCAATGTGCTCTCCCGCGCCATCCCGGGCGCCGTAACGATCTTTCTCTTTACGCTCTCGGCGGGGCTCATTGGCCGCCGTGTCGGGCTGTCTTACCAGGACATCAACTCCCTTTGCGTCTACCTTGCGGGCACGGCCGGGCTGATGATTTTACTGCGCGTATGCCTGCCCATAGTCGCCCGCCGCGCGGTCCTGTGGGTGCTGATGGTAGCCGCCTTCTTTGGCGCTGCGGCGCTGTTTCCCAACATATTGGAGCTTATTCGTCCGCAGCCCGGCATTGGGGTGTGGCTCTACCTTGGGCTCACGCTGTTCTCTTATCCGCTTCTTGCAGGTTTAGAGCGCGTTTGCCGGCATATACTCAAAGCGGAGGATTGAAGCATGTACTTGATCGTGGGCCTGGGCAACCCCGGCATCGCCTACCAGAATTCCCGCCACAACGCGGGCTTTCTTGCGCTGGACACGCTTGCGAAGAAGCTCAATATCCCGTTCAACAAGCGCGCGCACCGTTCCCTGGTTGGGGAAGGTTATTACGGCACGGAAAAACTGCTGCTGTGCAAGCCCGAAACCTATATGAATTTGAGCGGGGAGGCCGTACAGTCCGCGCTTTCCTATTATAAATTGCCGCCGGAGCGCTTGGTTGTGCTCTACGACGATATTGACCTTGCCGTCGGCGATATCCGCATCCGCGCCTCAGGCAGCGCCGGCACGCACAACGGCATGCGCTCCATCATCGCGTGTTTGGGCGGAGAAGAAAGCTTTCCGCGCGTGCGCATCGGCATCGGCAAGCAAAAGGACGAGCGCGATCTTGCCGCCTTTGTGCTGGGCAAGCCGCCCAAGGAGGATCAGGAACTGCTGCAGGAAGCGTATGCCCAGGCAGCGGAGGCCGCATTGCTGATTGCCGAGGGCAAGCTTCAGGAGGCGCAGTCCAGGTTCAACAAAAAGCCCAAGAAGGCAAAAGAGCCTCAGACGGAGGAAAATCAAGAGCAGTAGGTTTGGTCAGAAGCCTTATTGGATGCTCTGGCCCAACCCTCCGCTTAGGGTCGTAACGACCCTAAGAACCCAAAAAAGGGGTTCCAAAGGGACATGTATCCCTTTGGCGGGCGTTTGCGGGCAAAGCCCTCAAACGAATTCATTGGAAGCATAGGCTTTATTTTTATATCACAACAACAGGAGCAACCATGGCTGAGCAACTGCACCCGCTGCTGCGGGTGCTCAAACAATCGCCGGAATATAACCGGCTCAATGAGATTTTGACCGAGGCGGAAGGTCCCGCTTCGGCTTTTGGCCTGCCCGAAGCGCACCGCGCCCATGTGTTTGCGGCGCTCATCCAAAAGCGGGGCGGGCTTTTGATCGCGGCAAGCGAACAGGCGGCGGAACGGCTGTACCTGCTGGCTTCTTCCCTGAGCGACCGGGTTGCGCTGCTGCCCGCACGGGAACTGCCGCTTGTGAACGCGTATGCCGCCTCCGGAGAGGGAGCAAAGCAGCGCATCGCGACGCTCACACGGCTTAGCCTGGGAGAACCCGTGGGCGTCATTGCCTCGATCGAGTCGGTATTGCAGCGTCTTGCGCCGCAGGCGGTATTAAAGCGCGCCATCCACGCCGTAAAGCTCGGGGAAACGCACCCCCCGCGGGAGCTGTTGCGCGCGTTGATGGATGCGGGCTACGAGCCGGTTGATCTGGTGGAAGGCCCAGGCCAGACGAGCCTGAGGGGCGATATCCTGGACGTGTTCCCGCCCCACGCGCAGGAACCCTACCGCATTGAATTTTTTGACGATGAAGTCGACCGCATGAGCATATTCGCCCCCGCCACCCAACGTTCGCTTGGGCGGGTGGAGCAGGCGCTGCTCCCTCCCGCGACTGAAGCGCCGCAGGACGGGGCCGCCATCGCCCGCGCGCTCAAAGCCACCAAGAGCGCAAAAGGATTCGACGCGCAGCGCATCGCATGGGAAGAAAAACGCGCGTGCCTGGGCGCGGAGATTTTACTGCCCGTGCTGTATGAAAACACGTTTACCATACTGGATCATCTGCCCGAAGGCGCGCCGATCTTCATTGAAGAGCCGCACCGCGTGGAGGAGGCCGCGAACGCCGCCCACCGCTTGTTTACGCAGTCCGTCTCCGCCATGCTTTCCCGCGGCGAAGGCCTTTCGGAACAGGCCGGTTTGATGACGGAGCCGCACGCGCTGTTTGCGCGGCTCAGCACGCCGCGCACGGCACTGCTGTTCACGCTTGCGCGCAGCTTTTCGCACATCCATATCCGGGAAAGCGTACAGTTTGACGCGCGCATCGCCCCGCACTACCCGGGGGAGCGCGAAGAGCTTGCGCGGGACATTTCACTCACACGAAAGACAGGCGGCACGGTGCTATTATACGCGGGCCTGCACGCACAGCGACTGCAGCAGCAGTTGCTCGATGAAGGCTGCGAGATGGGAATTGCCGCAGCGCTCAACCGGGAGCTTGTGCCCGGCGAAGCGCTGCTTCTTTCTGAAAGCCTGCCGCAGGGCTTTTTATACCCTTCCATCAAACTGACGGTGCTAACGGAAGCGGAGCTGTTCGGCTACGCCAAGCACGCAACAAAAAAGCGGCATTCCGACAAGCCGCGCCTGGTGTTTTCCGAACTCAAGCCCGGCGATTACGTGGTGCATGAGGCGCACGGCATCGGCCGGTTTTTGGGCGTGGAGGCGCTCACCGTACAGGACAACACGCGCGATTATCTGTTGATGGAGTACCAGAGCGGGGACCGGCTGTATATCCCCACCGATCAGTTGGACCGCGTGCAGAAATACATCGGCGCGGACGACGAGCCCAAATTATCAAAGTTGGGCGGCAGCGAATGGCAGAAGCAGGTCACCCGCGCCAAAAGCGCCGTCAAGGAGCTGGCGTTTGACCTCGCAAAGCTGTACGCGGAGCGGCAGCAAACGAAGGGCTTTGCCTTCTCCCCCGATTCCGCGTGGCAAAAGCAGCTCGAAGAGCGTTTTCCGTATACCGAAACGCCGGACCAGCTTCAGTGCATCGAAGAAATCAAAAAAGATATGGAAAGCAGCCGCGTCATGGATCGTCTTTTATGCGGCGACGTCGGCTACGGCAAGACGGAAGTAGCGCTGCGGGCGGCGTTCAAGGCTGTGCAGGACAGCAAGCAGGTAGCCGTGCTCGTTCCCACCACCATATTGGCGCAGCAGCACTATAATACGCTTTCCACCCGGTTTTCTAGCTTCCCCGTGCGGGTTGCGCTACTATCCCGCTTCAAGACGCCGCTGGAGCAGAAGGCCGTCAAAAAAGCGCTCACCGAAGGGACGGTGGATATCGTCGTCGGCACGCACGCGCTCTTGGGCAAGGAAGTCAAGTTCAAGGACCTTGGGCTTTTGATTGTGGACGAAGAGCAGCGCTTCGGCGTGGGCCACAAGGAACAGATCAAAAACATGAAGACGAGCGTGGACGTTTTGACGCTGACCGCCACGCCCATCCCGCGGACGCTCCACATGTCCATGATCGGCATCCGGGACATGAGCGTCATCGAAACCCCACCGGAGGACCGCTTCCCGGTACAGACATATGTGCTGGAATATTCCGAAACGCTGCTGTGCGACGCCGTAAACAAGGAGCTTTCCCGCGGGGGACAGTGTTATATCGTCTACAACCAGGTGCAGCGGCTGGACCGTTACGCCGCGCATCTCAAAGAACTGCTTCCCGAAGCCTCCATCGCCGTAGGTCACGGGCAGATGCCCGAGCACATGCTCGAACGCGTGATGCTGGACTTTATGGAGGGCCGCTACAACGTGCTGCTGTGCAGCACCATCATAGAAAACGGCCTGGATATTTCCAACGCCAACACACTGTTTGTGCTTGATTCGGATAAAATGGGCCTTTCGCAGCTCTATCAGCTGCGCGGGCGCGTGGGACGCTCCACCCGGCTTGGGTACGCATACTTTACGTTTGAACGGGACAAATCGCTTTCCGAGGTGGCGCACAAGCGGCTTTCCGCCCTCACCGAGTTCGCGCAGTTCGGCGCGGGCCGCGAGATCGCATTAAGGGATCTTGAAATCCGCGGCGCGGGGAGTTTGCTCGGCGCGCAGCAGCACGGGCACATCGCGGATATCGGCTATGAATATTACACCAAGCTGATGGGCCAGGCCGTCAAGGAAGCGCGCGGGGAAATCACGGGGCCGCCGGAGGTGGATACCGTCATCGACATTCCCATCGACGCGCACATCCCCAAATGGTATATCAAAAGCGAGGTGCAGCGGCTCTCCATGTACAAGCGCATCGCTCTCATTGCGGACCTTGCCATGCTCTACGATGTGCAAGAGGAGATGGAGGACCGCTTTGGCGATATCCCGGAGGCCACGCAGAACCTCATCGACACCGCCTACATCAAGGCGCTCGCTTCGCGCGCCCAGGCTTCCGGTCTGACCGTGCGGGAGGGCTTTGCAAAGCTTGTTTTCCACGCAGACGCGCAGCTCGACGGCGCGCGGCTTGTAACCGCAGCCACCAATTACAACGCGCATCTTGTACCCGGCGAGGCCACGGCGCTGGTGTTCAGAAAAGCAGGGGCGGATGTTGCGGGAATTCTGCAGGCGCTGCCGCCGTTTCTTGAGGAATTGTGCGGATGTGTATAGTGTCGAATAAGTGTCTATTTTCGAGGGCTTTGCCCTCGGCCTCCCACCAAGGGACACATCCCTTGGGAATCCCTCTTGCAAACGCCCTAACATAGGGCGTTTGTAAAATAGGTTCTTAGGGCTGTTACAGCCCTAAGCGGGGTCTGGGGCAAAGCCCCACTGTATCCAGACTTTTATAGCCCCAAAGCGTAAGCACCTTTACAGCACATATTCATACAGCAGGAAATAATCCAACCCGTAACAGCCCAGGCCAAGATCGGCCTTTGCGATATATTGAAACCCGCACTTTTCATAGAGCGCGATGGCGGGTAAGTTGTTTTCGTATACATCCAGCCGAACGGATTTTTGTTTCTGTTCCTTTGCATGGGAGATTGCAAACCGCATCAGCTCATAGCCGATGCCGCGCTTGAGGTAAGCGGGATGGATCACCAGCGTGTGGATGACGATGACGTCCTGATATTCTGCATCAATCAGCCATGCTGCGCCGTAGTAGGCGTCCTCCGGCTCATGATTTAATATAACCGAGCCCGCGATGTTATCATCCACCATATATACAAACAGCGTGCCTTCCTGCGCGGCCCGCTGCGCGTTCTCCCGCACCGGATAAAGGCCCTTGCGCCAGCCCGGGTGGTTGACGGTTGCCGCCAAATGATCGTTGATCGCGTCATAGAGCGCCGCAAGTTCTTCCACATCCGCAATTGTGCCTTTTCGGATTCCATCACTACCCGCCATGCTTCTTTTCCCTTCTCTGATCCATAAACGTACAGCACGCTTTATGGTAAAGGTTTCCTGACTGCCTGTCAAGGCCGCGCAAGCCGCAAAAACAGCAGGACAGGCCTCATTCCTGAGGCCTGTCCTGCTGTTGGCGCTTATGTCTGTCAACCGCTTATTTGTTGCAGTTGTAGAGACCGCTGTTCTGGAGCTGGTTCAGGATGCCGTTGACATCCGTGGAGCCGCTGCCGGTGGGGCAGTTGGAACCGGAGGATACCTGCGCCTTCGCCTGATCGAGCGCTTTAGAGACAGCATCCTGAAGCTGGGCGCTATTGTTGCTGCCGCCGCTTGTAGGGCAGTTGGAGCTGGAATTGGAACCGGAATAAGATTTCACTTGATCGAGCGCCTTGGATACGGCATCCTGAAGCTGGGCGCTGGTATTGCTGCCGCTGGTGGGGCAGTTGGAGCTCTGCTGCGGAGCAATCACAACGCCCGCCACCTGGCTGGAGCCATCGGTCTTGGTGCAGTTGGAGGAAGACGTGTAGCTTTTAACCGCTTCCTTGACCTCTGCAATCGCTTCGTCGATCGCGACATTGCCCGTTTCATCCTGCGTATCGGCTGCGACAGCTTCTACTTCCGAGTCATTCTGGGTTTCGGTGGGAGCAACGGCTTCGGTCGCGGTATTGTCGGCTTCTTCGGCCGGTTCTTCTTCCACTGCGGGAATGCATTTTGTCTCGGCGCAATTGTCCTTGCAGCCTGCGGTTAAGCAATCCGCCGCGTCGCAGCCGTTATTTGCGCAATCCGCTTCGGTGCAGGAATTCAACTGTTCTTCGGACGTGGAGCCTGTGTTTCCACAAACGGCCCCGGCGCAATCCGTGGTGACGCACGCTGTACCGTCGCAGTCTGCCTTAGTGCAGTCGGGGGTGGTGCATTCGCCCGCTTCACAGACGGGGCCATAGCGCAATACTTCTTCGGTCAGTCCGCATTGGCTGAGCTTTTCCTGAATGTTGCTGATATCGCTTGCGGTAAGCTTGTATTTCGCCAGGCAGTCGTTGATGGGAGAGACGTTCGCCGTCGGGCCGGTCGAGGCGGCAAGCGCGGGAATGGCTACAGCAAGTACCAGTAAAAGGGCAATGGACGTTGCTGCAATTTGCAAGATTCTCTTCATTGTTGTGCATCTCCTTTTGCTTGATGTATGTATAATAACACGGCTTATGCATGGCTTCCAGTGAACAAAATATTAATATATCGCTTATTTTAGGCGGTTTTTATAATTTTCAGAATGCATACTTCCATCATATCCGGATTTTGGTTTGAGATGTATCCAATGTAAATTTGCAATTTTTCCTGCAAAAAAGAACCCGCCAAGACGGCAGGTTCTTCGATGTGCTTCTTATTTGGATTAATAACCGAACAGGTGTACCCAGTAGGTGACGCCGTTGACGCGCAGGCACGCGGCGCCGGTCTTCGTAAAGCTCGTGCGCATGGCGTTCTCCCGGTGGCCCTGGGAATTCATAAATCCGTCCGCGGCGCTCTGCGCGGTGGGAAGCCCGGAGCCCTTGGCGATGTTTTCGCCGTTGACATGCTCGGGATCGACTGTAAATACCATGGTGCCGTCCGGACGCTCGTGGCTGAACTTCTGTACGATCTCCTGCACGCGGATTTTCGCGGCCTTGTTGAGCGCATCCGTCGTGGTCAGTTTGGCGATGCCGGACTGCGCGCGGTAATTGTTGATGATGCTGACGAGCTGCGCCGCTCCCGCATCATCATACCCGCTCTGGCTGGAGCCGGAGCTGCCGGAGCCGCTGCCACCCGAATAGCTGCTGGGGGTCAGGTATTGGCTGCTGACATAACCCGTGCCGCCGTTGTAGCTGATTTTGGTCCAGCTTCCGCTCGTGCCGAGCTTGGGAACGATGGTACCCTTATACAGGGAGCCGATGACGCTATAGCTGGTACCCGGCCCGCTTCTGACGTTAACGTTGGTAGTTGCCGCCATATAGCCGGTTTCTGTCGTGCCGCCGGAACTTCCGCCGGAGCTGCCGCCCGAAGGAGTGCTTGCGGCTTTGAGATAATCGGAACTAACATAGGCTTGCTTGCCGTTGTAGTTAATGATAGTCCAGGAACCCGATGCACCGAGCTTGGCGACCGTGGTGCCCTTTGCGAGTGTCCCGAGCTTTGTATAGCCGGTACCGGGGCCGGTTCTGACATTGACGTTGGCGGTGGCCGTTACATACCCGGTCTGCGTGCTTCCGCCGGAGCTTCCGGAAGAAGAGCTTGCCGCTTTGAGATATTCCGAACTGACATAGGCCTGTTTGCCGTTATAGTTGATGATGGTCCAGCTGCCGCTTGTGCCGAGTTTTTCCACCTTGGTGCCCTTTGCAAGTGTGCCGAGCTTTGTGTAGCCGGTACCGGGGCCGGTTCTGACATTGACATTGGCCGTAGCTTCTACATAAGAGGCGGCGAGCACCTCGACAGTCTTGGTTTCATATGCTCTCGCTCCGCTTTGTTCTGCCGCCAGCGCCGGCATGGCAAACGCCATGGACAGGGCAAGCACGAGGCTGAGGGCCGCAACTTGCAGGAAACGCTTCATTTTACTATCCTTCCTTCTTCGTTTTTTGTATCGTAACATGATTCCATACAAAACTCCAATGAACAAACCATAAATAACCCGCCGTATTTCGCTTCTTTTTTGAAAAATCCGCAAATCCTATGACAGAAACGGAAAATGCAGGAATTGAATATATCTCCTTCAAATCTAGAAAATCCACCGGTAATTCGGAAAAGTTGCCAACTATTGCTTGTACATAAATAAAGCGGAGTATGCTAGACTCTCATCGATAACATCGTTGAAACCTCCGCGCGCAAGGAAAAATCAACAACCGCATCCCAAATGAGACCCTGCCTCCGTGGAGCGCCAGGTGTGCAAAGCTTTGCCAATTTTAAGACGATGGGGGGACAATTCCATGCACAGATCCGAGTGGCGCAGATTGGTTTCCATATTTATGACGCTTCTGTTTGTCGTTGCCGCCGTACCGCATGTATATGCGTATGAAAGCAGCCCGTATCTTTCCGAACTGCGCGTGAGCGGCGGTTCGCTTACCGAAGGCTTTGACCAAGACGCTTATTCTTATACCATAATAGCAGACGAAGGCTCTTCCTCCGCAAAAATCACCGCCATCCCGGAAGATCCGGACGCGACCGTCACCATCAATGGCGACGTAGCCACCCAAAGCTCTCTGACCTTAGAGGGTACGAATACGGCTTCCATCCACGTGACGGCAGCGGACGGGGAACACGGCGCCATCTATACCGTGGAGCTTGTTGCGCCTGCCATCACAGAGCCCGTTGATCCTTCCAACGGAGAGCCTGTTGGCCCTTCGGAGCCCGTTGATCCTTCAGGCGCTAAGCCCGTTTCCCCTTTCGAAGAAGCGCTTGCGGCCCGTTCCAATAACGCATATCTTTGGGGCATCGACGGCGATTTTGATCTGCTTACCCCATATCTGGACCGAACCGTTTTCCATTATACCGTACAGCCATACCCCGGCAATACGAGCGTTTATCTGGTCTTTGAGGCGGAAGACCCCTCGGCCGTTATCCGGGTGAACGGCGAGAAGAGAAATGATGTCACCCTGAGTTTTTCCAACGGCATCAAAGATGCTGCGGTGGAAATCACCGCCGCGGACGGTGTGACAAAAAACATCTATACCTTCTCTATATCCCGTACCAGCAACAACGCCGATCTCTTTGTCCTTGAAACAGATCCTGATACAGGCAGGTTTGATCCGGAATTTGATCCGGATATCATCACATATGACGCAATCCCCACCGGGGAGTATCCTTATGTGTTTTTCTGGATTCGCCCGATGGACGCCTACGGTACCGTTAAGGTTGATGGGATGGAAGCGCCGCCGTGGGACAACGACTGGTACTACTGGGCAGTTGGTACCGCGGACGGCCTTTCAACCACCGCAAAAATAGAAATCACCGCAAGCGACGGAACATCCAAAAAGACCTACACCGTCCGCTACGCTGCTCCATCCGTCAAGCTCGGCACACCGACGCTGACGGTTACGGCGCAGAAGTATGATTCCGTCAGGATTTCCTGGAACGCGATATCCGGCGCTAAAGGGTATGAGGTATACCGTTCCACTTCCAGCAGCGGCACCTATACAAAAATCGCTACAGTGGACGGCAGCCTGGACTATACCGATACGGGTCTCAAATCCGGCCAGCGCTACTACTACAAGGTGCGCGCCTACTCCTTGTCGTACAACGGCAAAATTTACGGCAGCTTCTCTTCCTACAAATACGCTACGCCCTCCTGGGGTACCGTCAAGCCCACGGCCTCCGTCACCCATAAGACGGTCAGCCTGCAGTGGAACGCGGTTGCAGACGCCACGGGGTATGAAGTGCTTCGCGGCACCTCTTCCAAGGGCACGTTTGTCAGCATCGCCAATGTGACTGAACTTTCCTATACGGATAAAGACGTTACCGCGGGCAAGACCTATTATTATAAGGTCCGTCCGTTGGACGCTTCCGGAGCATCCACAAAGTATGGCCCGGAATCGGCTGTCCTGACTGCCGCGCCTGTCTGGGCCAGCGTCAAGTTCAGTTCGCCTTCCGTTACCCATAAAACCGTGACCTTGCGCTGGAATGCGGTTGCCGGGGCAACTGGCTATGAAGTGCTTCGTAGTACATCGTCTACGGGTACTTACGTAAGTATCGCCGCCAACGTGACGGAACCCACCTATACCGACACTGGCGTTACGGCAGGCAAGACCTATTATTACAAGGTTCGTCCGCTCGATGCCTCCGGTGAAACGGTGCTCTATGGGACAGCGTCCGCCTATCAATCCGCCACCCCCGTATGGCCGAGCATCAAGTTCAGTTCCTCCGCCTCCGTTACGCACAAGACCGTGACCCTGCGCTGGAACGCGGTTGCGGGCGCGACAGGCTATGAGGTGCTCCGCAGCACGTCCTCCAAGGGCGCGTATGTGAGCATCGCAGCGAACGTAACGGAAACAGCGTTCACCGATACCGGCGTCGTTTCGGGCAAGACTTATTACTATAAGGTCCGTCCGCTGGACGCTTCCGGCGAAGCGACGCTCTACGGTACGGAATCCGCCTACCAGTCTGCCACCCCCGTATGGCCGAGCATCAAGTTCACTTCCTCCGCCTCCGTTACGCACAAGACCGTGACCCTGCGCTGGAACGCGGTTGCGGGCGCGACAGGCTATGAGGTGCTCCGCAGCACGTCCTCCAAGGGCGCATATGTGAACATCGCCACGAACGTGACGGAAACAACGTTCACCGATACCGGCGTCGTTTCGGGCAAGACCTATTACTATAAGGTCCGTCCGCTGGACGCTTCCGGCGAAACGACGCTCTATGGGACAGCGTCCGCCTATCAATCCGCCACCCCCGTATGGCCGAGCATCAAGTTCACTTCCTCCGCCTCCGTTACGCACAAGACCGTGACCCTGCGCTGGAACGCGGTTGCGGGCGCGACAGGCTACGAGGTGCTCCGCAGCACGTCCTCCAAGGGCGCGTATGCGAGCATCACAGCGAACGTGACGGAAACAACGTTCACCGATACCGGCGTCATTTCTGGCAAGACCTATTACTATAAGGTCCGTCCACTGGACGTTTCCGGTGAAACGACGCTGTACGGCGCGGAATCCGCTTATCAATCCGCAACGCCCGTTTGGCCGAGCATTAAGTTCACTTCCTCCGCATCCGTCACGCACAAGACCGTGACCCTGCGCTGGAACGCGGTTGCGGGCGCGACGGGCTATGAGGTGCTCCGCAGCACCTCCTCCAAGGGCGCGTATGCGAGCATCGCAGCGAACGTGACGGAAACAACGTTCACCGATACCGGCGTCGCCGCAGGCAAGACCTATTACTATAAGGTGCGTCCGCTGGATGCTTCGGGGGAAACCACGCTGTACGGCACAGAATCTGCTTACCAGTCCGCAACGCCGGTATGGGGTACCGCGAGATTCGGTACGGCCACCCCCACGTATCAAAGCATCGGCCTCAAGTGGAACACCGTTGCAGGCGCTACCGGCTACGAGGTACAGCGCAGCACGTCCTCCAAGGGTACGTATGCGGTAATAGCGAACGTAGACGAAGCATCCTTTACCGACACGGACGTTGTAACCGGCAAGACCTATTACTACAAAGTCCGCCCGCTCGACGCCTCCGGCGAACCCACGCTGTACGGGCCGGTGTCCGCTTACCAGGCCGTCACCGCGGCATGGCCGCAAGTTTCCATCAAGGTCGTATCCGGCACCTACAACAGCGTACTTGTCACATGGAACGCCGTGGCGGGTGCGACAGCGTACGAGGTACAGCGCAGCACCTCCTCCAAGGGCGTTTACACGGTGATTGCCGAAGGCGTTACCGAAACCAGCTTTACCGATACGGCGCTTGTTACCGGCAAGACCTATTACTACAAGGTGCGTCCGTATGACGGGAGCGTGGACCCCAGGGTGTACGGGCCGGTATCCTCCTACAAGTACGCTGCTCCTGCCTGGCCTTCCCTGACGCTGCAGGCAGCTTCCGGCGGGTTTGACAGCGTGAAGCTAAGCTGGAACACCGTGGCGGGCGCCGCGGGCTATGAAGTATACCGCGCGGATTCCTCCCGCGGCACATACCGGCTTGTTGCAACCGCAACCGCCTCCTCCCTGACGGACGAAGGGTTATCCACCGGTAAGACCTACTATTACAAGGTCCGCGCGTTTGACGAAGCGGATGGCAACCGTGTCTACGGTGGATACTCCTCCTACAAATACGCAAAGCCTGTTCCCGCAGCCCCCGTGGGATTGACCGCATCCTCCGCGCAGGGCGGCGTCGCGCTCGATTGGGACGGCGTACGCGGCGTTACGATGTATGAAGTGTACCGGGCCACCAGCAAAAGCGGCAGTTACACCAAGATTGCGACCACCGCCGAGTCCCAGACGTTGAGCACCGGATTGAGCGCGGGCAGGACGTACTATTATAAGGTACGCGCCTACACGCTTTCCGGCAAAGACAAAATCTACAGCTCCTATTCGGCCATTGTCTCCGGCAAGAAATAACAACCTGAAAAGCGGGGCCGCTCAATAGAGCGGCCCCGATGATATCCATTGAAAGTTGGAAGACAGCATGACCACTGATGAAAAATTAGCTTTGCTGTATGGCTATGAGGATATCCCGCTCACAAACGAGCATTTCCTTGTGTTGCAAAGCCTCGCGTCCGATCGGAGCAGGTTTGTAAAAGGTTGGGTTGCAAAATTGCTGGTCGGCTTTGAAACCGAGACCTCCAAGCGTATCCTCATCAAACTTACGCAGGATAAGAACTTCCTGGTACGTACCGAAGCGTATGATTCGTTATGTATTTTTGCCGCTGATGATGTGGCGCAGTTTCTTAAAACCGCGATTGAAAAAGAGACGTCTGCCATGGCGCGCAGCTACGCAATCCTTTCCTGGACTGACGTCAAGGTTGCGCTGTCCAATGTTTCAAAAGAGGATGTTTTCTTTTTGGAAGCACACAGCAAAAGGGAGCAGCGCTCTGCGTTCTGCCGCCTACATTGTTATTGCGGATTGTATCGGTTTGGCGATAAAACCATGCTCGAACCGATCCTGTCTTTTCTAAAACGCAGGGACTACCGTATGCGGTGCGCCGCCATCCATTCATTGGAGGAATTGATAGACGAGGATACCAGAGCGGTCATAGTAGAAGCTGTCGCTAAACAACTGCCGCTGGAAACCACCGTTGCAGTAAAGAGCACGATTGAGGCATTTCTGTCCCGCCATTAAGGTAAGGTATCGCCACCTGCGGCGGCGACGATAGCTTGTTTTATTTAATAGCGGGAGGGCTCCGCCCCCCTCGCCCCCTAAGCGCGGGCACTAAAGCGCCGATATGATATATTAATCTTGGAAGCCTCAGGCAGTTTATCAACTAACAGGACCGCCCAACAGAGCGGCTTTAAGAAACATCCATGAGGACGCGCTAAAATAGGGGGGCTTGACGTTAGGGATTCCAGAGGGACGTTGTCCCTTTGGTGGGGGCGCAGGGGCAAAGCCCCTGCAAAAAAAGACTTTATTGGCTCTGCAGGGCCGCTCAAAGGAGCGGCCCTGCTTTTTAAATGTCTATATGTTACTGTTTCTGCAGCATCTCGTGAATAGCCGCTGCTGCTTTTTTGCCCGCGCCCATGGCGAGGATGACGGTGGCGGCCCCCGTTACGGCGTCGCCGCCCGCATAGACGCGCGGCTTGCTGGTGGCGCCGGTCTCTTCCTCCGCAATGATGCCGCCCCACTTCTCTGTTGCAAGGCCGGGCGTGGTATCCTTGATAAGCGGGTTGGGGGAGTTTCCGATGGCGACGACCACAGTATCCACTTCCAAGGTAAACTCGCTGCCTTCCTTTGCAACGGGCCGCCTGCGGCCGGAAGCGTCCGGTTCCCCCAATACCATTTCCACGCATTCCATGGAGACGACATTGCCGTTTTCATCCCCATTGATGCGGGTGGGATTTGTGAGCATCTTGAATACGATATCCTCTTCCTTTGCGTGGTGGACTTCCTCCAGACGCGCGGGCATCTCCTTTTCGCTGCGGCGGTAGACGATATACACCGTCTCCGCACCCAGGCGCTTGGCGCAGCGAGCGGCATCCATGGCCACGTTGCCGCCTCCGATAACGGCGACGTGCTTGCCAATGCGAACGGGGGTATCCGTAACGGGGAAGGTATAGGCCTTCATCAGATTGATGCGGGTCAGAAATTCGTTGGCGGAGTAGACGCCGTTGAGGTTTTCGCCGGGAATCTTCTGGAAATTCGGGAGACCCGCGCCGCTTCCCACAAACACCGCGTCAAACCCTTCTTCTTCTAAAAGCTCGTCCAAGCTGACGGAGCGGCCCACAACGGTATTGGTTTCGATCTTGACGCCCAGTTTTTCCACTGTTGCGATTTCCTCGCGCACCAGCACTTTAGGAAGACGGAATTCCGGAATGCCGTAAACCAGCACGCCGCCCGGGGTATGCAGGGCTTCAAATATCGTCACGTCATAGCCAAGCTTCGCTAAATCCGCCGCACAGGTCAGCCCGGCGGGGCCGGAGCCCACGACGGCGATGTGTTTCCCATTTTTCGGGGGAAGCGGTTCCGCTTTTATGCCTTCTTCTCTCGCCTTTTGCATGGCATAATCCGCCGCAAACCGTTCCAGGCGTCCAATGCCCACGGGTTCGCCTTTGATGGCGCGCACACAGCGCATCTCACACTGCGTTTCCTGCGGGCAGACGCGTCCGCAGATGGCGGGAAGGTTGTTGGTGCTCTTCAATATCTGATAGGCAAGGTCAAAATCCGCTTCTGAAATGGCCTTGATAAACTCGGGGATGCGTACGTTGACGGGGCAGCCCGCCACGCAGGGCTTGTGCTTGCACTGTAGGCAACGGTTAGCTTCCTCCTGCGCCATGGCGGCGTCATATCCTTGGGAAACCTCTTCAAAGTTCTTATTGCGTACGTCCGGCGCCTGTTCGCGCGCGGGCAGCTTCTTGGGGTTCATGTTGGGCATTTATTTTACCTCCCCTGTCAGACGGCAGACATGCCGCTCCATGCTTTCGGTCTCGTGGGGCTTGTACATGCGGCTTCTCTGGATGGCCTCGTCAAAATCCACCTGGTGCGCATCGAAATCCGGTCCGTCCACGCAAGCGAACTTGGTCTGGCCGCCTACAGTGACGCGGCAGCCGCCGCACATGCCGGTGCCGTCCACCATGACCGGGTTCATGGAAACAATGGTCTTAATGCCGTACTGCTTGGTGATGTTGCTCACCGCGCGCATCATAGGCAAGGGGCCGATGGCGATGACAAGGTCGTACTGCACGCCCGCTTTGATCTGCTCCTCAAGCGCCGTGGTCGTAAAGCCTTTGTGGCCGTTACTTCCGTCGTCCGTCATGATGTACAGGTTGGTACATGCGTTCTGCAGTTCGTCCACCAAAATAAACAAGCTGGTATTGCGGAAGCCGACGATGATATCCACATCCGCGCCGACCTCATGCAGCGCTTTTGCCTGCGGGTAGGCGATGGCAATACCCAATCCGCCGCCGATGACGGCAACCTTCTTGCCTTCCATCCCCTCAACCTCGCTGGGCTTACCCAAGGGGCCGACAAAATCCAGTATATATTCCCCCTCGTTGAGGGTATCAAGCTTTTTCGTGGTCGCGCCCACTTTCTGGAATATGATGGTCACGGTTCCTTTTTCGCGGTCATATCCCGCTATGGTCAGCGGAATGCGCTCGCCGTTTTCATCCACACGCAGTATAATGAACTGGCCGGGCAACGCTTTCTTTGCGACTTTGGGAGCAAGCACCTCCAATAAGGTGACCGTCTCGTGCAAAGGCCGCTTGCGTACGATCTGATACATCCGTTTTCCTCCTTTTGCTCTTCGCGGGACATGATATGCGTTTTCGATCATATAGGTTTGCAATGATATACGTTTGCATTGTACTCTAGGCTTTAGCGGCCTGTCAAATGGTTATCCCTGTATGCAAATCCTTGTTTCGCGAATATTCGACGTTTTTTCACAGGACTTTTATTGCGCGCATATGCATTGCAAACAGGGCATGCTATTATTATAAGTACGTTGCGCCCATCATACCGCGGGAAAACGGAGGGATACTATGTTATTAACAATCGAAGAGAAAAAAACAGAAGCACAAACCGGAGAGACGCTACTCTCCCTGATTGCGCGCGCCGGATTAAACGATGAAAGCATGGCCAACAAGCCGCTGGCCGCGCAGATCGGCGGTGAAGTGTTCCATTTGAACTATGTGCCGGTACGGCTGAAGGACGGTGTGGAAACGCCGCGTTCCGCAGTCCTGAACGCGGGCGGGACCATCAAGCTGCTGCGCTATGGCGACGCGATGGGAAGGCGCGCATACGAACGGACGCTGCTGTTCGTATTCATACTTGCGGTGCGCAAAAAATTCCCCGGCGCGCGGGTACTGGTGCAGTACGCACTCGGCCAGGGGCTGTATGTGCAGCTGGATAAAAGCCCCGCGCTGACCGAATACGAAACGCAATTATTAAAGGAAGAATGCCTGCGCATTATCGAGGCGGACCTCCCGCTGGAGCGCGAGCGGCTGGATATCCAGGAAGCGATCACATTTTTCAGCGACGACGGGCAGATCGATAAAGTACGCCTGCTGCAGTGGCGCAAGTTCAGTTACTTTGACGTATACCGCCAAGGCGGATATATGGATTATTTTTATGGCGAGATGGCGCCTTCCACCGCTTATGTAAAGGTATTCGACCTCGCCTTTTTGCACCCCGGGCTTGTGCTGCTGCTGCCCGATCATGAAAACCCGGACGCGCCCGCCCAATACCAGCACAGCCCCAAGCTGTTTGCCGTATTTGCGCAGAGCGACGACTGGGAGCGTCTGCTGCACTGCGGCAACGTGGCCGATTTGAACGACATGGTAGCAAACCACCGTATCCGGGAACTGGTGCGCGTGAGTGAGGCGCTGCACGAAAAGAGCTACGCCATGCTGGCCGACCGCATTGTGGAGCGTGGGGCGCGCGCCGTTCTTCTTTCCGGTCCATCCTCTTCCGGCAAGACAACCAGCGCCAACCGGCTGTACACGCAGCTGCGGGTGCTGGGAAAAAGCCCGATCTTATTATCACTGGACGATTATTATATCGACCGCCAGCTCATCCCGCGCGACGAAAACGGCGAGATCGACCTGGAGCACATCAATACCATCGACACCGCGCAGTTCCGCAAGGATTTGGAACTGCTGCTCGCAGGCGAGCAGGTGGAGATTCCAAGGTTCAATTTCAAGCAGGGCAAACGCGCGCCCAAGGGACACCTGCTGCAGATAGGCCCGGATGAGCCGCTCATCATCGAGGGCATCCACGGACTAAACCCGCAGCTTTTATCCGCTTCCATCCCGATGGACAGCATATTCCGCGTGTATGTGAGCGCGCTCACCACATTGAACCTGGACGACCACAACCGTATCCGCACCACCGATATGCGGCTGCTAAGGCGCATGGTGCGGGATTATGAAACGCGCGGCGCAAGCGTGGAGAAGACGCTCTCCATGTGGCCGAGCGTACGGCGCGGAGAGGACAAATGGATATTCCCCTACCAGGAACAGGCGGACGCGTTTTTCAATACCGCGCTTGTCTATGAGCCAGCAGTGCTCAAAAAGCACATTTTCCCGCTGCTCAAGGCCGTGCCGGAGGAAAGCCCCTATTTTTACATGGCGCGCGACCTTGTAAAATTCCTCAACTATTTCGCGGACGCGGAAATTGAGGATGAAGTGCCGCCCACCTCGATACTGCGGGAATTCATCGGCGGGAATACATTTTATAAGACGTTTGATTGAGTATGGCGGGTCGCCGGCTCAAGAACCCAACATAAGAAATGAAAGGCCGCATCCCGGTTTCGGAATGCGGCCTTGTTTTTTTATTTTGCTCTCTTGAACGGAAAGCTGATATGCCGCGCGGAAGACCCCCGCAAATACCCGCCCTTCTGGACCTTGACGTCCGTTACGGTGACGACCGACTTTTCGCAGGAGTTTGTAATGAGATCCAGCGCCTCATGCAGGCGTTTGCGCTGGATCATCATCAGCAGCATGTAGCGGGATTCATTTTCGATGCCGTGTACATCCATGGTGGTAATGCCAAAGCCCTTTTCGCGCAGCGTAGTGCTCAGGCTATGAGCCGACGCAAGATCGGGCACGACGATCTGAATGGAGGAAAGGCCGAACGCCAGCTTTTCATCCAGCCAGGAGCCTAAGAAATTGCCCAGGCCGAACGCAACGGCGTACACCGCAATCTTGAGCGGATCGGACTGAAACCCCGTAAGCACGGTGCTGGTGATAATGAGCCACATGGTGATTTCAATCACCGCAAGAAGGCTCCCCAAGGAACGGATGCCGCGGTTGATGAGCACGATGCGCAGCGTGGAGGTGGTCACCTCCAGCATCTTGCCGAAAAATATAAACACATATACCCAGACGCTCTGCGTGTGGGAGAATGCGGTAAGCGCATTCAAAAAGTTTTCCATACCCAATATCCTCTTTTTTCAGGCGTTTTGGGTACGGACATCGCCCGTTATCCAAACGCCGTTGTTTGAATAGACGATGAGAATTATATCCATAAGCCTACAAAATGTAAAGCAAATTCTTTGTGAATGCACAGCGTCGTCTTCCTTTGCTGCTTTTTGTAAAACTCCGGATCTACCTGTATTTTACCCCGTAAAATGGTACAATAGTGGAAAGAACACGCGTAAGGAGAGCGGATATGGCATTTTTCTCTTCCATCAGTCCGGAGCAGCAGGAGCAGCTCGTTTCTTTTATTGACGCCACACTGGATAAGCAGGTAGACGACCTTCAGGCGCTCATTCACATTCCCAGCGTCAAGGCAGCGCCGGAGGGCAAATTTCCTTTTGGCGCACCCATCCAGCAGGCGCTTGACTTTACATTTAAGCTTGCCGACCGCTTAGGCTTCCCCGGCGGGAAAAATCTTGACGGTTACGCAGGCTTCATAGAAACCGGCGCAGGGGACGAGATGCTGGGAATCTTAACGCATCTTGACGTCGTCCCCGCGGGCGACGGATGGTCCACCGCCCCTTTTGGCGGCGAAATTCGGGATGGGCGCGTCTACGGGCGAGGCTCCATCGACGACAAAGGCCCCACCGTCAGCGCGCTGTACGCGCTTGCCGCCATACAGGCGATGGAGATCCCGCTCAAAAGACGGGTACGCGTGATATTGGGATGCGACGAGGAAAGCGGCTGGGCCTGCATGGATCATTATAAAAAGGTGGAAGAACTGCCTGTCATCGCGTTTTCTCCGGACGGCGAATATCCTCTTGTTTATTCGGAAAAGGCCATCATGCAGGCGACGTTTACAAAGAAACTGACGCACAAAACCGCACTGCGTATATCGGCGGGTGAGCGCCCCAACGTGGTGCCCGGGCTTGCGGAAGCAGCCATCCCCGCCTCCTGCGGGATACCGGGCGTAACAACGGACGACGGTTTCTCCCTGACCGCAACCGCCGCAGAGGATGGAACCAAGCTTATTGTAACCGGCCTTGGCGCGCACGCCTCCACCCCGGAAAGCGGCCGTAACGCGCTTTTGTACCTCGTAAAGCTGCTGCATGCGCTGGACCTTCCCCAGGAGGACGCGGCGCTTGTGCGTCTGTTTGCGGACAACTTCCGCATGGAT
Organism: Bacillota bacterium; assembly: GCA_023455425.1. Lineage (GTDB taxonomy): Bacteria > Bacillota > Clostridia > Christensenellales > CAG-138 > JAEYLA01. The sequence goes on along the minus strand of JAEYCM010000022.1, from coordinate 65,963 downwards.
CTACACGGCGAGACACTGGGTTTGGACACGGAGGATGACAGCGGGAGACTGACGCTCAATGTGGGCGCGCTCAATTGGGGGGAGCAGGAAGTCTCCATTACTTTTGACGCGCGCTGCCCGCATTGCCTGCCGACCGGGGGGGTGCTCGACCGCCTCAAAGCAACCCTTGCTCCCAGCGGGTTTGAAGTGACCTTTACAAGAATTCAGGAGGGCTTGCTTGTACCCAGAGAAAGCGCGCTTGTACAAAAGCTGATGGGCGTGTACCGCGCGCAGACCGGGGACACCATGCGCGAACCACTTGCCATTGGCGGTGGGACCTATGCGCGGGCGATGAATAACGCCGTCGCCTTTGGCTGCGAGTGGCCGGGGGACCCCATGGTGGCGCATATGCCGGATGAGTATATTTCCATAGACGATCTCCGGCGCAACACGCTGATGATAGCGGACGCCATACTCGCGCTTGCGGCGGAATAAGCTGTGTTCTGGGGGTAGATTTTGAGTTCGCTTGCAATTACGCTTAGTATGACCGCGCTGAATATCGTGTTTTGGACGATATTCAACTTTGGGCTGGCGTTTCTTGTACGTTGCCTTCCAATGCGTCTGTTCTCCTATACCCGGGCGCTTTACCGGGAATTCCGTTTCGAGAAACGCCTGTACCGCATACTCCGGGTCAACAGGTGGAAGGACCACCTGCCCGAAGCGGGCGGGCTTGCGGGCTTTCCCAAACGCCGCCTTGCAGGCGAGCTTACCCTGCCGTATGTGGAAAAGTTTCTGACGGAAACCTGCATTGCGGAAGTAGGGCATTTGGCCATTGGCGTTTTGGGGTATTGTTCTGTTGGATTTGCGTGGCTTCTCCCCGATCTTCATCCATACATTCCGCTGTTTGTCGGGTTTGCTACGCTAAATCTGCTGATACAGCTTCTGTTTGTGATCATCCAGCGCTATAACCGTCCGCGCCTGATGCGCCTTCGGTCCATGCTTCTGGATCAAGCGGTATCGTAATCACAAAATACGAAAGCGGCCGGAAATTCCGACCGCTTTTCGTATTCGGATTGTTCCTGCTATCGTCCGATCAAATGCGAAGTATCGTTGAACGTATGTAAATACCGCTGCCCTTCTTCCTGTTTTACGATGGTGATGGAACAGTTTTCGAGCGGCATGCCAAAAAGGAATCTCCTCCCCTGCGGAATTTGGAACAGGCCGCACAGCAGCGTGCGGATCACGCCGCCGTGGCAAACAACGGCAACGCGCGCACCGGGCTTTTGGAGCAGTTCCTCCGCAAGCGCCCCGCACCGGTTCCAGACATCCGTCCCACTTTCGCCGTTGGGATAGGGCAGGTCCTCTTCATGAAGCCTCCACTTCTCGTAATGCTCCGGAAAGCCGTCCCAGGAGGTTTTCAGCACGTCCCCCATATCGATTTCCCGAAATCGTTTATCCACAACATACGCCTGCGGTTTGTGGACAAGGGCAGCGATAAGTTTCTCCGCCGTCTCCTGCGCCCGCGTCAGGTCGCTTACATAAACCGCATCGAAAGGAACATCGCGAAGCCGTTCGGCCAGGCGCTCCGCCTGAAGCAGCCCTTTTGCGGTCAGCGGCTGGTCCATATAGTTTTTCTCGGCGTCAAAGTATTCCATTTGGGCCTTATGGCACTCTCCGTGCCGGATGAGGTAAAGTTCCATTCAATCTCCTTTCATCCAAAAACAGGCGCAAGGCATAGCCTTGCGCCCGATCATATCGGTCTTATTACAGCTTGATGATATTGATATTGCCGATGACGGGCAGTGGCTTCATCTGGCCCTTGCACACGTTGACGATGCCCATGATCATCAGCACAATAAAGAAAATGCCTCCGATAGACAATAACCCGCCAATCGCCGCACCCAGCCCAAAGCTGATTGCAGTAAAAATTCCTGTGAGTATGCCCGTCACAATCGAATATGCGACGGAAAAGAGCAGCACATTCAGTCCCTGTCCGGCGTGGAAACGCGCAAACTTGGAATCCTTATACGCAACCAGCGGAACAAAGAACAGGATGCTCCAATAAGCCAGCACGCTCACCGCGCCCACTCCCAATGAACGCGCATCGCCATCGGGAACATAAGTGCGTTCCGGCTGCTGATACGCCTGCTGCTGGTATGCGGACTGTTGGTAATTGGGCTGCTGATAGGACTGCTGCCGGCCCGTTCCCGCGCTTTCCTGCACAGGAGGAACCGGAGCGGCGCCTACAGGCGCGCCGCAATTGTAGCAAAAACGGGAATCACCGTTGTTCTCCGCACCACACTGCGCGCAAAATGCCATATTGATACCCTCCTCAAATATTAATTCGTATCATGCCAAAGGGCACGGTTCTTACAATATGCCTTATCGCAGGGCGAACGCGCCGTTTCCGGTACGGAAGCTCTGGTTGAAGAAATCCTCTGAAAATTCATCCGAGAAGTCGTTATGGAAATCATCGGAAAATCCATCGAACCGGTCCCCGAATTCCCATTGCATGCCGTCCAACTCGTCAACAAGCGTAAAAGCAAGGGCGCTGAACAATATGGTGAACAATATGCAAAGCACCAGGCCGATGGCCACGAGAATAAGCTTGGCGCGCGCCAAATTGCGGCGGTTGAGATTATCCGTTCCGCCAAACGCCCACACCAGCATGAGGATGAAACCCGCGATCGGGATCATCATCAGCAGCAGCGTGCCTAAAAACTGGCCGGTGCTCATCGGCGTGCTTTGCTGCGCAGCCGGCGGCGTATACGAGGGCCGGTTGCCCTGCTGCGAGTAAGTGGACTGCCCGTTGGGCGACTGCTGGTAGGCGGATTGATACCCTCCGGCGTTTGACGCAGTCTGCGCCGGCGCGGCAGGTTCCCGCCGCTCACTGCCACTGCTCACGTAACTGGGCTGCGCGTATGCCGGCGGCTGATATGAGGGCGTCTCTATGCGGGGTGCCTGCTCGCTGCTGATAACAGGTTCCGCGGCTGCCGTCGCTTCCGCGCCGCAGGTGGTGCAGAAGCGGCCGCCTTCCATCAGCTCCGCTCCGCATTGTTTACAAAATGCCATATCGTTTCCCTCCTGCTTCCTCAAGCTGAACTTGGGGGCCTTTCCTCCGCGGGGTAACGGCAAACCAATTCGCTTTGCCGCCCTCTTGCTATGCCAATTTTCCTCATTTACCAATTCTTATTATGACACAAACGGTATGGATTTGTATACCGCAAATCCATACCGTCCCTGTATTTTACAATGATTGATGCCCGGCGTTTCAGCCACCGCAGCTGCGTTTGATGTCCGCGCCCAGCTTTGCGAATTTCTGCTCCAGATATTCGTAGCCCCGGTCCGTAAACTCAATGTTGTGTACGGTGGAAATCCCTTTCGCCGTAAGCGCCGCAACAATGAGCGCGGCTCCCGCGCGAAGATCGGAAGCGTACAGCGGCGCGCCGGTCAGGCGTTCCACGCCCTCTACCATAGCGGTGCGTCCGTTGAGATGGATGTTCGCCCCCATCCGCAGCAGTTCGCTCACATGGTTGAAGCGTTCCTCAAATATGTTCTCTACAATAAAGCTGTTGCCCTCCGCCCGCGCAAGGTAGGCCATCATGGGCTGCTGAAGATCGGTCGGGAACCCGGGATAGGGCAGCGTCTTAATATTGACCGCGCGCGCCCTTCCGTTTCCTTTTATCTGGATGAAAAATTCACGCCCGTCGTCGCCTTCCGTCACCGCTGCGCCGCTTTCCATCAGCTTGGCGGAAATGGCTTCCAAATGCGTGGGAATGACGTTTTTGATGATAACGTCCCCGCCGCAGGCCGCGGCGGCGATCATAAACGTGCCGGCCTCAATTTGGTCGGGTATGATGGCATAGTTACAGCCATGCATCTGCTTGACGCCGGTGATGCGGATGACATCCGTACCCGCGCCCTTGACACGCGCGCCCATCATGTTGAGGAAGTTTGCAACATCCACCACATGCGGCTCTTTAGCGGCGTTTCCCAGCACGGTCTGCCCTTCCGCCATGACGGCGGCCAGCATGACGTTGATGGTGGCGCCTACGCTGACCACGTCAAAATAAATCTCCGCACCCGTGAGCTTAGAAGCCTTAGCTTTGACAAGCCCATCTTCCAGCACGACCTCCGCGCCAAGCGCGCGCATACCCTTGATATGCTGGTCGATCGGGCGGGGGCCGATGACGCAGCCGCCCGGGAGCGCAAGCTCCGCATAGCCGTAACGCCCCAAAAGCGCGCCCAACAGATAGTAGGAGGCGCGTAAAGAGCTGACCATATCGAACGTAACGGAATGGCTGTTGATGTGGGAAGGATCGATGCGCATGCTGCCGCCGGGCGTAAACATGACGTCAGCGCCGATGTTGATGAGAATCTCTTTGAGGATGTTCACATCCTCAATAAAGGGAAGATTCTCCAGCACGCAGGTCTCGCCCGCTAAGATTGCGGCGGGAACGATGGCCACGGCAGCATTTTTCGCGCCGCTGATGGTAACGGTGCCCGCAAGCTCGTTCCCTCCCCGTATGGTATACCATTGCTTCATTTCGTTGGAACGTTCTCCTTTAAGGAATGAAATTGCCATACGGCTACCCATCGACAAAGTCCTGCGGACTTTGTCGATGGGTTCTCTGTAGGTTAAAATGCCGCTCATAACGGCATTTTTCCACCGATTTGACGCACATGCACCCGAATGGTACATTCGGGTATTCGGCAAGGAATGTTGTGCAGCTTAACGCTGCACAACCAATCGTCCAAATCGGATTGAATGTGGGGGGCTTCCCGTAGGAAAGCGGGTTCGTTGGCTCATGGAGCCAAAAATCGATCCTGTGAATCGATTTTAGAACCCTGAGTACCTAGCCGCGAATCCCCCACGCCCCCGAAGATGGTAATGTTCTGAATGCGGCGTCAGCCGGATTAAAACATCTTCTTACGCCAGAGCAGGATGGCGACCAGGCCCGAAAGCCCGAAGGCAATGGCCAGCACGATCCAGAACCCGAACGGGGAGCCTTCCCAGGGGACGCCTGTGTTCATGCCAAAGAAGCTCGAAACCATGGTGGGAATGGAGAGCACGATGGTAACGGACGCCAGCAGCTTCATCACGATATTCAGGTTGTTGGAGATAATAGAGGCGAACGCGTCCATCGTGCCGGATAAAATGTCCCGGTAGATGTTACACATTTCGATCGCCTGCTTGTTTTCTATGATAACGTCCTCCAAAAGATCCGTATCCTCCGGATATTTCTTGACGTCTTCAATCTTTAACAGCTTTTCCATGACCACTTCGTTGCTGGTAAGGGAAGTGGAGAAATACACCAGGGATTTTTCCAGCTTGAGCATCTGGATCAATTCCCGGTTCTTCATGGACTTGTGCAATTCGTTCTCCACCAGCATGGAGGCTTTGTCGATCTGCTTGAGGTACTGCAGAAAACGCGACGCGTTGCGGTAGAGAAGCTGCAGCAAAAAGCGCGTCTTCTTGACGGTGGAAAAACCGCGCACGCGGCCTTCCATAAAATTTTCCAATATAGAGCTTTCCTTGAGGCATACGGTCACAATGCCCCGCTCAAAATAGATGATGCCAAGCGGTATGGTATTGTACACAAACGTACGGCCTTCCGGCTGGACGGTGGGCATATCCACAATGATAAGGGTCTGTCCGTCGTCGCTTTCCACACGGGGGCTTTCCTCTTCGTCCAATGCGGCTCTGAGGTAATCTTCCTCCAGACCCAGTTCTTTTGAGACCGCAGCAACCTCCGCATCCTCCGGGTCCGTCATATGCAGCCATGCGCCGTCCTCAAAGCATTCAAGCTCCGTTAGCTTGCCGGACTGCGTCTTAAAAATCTGAATCATTTGGATTCACCCCCTCTTTGAAGATGTCAATGGCCGTCAAGCGTCATTGCTCAAAAGGCCATATGTCAGCTTTCACAGTATACTCCATAACAGTCTGGAAAAGCAAGAGCGGAAGGTGCCGCTAGTCAAGGTATTGTCTGGGGTTGTAGGGAATACCGCCTATTAAAAGTTCCAGCCGGACCTTGGGTTCCTGCTCTTCGTCAAGAGGGCTTGCGACAACCCCCGCGACGTCGCCCTGCGCTACCTTGTCCCCCGCTTTGAGGGCACATTGGCCGATGGGAGCGATCCGGGTCACAAAGCCTTCCCCATGGTCGATTTCAAGCACAAAACCGTAGCTGCCCCACTCACCCGCATATGCCACAATACCGGCTGCGGGCACATGCACGGAATCCCCCGCCTTGGCAGAGATATCAAGCCCGTTTCGCATCACATGTTCGCCGACGCCGAAATTGGCGATGATCTCTCCATCCACCGGCAACGCCAGTTCAAAGCCTTTGGGCGCTTTGGGGCCCTCCGGGCCTTCGTCCCGTCCCGCGGGTTCTTCCGGGTGCTTGACGGTATAGGTTCCCACGATCGCCTGCTCGGCCACAGGTTCAAGCAGCGCGACCTCATCCTGCACGGCCAGGCAGCATTCCGGCTTGCCGTTGACATACACCGCCTCGCTGATCGTCAGGCGCTCGCCTTCGCGTCCTTTTTGGAGCACGATGCGCGATCCTATGGCCAGGCGCTTGTCCTCTTTTTCCTCAGTCTTGTATGGAACGCGTTCAAGATACGCCGTGCGCGTGATGCACCTTACCGGCAAAAGCGCAGGGTCGGCGCTTATTTTTTCTTTTGCTTCCTCAAGCGGAATGGGCTCGCTGCCGCCTTTTGCGCCCAAAATCTCAACCGCCGGGGAAAATTCAGCCGTATAGAGCAGCTCTCCATTGGGGATCTCGCGGCTGCCCTCGTGGAGCCGCCAGTCAAGCAGCATCTGTGCTTCCTCTTCGCTTGCAAGCGTCAGAAGCGGCGCGCCGCCCACATATACGGTCACCGCGCCATAGACGGGCGTGGGTGTGGGCGCGATTGGCGTAGGCTCAGGTTCGGGCGTAAGCATGGCCGACGCCGGCATTGCGGGAAGTCCCCGCAAATTGGCGGAAAGCGCCGCAATTAACAGCAGAACGAGCGCGAGCGCGCCCCCCCAATACCCGATGCGTTGCTTCAAGCGTACACCTCCCCGTTCAATCTTAGAAAAAGCCCCGCCTAAATCGGCAGGGCGCAAGCTGTCAAACGAGCATTTAGCTCATGAGGGAAAGTTCCAACGCCTCGTATATTTCCTTCATGCCTTCCACAATGCGCGGGCCGGGGCGGCCGGAAAGCGTGGCATCGATGGAGTAGATGCGGCCTTCCTGTACGGCGGGAAGCTCAGAAAAACCGGGAGCATCCATCAGCGCTTCCAGATCGATATCGGACGAAACCAGCACGACGTCCGGCGCAAGGGCCTTAACGTCCTCTGCGGAATAGACCGGGAATGTTTCCGCGGAACTGGTCACGGGAATGCCGCCCGCAAGCTCAATGAGGCTGAACGCAAGCGAGTTTGTCCCTGCTGCGGTGGCCTTGCCATCCGCATACCCAAGCGCAAACAGCACGGTGGGCTGGCGATCCAGTTCCGCGGCGCTGGCGTTTACCTCCTGCACCGTCTGCTGCATGCCTTCCACCAGCTTGGAAGCGTCGGCCCGCAAAATCTGCGCGGTCAGCGCGATACCCGCGTAGATATCGCTATAGGTTGCAGCTTCTACGCACACCACGGGAATGTTCTTGGCAGTGAGTTCCTCCACCGCTTCCTGCGCAAACCCGCGGCCGATAAACACCATATCCGGCGTGAGCGCGAGTATGGCCGCGATGTCGCTCTCGCTGACTTTTTGGATTGAGGCGGCTTCTTCCGGGAAATCGCTGCCTTCATCCACGGCAACAAGATTGCCCTGGGCCGAAAGCGCGAAAAGAATTTCCGTAGCGGCGGGCGAAAGCGAAGCGATGCGCTGCGGCACGCCGCGCACGGTAACCTGCCTGCCCATCATATCCGTCAGTACCGTCGCCGGCACTTCCGTTCCCCCTGTGATCGGGGTGGGAGCGGGTATTTCCGGCGCTGCGGTCTCCAAAGGCGTTTGCTCTGCCGGGGGAGCTTCCACGGGCGCCTGGCACGCTGCAAGCAGCAGTACGAAAGCGACGAGTACGGTTAACCATTTGTTGCGCATATGCATACTATTCCTCCCGCCTGTATGCCGCGGCACGTAAAACGCGGCTGGCCTTAACAATTTGGGCGCGACAGTCATTTTCACGCGCCTGTGCAGACCATACAGGAACAAAAAAATTGTATCATCTTCCATCCGCGCACGCAATGCGCGGCGTACTTGTGTTCATACAATGTTTACGTGTCCCTACGCGGCGGTTGAAAACCCCACGGTCAGCAGGAATTGGGCGGCGATATAGGTCGACATGACCGCAAGCGTGCCGTAACGGGTCTCTTTTACGAGAATTTCGTTGGAAAGTATGGAATCGGAAACGAGGAACAGCAGAGAGCCCAACAAAGGAAGTGCGGTATGCCCGGAAAGCGCGTAAAGCGCTGCGCATGCGCTCATGGCGCACAGCAGCAGCGCATACAACCCGCTTCCAAGCAGCATCTCCTTTTGCGCATGCGGCTTTATGCGCAGGCACGACCACGCGACCCCTGCGCCATAAAAGACCGCGATGAGAGTCGTGATCCACCATGCGGGGAGGCTGATGCGCGGAATCAGAAACGCGAGGTAGAGGATATGCCCCGCCGCAAAACAGCCGATCCCTGCATACAGGTTCTTTTTGCGCTCATCGTGCAGCAAAAAGAAATCCCCCACGCAGCCGAACAGCAGCGCAAGCGCAATCAGCGCGGAGGGAGCTTGCGCCGCAAGCGTATACCAGAGCATCAGCACCGGCATCAGAAAGGGTTTTGTGTACCGCCGGAGCTTTTGTATTTTTCGTGCGCACGCGTACAGGTGGACGACGGTCAGGACAGCGAAACAAGCGAGTGCAATGTTGGACATCATACCCTCCGATCAAACCATCAGAATACGTTGAGGCTCCGCCCCAACCCCCGCCCAGGGCTGAACGGTCCTAGAACCCACAGATGCGTCCATAAATAGACAGATTCTCGGAACAACTATTTAAAAGGATTTACTCTTTTATCTCCCCACGCTTCACCTTGAGCTTGGCGACATAGCCAAGCTTATTGACCTGCTTTGCACGCGCCACCGCCAGAGCGCCTGCGGGCACTTCCTCCGTAATGACGGAACCCGCCGCCGTAAACGCGCCTTCCCCTACCGTAACGGGCGCGACCAGGCTCGTGTGGCAACCGATGAACGCGTTATCCCCAATCACGGTACGGTGTTTTTTATAGCCATCGTAATTGACAAACACGGTGCCGCAACCAAGGTTCACATGCCTGCCCACATCCCCGTCCCCGATATAGGAAAGGTGCGGCAGCTTGCTCCCTTCGCCTACGTTGGAATTTTTAACCTCGATATAGTTGCCGATCTTGCACTTGTTGCCCAGGTTTGTGCCGGGGCGCAAGTTCACATACGGCCCGAGTGTGACATGATCGCCTACGATTGCGTCCTTACTTACCACGCCCTGCGCCGCGCAGTACTTTCCAAACTGGCTGTCCGCAATGCGGCAGGCCGGGTAAAGCGTGGTGCCTTCGCCTATGACCGTATTGCCTTCGAGCACCACGCCGGGGTAGATGGTGCAATCCCGCCCGATCTTGACGCCCGCGTCAATATACGTGTGCTCCGGGTCGATCATCGTGATGCCCGCGCGCATGTGCGCGCGGTTGATGCGGCGGCGTAAAATGGCGGTGGCCTCGGACAGCTGTACCCTGTCGTTTACGGTAAGCGCCTCCTCCGGCTGGATGGGCATGGTCTGCACCATGTATCCGGCCTTCAAAAATGCCGTCAGGAGTTCCGCCATGGAGAGCGCCGAAGCGCCGGATGCGGACAGGGCGGTCAGGATTTCAACGAGCCGTTCCGCGGAAAAGCAATAGGCGCTGACCCGCGCTTCCCGCACGCTCTTCTGCGCATCGGTGAGCGCGTCCTCCTCCACAATGCCCAGTACGTGGCCGTCCCAATCGCGCGAAACACGCGCGTAGCCGAAAGGATCCTCCAGCTTTGCCGTCAAAAGCGCGGCGTCGCAATTGAGCTGCGCAAGCGTTGCAAGCGTCTGTTCCCGTACTAATGGGATGTCACACGCGAGCACCAGGATGCGCCCGCCCTGCTGCCGGATATACGGCAACGCCGAAAGTAATGCGGCGCCCGACCCCCTCTGTTCCCCCTGCACGCAGTAAGTAAGGCGTTCGCCATAATGCGCTTTTATTTCCTCCGCGCCAAGCCCCACCACCGCAAGCGGAACGCCTTCGGTCTGAAGCGGCTTTGCCGCCTTTAATACATGGCTCATCATCGGGATGCCGCACAGCGGAAACAGCGGCTTGGGCGTGGCGGAGCACATGCGCCTGCCTTCCCCCGCCGCAAGCAAAATGACGGAAACGGGTGTATGCATAATGGATTTCCTCCCTTTTCTAACAAAGACCGGACTCTTCTACCAGTATACAGTTTATGCAGGGAAAAAGAAAACAGAAAGGACGCAAGATGCGTCCTTTCTGATAAATGCAGGGCGCTGCCCCTGCATGAAGTTCTTTTCTTTCCACGGAAGAAAAGGTATCGGCGCTTCAGCGCCGACGATTGTTTTTTTGCTTTGGGGAAACTACGTTTCCCCACCCCCTTCCTTAGGAACGTCCGTACCCAGGGGGCGCGGGGGGGCGTAGCTGAGCGCCGCCTGTGGCGGAAGAAGCGAAGTGCAGTACCAGTGAGCAAGGAAGTATTGGGAGCGGCTTGCCGCGATGTATACGGCCTTTGCGAACTGTGGGGCCGTAAGGCGAAGCCCCCCGCTATTAAATAAAATAATCTACGCGACGGCCCGCAGGCCTAGTGTCCGAAGCGCCACCCGCGAAGGACGCGGCGCCGCGGGCGCCAATACCTCATACTCCCAACGCCGCTTTTAAAGCGTCAACCTTGTCCTCCTGTTCCCACGGGAAGGCGGGATCGCCAAAGTGGCCGTAAGCCGCCGTCCTGCGGTAAATGGGCCTGCGCAGGTCTAGCATGCGGATGATGGCCTCGGGCCTAAGGTCAAACACCTTCTGCACAGCCTCGGAAAGCGCTTCGTCGGACACCTTGCCCGTGCCCTGCGTATCAACAAGCACCGATACCGGCTTTGCAACGCCGATGGCGTAGGCAAGCTGGATTTCGCAGCGGGAGGCAAGCCCTGCCGCCACGATATTCTTTGCGACATAGCGTGCGGCGTAGGCCGCGGAACGGTCCACCTTGGTGGGATCCTTGCCCGAGAACGCGCCGCCTCCGTGACGTGCGTAGCCGCCGTAGGTATCCACAATGATCTTGCGCCCGGTCAGGCCGCTGTCCCCGTGCGGGCCGCCGATGACGAACCGGCCGGTGGGATTGACAAGTATGCGGGTGCTATCGTCCAACAGTTCCGCAGGGATCACCGGACGGATGACATGCTCGATGATATTCTTTTCGATTTCTTCCTGTGTGACGTCCGGATCGTGCTGAGTGGAAAGCACGATGGTATCCACCCGCGCGGGCTTGCCGTTTTCATACTCCACCGTCACCTGGGATTTGCCGTCCGGCCTTAAGAACCGCAGCTGACCGGTCTTTCTGACCTTTGTAAGCCTGCGGGTCAGCGCGTGGGCCAGGTAAATGGGCAGCGGCATACGCTCCGGCGTTTCGTCGCACGCGAAGCCGAACATCATGCCCTGGTCGCCCGCGCCCGTTGCAAGGGCATCCTGAAACTCCCCGCGCTTTGCTTCCAAAGACTTGTCCACCCCCTGCGCGATATCCGGGGATTGCCCGTCCAGCGCCACAAGCACGGCGCAGGTGGAAGCGTCAAAGCCGTAGGCCGCGTCGTCATACCCGATCTCCCGCACGACGGAGCGGACGAGTCCCGGGATATCCACATAGCAGTTGGTGGTAACTTCCCCCATGACCAGCACCATGCCGGTGGTGCAGGCGCACTCGCACGCCACACGGGAAAGGGGATCCTCAGAAAGCATTGCGTCAAGAACCGCATCCGAAACCTGATCGCAAACTTTATCGGGATGTCCCTCTGTGACGGACTCCGAGGTGAAAAGTTGCTTTGCCATACAAAATACTCCTTTGCAAATCTACTTTGCATTTTGCCCATCCATCCGCAAGAAAAAGCGCCTCGTTTTAAGACGAGGCGCCAAAATTCGGGTTTCTCATCTCCCGGTCTATAGTAGACCGCAGGAATTAGCACCTTGCGCTTGTTCGGCGTAGGTTGCCGGGTTTCATCGGGCCAGTCCCTCAACCACTCTGGATAAGGCTATGCAATTGTAGATTTAAAGTAGCATTCAAATCTAAAGTTGTCAAGTATGAATTTAGGCACATTGTGTTTCCTATCGGCAACATTCCTCAAATTTGCCCATCGGTCAGAGCGAGAAAAGTATGGGAATACATCCGTTTCCCTTCTCCTTTTATACACAGCGCGGCGTGGAACAAACTTCCATCGACGCTTTCATGCCCCCATGCTATGCTCATATTGTTGGGAAAATATATAGGGGGATATGATGATGGCGGAACGCGAGAAATACCTCAAGCGCATCCGGAGCGGAAGGGGAAATCTGCTTCTGATGGCGGTCCTTACGGTTGCCAATATCGTGCTGATGCTCATTGAAGCGGGGTTTAATTTTCCGTTTTCGGCGCTGCTGCCCCAAATAGCGGTCAGCTTTGCGCAGGAGTTTTCGCTTTATTATTTGGAGACGGAAGAGATTATCTGCTATGTCATTGCGGCTTTACCCGTTTTGCTCTTCCTGCTGTGCTGGTTTCTTTCCGAAAAGCGTCCGGGCTGGCTCTGGCTGGGGCTTATATTGTTCCTGCTTGATACCGGCGTATTGGCGTATTTATCTATAACCGAATTCGCGGTTTCCGATATCATTGACCTGCTGTTCCACGCATGGGTACTCTTCTACCTGGTGCGCGGCGTAGCCGCCATTCACAAGCTAAAAGAGCTCCCCGAAGAGGAGCCGATCATCGAGACCGTACCGCCCGCGCTCTAAAACCACTTGTTTTTCTTAAAATAGATGATTTCCGCAACCACCACCGCAACGCTTGCCAGTATGACCGCAAGGTACATATAAGGCCAATCGAATTCCGGCATCTGCAAATTCATGCCGTACCAGCCTACGATGAGCGTGAGCGGAAGGAAGATCGCGGTGATAACGGTGAATATCTTCATGATATTGTTGAGGCTGATGTCCACCTCCGTCTGATAGGATTCGCGCACCTGCGTGACATAATCCCGCAAGTTGAGGGCGCTGTGGTACAGCCGGTCCACCCGCGCGGAATAGAGGTGGAAAAAACGCATGGCGTGCTCGTCGAACATGTCGTTTTCGTTTTCCTCCATTTCGTCAAGCGCCGCAAGGAGCTGTTCATAAAAGCGTTTGATGGCCATCAGCCTGCGCCTTAATCCAATGATCTCGCGCACGCAGTCCCGCTTTTTGGTGGTGAGCAGCGCGTTTTCAAGCTCGGCCAGTTCCAGTTCAATGCTGTTGTGCAGTTCCACATGGCCGTCAGTGAGTTTTTCGATAAAATTGCACAGCATGCGCGAAAGCGTCGTGCCCTGCGGGGGCACAAACGACAACAGCAGCCGTTCCATTTCGGCTGTTTCTTTGCAGAATACCAGCAATAGCCCCTTGCGGACACAGGCGCATGCGTGCAGCAACGGCGTTTTGTGTTTTCCCGCAAGCGCGTGCAGCGAAAGGTAGCCCGTATCCCCATGCAGCGTATAGGCGGTGGCGGGCTGCGCCTCGTAAGCACGCACAAATTCGGCTTGGAGGGAAAGACCTGCCGCGGCCTCCGGCAGTTCCTCAAATCCGAATACGCCAAAATAGGACGCATCTTCCCGCAACGCGCCGCTCTCCTGCGGCTGCGGTTTGCCGTTTTCCAACCGGTAGAGCATACGATTCACCCCGTTTCGCCCAAAGGTATCCCTATGATTTCTGCTGCTTCATGGTAAGCGAGATGCGCTTTTTCGCCGGGTCCACGGACAGCACGCGAACCGAGACCACATCCCCTACTTTGACGACCTCGGACGGATGCTTCACAAACCGCTCCGCAAGCTCGGAAATATGCACAAGCCCGTCCTGATGCACGCCGATGTCCACAAACACGCCGAAATCGATGACATTGCGCACGGTGCCCATCAGCTCCATGCCCGGCTTCAAATCGTTCATATCCAAAATATCCGTGCGCAGCAGCGGCGGCGGCAGGGCATCCCGAATATCGCGCCCGGGCTTCAACAGCTCCGCCACCATATCCCGCAGGGTCGGCACGCCGACGCCGCATTCTCCCGCCACTCTATCTTCCCCAATTTCTTTGATGCGCGCGGGCAGCGTACTAAGCGCGCCCTTTTCAATATCCGAAAGCGAAAAACCGCATAAGGACAACAGCTTTTTTGCCGCGTCGTAGCTTTCCGGATGGACGGCGGTATTGTCCAATATGTTCTTTCCGCCGATGATGCGCAAAAATCCCGCGCACTGTTCATATGCCTTGGGCCCAAGGCGCGGCACTTTTTTAAGCTCCGTACGGCTGTGGAAGCCGCCGTTTTCATCCCGGTAGGCAACGACGTTTTTCGCCGCTGTCGCGTTGAGGCCGGAAATATACCCTAAAAGCGGCGCGGACGCGGTGTTGACGTCCACCCCCACGCTGTTGACGCAATCCTCCACCACGCCGGTGAGCGTCGCGTCCAGACGTGCGGGCGGAAGGTCGTGCTGGTATTGTCCCACGCCGATGGATTTGGGGTCGATTTTCACGAGCTCCGCCAACGGGTCCTGCAGCCTTCTTGCAATGGAAACGGCGCTCCTGAGTGAAACGTCATACTGCGGGAATTCCCCCGCCGCCAGCTTGGAGGCGGAGTATACGGAAGCGCCCGCCTCGTTGACCACCATGTAGCTGACTTTGGTGGAAAGCTCCGCAATCAGCTCCGCCACGAACAGCTCCGCCTCCTTGGAGGCCGTGCCGTTGCCTATGGCGATGATCTCCACGTTGTGCGCGGCGATGAGGCGCTTTAGCTCCCTTTTCGCTTCGTCTTTTTTATTCTGCGGGGGCGTCGGGTACACCACCGAGGTATCTAGCGCCTTGCCCGTCGCGTCCACCACGGCGATTTTGCAGCCGGTGCGATAGGCGGGGTCCAACCCCAGCGCCACCTTGCCGCGCACGGGCGGCTGCAGCAGCAGCGGCTTTAAATTAAGGGCAAACATGGAGATGGCCTGCTCGGCGGCGCGTTCCGTGAGATCATTGCGCACTTCCCGCTCGATGGAGGGGAAAATCAGGCGGCTCCACGCGTCCTCCGCGGCCTCGCGCACGCTCGCAGAAGTGATACTTCCTTCCCGCACAAACTGCCGGTTCAATATGGCGCGGGCGCTGTCCTCGTTGACCGCGATAGAAACTTTCAAATAGCCTTCCCGCTCGCCGCGGTTGATGGCCAAAATGCGGTGGCTGGGCAGCGTGCGCACGGGTTCGGAAAACGAATAATACAGGCGGTAGACCGAATCTTCTTCCTTGGCGGCACGGGAAGAAAGCACGCCTTCCCGCCCAAAGAGCGCGCGCAGCGATTTTCTGGATGCCGCGTCGTCCGAGATCCGCTCGGCAAGAATATCTTTTGCGCCCGAAAGCGCGTCCTCCGGGGTTGCCACGCCTTTTTCCGGGTCCACAAACGGTGCTGCAAGCGCCAAAAGTTCGCCCGTGCGGCGGTCCTGCTTGATTAATAGATCCGCAAGCGGCTCCAGCCCCTTTTCCATGGCTATGGTGGCGCGCGTCCTGCGCTTGGGCCGGTAAGGGCGGTAGAGATCCTCCGCCTCGGCTAAAGTCGCTGCGTTTTCAATGGCGGTTTTTAATTCGTCCGTCAGTTTTTCCTGCGCCGCAATGCTTTCTATGATCTCTTTTTTGCGCGCCTCCAGGTTCCTCAGGTACAAAAGCCGTTCGTGCAGTTCGCGCAGCACCTGGTCGTCGCACGAGCCTGTCATTTCCTTGCGGTAACGGGCGATAAAGGGGATGGTGTTGCCGTCGTCGATGAGCGAGAGAATGTTCACAACATGCCTCTGCTCCAGCTTAAATTCCATAGATAACGTTTTTACAATGTCCATGTCGTTCCTGTTCCTTCGGTATTCAAAAGATACTGTGCGCGTTTTTCGCGCTTCTCAATCACAGTAGGTAAGCACTGATTAAATGAGGGATGCTGGATTGGCGAGAAGATTTTGTGGCCTGTAAGAAGCAAAATCGAAGGAATAGCAGCGCTATTTCGAGATTTTCGCGACACGGCAGGGCGCAAAATCGGCCGTCAAGACAGCGCACCGAATTAATCAGTGGTTACATAGGTAGTGGCATGGGGAAAATTGCGCCACTGCCCGCCCGCAAGCCTGTGAAGTTCCTCGGCGGCGAGGAACCATTTTTCCACCGATTGCTTTTCCGGATAGAACTCCAGGAATTCGTCTTCCACAAAGGTATAGAACCGGCTGATGTCCGTGCACATGCCAAATGTGGGCAGCTGTTTGGGGTCGATATGGAAGGAGAACGGCTCGCCTTCCCGCGTGCCGGAAAAGGAAAATCCGCTGTGGTCCAGCGTGAGTTCCCCTTCTCCAACAATCAAAGAGGTTTCCTGATTTTTGAGGTATTCAAATTTCGGCAGCACGCCAAGACGCACCCGTTCGGTCAGCGTAAACCCTTTGTCCTTGACCGTAAAGTAAATATGCCTGCGCTGCAGATCAAACCACTCCCTCGGGGTTTCAGGAATGACGCAGTTGTCGTCAAGGGGGATGAGTTCGTAATAGTCGTTCATCATCGCGCCGTTGCCGCAAGCCGAACAGCGTATGGTGTCCCCTTCGCCGCGCATGGTGAATTCCTCCTTGCACCTGGGGCACCAGAACAAAAGCGTATGGAGGTTGTGCGCGACCCTGCCGCCCGCCTCAAATGATACAAATTCCCGCTTGTTCCACTCATAATCGTCATGGTAAAGCGCTTCGTCAAGTTTTGCCTGAATGTCGTCTGCGGACATTCTTCTGATCTGTTCGGGCGACAGGAATCCGGAGACGGTCACTTCCACCTTGCCGGGCCGTTCGTCCAGGCAGTATTTTGTGCTGGTGAGGTATCCGCCGGAAATCTTCATCATCAGCACAGGCATTTGAAAATGCTTTAAAAACTTGCCGCTGCCGATAGCGCAGGGCTGGTTTGCGCCGGAGATGGAGCTCATGCCTTCGGGGAACAGCACGACGCGCCCGCCATCTTTTAAAATACGGGACACCTCGCGGATGGTATAGAGATCCGGCACAAAATTCTTTTTGGGGATCACCTGCATCAGCCGGAAGATAAACGCCAAATGGGAACGGAAGAACTCATTGTACCCCGCTACAAAATTGAGCGTATGGGGATAAAACGCCATGGTGGCGTAGAGATAGTCAAGCCGTGACGCGTGGTTGCTCACCACGATATAAGGACCTTTATACTGCTGTAAATCCACCTCGCGGTCGATTGTGATCCCGAGTTTTTTTTCAAAAAGCAGGCGTAGGACAGTAACGAGTATGCGGTAAATGAGCGCGGGCGGCTGCTTTAGCTTGCGCGCGGCAAGCTTTTGCTGCAGGGTCTGTTTTTCCTTCATGCTGTTCCCCCCAATTCATCCTCATGTATCAGAGCGTCTTGCCGGCCTCATCCCCCCGGCGTACAATAATGGTATGTTTATCAATGCGGTACAAAAGCAGAATGCGCCTGATGGAGAGGAAGCGTATCTCGACTTCATCCCCGCCATCCGCACGCTTACGGAACTGAAGTTTACCCGGCCTGTCACATTCTTTGCCGGGGAAAACGGCTCCGGAAAATCCACGCTTCTTGAGGCCATCGCCACCGCCTACGGCTTTAACCCGGAGGGCGGCTCCAAGAATTTCAACTTTTCCACGCAGGAGTCCCATTCCCGCCTGTACAACCGCTTACGGCTGGTGAAGGGCGTTCCCTACGCGCGCGACGGCTTCTTTTTGCGGGCGGAAAGTTTTTATAACGTCGCCTCCGAGGTGGACAGGCTGGAAGATCCATTTCATCCGCCTCTCTATCATTCCTACGGCGGCAAATCGCTGCATCACCAATCCCACGGAGAAAGTTTTTTGGCGCTTGCGCTCAGCCGATTCCGGCCAAACGGCCTGTATATATTGGATGAACCGGAAGCGGCGCTTTCGCCTTCCCGCCAGCTTACGCTTCTTGCGCGGTTCCACCAGCTTGTCCGGCAGAACGCCCAGTTTCTCATCGCCACCCACTCCCCGCTTTTAATGGCCTATCCTGACGCGGAGATTCTATGGCTGGATGATTTGGGCATGCGTCCCATTTCTTATATCGATACGGAACATTACCTCATTACCCGCAGGTTTTTGGAGAACCCCGCGCGGATGCTCGATGTCCTGCTCAAAGGCGAGTAGGCATCCTACAAAATGCGTTCCGTTTCCTGTTTATTCCGCTATATGTGACATTTGTATTGTACCCCGCAACGCGACGCCGCGCAAGCGGGCTACCGTTACATCCGTACCGTTGGCTCCAGTACGGTGAGGGTATTGTTGACGGTATCCATCTCCACCAGCGCGCCAAGGGGTATTGCGGCTTTGTAAATGCCGTGGCCGGAGGCGAGGTTGGTCATGAGCGGCTTTCCGAGCGGAACGATAACGTCCTGAATGAGCGATTCGTAATCCCTTTCATACGCAGGCGGGCAGTCCGTACATTCGCCCATCAATATCCCCGCGCAATCGTCAAACTTGCCCGCAAGGCGCAGGCTGTTGATATAGCGGTATATGGTGTTGACCGGCTCGTGCGTGTCCTCCAGAAACAAAATACGGCCCCGCGTGCTGATCTCATAGGGCGTGCCCAAAAGATCCACAAACGACGTCAGGTTACCGCCGACAATGGTGGACATCACCCTTCCCGGAACGCGGCTGACAAGCGGCATGCCCGGCGGGTTTTCGATGGGCCTTGGCCACTGCACGGTGGAGGTTGCCGCAAAGAACTGGTCAAAGTTGTAGGCAGGCGTATCGGGCCTGAAATCCAGCAGCATGAGGCTGTGGAAGGTAATGAGATTGCAGAATTGCGTAAGCACATTGAGCAATACCGTAATATCGCTGTATCCGGTAAGGATCTTGGGGTTTCTCGCGATGACGGAAAGGTTGAGATACGGCAGTATCCCCGCCACGCCCACACCGCCCCGCGTGGGCATGATGGCACGCACCTGCGGATTTTCGAACATACTCATCAGATCGGCGGCGCGCTGGTCCTCGGACGCTGCCACATACCCGGCATACGAATACGCATAGTTGCCGACGATCACATTGAACCCCATGCTCCTGAGCATGATGATGCCGCGGTCTATGGTAGCCGCGTCTTCGGGGCTGCCCAGCGTAACGACGCCTATCGTGTCTCCCACGCGTAATATCGGCGGAGCAATAGCCATGGCGCACCGATCCCCCATCCCTTTTTCTTACAGTATATGGCGGAACAAATACGCTGATGTTATTCCCTTTGCATGTGTTTTTTGACAGACGAAGGGCCGGAACTTTTTCGTCCCGGCCATGCAATTTGCATTAGATTATTCCTCTTCCGGCAGTTCCCCCGCTTCCACGTTTGCTGCGGGCGGAGTTTGGGAAGGCGATACGGGCTGCAGTGTCGTAACCCCTGCGGGAAGCAGTTCGTAGAACGCTTCGGGCAGCATCTTTTTATCCACCTGCGCCTGCGTGATGTTGCGCATGATACAGTAGGTGTACATGGCGTCCGCCAGTTTGAATTGCGCCTGCTCGATGGCTTTTTTATCCAGAGACGAAGCCGTAAGCTTTTCTACGGTTTCTTCCCCCGCGTCGGCGGGAATGTTACGCTCGGCAACCTGGAGCAGTTCCGCCATGGCGGCTTCCACCGGCTCCCGCAACTCCCGCTCCTTGGGCGTCAGCGTCATCGCGTTCTCCTCCGGTCCGAGCAGGTACTCCGCGCCTTTGGCATAGCTGATCGCCGCGAAAGCGGCCTTGTCCGCGCGTACATAGTCAAGATCATACCGAGGGTTGGTCTTGATGTCGATACCGTAGATTTCCTTGACCAGCTTTTTGAGCTTGTCGTTGTCCAGCACATAGAACGAGGCGTTGTACACGTTGCTGATGTACTCGCCTTCGAGCGTATGGCGGCGGAGGTCCTCCATATCCAGCCCCATCGCAAACACTGTCATGGCGGCAATCTGCTCGGAATTGAGGTTGGTGTTGATCTTATCCTGCACGGAAGCGTAGATCTTGGGCAGGTTTACAAGCTGGTTGCGGCTTTTGAGCTGTTCAAATATGGCGAACAGCATGCGCTGCTGCCGGTCGGCCCGGCCCACATCGGTACTGATGCCCTTGCGCGCGCGCACATAATCGAGCACCTGCTGGCCGTCCAAATGCTGCATGCCGGTTGTAAGCACGCGGCCATTGAGGCGGATTTCCACATCGACATCGTAATCCACGCCGCCCATCGCGTCCACAATCGCCTTAAGGCCTGTCATATCCACGCCAGCGTAATAATCGATGGGTACGCCCAAAAGGTTCTCCACCGTCTTCATGGCGTATAAAAAGCCTTCTCCCTCCGCGCTGCCGCCGTGCGCGAACGCCGCGTTGATCTTCCATCTTCCTTTTTTGTTGTAGATGGGCGCGTACGTATCCCGGGGAACGGAAATCAAATCCACCGTCCCCTTCTCAAAATCCACTGTCATGAGCATGATGACATCCGAACGGTAATTGTTCTCTTTATCCCGGTAGAGCACGCTGTCCTCATCCTCACGCTCAGGCGCCTGATCCCACCCCAGCATCAGAATATTGACCTTGTTTTTCATAAAGCTCATATCGGCGTTTACAAGCAGTTCTTCCTCCGGGGAGAGGGTGGGTTCGGGCGTGGGAGTAAGCGGCGCCTCGTCGCTTTTTGCCGGCACCTGAGTCGCCGCAGGCCTAGGGCTGGGCGTCACAGCGGGGGGCGCCTCAAACGCGCTCATTGGGTCCATAAACATGACATACGCATACCGCCCTCCAACGAACAGCAACGCAATGCCCAACGCGAGTAAAACAAGTTTCCAAATACGTCTATTTTTGGTAGTGGCGCGGCCGTTTTCCTGCCCTTTCATACGCCATACCTCCTCACCAAAAGCTTTGCGCGGATTATGCTTCCGCGCGTCTCTATAGTATACCACCGGATCAGCGATTATTGTCATAGTCCGCAGCAATATGACGGCAACATTTTTGAAATATTTTGGATAATCCTTCTTTTCTTTTAAAATCCAGTAAATTAGCTATTGATTATAATTAGTATTCCTTTTAATATACAGATATATCCTGTTATGTTTTGTAGAAACAATGATTGCAGCCTACAGCCCTGCTTTTAAAACCCGATACCGAAAGTGCGAAAAGCTGCGCCGTGTAAAGTTTCGCTCTTTTTTCTTCCCTATTATATGCACAGCTTTCTATTTCTTCGGAATATGCTGTTGCTTGCCGTCGAAGCGTTCCTAAAACCGGAATTTACGTAAATTTATTTTTGAATTGGTTCGTTCCAACCGGAAATTCGACAACAATACTGGATATTCACCCCTGACATTCCATAAAATTGGATGTTACAATACTATCAACACCATAACAAACATATAAAAAATACGATTCTTCGATAAAGTTTTTTATAGGAACCAATCCTGTAGTGGGGGATTATAGGATGGCGATAAAAGCGAAAAGGGGGATCATATGTCAAAGTATCGCATTTTGTTGGTCGATGACGACCCGCAGTATCTTTCCGCGGTTCGGGGGTATTTCTCCGTACAGGAACCGATCCGGCAGGTGGATGTTGCAACGGATGGACGGCAGGCGCTCGAAAAGCTGCATATGACGCATTACGACGCCGTGCTGATGGATCTCATCATGCCCAAGCTGGATGGGCTGGGCGTACTTGAAAGTCTCTCCATGACCAGCGGGGAGAAACCCGCCGTCATTATTGTTTCCGCCATCCGGAACGAAAACATGATCCGCAACGCCTGCAGTCTCGGTGCAAAATACTTTATGGTAAAGCCGGTGGAGCCGGATACGCTCTATAAGCGCGTGATGGACATGCTCCAGACGACTCCGGTCAGCACCACAATGCCCACGCTTTCCCAGCCGCCAAAGACATTGGATGAAAAGATTACTTCCGTGTTCCTGGTGGCGGGAATCCCCGCCCACATTAAGGGCTACTATTACCTGCGCGAAGGCATCCGGATGGTATTTTACCAGCCCGTGCTCATCAACCGCATCACCAAGGAGCTGTATCCCGGCATTGCCAAGCAGTTCTCCACTTCGCCCAGCAAAGTGGAACGCGCCATCCGCCATGCGATAGAAGTCGCCTGGACGCGCGGGAAGATTGAAAACATCAACCAGCTCTTTGGCTACAACATCTACTCCAAAAACGACAAGCCGACCAACGGGGAATTTATCGCCCTGGTCGCGGACAAGCTTCTGATGGAACAGGGCAGGGAAAAGCCGCTTTCCGAAGGCGGAGCGGCATAGCGCGCGGCCTCTTACGCCATCATCAAAAAAGAGCAGTACCAATCGGTACTGCTCTTTTTAGGCCATCGATAAAGTCCTACGGACTTTATCGATGGGTTTTCTATGGGTTAAAATGCCGCTACTAGCGGCATTTTTTCCGCCGATTTGACGCACATGTCGTCAAATCGGATTGAAAGTGGGGGGCTTCCCGCAGGGAAGCGGGGTTGTTGGTTCATAAGCCAAAATCAATCCTATGAATCGATTTTAGGAGTACCGCTTCCAATCCCCCACGCCCCTGAAAGAATTTGCAGATGATCTGGGCAGTACCGGTCTTTTCCCTTTCGGTCGGTTCAGGTATTGGCCTTGCCCGTGATGGATGTGATGGCAATACGAACCACCGCCGTACGTTCGATACCGGCGGCGATGTATTGTTCAACGCCGTCCATCGCGTCGGGCGTATGGCGCCTACACAATAAGCGCAACGCTTGTGCTTTTTCCTCTTTCTCCGTTACCAAGCTTGCAACGCCTGTCAATATGGCGGAGGCATAATCCACGCTGTAGGTCTGCTGCCTGGTAATCGCGCGGGAGACGCATGTCATGGAAACCTGCGGGCGGGCCGTGAGGTTTTCGATTTTCTGCCCGGCAGGCGCGCCGTGGAAATAGAGCGTCTCTTTATCCCGCACGATGGTGACGGGCACGCAATAGGGCGTTCCATCCGCATTGGCGGTGGCAAGCACGGCATAGTCGCAGGTATCCACAACTTCCAAAGCAAATTCACGGGATTGTTCACGGTCACGTCTGCGCATGGAAGGGCCTCCTGAATATACGTTTTCAACAGCATACCACACCCGGCTTTACAAATGAAGCGGCTTTTGCTGCAATCATGCCGTTACCGGATCAGAAACCCGCCGGAAGCGGGCGCATCCGGTGCAAACGGGTCGTAGGCCGCAGCGACCTGCGGCAAAACGGGCTTGCTTTTTGCGGGGCGGGACATGAGCCCATAGCGCAGGGCCTCCGGCGCATGGTCTTCCCCGCCTGCGGCATCCTCCAGATTTTTTGTATCATGAAGCAGCTGCGGCAATGTGCGGATAAGGTTTACGCAGGTGGAGAATATCTGCAACAGCGGCTTCCCATCTTCCGCATCCGCAAGGTATTCCCGCACGCGCTGCCAGCCGGGGATGCGGGCGTTGTCCGCGCGCAACAGCGCCACGCCGTGCTTTGCGAACACTTCCGCAATGCTTTCCCCTTCCATGCCGTCCTCTCCCCGCCCGGAAAGCCCGCGTTTCTGCCATGCGTCCGGTGACGCGACGGTGTAGGCAATGCGTTCTCCATCCGAGCGTTCCCCAATACGGCCCGCCATACGCGAGGAAAGCACCTGCCTGCTGTATTCCTCCCGGTAGACATAGACCCGCCCGTCCGGCCCGCAGGCAAACCACAGCACGCAGCAAAAATCGTTGTAGCCCCAGTCCATGGCGCGAAACCGCCGCCACCAGGCGGGAATCATAAACGGTTCGCAAACATGCTTTTCCCGCCGGAACTCCGGGAAGTACTGGCCCTCCAGCGCGTCCCAGTCCCCCTCAAGATACGCGCGCCGCAGCTGTTCCGGCAAATTCATCAGTGTGCGCACATAATCCGGGTCCCGCTCCATCAGCACCTTGTTGTCGGTAACGCGTGCCGGAATAAACGCATAGTCCTCCGCGCGCTCGGAGTTTCGGTATTGGCGGTCGATAAACAGCCGCTTGACCCACGCATGCCCCACGCCGCCCGGATTGCAGGTGTAATACATGCGCGGCCTGAAATCCGCGCGCGTGGACCGGTTGCAGGTGCACAAAAACTGCATCTGCGCCTCGGTAAAATGTGTCGCCTCCTCCAGGCCGATCACGTCATACTCCTGCCCCTGGTACTGGTAGACGTCCGCTTCCTTGTCGCAATACCCCAGCCGGATGCGCGATCCGTTGGGAAAATGGAACGAGCGCGCCCCGGCATTGTAGTTCGCCAGGCCATACAGTTCCTGTTGCAGCGGGCGGCCGTGGTTTTCCTGCAGCTCCGGCAGAGTACGCCGCAGCAATAAAAGCTGCAGGCCGGGGCGTCGCAGCGCAAGCAGCACGAACTTCCGCCGCATGGCCCAGCTTTTGCCGCCGCCACGCGCTCCTCCATACGCCACATGCTTTGCCATGCTGATAAAAAAAGCGCGCTGCTGCGCGCTGGGCGTCCCCATGAGCTTCCGTTTTTTCTGCATCCTATTTCCTCCCGCTTACAACTATCTGCTGAGTTCTTCGGGGTCCTCCAGCACCACGGTGAGCGGCCCATCGCTTTTTTCCGCCTTTTGCGGCTCCATTGCGCCATAACCCCAATCCTTTAATAGCAGCACGGCCAGATTGGCGTTGATCTCCCCGAGCAGCGCGCGCTCCACCATGTGCTGCTCCACCCGCGCCGCCGCCCAGGAAAGCGCAGCCTCGACTTTTGAACGCCTTCGTTTCCCGTTTTCCTGCGGACGCCGCGCGCGCTCCAAATTCTCCCGCGGGACGTCCAGCGCCGCGCAAAGCCCCGCCATGGTATAGGGTACCTGATGGTAGCTGATCTCTCCGTTTTTGAGCGTGACGCGCTCGCGCGTCGCGTCGCAGGCCGCAAAGTACGCCTCCGCTTTTTTGCGCAAGATCTCCGAGACGCTTATCTGTCGTTCCATTCGCATCATCCTTTTTAGAACACATGTTCTTATTGTGTGTCTGTATCGTAGCACAGCCGTTATGAAAACAGCAGACTGAAAACGATTTTTGCGCACATTTTCAGGGCTTGTTTTCGCCACATTGTATTCAGCGTTTTTTCAGGCCCATTCCGTAATTATTTCGTAATATTTTAAGCTTATCCCGCAATGAGGTCATAAAATAATGAAAGCTTAATTTCCTGAAAGTATTCTTAAGAACTGTAATATAACCTGAATATTTTCTGAACAAACGCTTTAAAAATACAACTTTGTTGACATGGTTATTTTGCAATCTTTTTGTAACAACTCCATTGACCTGCCGTCATGTTTTTGTTACGCTTTTGCCGTGCTCAGAGGTTGCCGCGCTCTTATTTGCAGCAATAGAACTACGAAAGGGGTAACAATCAATGAAAAAATTCTTTATTCTTTTGCTTGCGCTCATCATGGCGCTCGCCCTGGCGGTTCCCGCCATGGCGTTTACCACCGACACCACCGATGATGACGATTCCGTTCCCTACGAACTGGATATTTATCTGGTGGACTATGAAGGAGACGAATTCTTCGGTTTCGTCTCCCTGCCCGAGGCCGACCGCGGCTACGCGGTCAATGAGATCGTCTGCGCAGTGGTCGAGCTCTATGTTCCCAAGACCCAGGACCCGTATGACGACGGATACAGCACGCTGATCTTTTCCGGCGACAACGTCTCCCTCAACGTAACGGACAACGAAATCTCCGGCTCCACCGCTGCGCTGCAGACCGTCTACGGCCCCACCGCCTTTGACTGGGACGGCGACGAACTCTCCTATGACCTTGATAACGACGACTTCTACAACACCTCCAACCGCACTTACAAATGGATGTTCTTCGCCAAGGTCACCGATGACGACGCTTCCGTAAGCGCTACCCTGGTCGATGGCGAGAGCAGCGGCTCCTTTAGCTCCACCGCTTCCGTAAGCTCCATCGAGGTCACATTGAGCGGCGAAGACTATACCATCACCAAGTCCAAGTCCTCCAGCAGCACCTCCGGCACCTATGAAATCTATATTGAAACCGGAGACTATGCGGGCTCCTCCATCACCATCAGCGTCAGCTCCACCTATAAGTCTACCGGCATGTCCATTGATCCCGTGGGCAGCACCGGCAATACCGCCCTTGGCGTCACCGTCGGCGGGGTGCTGGGCGTGTATGACGACTCTGTGGTAAGAACCTCCGGCGATCTCTATGAAGAGATCATGGACATCTACGCCGATGTCGCGCAGGACATCTTCGGCCTGGATTACATGCTCATCGGCAACTATGTGCGCGATTCCTTCTTTGAGGACCTGACATCGGCCAGCACCGTTTCCGCAACGGTCGCAATCGAACCCTGGACCGCTTATGTGACCGTGCCCGATACCGTTGTGGTCGATCCGCCGAAAACAGGCGACGCCGCAGGTATCCTTGGCTTTACGGTGATCGCACTTGCCGTGGCTGCAGCCGCCGCGGCAGGCTTTGCGAAAAAGAGCCGCGCATAACGCCGCAAAAAGGCAGCGTCAACCGCGCGCAGCACAAAAGCCCGCCTTCAGGCGGGCTTTTTCTGTCATACAAAAGTCTGCGGCCTTTTCTGATGCGCGCAGTATGCCTCGCAACGTTTTCTTGCGCTTTTCATATTGTGTTCCACTTTGAATATCGTACTGTAAAGGCAGAATCATCCAAGGCGGGGGCATCCTTAAGCTGCCGCGCATAAAGCCGGACTTTCGCGGCGCATGCTAAGTACCGCGAAACCTTTAACACCTTTCAGCATATCGCCGGAGGAAAAGTATGACAACCGAACTCTGTGAAACCATACAACGCTTTATTCAAAATGCGGAATCGCTCAAAGACGGTTTCCCCTTTCAGGGCTCCATGATGCGCCGGGCGGCGGCGCTGCTCTATGCGGGCGAGGGCCGGAAGATTGACTGCGCGCGTATCCGGGACGCCATGCGCCTGATCAAAGCGAACACTGGCATATTCTCCATGTTCCGCGGCAGCTTGCAGCTTGGGCTTGCGGCCATGCTTTCCCTGAACGAGGAGCCGGAAAAGCTGCTTAAAGAAACCCTGATTGTCTACCGCCTGTTAAAATCCAGCCGCTTTTATGCGAGCATGTATCTGGTGTTTGCCGCGTATCAGATCGCAAAAACCGTCCCGCGGGAGGCGCAGCAGGAAGCCGTAGGGAAGACGCGTGCCGCCTATGACGCGGTCCGCCGCGCGCACCCCTTCCTCTCCGGGGAACATAGCGTGATTTATTCCGCGCTCATCGGCAGCTCCGCCGCCAACGCGGAAGAGGCCGCTGTCAAAACCGAGCGACTCTTTATTGAACTGAATGAGCTTTCCCCCAAGGGCGAGGTCTTGAATCTCGCGATGCTGCTCTCGCTTTCCGGCGGGATGGATACAAGCTCCCGCGCCCTGCAGATTTACGACGCCCTGAACACCGCGGAGCTTTCCTTCCGTCGCCACTATCTGCTGCCCATGCTCGGCGTCCTGGCCCTTTCCCCGCTCTCCCCAAACGCAATTGCGGCAAATGTTGCGGAAACCGCTTCCTCCCTTCGCGCGCAAAAGGGATTTGGCCCTTTCCTTGTACAGAAGCAGGAACTGCTGCTGCTGAGTTCTTCTTTGGTCATCTACGCACAGCCCAGCAGCCATGAGCCGCTCAATACCGCCCTGTTAGGCGGATTGACGGGCATGCTCGTCGCGCAGCAGGTCGCCATGGCCGCATCAGCGGGTGCGGCTGCGGCTGCGGCGTCGTCTTCTTCATCGTCATAAACCAATGCCGCCAAACTCCGCTTAGGGCTGTAACAGCCCCAAGAACCCTAAGAATCCTTTAAACGATCTTCTATTGCACTTGCGAAAAATATGCCCCGCAGATAGCGGGGTCTTTTTGATACTGCTGTCACATATAGCAGCAAGTACGCTTGCCCGCGCGGGTACTTTGGCGTAAGATAGGGATAATGTCGGGAATACCCGTAAAACACGATGATGAGTGAGGACTCCGTTTTGAAAGACTTGATGGCGCTCTACGTAAAGCTCCGTTCCCTTGTCCTGTTTCGAAACCTGCTTGTTGACGAGGTCTTCCTTCCGCTGATGAATCTCTTGACCTCTGCGAAAAAAAGCGAGGCGGAGCGGGTGGACGCCTACGCCGCTTTTGCGGCGCGGCTTTTTGAAACAACCGAAGATTGGACGGATTATATATGGCGCCGTATCGTCGCAAACGAGAACCCATACGTCTACAAGCGCGCCGGCCATGAACCCATATCCGCGTCTCTGCGCGTATGCCTTGCGGCCGAGCTAGCCATATTGGAGGAGCTTTCCCAGCTCGATGCGCATTCGGTTCGGCAGGCGCTCAAGTTTAGCGGCTACCTGCCGGAATGGACGACGCGCCCGTTTGCCTTTGCCCCGGCGTATGAGGAGCGCATGGCGAACTTGCGCAAGGTCGGGTACGGCATTTATGCGGAGCATGCCATGTTCCATATAGAAAACGGCGCCATCGTCCCCGTGCAGACGCCGGACCCGGTCCGTCTCCATGAGCTCAAAGGGTACGAACACGAACGCGTCCTTGTGCAGGCGAATACCCTGGCGCTTTTAAACGGAAAACCCGCGGCCAACACGCTGCTATACGGCGATGCGGGCACGGGCAAATCCTCTACGGTAAAGGCGCTCGTGAACGAATATGAAAAAGAAGGGCTGCGGCTTATTGAAATCAAAAAGCACCAATTGCTTTTGATTCCTTCCATTCTGGAACGGCTGAAAGATAATCCGCTGCGCTTTGTTTTATACTTGGACGACCTTTCTTTTGCGGAATCCAGCGAAGAAAGCGGCGCGCTAAAAGCCATGCTGGAAGGCTCCGCCGCGGCGCGCACAAAAAACGTGGCCATATACGCCACCAGCAACCGGCGGCATATCGTCAACGAGCGGTTTTCCGACCGTGAGGGCGGCGACGTCCATCGCAACGAGACAATAGAGGAACAGACCTCCCTTTCCGAGCGCTTTGGCCTAAGGGTATACTTCGGCAAGCCGGACAAGGAGGGCTATCTTTCCATTGTGGGCGAGTTGCTGCGGCAGAGCGGTATGGATACGACGGACGATTTGCTGCTGCAGGCGGAGCGCCACGCGCTTTCCCGCGGCGGGCGCTCGCCAAGGGTGGCAAAGCAGTTTGTAGAGTCGCTTGTTACCGGAGAACGGCTATCATAGAAGACCTTAATATTGCGGCTTCACGTCCTGCTCCAGCAGCTTCTCGAAGCAGACGGCCTCGGGGTGGCCTTCATATTTCCCATAGTTGGGGATACGGCGGTATCCCTTTTTTTCATAGAACGAAACGGCCCGTTCATTGACCAGCCTTGTCTCCAACCGTATGGCGGCATATCCAAACGCCCGCGCCCGGCGCTCCAGTTCCTGCAGCACGGCAGTGCCCACGCCCGGGCGGCGCGCGTACATGCGCTTGAGTTCCGCCACTGTTCCGCCCATGGGCCGGATCGCGCCGCAGCCAAGCGCCTCCCCCGTTTGTTCGCCATATGCGATGAGGAACACGGCGCGCTCCCCTATCACATCCTGCGGGTCAAACGAATTTGCGCCGCTGTCCCCGGTGATGCCTTGGAGACAATCGGACAGTTCCGCCATCAACTCTATGGCGTCCTGAGAATCCGGTATGCATTCGATCAGTTTCACAGTAATCTCCCCCTCTGTCTTGGCATCATCATACTCAAGATCACCTTCCACTGCAAGCAACCGGGTACAAGCCGCGATCTTCCTCAAAAACGTCGGATTGCATGTGGAAGGTTATGCTATACTACTCTTACTTCATGAAGCAACGCAATACAGGGCAGGTATGATCCTTGGATTACTTTCTTATGTCTTGGTCGGTGATTGTGTTTGTGGAAAACCGGCTGCGCAGCGAAATCAACACTGCCGCGCTTGAGCAGGCGACGGGTTTTTCGCTTGCGCATATCCGGAGCGTGTTTGCCGCGCATGTGGGCATGCCGCTGAACCGCTATATTTGCGCCCGCCGGATCGCAAACGCCGCGTTTGATCTGATCAACACGCAGAAAAGTATTCTTGACATTGCCCTCGCCTACCGGTTTACCAACCCGGATACGTTCACAAAAGCATTCAAGCGCGTCACCGGTTTTACGCCGCAGGCATTCCGGCTTTCGCGCCGCCCTGTCGGCCGCGTCAAGCTGTGCGCGGGCGTATACGGAGTCGGTTTCCTATCACAAAAAGCGGAGGATTGCTCATGAGACAGCAAAGCTTTGAAGACGGCGTTGTCCTATACGGTGTTCCCAGGGTGGAATACGGGCCGGGAGGCTGCACGCCCTACCCCATGTGCGTCAGGGCATGCGCAAATTATCTGGGCCAGGATGTTCCCTATCATTTTGTCATGGCGGCAAGCGGCGCGGCTTTCCGCCTGACCTGGGATGCGTCCTCATGGAACGGCGGAAATGTGGATGTGATTTTCACATTTGACGATCCGCTCAAATCATACCGCACGGCAATCGAGGCGTTGGGCCGAAGCTTTCATCTGATTGGACGCAGCGGGAAAGTCCAGCCGTCCAAAGAGGAGTTTATCGCATTTATCCGGGAACGCGTCGACAACGGCATTCCGTGCATTGCGCTTGGCGTCATCGGTCCGTCGGAAGCGTGCCTGATTACCGGGTACCGGGAAAACGGAGAGGTTCTGCTTGGGTGGAACTTCTTTCAGGACAACCCGGAATTCAACGCAGGGGCAACGCTCGACGACTCCGGTTATTTTACCAGCCGCACATGGTGGGAAAACCCTTCCACAACCGCCGTGATGGCAATGGGAGATCTGACTGTGCCCGTCTCCGGGCCGCAAACGGTGCTGCACAACGCGATAGAGGCGCTCTCCGGCAGAAAAGCAGGAAAGTACGCAAAAGGGCTGCACGCGTACGACTCATGGAAGCGCGCGTTGCTGGACGAAACGCAGTTCCCACGCGACGCTGTATTGCCGCTGCTTTTTGAGCGGCTGATGTGCCAGGGCGACGCCATGGATTGCCTGATGGACGGACGCTACCACGCCGCGCTCTATTTGGAAACGCTAAAGGAGCAACTTCCCGCACACCATCGCCTGTGCGCCATGGCAAAGGCGGGTTTTCAAGAGGTCTTTGCCTGCGTACAAAAAATGGCGGAGCTGCTGGGCGGCTATGAACGGGGCGAGGAGCAACTGCATCGCCTAGCCGATGCAGGGGTAAGGCAGAGCCTTGGCCGCCTGATCGATCGGTGCAGGGCCGCGGACGAAAGCGCGCTTGCGGCAATGAAGTCATTGCATGCCGCTTTGCAGCAGGCGTAGCAATTTCAACTGACAGCGCCCCTGTCCGAGACTGCACGGACAGGGGCGCTGTTACAAATAAGGGAATTTACTTTAAGATATCCCGCGTATTGGACAACTCCAGTTCGTTGCGGAGATAACTCCTTGCGGCGTCATAGAGCGCATCCTGCGCCTTCCCCACGCTGTTGCTGTTTTCATACGCCACCTGATAGGCCCTGCGCAGGTCCGAGCCAACATTGATCTTTGCAATGCCATTGCGGATGCCGTCAAGAATGTATTCTTTTTTAATACCGGAACCGCCGTGCAGCACCAAGGGGATACTGCAGGAGCGCTGCAGGGTTGCAATATGCGCCACATCCAGCTTCGCTTCCGGTTTTTTCGCGAAGCGGTTGCTTTCCGCGATTGCTCCGTGGAAGTTGCCGACAGCGACAGACACCCAATCACACCCGCTTTCCTTGACAAAATGCGTGAGTTCCTCCGCCTTGGTAAAGCCCATCTTCTTGGAGAATATCTCTTCATAGGGCGGCATTTGACCGCCTTCATGCCCCATGACCGCACCAAGCTCGGCCTCGCAGGGGACACTCGCCGCATGCGCAAGCGCCACGGCTTCCGCGGCGGCCGCAATGTTCTCGGGCAGCGGCAGGCGCGAGCCGTCCACCATGACGGATTGGTACCCCGCGGCAATCGCGCGGCGGATGATGGAGGAAAAATCCACCCGCTGCATATCCTCGTCAATCACGGGAACATGATCAAGATGCAGCATCACATGGTCCGTATTCGCATACTTGGCGTACTGCTCCGCCACCGCCTCCAGGCTGACGGCGTCCATCTTTTCCCACTCCAGACGCGCGACCTGTATCATGGCCACGGAGTTTTCATCCACAACCGCGCGGATGATGGGCTCCACCATATTGAGATTGGGCACGTTGAACGCCGGTACGGCAACATGATGGGTAAGCGCCTGCGCTACAATGCTTCTGGGATTCATTGTCTTCCTCCGTTTTCTGCAAAAATGTGCTTCATTGCGGGATAAATCCACTTATACCGTTCGTATTTCTCCAGGTACCGCTGATGGCGCTTGAAATCCGGCTCATATTGCGTTCCCTTTTTCACCACCAGGGATACCGCCTCTTCTATGGAGCCGTATACGCCCACGGCCACGCCCGCCAATATGGCGACGCCCATGGTGCCCGCTTGGTCGCTTGCAATGGTATGGATGGGCCGCCCCATCATATCCGTTTTCATCTGCAGGAACGCGCGGGAATTTGCAAGCCCGCCTGTCGCCACCAGTTCCCGGATAGAGACTCCTGCCCGCTCCAGATGTTCCACATTGACCATGCTTTCAAACGTGATGCCCTCCAAGAGCGCCCGCACGATATCCGGCTTGGTGGTTTCCAGCGTCATGCCCACAAGCGCGCCCTTGCTTGTATAATCCATATACGGCGTCGCCGCCCCCGCAAAATAGGGCAGCAGGAACAGGTCGTTTGCTTCCGGACTCATCTCCTCTATGAGCAGCTCGTAGACATTGCGCTTGGCTCTCTGCGCACGGGCGCATTCTTCAGAACCCAACGTGTCCCGGTACCATTTGAAGAGCCGCCCTGCCGTGAACGTGAACGCGTAGGTGATGTACTTTTCGGGAAGCACATGCGGCACGCAGGCAAAAGAACCCTGCGCCATCTGTGTGTTGAGCCGGGGTTCGTCAAACGTGGGGTTGATGGACTCCACCGAGCCTAACCCGTCCGTTGCCAATCCGGAATAAATCGCGCCCGCACCCAACGAGGCGCAAGGCTGGTCGTGTCCGCCGCTGACCAACAGGATTCCTTCGGGCAGGCCGGTCAAATGAGCGGCTTCCCGTGAAAGTTGCCCCACCACCGTGCCGGAAGGCACCGCTTCCGGGCACTTTGCGCCGTCGATTCCCGCAATATCCAGTATTTTTGCAGACCACCGCTTGTTCACTACATCGAACGCCATGGTCCGCGCCGCAAGCGAATAGCTGGTGTGCAGCTTCGCCCCCAGCTTTGCAAGCGCAAACCCGTCAAAGGGCAAAAACGCGCGCGCGTTCCGGTATGCTTCCGGCTTGTGCTGTTTGAGCCACATCAGCTTGGGCAGCGAATACATTTTGCTGGGGCCAACCCCGGCAATCCCCATATACGCGTCCGCTTCCATGCCGGCTAAAAGCCGGGCCGTTTCTTCGTCCCCGCGCGGGTCGGTATACAAAATACCGTCGCTCAACACATTCAGGCAATCGTCCACCAATGTCACCGCTTCCCCGAACGAGGATACGCTCAGCGCAACCACAGGCTCGCCTTTGTTCTGTGCGGCGCAGGCGGAAATGACCTCCGCCGTGCAGCGCCAGACTTCGTTTGAAGAGACTTCCTGCCACTGCGGGACTTCGCACTTTTTTTCCCGATATTCACGGTATGCCTGCGCCAAGATCGCGCCATTTTCACTTACGATCGTCGCTTTGCAGCCAGTCGATCCAATATCAACGCCAATTACAGCCATTGTTTTTCCACCTTTTTAAAAACGGCCTACCGGCAGCTTCGCATGCCGGTAAGCCGCGCGCTGATTTTTTTATAAAGATTAAGCCTTTTTCTTGGTACGCAGGAACCGGTCAAAGCCCACGGCCAGCACGAGCGTTCCGCCCTGTACGACCCACTGCACGTATTCCTGCACGTTCAATTGGATCATGCCGTTGCTCAAAACGCCCATGAGCAGCACGCCAATGATGACAAAGCCCAGCTTGCCTTCGCCACCCGCGATGCTCACGCCGCCCAGGACTGCCGACGTGATGGCGTCCATCTCATACTTTTCACCCGCTTTGGGCTGCCCGCTGTTGACGCGCGCCAGCAGCACGATGCCCGCAAGCGCCGCAAGCATGCCACAGATGGCATAGACCATGTACTTGATGTTCTTGACGTTGACGCCGGAAAGACGGGACGCTTCCTCGTTGCCGCCCACGCCGTAAATGTAACGGCCATAGCGCGTCTTTTCCAGGAATATGATGCCGACAACGAACACCACCGCCATGATGACAACCGGAATGGGGATGGGTCCCAAATATCCTTTGCCGATAACGGTGATCGCCTGGTCAAACCCGAACACTGGAAGGCCGCCCGTGATGATGTACGCAACGCCGCGGATAGCCGTCTGCATGGCAAGCGTAGTGATAAGCGGCGGAATGTTGAACATATTGATAAAAAAGCCGTTGATGAGTCCCACCAGGACGCCCACCGCCAGCGTGATGAGCACGGCCAGCGCCGGGGGAACATTGCTTAAGAGCAGGTTCGCCGTCAGCACGCAGGAAAGGCCGACGATGGAGCCCACCGAAAGATCGATGCCGCCGGTTAACAGCACCATGGTCATGCCCACGGCGATGATGCCGTTGATGGCGACCTGCCGGAGGATGTTGAATATATTGGTAGATTTCAAAAATTGTGGCGCGCGCAGGGAAAAGAACACGACCAGCGCAATGAGCACCAGGACGATCGCATACTGCGCAAGGAAGTTTTTTAAATTGAATTTCTTGTTTTCCATTGCTGTAACCTCTATAGAAAATTAGTTGGAAGCGATATCGAGGATCTTTTCCTGCGAGAACTCGTTCTTGTTCAGCTCGCCTTTGACGCTGCCGCCGCTCATGATCAGTATCCGGTCGGACATACCGATCAGTTCCGGCATTTCGGATGAGATCATGATGATGCTGACCCCTTCTTTTGTAAGCTGCTGCATCAGTCCGTAAATCTCCTGCTTTGCGCCCACGTCGATGCCGCGCGTCGGCTCATCCAATATCAGCACCTGGCAGTTAACCGCCAGCCATTTTGCGATAACGACCTTCTGCTGGTTGCCGCCGGACAGGTTTTTGACCAGTTGCCTGAAGGAAGGCGTCTTGATGAGAAGCTCCTTCTTCATCTTTTCCCACACTTGTTTTTCTCGCATGGCGTGCAGCAGCCCTGCGGTGGACAGCCGGTCCAATATGCTGTGGGTGATGTTTTCTCCCACACTCATTTCCAAAATGAGCCCCTGGCCTTTCCGATCCTCCGGCACCAGGCCAATTTTGTTGGCAATGGCGTCCCGCGGAGATTTTAGGCGCAACACTTTGCCGTTGAGCGTGACGGTGCCGGACAGAATGGGGTCCGCGCCGAAGATCGCCCGCGCAAGCTCCGTGCGCCCCGCACCCACCAGGCCGCCTAATCCGAGGATTTCCCCTTTTTTAAGTGTAAAGGATACGTCCTTGATGGCGTGTGTGGTCAGGTGTTCCGCCTGCAATACGGTCTCCCCCGCGCTGCCCGCGCCACCGGGGAAGTTTTCGCCAAGCTCGCGGCCCACCATATCCGCGATCATGCGCTCTCTTGTGATGTTTTCAATTTCCGTGGTGCGGATATGCTTGCCGTCCCGCATGATGGTAACGCGGTCGCAGATTTCAAATATCTCCTCCAGACGGTGGGAGATATAGAGTATGGTCACGCCCTTTTGCTTGAGCTTTTTGATCATCTCAAACATGACGGCCGTCTCGTTGTTCGTGAGCGGCGCGCTCGGCTCATCCATAATTAAAATCTTCGCGTTCTGGGACATGGCCTTTAATATTTCAACGATCTGCTGGTATGCTACCCCCAGCCTGCGCACCTGCGCGTTGGGGTCGATGCTCATCCCCATTTCACGCGCGTAACGCGCCGTTTCCTCGTACATCGCCTTCTTATCAAGAAAAATGCCCTTGTTCTTTTCCCTGCCGAAGAAGATGTTTTCGGACACGGTCAAAAAAGGCACAAGATTGAATTCCTGGTACACCGCGCTTACGCCAAGCTCCATTGCCTGTATGGGCGTAAGGCCGCTATACTCCTTGCCAAACAGCTCGATCACGCCCTTGGTGGGCATGTGCGCGCCGGTCAAAATTTTGATGAGCGTGGATTTCCCCGCGCCGTTTTCGCCGATGATGGCATGGACCTCGCCCGCGCGGAATTCCATGGAGACATCGTCCAACGCCACGACGCCCGGAAAGCTTTTGGAAATGTGCTGAAACCTCAATATGACGTCATTCATAGCGGTTCTCCTGCTTCGGATTTGC
The DNA here is from genome assembly GCA_023455425.1 of Bacillota bacterium. Classification (GTDB taxonomy): domain Bacteria; phylum Bacillota; class Clostridia; order Christensenellales; family CAG-138; genus JAEYLA01. Next base: position 29,440 of record JAEYCM010000022.1, on the reverse strand, counting down.
CTGTTTGCCCGGGATTGCCCCTTGCGGCGGCTGCAGCCGCTTGAGGGCCTGTTTCCTGCGCCCGTACTCTTTTACATTGACATCCGTGCCGCCGAACATCCGGCGGCACGGATATCATATTACGCCTATTTTTCTATGAAATTAGAACTCGCCCTGCCACTTGGGTTCCATGGTGAAGTAAGTGGGTTCGGTCTTGTCGCCGTTCTTAAGTACATCCAGAATAAGATCCACGCACTTTTTGCCGGTTTCATAGGGCTGGATGTCGATGGTGTAGCGATAGAAGCTGCCTTCTTCCTTGATCTTGGCCTGCGCTTCCGCGGTGAAGTCCGCGCCGCCCACGAGGAAGTTGGTGGTATCGATGCCCATGTTCTTTACGGCTTCGTATGCGCCCAAAGCGCCGGAGTCGTTAACGCCTACGATCACGTTGACGTCCGGGCGGGACTGGAGCACGGATTCCGCGATCTTCATGCCCATTTCCGGGGTATCGCCAGCCTGGCGCGCGACGATTTCCGATTCGGGCGCGAGCTTGAGGATAGCGTCCTGCAGGCCGTTGCCGCGCTGGATCACGGCTTCCACGTTGTCCTGGCTGATGATGACGACCTTGCCCTTGCCGCCGAGCTTTTCGTTGATCCACTTCGCGGCCTGGGTGCCGTTGAGGTAACCGTAGTCATATTCGTTGACGATGCAGTTCGCGCTGGCGTTATCGATGGGCTGCGCTTCGCCGACTACCGGGATGCCCGCGGCCTTGGCCTGGTCCACAATATCGGTGAGGCTCTTCTGGTCGATGGGATCGGCGATGATGCCGTCCACGCCCATGGAAATGAAGTTTTCAAAGTGGCTGTACTGGGTGGCCGCATCATAACCCGCGTCGCTGACGATGACTTCAATGCCCAGTTCCTTGCAGCGGTCTTCCACGCCCTGCTTCACGGAGATGAAGTAGGGGTTGTCGATGTTCATAATGCTGTAACCGATTTTCTTGACTTCCTTGTCGCCTTGCGCGGGTGCTTCCGCCGCGGGCGCCTCGGCTGCAGGCGCTTCGGCTGCGGGAACTTCAGTCTGGGCGGGTGTGCAGGCCGCCGCCATGCCCAATATGAGCAGCAGCGCAACCATTAATGCGAGGGAACGTACTTGCAGTTTCATCATTCTTTCCTCCGGATTTATTTTTCTGGTTGTTACACCAAACAAAAGACTGTTTTTACTTGGCTGCCGGGTATTCGTTTCCCATAAGGTACAGGGGTGCTTCGTCCTCTTCAATTTCGGGGAAGCGGCCCGTCTTTTCTAAGAACCGGTTGTCCACGCGGTCATCGTTGACTTTGGAAACCTCACCGACCAGCACCGTACCCTTGCCTTCCTCACCCCAGAAGGAATGGTACTGGCCGGTGGGCAGCGTGATGCTCTCTCCCGGCGTCAGGCGCACGACGGTCCCTGCGGGGACGACCTTTTTACAGCCGTCGATATATACAGTGACCGGGGTATCCGCCAGCTTTTCATCGGCGGTGGAGTTGTAAACCTTAACCATCAGGTTGCCGCCGCCGCGGTTAATAATATCCTCCATCTTGCTCCAGTGGAAGTGATACGGCGTAATCTGCCCTTCCTGGACAATGAGGAGCTTTTCGGCATAGGGCTTAATATATTTTTCCTGATCAAAATTGCCGTTGCGGATGGTGATCATCAATAGGCCCACCTTCCGGTAATCGCCCGAGCCGAAATCGGTAATATCCCATCCGAGCATGTTGTCGCGGATTTCGTCGTACTCATGCCCCTTATTCTCCCAATCCTTTGCGGGCCAGGTGAGAAAGGGCGGCAGCTTGAAGCGGTGCTCTTCGATAAAGGCAACCGCCTCTTTCATGATTTGGTTCAGTTCCGAACGCTTCATTGTTTCATTTCTCCTTTTTGATGCGTGAGTACCCGCAGGTAACTCCGTAAAAGCGATGCAGTATGATCTTCTTATTAATCGTTTAATATGACGTTTTACATTAATCGTTTAACAAAGCGGCCATATCTTTGTGACAAAAACAAACCGAAATAAAGTTATCTGGTGGAATTCCGGATTTTCAACACGGGGGGCAACAAGAGCGTTTTTTGTTCATCCGTTTTTTCGGACTGGATATGTTCCAGCAAAAGGTCCACGCTGTGGCGGCACATCTCTTCCACCGGCTGTTTGACGGTGGAAAGCGGGGTTTCGAGCAACGAAGAATATAAGAGGTCGTCGTACCCTGCGACGGAAATATCATACGGCACCTTCGCGCCCATATCCTGAAGCGCCTTGAGTACGCCCATGGCCATAAAATCGTTGATGGTCGCGATTGCGTCCGGCCTTAGCCGCCAAAGCTGCTCCGTAATGGCGTAGCCCTGTTCAAAATTGGGGAAGATTTCAACGATCCAATCTTCCTCAAAGGTTTCGCCAGCCTCCACATACGCCTGCTTGAAGCCTTCGATACGGAGCCGGGAAAGCGCAAGGCTTTTAGGCGCGGTGAGCAGGAAAATCTTTTTCATGCCCTGGCCAAGGAGGTACCGTATCATTTGCTTCTGCCCGTCCCGAAGATCGGTCATGACGCAGTTCGCTTTGACACCCTCATAAAACGTGGAGCAGAATACAAACGGAATGCCGAGCTTTTCAAGCGGCTCCAGGTGTGTAGGGCTTTTTCCGTTTTCTATGGAAGGAACGATGGCGATGCCTTCCACGCCCTTGGCGACGAACATGCGGATGTATTCGGCCTCTTTTTTGACGCTGTCGTTGGAGATGCCAAGCATCACCCGGTAGCCCATCTGTTCCGCATAGCGATTGAATTCATGTACGATGCCCGCAAAGAACGGGTTTCTAATATCGGTAACGATCAGGCCGAGATAACCGCTCTTTTTAGTCTTGAGGCTTCTTGCGTTTTCATCGATAAAATAGTTGAGTTCTTTGGCTGCGGCAAGCACGCGCTGCTTGGTTTCCTCGCTCACGCCCGGTTTGTTGTTGAGCGCAAAGGATGCGGCGGCGGTGGATACGCCGGCGGCCTGCGCAATTTGTTTGATCGTCGTCCTGCCCAAAGAATACGCTCCCAATAATGAAAATTTCCGAACAATTTCTTGAAAACAAGAGCGGATGATATAACGATTAAGTTGATGGGCTTATTGTATCGCAACCCTGCACGGATTACAAGTACTTCTTTTTGGTTTCTCTAAAGTTTTTGTTCATAACAAAAAGCTTTAGTCGGACGCCGACCGGCGCTTTTTGCCATATTTCAAAGTTAGCGCAATCATAATAACAGAGGCGAGTAACGAAATGGAATTGGTAATCAGGAATGCGCCGCCCGCCCCATGCAGTACGAGGTTGACCGCATACGCTTCCATTAGCAGGATGCCCGCGCACATCATCAGGTAGGTTTTAATATTCAGATCTTTTGCGGATTTCGTCTTTATGATCTGTACAATCTGCGGTATTTGCCCAAAGGCCATGATGATGCCGCCAATCAGCTGCAGCGCGTCAAAAAACATGGTATTCTCCTTTGATCATGCAATAATAAGCAATCAACTTCAGCGTATCAAATCAGGGCAGGGTTGTAAAACTTTTATTGTGACAAAGGAAGGTTCCGTGAAAAATCAGACATCAAACGTATGCTGGTTGAGGCGGAAGAAAAACGGCTGGTCACTACCGTTTATTTTACGTATAACGGTTGGTATTCCAACCTTCTTCCGCTAAAATTCAGCGAAAAACTCTTTCTCTCCCGCAAGGATGAGGCCTTTCATCTGAATGGATACGTTATTCTGCCGCTTCGGGATATCAAAAAGGTTCACATCAAAGAGGACAAATACAATGAAATCCTGCAGCTCGAACATGTATTGGACTCCGTCGCCATTCCGGAGATCGACCTGACCGATTGGCAAACCGTGTTTTTGTCCTTAGCATTGCGTGATCGTGGAAAACGAAAGGGCAGGCCCTGAAGAAACCGAGTTTATTATTGGCAAAATCCATAAAGCCGGAAAACGTTCCGTCTCTTTCTTGCATTTTGATGCGGATGGCGTCTGGCAGGAGGATTTATTCGAGTTTTCTCACCCCCTTATTACAACCGTCAGATTTGGCGAGCGGTATACCGATATTTTTATAAAGCATCTGGAAGCGCCGCCTGTCTTTTAGATATTCCGCAACACCTAAATAAAGAAAAGCGCTGCGGTTTTCCCGCAGCGCCTTAGTCCGCACCCGATTAATCTTCTTTTTCCTGTTCCTCTTCCCGCTTCTGCCATTCATGGCGCCCGCAGCGCGGATCATGCCCAAACGGATGCTCCGGCCCGCCATGCCAGCCAAAGGGCGGGCGGCCATGCGGGGGAACCATACGCGGATCAAACGGCCCATGATGGCCGCACGGCCCGCGCCAGGAAGGTTCGCCTTCCTCCTGCGCATCGCCAAGCTGCTGTTCCAGCGAGCCGATAATGCGGCCCAACAGTATGCCGAGCGTTTCCTGCTCCTCCTCCGTCAGGCAGTCGAACAACTCGCCATGATCCACCCTCTGCCCCGCCTGTTCCGCGGCCTTTTCGCCTTCCTCCGTCAGCCTGATGTTGAGAATACGGCGATCCTCCTCCGAAGGCGCGCGGGTGATATAGCCGCTGCGCTCCAGTTTCATGAGCAATTCTCCCATGGACTGGGGACGCATATCCAAGAGATACCCAAGGTCTTTCTGACTGATTTCAGGCCGCAGTTTTAAGAGGGCGAGTATCCGCCCCTGGCCGCGGTGCGGGTTGCCCATAGGGCCGTACTCCCTGAGCTTTTGTTGATGGTAACGGTGCATCAGCCATTGGACGCGCAAAAGTTTTTCAAGAAGGAGATCGTCCTTCCTGATCGGTTCTTCCATATTCTTTCCTCCTTAACATTTAATAAGGTACCTTTTATAATCAATTTTACAGGTACCTTATTATCTTGTCAAGCATTTTAATCAGGCACCTTATGGTCTCTTTCCATGCAATGCCCTTCTTACAAAACGCGCGAACGGGAATACTGATAGTATTTCTGTCATGCAAGGAGGGACGCGGTGAGAAAATCCGGCCTGCAGCGGGCAATCCGATTTATCAAGCGGTTATACGAGCGCTTTCAGGCGGACGAGGTGCCCGCACTGGGCGCGGAATTCGCGTACCATCTGTTATTGGCGTTCTTCCCGTTTTTGATTTTCCTGGTGACGGTGCTGACCTATACGCCGCTGCTCCAGCCCCAATCGCTTGCGGACCTGTTGCAGGTATTGCCTGCGGACGCATATGCGGTGGTGGCATCGACGGTGAACGAAATATTTGCGACCGACCGGCCGAATATCCTTTCCATCAGCGTCATTCTGGCCGTCTGGTCCTCTTCCAACGGCTTCATGGCTGTCGCCCGCGGGCTGAACCGGGCCTACGATATTAAGGAGACCCGCAAATTTTACACGGTACGCGCTATGGCGGTTTTGTTTACGCTGCTGATCGCGTTTTCCATTCTGTTGGAAATGGTCGCCATTGTATTCGGGGATATGCTGATCCTGAAGCTTTCCGCCGCGCTGTGCTGGTCCGGCTTCGGGGTGACGCTTACCCATATCCTGCAGCTCATATTGCCGGTCGGGATGCTGCTTATCCTGTTTATTCTTCTTTACACCATCATCCCCAACCGCAAACTGCGCGCAAAAGAAGTACTCCCCGGCGCGGCGTTTACAAGCGTCGTGTGGGTTATCGCCTCTGTCCTGTTTTCCGCGTATGTAAACAACTTTGCCAACTTTGCAAGGTTGTACGGAAGTCTTGGCGGGGTGATCGTGCTGATGCTGTGGCTTTATCTTTCGAGCATGGTGGTGCTTATCGGCAGCGAAATCAACGCCACGCTGTATTTTAGCAAGGAAAGAGGACTGGCGGAGCGTGAAGGCAGAGACGAGTAGTGATTTAGAGCAAACACAAAGCGATTGGATTTACCAATCGCTTTGTGTTATCGTTCTTATTTGTTCATCCCGGTATAAACCAGCACCGCATCTCTCAAGAACTTGGCTAACCCCGGCTGCTCCTTATCGTAATACGCCGTAAACCGCTCGTCATCCACATACATCTGCGCTACCCCCGCATGGGCCTCCTTGGAATAGGTGCCCCATGCGAATGTGAGCCATTGGCGGTGCAGATCCACGGCTTTCTGCGCAAGCTCACTTCCGGCGTCCCCCGTGGCGAAGGCGTCTTTTAGTGTCTGAAGCACTTCGACGCCCAGCTTTTCAAACGCCTCGTACTGCTCTTGAGTCATGTTTTTGAATACCTTGTTGGATTGCTCCACCCGCTCGGCTCCGTACTTTTCCCGCACGTCGCGGCCATACTTTTCTTCGTTTTCATCGATCAAACGCTGTTTAAAGCCTTCAAACTTTTCCTGATCCGTCATGATTATTCTCCCTTCCGTTTCCGCGATCGTCTTTTCGACGTTCGCGATCAATGCATTCAACTGTTCCCGTTTGTGTAGAAGCTGCTCCCGGTGTTCTTTCAGGGCAAGGGCGCTGTCAAACGACGGCGACATGATGACGTCCCGAATGCTTTCAAGGTTCATTCCCAATTCCCTGTAAAACAGGATCTGCTGCAGCCTCGCTACTTCCTGCTTCCCGTAGATCCGGTACCCGGATGAATTGACCCTAGCCGGCTTTAAGAGCCCGATTTCATCGTAATACCGCAGGGTTCTGGTACTGATCCCCGCCAGCTTTCCAAGTTTTTGCACCGTGTATTCCATGCGCTTCCCTCCCGGCAACTCCAAGGTACACCTTTACGTTACGTGAATGTCAATAGTATTTTTTAAGATTTTTAGAATCAATTCTACCACAAACACATTTTATGGTATTTGTATTTTTCCCTAGGATTATAATCCATAAAGGCAGTAAACGGGGATAGTGATTGACTTGAAAAGAAAAACGATAAGATGGAACAGGCTGATACTTCCTTGCGTGTTGCTTGCTATACTTGCGGGAACTGCTGCTGTAAAAAGAATTCAGTCTGGAAATGTCATGCAGGCCGGCGCCGGTAAACCCGAGATATCTAAAACATATTTTGAGCCGGAGATACCATCCAGTGGTTCTTTAGAAGAGCTTTATCAGGATGTTTTTATGACGATGCTCTTACCGTATATCTAAGAGGCAGTAAGCCATTACTATGAAGAGAATACGGGGTATTCTCCTAATGTAGATCCATGGCAGCCTGATATTTTATCCATATTGTCTGATGTATCAGTTCGATGTGGCATATGTCATTGTTATTGCTTGTCCGAATCCGTCGTACCAAAGGCTCATAAGAAGCTACTATTTGCCGGTTCTGCAATGTTCTGTAGAGCAACATAAATTGCCTTGAAAACAGTACCGCCATCACGCTGACAAGCAGCAATATGGCAATTACCGTATAGGTAAATACCTTAATGAAAATCCCATGCTTTTCATTCGGATTTTCCCTCTAATCGGTAGCCCACGCCGCGAACCGTCTTAATGATATTCTCAGGCAGTTTCGCCCGCAAGTTCTTAATGTGGGTATGCACCGTGCCGCCGTCACCGTCAAACTCATACCCCCATATGCGGGATATGATCGTTTCATGAGATAACGTCCTTCCTTTGTTCTGAATCAATAGCATCAGGATTTCAAATTCCTTCACGGTTAGGGACATCTCCCCGTTATCATAAACCGCCTTGAAATCTTCGGGCAAAAGCGTCAGCTTGCCACAACGGATTTCCTTTGCCAACGCGCCGCTTCGCCGGAGCAGGGCTTCCACACGTTTGAGCAGAAGCTGAATCTTGAACGGCTTTGTCACATAATCATCCGCTTCCGCGTCAAACGCTCTGATTTGATTCTCATCATCGGAAAGCGCGGTCATCATCAGAACAGGGGTATTGATCATCTTGCGGAACTCCCGCAAAAGCTCATGCCCGTTCATTCCCGGCAGCATGATGTCGAAAATGACAAGCTGATAGGTGTTGTCGCAAAACTTGACATGCGCTTCGTCGCCGTCCAAGCAGGCATCCACCTGATATCCGGCCTCAGATAAAAAGGTTTTGACGGTATTGCAGATATGCTCATCGTCCTCGACAAGCAGGATTCGTATCGGCATAAATAAATCCCTCCGCAAAAAGGATAGCACAGCAATCTGTATTTTCCCTGTGGTTTTAAGATTTTTTCGTCCTGATTTCATTCGTCCGTCAGCTGGTTTCCCGGCGTTTTGGGGGTATCTCCCATGAAGCTAAAGCGACTCCCTCCGGAATACGGGCTTCTCCACACAGTTTCTGAATACGGCGCGCGGAGATATTCCATTTTTCTGCCGCTTCTCTTGTGGAGATATCGTCCATAAAATCGCTCCCACAGTACGACATATTATATACGGTTAAACGAACTTATATTGAGCCAATAAGAATACCATTTAAAAATCTGTTGGCATTATGGGAAAAGCTATGTCCGTTGTACTTTTCACGCTATTTTTGAATTTTTTCAAGGCACGGAAACAACACAGCGGCTGCATCTTTCTACGATACGGTTTTAAAAAAAGCCGCTCACTGAGGCGGGATGGAACAAACCGTATAAGTCAATAGTAAAGCGAATTGTTTGAAGAAGAGCGGAAGATAATATTCCAGTAAAAGCAGAGTTCAATAAAGGAGGTGATGCCCATGAAATGCGACAGCGTACCCAATAGATTAATCAAAGAAAAATCTCCCTACCTGCTCCAGCACGCTTACAATCCGGTGGACTGGTACCCGTGGGGCGGAGAAGTCTTTGAGAAAGCGCGGAGCGAAAACAAGCCCGTGTTCCTATCTATTGGGTACAGTCCATATCATTCAAAACACATGTCATTGGTGCCATGTGATGGAGCGCGAGTCCTTTGAGGACGACGAGGTCGCGGCTTTATTGAACCGGGACTTTGTCTCCATCAAGGTGGACCGCGAGGAGCGGCCGGATATCGACAGCATCTATATGTCGGTCTGTGAGGCGTACACAGGCCAGGGTGGATGGCCGCTGACCATAATTATGACCCCGCAGGCCAAACCGTTTTTTGCGGCAACGTACTTGCCCAAAAAGAGCCGGGGCGGGCTTGCGGGCATGATGGAGTTGCTGCCCGCCATTGCAACGCTGTGGAAGAACGAACGCGACCGCGCCGAGGCGCAGGGTGAAGAAACCGCGCGCTACCTCCGCAACCAAGCCAAGAAAACGCTGCCCCCCCGCGCGCCGGAGGAGGCCATGCTAGATAAGGCGGCGGCATCCATTTCCCAGTTTTACGATACGCAGTACGGCGGCTTTTCCCAGGCGCCCAAATTCCCCATGCCGCATATTCTGATGTTTTTATTCCGCTACGCGCAGGAGACCGGAAAGGACGCGCCAAAGGATCAGGCGATAAACACCCTTCTGCACATGTACCGCGGCGGGCTGTTCGACCATATCGGCGGCGGATTTTCACGCTATTCCACGGACCGACGCTGGCTGGTGCCGCACTTTGAAAAAATGCTCTATGACAACGCGCTGCTCGCCATGGCGTATCTGGAAGGATACCGTCAGGCAGGTCTGCCCGCGCTCCGATTTGCGGCGGAAGAGACGCTAGGGTATGTGCTGCGCGAACTGACCGACGCGGAGGGCGGTTTCTATTGCGGGCAGGATGCGGACAGTGAGGGAGAGGAAGGCAAATTCTATCTTTTTACGCCGGAAGAGCTTCACGACACGCTCCATGACGGCGCCGCGGCGTTCTGCGCGTTTTATGGCATCACGCAGCGCGGTAATTTTGAAGGCAAAAACATTCCCAATCTGCTGCACCACAAGGATTTTCCCGTGCCGGGCGAAGCGCTCCTCGCACTCCGGTCGCAGATATTTTCTCTGCGCAAACAGCGCATGCCCCCCGCCACGGACGATAAGCAACTGACCGCGTGGAACGCGCTGATGATCTGCGCCTTTGCGCGCGCGTATCTTATATTGAAAGATCCCGCTTATCTGTCTGCCGCGCAACACGCGCAACAAAGCATTGAAAAGCGCCTGACCACGCCGGAAGGGGAGTTGTTCGTCCGCTATCGGGATGGACGCGCCGACCACATGGGGTTGCTTGCCGATTACGCGTTTTACGGCCTTGCGCTGATTGAACTCTACGCCGCAAGCTTTGACGCGACGCTGCTTGTACGCGCGGCTTTTCTTGCCGAGAGGATGCTTACGTTATTCGGCGACGACGAAGGCGGACTGTTTGCCTATTCCAAAGAGGGGGAAACGCTGATCAGCCGCCCCAAGGAAGTGTATGATGGCGCGCTTCCTTCCGGCAACGCAGCGGCGGGGCTGCTGCTTTCCCGCCTGTGGCGGCTCACCGGGGAACCCAAATGGCGGGACGCCGCGGATAAACAGCTAAGCTTTCTTACCGCCCACGCCGTGCGCGCGCCGATGGCCCATTGCTTTGCGCTGCTGGGCATAGCCGAAGCGGTATACCCGGAAAACATGCTCCTGTGCGTAAGCCGGGAGGAATGGGATTGGGCGGACGCCGCCCGCCTTGCCGGCCAGGCAAAGCAATCCGTGCTGGTTCTTGCTAAGAGCCCCGCAAACGCCCCCGCGCTGGAGGAAGCGGCGCCCTTTACGCGCGATTATCCGTACCCGGAAAGCGGCGCGGCCTACTACTTATGCGAAGGCTTCGCCTGCAAAGCGCCGGTGTATGATTTAAATGCTTTGGAGAAGCTGCTCAAAACGTAAAAGCGGATGTGCAACTGCACATCCGCCAAAGCGTATCGAAAAAACAGGGTGCATTGGGGTTCCACCCCAAACCCCGCTTAGGGCTGTAACAGCCCTAAGAACCCTCTTTCTGGCAACCATACTAAATAGGACGTTTACCAAGAAAAAGTGCCCCAAGGCACTTTTTCGACAAAGATTACTCTCTCAAATCCAGCGACATGTACACCAGCCCCGGCTTGGGTGGCCCATAGAGGGAGATGGTTTCCGCAAACCCGAGCTTATGGAACAGCGCGATGGAATCCTGGAGCATGTCCAGCGTATCCAGCAGCATCTGCGTATAGCCGATCTCCTTTGCTCCCTGTATGGCGCGCTCGGTGAGCCGGCGCCCAACATGCATGCCGCGGAACGCGGGCTTGACGTACAGGCGCTTCAATTCGCAGCGCCCTTTGGTCAGGGGCCTTAACGCGACGCAGCCGATTGCCTCCCCTTCCCACCGCGCCACAAGCAGGCATCCCTGCGGCGGCGCATATTCTCCGGGCAGGGAACTTAGCTCCTCATCGAACGTTTCAAAGTAAACCATGATATCGAGCATATGTGCGTACTCTTCAAACAACGCGCGCGCATCGTCCAGCGCGTCAAACGCAAGTTCAATGGAAGCGTTGACATGCCGTGCGGGCGCCTGGAATTTTTCACGCACCAGGGCGAACGTATGCGAATCCTGAATAGCGCCGTTTTTATAGATGGCGCTTCGCTTTGCGCCTTCAAACGTATACCCCGCCCGCTCCAGTACACGGCAGGAGGATAGATTGTCCGCAAACACCTCGGCATGGATGCGCACGATGTCATATTGGGAAAACGCAAGCTCACTCAGTTCCCGGACCGCGCGCGTCATGATGCCCCGCCCCCAGTAAGGCTCGGCCAGCCAGTAGCCGATTTCAGCGGATTTTTCATAGACGTCCTCGCCCAAAATAATGCCGATGCTGCCGACCGCTTTGTTGTCCACCTCAATGGCGCGATGAAGCTGCCGTTCCTCTCCCGCTTCCGTGCAGCGCGCAATATACCATTTGGCATCCTCCAGCCCGTACGGGCTGGGGAACGCGTTGCGCAAATTCTTTGCGATCTTGGGGTTATTCGCGAAGACAGCAATATGCTGCGCATCCTCCGCCTGCCAGGGACGCAGCCTGAACGCGGTGTTGAGCGCATACCGCATGGGCGTATAGCGGATACCGTCGCGTTCCTCCTCCGGCCCCACAGCCGCAAACCCCAGCCGCTCATAGGCGGGCACGCCGTAAGGCGAGGCGTTGACGGTGATATACTCCGCTTCCGCAGCCACGGCATCCTGCCGCACGGTCTGGAACAGCGCGCGCGCAATCCCCTTCCTTTGGTATTCCGCCGCAACATAGAGCAGGCAGATGTGCGTGCAGTCCCGTGTTCCAACCACGCCCGTAAGCGTATTGCGCATAAAGTAGCCAAACAGCTGCAGAGGCGTTTCGCCCTCCCGGGACGAACCTCCGATTGCATGCAGAAATGTATAGAAGCTGTTTACGCCTTCCGGCGAATACTCCGGCGCGATATAGGCGTCGAACACGCGCCCGACGAGCGCCTTGGCGGCTTCATATTCGGTCTCTCTGAGCAAGCGGATCATACTTTACTCTCCCTGCAACTTTATTCATCCGTCTTCCGCCCTCTTTTGCAGCTCCCACGCCGATCCAGTGGGGAAAACGCAACGCTCAGCCTTTGAGTGCGTCGAACAGGCAAAGAAACGTTTCCTCCGCCTCCCGGTGCGGAATTTCTTCCCCGGGCAACGCAATCAACAGCGGGGATGCTTTATCCCATACTTCGCTGCCATGGTAGGTTAAAAACTCATGGTAAAGAAGCCGGTCGTCAATGCGCTTTACATCCCGCTGTTCCGTTTCGGTGGGCGGATCAACCTGGAGCGACCGGTAAATGGTCCGCTGGAGCTTTTCCTCCGCTTCCATATACAACGGGAAATGCCGTTTGAGCGGGCGTGTGACGTCCCCCAGGTACGCTTCTGCCGCATCATGGAGCAGGCAGTGCAGCTGCGTCTGTTTGCTGCAGCCGCAGGCCGCCGCCTCCAACGCGCAATGGATGGAATGCTGCGCTACGGAATAAAAAATGCGAAAATGCCCGTTTGCCCTGCAGATGAGCGAAAGCGCGTGCGCAATATCGCCGATGCGGATATCCGCTTCCTCCGCCTGAAGCGGATCAAACCGCAAGTTGCCGTATGTGGTAATGCTGTGTTTTTGATCCATAAAAATACCGCCTGTCAAAAAACGCGGTTTTGCGCAACAGGCATACGTCCAAATTATATATTATGCACAAGTGTACCATATTTTTCAATGAGCTTACAAGTCTTTCATATGATATATATAACAGCCGTTATTTGCTGCATGCTTCATATCCGCTCATTTTTCGTCATTTTGGTTCCGTATAAGCGCTTCATAAATACCATTACGGTTAATGAGGTTGTTATCTCTCGTTCTCGCGCGTTTTATCTGCATATTTGTTATAGACACGCCCGTCGTTATTTGTTAATTTATTATCTGACATAGTACGATACTTGAACGGTGGCGGCATAAGCTGTCGGTAAGTATATCAAATTTCAGGAGGAAACCCATGAAGAAGTATATTGCGTTGACTCTGGTTCTTGTTCTTGCATTGTTTGCCTTCGCGGGCTGCGGTGCAAAATCCGCGAAGACGGGCTTAGGCGTCGTCAGCTCCATCTCCTCGTCCAAGGAACCCACCGACAAAGACGGCACCGCCCAGGTCGATTCTATCGTCGCTGCTGTTCTCGTTGGTGAAGACGGCAAGATCCTCAGCTGCAGGATCGACACCGCACAGACCAAGATCGGTTTCACGGCTACCGGCGCCATCTCCACGCCGCTTGACTCCGAAGTCAAGTCCAAGCAGGAAAAAGGCCCTGAATATGGCATGAAGGGCGTTTCCGGCATCGGCAAGGAGTGGAACGAGCAGGCCGACGCGCTGGCTGCATACGTTGTGGGCAAGACCGTTGACGAAATCAAGGCCATCCCGCTTAACGAAGAAGGCGCACCCACCGGCGCTGACCTGGTTAGCTCCGTTACCGTTCATATCAACGGTTACATCGAAGCCATTGCGAAGGCCGTCGCAAACGCGAAGGATCTTGGCGCAAAAGCCGGCGATACGCTGGGTCTTGGCGTAACCACCTCCATCGCGAAGTCCAAGGATGCCACTGCGGAAGCCGAAGGCCTTGCGCAGGCTTACTCCCACTATGCCGCCACCACCTTTGGTAAAGACGGCAAGATCACCAGCTGCTACATGGACGCTTCCCAGACCAACGTCGGCATCAGCGTAGAGGGCAAAATCACCACGGACCTCGCGAGCACCTTCAAGACCAAGCTTGAGTTGGGCCCCGAATATGGCATGAAGGGCGCTTCCGGCATCGGCAAGGAATGGAACGAGCAGGCCGACGCGTTCGCCAAGTACGTCACCGGCAAGACCGCCGATGAAGTCAAGGGCATGGCGCTCAACGAAGAAGGCGCACCCACCGGCGCCGACATCGTCAGCTCCGTCACCATCCATGTCACCGACATGATCAGCGTCGTGACCAAGGCTGCCGCAAACGCGAAGTAAATTAGACGGGTTTTTCACAAGAGCCGCGCAGATGCGCGGCTCTTTTTGTATTTCATAAAATCCGGGAAGGCGGAAGATACTAGCAACTGACGAAAAGATAGCGAGTGGATATGCGGGAGATCTTGCCGCCCCACTAAGCCGAAGGAGCGCCGTGTAGCCGCGCAAAGCTGCACGGCTGAGGTAACGGAACGATGAAAAATCCGCATAGACCAAGGCTGGATTTGAGAAAAGTGCTCTATCGTCAAATCAACAGAAAGGAGTTGTTCTCTTGCCTAAGGACAGCCAGATAGACCCAAAGGGCATCCGCGAGCAGAAGGCAAACGCGAAAACGCCCCTCACCCGCGAGAGCGCGAATAAAAGCAAGAACGACAAGAAGCAATCCGCAGAGCATAACGACGTCTAAGGAGGACAAGCCCATGGCAAAAGCGGGAATGCGCCGCCCCGATGAAGAGGAACCGCACGGTACCGAGAGCAACAAGCGGCTGCATATTGAAAAAAATGATGCCCGCCCCGTGCCCGAAATCCAGGGCAAGGCGAAGACCGGAAACAAAAAGGCAAACAATAATCAGGACAATAGTCCCTGGCATTGATGGGACAATCAGCTCCAGGTAATCCAGAGCCAGGGCTGCCGCGCTAAAAAATGCGGCGGCCCTTATTTATCCATGCCGTTCATGCCGCATGACGAGCTGATTGACGGCAAACATTGCGCTGTGCAGTGCGCCCTGTATCCAGCCCTGTTTCACGGACACATGCTCCCCCGCAAAGACGACACGGTTCCCATATTCAGGCTGCTGCATGGCATAGGCAAAATTCACCTTCTGTCCCGGACCGCTCGCGGAAAAAGCGCCCCGGGCCCAGTGCTGGGCATTCCACTCCACCGTCTTGTGGTCTATGATGAAGGTATCGAGAAACTCAGGGGAAATGCCGTGCACCTCGGCAATATTTTGCCTGATATTCTCAAAGCGCCGGATCACATTCTGATTTCCAAGGCGGACAGAATCCTGGCCGATGTTGTAGGCGCCTGTTATGACGCCCGGCGTGTTCGGGCCGCAGTATTCCTTTTCGGAGCAGCGGATATGGTCTGGCGGGTAGAGAATGGACTGTATGGGAAGATCCGTGAAGGAAATGCCGCCGTTCATCCGACCGTAGGGAGCATCCTGTTCCCAGAAACGAGGATTACAGAGGATCAGAGATTTGAGCGCATCGGAATAGTCGAGTTCCCGGATGGCCTGCATCTTCTGGCTGCTGAAAAAAGGTTCTATGGATACCTCTCTTAAGGTAGAGAAGGGGATCGCGCAGACCACATAATCAAAAGGCGCTTTTTCTTCCTGACAATCTGGCCCGCAATAGCGCAGAACCACCTGTTGTCCATTGGGCGCAAGGGAGATGCCCGTTACCGCATACCCCACCCGAATGGCGACGCGCCCCAGTACCTCCGGAGGAAGTTCACACTCCGGCGGATTGGCATGGGTGAAAGAATGATAGAAAGCCAGAGGCAGGTTTATCATGCCGCCGTCTACCCTGTAAACATTGACGAAATCCATGGAGTAAGCGCTCCCCATGGCTTCATCATGGCTGGCGTTCATCAGCGCGCCGGTCAGCGGCTCCACGGCAGAAAGAAGGCTGATAAACCCCTGGCTCAGGCCCAGCAGCTCAAACACCTGGCGGCTGCTCAAACGCGTAATATCAGCATAGTCCCTGGAATATGCCGGGAGTATCTCCAATATCTCCGTCCGGGTTTCGGGGGAGAGGCTTAACAGCATGGTATCCAGGGCGTAATCGCTCAGTTCATTCCAGGGGGTACGCCGTTCCGCTTCCGTGAGCGGGTACAGGGGGTACAAGGAATTTGTTATGCTCCTGCCGCTCATGTCCCGCCGAATTCTTGTACCATGGGCATAGATGAAATTGTTTCCCGCGGGAGCGGCCATGGATTCTGTATGTAAATCGAAGAGATTCAGGTAATGCCATGTGGTTTCGTGGGACACCGGAATGCGGACCGCGCCGAATTCGCCGAAATACCGTCGGGCCGCGTCAAAGTAATGGGTATACACCCTGCCGCCGATGCGGTCGCTTTGGGCTTCAAATATGGTGATGTCGGCCCCCAGCTTCCGAAGCTCGAAAGCAGCGCACAGGCCCGCAAGGCCCCCGCCGATGATACCGATGCGGACGTCCTTCATATCCCCCGGCCGCCGGTAATTTAGAATATCCGGCGGCGGACTCAAGAGCCGCAGAATATTCTCATAATCCTCCGGCCTGCCTGCGCGCTCCAGAGAGGTTTTGAGCAATTGATGCCGTTGCTCATTGGTGGGGTTTCTATTGCTATCCTGTTTCATTCGGCGGCCTTCCAACAAACAATTTTGTATAAATATATTGTCTTGCTCAATGACTATGATAGGAGATTGCGTACAGGAAGGAAGGCGTTTTTACAGCCGAATAATGGAATCAAAAAATTTTTCAGTCATAAACAATTTATTTTTGATTCCCAGTAGAAACCGAACAATCAATGTGGTATGATATGTTTATTCTGACATGGCAATGGCGCCATGCGTATGGATTCCGCATCAGTAACAGCATATGACCGGAAGGAGAAAACGATGGGCAAGCGTATCGTCATTGCTTTGGGTGGCAACGCCTTGGGCAACAACCTCAAGGAGCAAATGGAGGCGGTCAAGGTAACCTCCGTTGCGATAGCGAATTTGATTGAGCAGGGCCACGACGTGGTACTCTCCCACGGCAATGGTCCGCAGGTGGGCATGATCAACCTTGCGATGGAAAGCCAGAACATCCCGCTTTCTATGTGCGTCGCCATGAGCCAGGCCTATATCGGCTATGATCTGCAGAACGCCCTGCGCGAGGAACTCTTGCACCGCGGCATTGTAAAGCCGTCTTCCACCGTGATTACGCAGGTGGTGGTGGATGCGAACGATCCCGCATTCCAGAAGCCCACCAAGCCCATCGGCCGTTTCTTAACCAAAATGGAGGCGGATGAACTCGCGGCAGCGGGCCACGCCGTTATGGAAGACGCAGGCCGTGGATACCGCCGTGTGGTCGCTTCCCCGCGCCCGCAGCGTATCGTGGAGATCGAAACCATCCGCGCGCTGCTCGAAGCCGGGCAGATTGTCATCGCGGGCGGCGGCGGCGGCATCCCGGTCATGGAACAGGAAAACGGTCACCTAAAGGGCATGCCTGCCGTTATCGATAAGGATTTTGCAAGCTGCGTGCTTGCAAAAGAACTCAACGCCGACCTGCTGATCATCCTGACCGCGGTAGAGAAGGTGGCCATCCGCTATAATACCCCTGAACAGCAGTGGCTGGATGAAATTACGGTCTCAGAAGCGGAAGTCCTGATTAAGGAAGGTCATTTTGCCCCCGGCTCCATGCTGCCCAAGGTCCAGGCCGCGGTGGAGTTTGCCGCCTCCAAGCCGGGACGCGAGGCGCTCATCACGCTGCTGCAGAAAGCGCGCGAGGCCATCGACGGCCAGACCGGTACCAAAATTGTTGGGAAATAGTATGTCATAAAAACGCCTCCCGTTCATCGAGCGGGAGGCGTTTTTTTGCGTTTAGGCGGCTATTATCAGGAAACCGAAAGCGCCCGTTCTTCCTTGAGCCTGCGGACAAACTCCTCCTGCTGCATGGGCGGCATCACGCCCGGCCCCTGCATATAGCAAAAGCCGTGGGATTCGAGGTATTGAACATGCTCCGCGGATACCACGTTACCCGCGATGACGACGGTGCCGAACTGTTCAAAGAACTTGAGCGCCAGCCGGAAGTAGGCGGTCAGCCGCGCGGAAAGCCCCATGCTGAACAGCTCCGCCTCGTTGAGCTTCACATAGGAAAACGGCGTCGTCAATAGATCGTCCATATTGCTGCGGGAAGTATCCTTGAGGCAGACGCCAACCCCTTTGCGGCTTAATTGCAGAAGGTTTTCCCGCACGCGCGGGCCGAGGTTGACTGTTTGCCCGGCAAGCTGCAGCTTGATGCTGCGGATATCCGCATGTTCTTCCTCTATGATGTTGAGTATGCGCTGGATAATGCTTTCACTCAGCAGCTGCGTCTGTGTGATTTCACAGAACAGCACAACATCCCCCATGCCCATGATATTGAGCAGCCTCTGGAATGCGCAGGTCCGGCGCAGCAGCAGCTCGTTGATGGGGTTCAACAGGTTGAATTGTTCCGCCACGCGCATGATCTGATCTTCCGGGTAGATTTCGCATCCTTCCAGCTGGAAGCCGATGCCGCAATCCGCGCCAAAGAGCCTGCGGGTTTCATTCTCAATTTTTAAGATTGGGTCGATGTTGAGGGAAAACGCGCCGCTTTTGATCGCCGCCTTTAGCGCAGCGATAATCTCCCGTTCGCACGCGTAATCGGAAAGAAGCTCCTCCGAGCAGGCGACGATGCCGGTATTGCCGTTTTTTGAAGCCCGCTCGATGCCGTATTTCAGGTAAGATAAGACATCCTGCTCGCAAATTTTGGAAGGAAGCGCCTCATAGTACGCGACGCAAAAATCCAGCCTGCAGAGCACGCTGCCGGTCAGCCAATCCGCGTTAAGATGCTCGTACGCCTCCTCCATGCTGCGGTACCCCACATGCTCCATCATCGCGCAGACAAACTTATCCTCCGCCATGCGGTAGACATTCTGCTGCCCATAGATTTGCCTGAGGTATTCCGCGACGGCCTTGATCAGCTCATCCCCCGTCTGGCGGCTGTATTCGCTGCGGACAACGTCATAGTTTTGCCAGGAGAACAGGATAAAGGCGCGCGGCGGCAGGGCGGGATACTGCCGATGCAACGCAAGATAGAATGAATCAAGGTTATAGCTGCCCGTAAGCGTATCGTAGGCCGAAGCGTTGCTGTGGAAGCTTAAATACAGCACCAGCAGGCTTACCATAAACGTTGTGCCCTGCAGCTGGACATTGGGAAAGAAATTGCCCAGGATGATGAATGGTATGAGTGAAACAGGCGCCGTTACCAACGCCTGCCGCGTGGGGCGCGAAATATTCTTCCACTGGATGGAAAGCGCAATAACGGCGCAAATGACATAAAAAATCGATAATAAGAACGGCAAACGGTTGAAGCCTTCGCGCACATACTCCATTTGCGCATTGAACGAATATAAGATCGGCGTAAACCGGTTGGCGACGGTAAGTATGGCCATGACGGCGGAGATCACATACCCGGCCACCGTGCAAAACCCATGATAAGCGCTGCCCGGCGCATCTTCATATACGATAGAGAGCCAATACTTTCCGAACGCCACGACCATGGTGATGATGAACAAAAAGAACAGATCGCTGAAGAGCCACGGAATCCAGGCAGGCAGCGCAGTTGCATGGATAATGGTAACGACGGAGAATACATTGATTGACGTTGTTACAATAGCCGTAACAATACAACGCACAAACAGCTTGTCCCGCCTGGTGCGTATGAGCGCCGTTTTTCGATGGAACACGAGCAAAATCCCGAGCACCACAATTGCGATCAGCTCTGGGATATAGTTCCAGTCCATGGCCCCTCCCCGTAAAACGCCCTGCCTATGATACGACTAAGTTGAGTATACCTATGCGCAAAAAAAATGTAAACGCTAAAATTACAAATAACGGCATTTATCGCCTTGTTACACGCCCGAATCGCTTTGTTTTTGACAGCGTATCCCCATTTGCATCCGTTGACATGCGGGCAGGGTATGATAGTATGAAAGGAAAAGAAACCCACATTCCCCCTCACATCCAAGTGTAACGGAAAGGAACGCTTCTATGGAATACGCATGCTACCAACAAAGCGCAGAGTATGTGAAAAGTAAAGTCGATTTTGTTCCGGAAGTCGCTATCGTACTGGGCACCGCGCTCGGCCTGCTCACGCAGGAAATTGAGGACGCCGTGGAAATCCCCTATGCGGATATCCCCAACTTCCTGCTTTCCACAGCGCCTACCCACGCGGGCAAGCTCATTTTGGGGACGCTTGCCGGGAAAAAGGTCGTCTGCATGTCCGGCCGGTTCCATTATTATGAAGGGTATTCCTACGAGCAGCTCGCCATCCCCGTGCGGCTGTTCAAACTTCTGGGCGTAAAGACCGTCCTCCTTACCAACGCGGCGGGCGCGGTGAATACCGAATATCGGGTTGGGGACGTAATGATCATCAAGGATCACATCAACCTCACCGGCGCAAGCCCCATGCGCGGCAAGAACATCCCTGAATTCGGCGCGCGCTTTTTCGACCTCGGTGACGTGTATACAAAATCCCTGCGGGAGCTTGCAAAGGAATGCGCCAAAGGCTCGCCGCTGACGGTGCATGAGGGCGTCTACCAGTTCTTTGTGGGGCCGCATTTTGAAACGCCCTCGGAGATCCGCGCGGCCCGCATATTGGGCGCCGACGCGGTAGGCATGTCCACCGTGACGGAAGCGCTCACCGCCGCGCATTGCAGTCTCCCCGTACTGGCGCTTTCCCTCATGGTCAACATGGCGGCGGGGGTATTGGACCAGCCCATCACCACCCATGAGATGGACGAGGCGGCGGAGCGCGTTGCCCTGCCGTTGCGGCAATATGTGCGGGAGATCGTGCGCCGCCTGTAAGGAGGGGTAATATGCTTCTGTCCCACGCGGATGTGCTGCGCTATGATGCGCAAACCGGCTTTGCCGTGCTGCGGGATGCATATATCGGCATTGCGGACGATACCATCCGCTACATCGGCACAATCCGCCCCAGAGAGGCGTACGGCGCGGAAAAAAATCTTTCCGGCAAGCTAGTACTCCCGGGGTTATATAACGCGCATACGCACACGCCCATGACGCTGCTGCGCGGCGTGGGCAGCAATCTTCCGCTGGACCGCTGGCTCAACGAAGCCATATTTCCGCTCGAAGCCCGGCTGACGGCGGAGGATATCCGTGCCGGCACCCGCCTTGCGCTGATGGAACTGCTCGCTTCGGGCGTGGTCAGTTTTTCGGATATGTATTACCAAACCGAAATCACGGCGGAAGCGGTCCTCTCCTGCGGCATCAAAGCGAATCTCAACAGCCCCATCCTGGGGTTTGATCCCGATGAACCGTATGCGTGCAACGGCAGGATTAAACAATCGCTCGCTTTCTTCCGGAATTACAATGGCGCGGGAAACGGCAGGCTGGTTGCGGATTTTGCCATCCACGCGGAGTATACCAACAACGCAGCGCATGTGCGGCGGTATGCGGTGGATTGCGCGGCATTGGGCGCGCGCATGCACCTGCACCTGTCCGAAACCAAAAGAGAGCATGAAGCCTGTAAACAGAAATACGGCAAGACGCCGGCAGAATGGTTCGCTTCTTTGGGCGTGTTCGAAAGCCCAGCTTCCGCCGCCCACTGCGTATGGGTGGAAGACGGTGACATTGCAATATTCCGGGAAAAAGGCGTAAGCTGCGTACACAACCCCTCCAGCAACATGAAGCTGGGCAGCGGGTTTATGCCCGTATTGAAGCTGCTTGACCAAAACATCAACGTCGCCCTGGGTACGGACGGCGCGGCCAGCAACAACAATTTAAACCTGTTCGAGGAGATGCATCTTGCGGCGCTGCTGCATAAGGGGCATGCGCTCGACGCCACCGTCCTGTCTCCCGAGGATGTGCTGCTCATGGCGACCCGGAACGGCGCGTTGGCGCAGGGCCGCAAGGACTGCGGGCTGTTGCAGGAAGGCTACAAGGCCGATCTTATTGCCATCGACCTACAGCGCCCGCACCTTATCCCCGCGCTCGACATCCCGGCCCTGCTCGTCTATTCCGCGCAAGCAAGCGATGTGTGCATGACAATGGCGGACGGCCGCATTCTATATGAAAACGGGCAATACCTGACGCTGGACGCGGAACGGACGATGTATGACGTGAAGCAGGCTTCAAAGAGAATTCATGGCTTTTAGAGGGGGCTCTGCCCTTCCCCCGCTTAAGGGCCGTGACGGCCCTTAAGAATCCCACATGCTTTCTTTTGCTTCTTTTTTTCACAGAAAGAAAAGAAGTGGGGTCAGGGGCAACGCCCCTGCAAGAACCAATGAGGAGGATTACTCATGCAACGTTCGGATGCCGGCCTTGCGTTCCTGCTGCAATATGAGAATATCGCATGGTACGACAGCGGCAAGGTCTGGATATTGGACCGTCGGATCTACCCCAAGGTGGAGTATGTCACATGCTATACGCATGAAGAGGTGGCAAAGGCCATCACGGATATGGTGACCCAGAGCGCAGGCCCGTTCACGGCGGGAGCCATGGGCATGGCGCTTGCGGCGTACGAATGCCGGGGAAAACCGGAGCAGGAACAGCTCGCTTATCTGGAGCGTGCGGCTCAAACCATCACCAACGCGCGGCCCACGACAAAGGACCGCATGCAGCGCATCACCTCCGGCTGCCTGGAGGCCGCAAAAGACGCGCTTCTTTCCGGCGAGGACGTCAGCGCCGCGACCGTTGCGCACGCCGTTGCGACCAACAACCGCAGGTACGAGAAAATTGCCAATATCGCGGGATATCTGGTGGATATGATCCCGAACAACGGCAAGGTGTTGACGCAATGCTTCGGCGAAACCATTGTGGGGCAGATGCTCAAGGTGGCCCGCGCCCGCAGCAAAGATATAAAAGTATATTGCGCGGAGACCCGGCCCTATTTCCAGGGTGCAAGGCTGACGGCAAGCGTGGTGCATGATATGGGGTTTGACGTGACGGTAATTACCGACAACATGCCCGCGTTTACGATGCAGCAGGAAAAAATAGACGTATATACCTCCGCTGCGGACGTTATCTGCATGGATGGGCATGTGGTAAACAAGGTGGGCACGTTCCAGATCGCAATCGTCGCCAAATACCTGGGCATCCCCTATTTTGTAACAGGCGCGCCGGAAAAGAGTCACCCCGATCTCAACAGCGTGCACATTGAAATGCGGGACCCGGCGTTTACGCTCCAGGCCATGGGCGTCCAAACCGCAATGGAGGGTGTAAAAGGTTACTACCCCGCGTTTGACATTACGCCGCCGCATCTTGTTTCCGGCGTGGTAACGGACCACGGCGTCTATGCGCCGTACGACCTACAGCGGTATTTTGAGCACGCGGACGTCGGGGAATTCGATATCGTGGTATAATGCGCCGCCTCCCGAAAAAAGCAAGGAGGAAAAGCCGATGTGGCACAAACGCCTGATCCCAGTTGCCGCGATTGCGCCTATTGTATTGATCGTGCTGTGTGTGCTTGCCGTTCGCCTCTTTTCTGGCGGCGCGGGCAGGCAACAGCTAATTTTCAACAAGATTGACGCCGTCTATGACGGTGCCCCCAAGTGGAACCCCGATGCATATTCGGAGGAACTTGCCGCGGAAGAATTAAACGATCTTCTTGGCATTGACATCGCCGCCTGCATTCCAGACAGCCTGAAGGAAGATTGGGTGTTTTCGAGCGCAGACTATATCAAAGCCGGTGAACTGGGCGCAGTCGATATTGGGATATTGGATCCGGCAAACGAGCCGTATTTCGGGAAAGCAATCGTCCTTTCCGTTGCAAATAAGGCATGGTCCGATCAAAGCAACGTGCTTATTAATTATAGCTACGGCAATACGACGTATCAGCGTTCGGTCATCCATGGCGTATCCGTTGACGCTTATGTGCGGACCGACTATATATGGGAGAACAAAAATACCGGATTTCGAAAGCAGAAGAGTACGGTCTACATTGCCCAGTTTACCATCGGCGGCTTTGAGTACTATGTGGAAGGGCGGGAAGGGATAAAAGAGGCCGAATTTTCGGAGTTTGTCAGCCGTATCATAGAAAGCTATCAAAAGTAGCCACGTAACTGATTCTGCCTCAACGCCAAAGCGGTTGCTTTGGCGCTTTCATTTTTTTCATATCCATGCACCTATTTTACAGCGCTTTGATCGATTTCAGTTGCACTTTTGCCCTTCCTGTTTTATAATGATTTGTCGCGCCGATAACGGCGCAAATTTAGGGTCAGGGTGAAAAAAGTAAGCATGCAGACCAACCAGGCAATACGCAACGTCGCCATTATTGCGCACGTAGACCACGGAAAGACCACTTTGGTGGACCAACTTTTAAAGCAAAGCGGCGTGTTCCGCGCCAACGAACAGGTGCAGGAGCGCGTAATGGACAGCAATGATCTGGAACGCGAACGCGGCATCACGATACTAAGCAAAAACACGGCGGTTTCCTACCGCGGCGTACGTATTAACATTGTGGATACGCCGGGGCACGCGGACTTCGGCGGCGAGGTGGAGCGCATCCTGCAGCTGGTGGACGGCGTGCTTCTTTTGGTGGACGCGTTTGAAGGCTGCATGCCGCAGACGCGGTTTGTTCTCAGAAAAGCGCTGGAACTCAACAAGATTCCCGTCGTCGTCGTCAACAAGGTGGACAGGCCCGGTGCACGGCCGCTCGAAGTGGTGGACGAAGTGCTGGAGCTGTTCATGGACCTTGGCGCTTCCGCGGAACAGCTTGATTTCCCGGTGGTGTACGCCTCCGCCCGCGACGGGCAGGCCGGTATGGAGCCTGAGGCGCTCGAAGACAGCTTGCAGCCGCTCTTTGATACCATACTTTCCGCCATCCCGGGGCCCGAGGGCGACCCGGACGGCCCGCTGCAGATATTGTTTTCTACCATCGATTATGATGAATATGTGGGCCGCATCGGCGTAGGGCGCATTGTACGCGGCACCGCGCGGCGCAACATGCAGGTGGTGCTGTGCGGTGGCGGCGTTCCCCAAAAGGACGGAAAGCTCACGCGGCTGTACCACTTTGAAGGTTTGAAGCGTGTAGAAGTGGAAGATGCCTCTGCGGGCGATATCGTGGCCGTAGCCGGGATTGAGGGCCTTAATGTGGGCCAGACAATTTGTGCGCCGGAAGCCATTGAACCGCTGCCGTTTGTGCATATCGACGAGCCCACAGTTTCCATGCTGTTCGTCGTGAACGACAGCCCCTTTGCCGGACGCGAAGGCAAATATGTCACAAGCCGCAATTTAAGAGAGCGCCTGTTCCGCGAGGTCATGACCAACGTCTCCATGCGCGTGAACGAGACGGGTTCCACCGATGCGTTTGAAGTCTGCGGCCGCGGCGAACTGCATCTTTCCATATTGATCGAGACCATGCGCAGGCAGGGCTATGAGTTTGCCGTGACCCGGCCGAAGGTCATATACAGGGAAGGCGAGAACGGGGAAAAGATGGAGCCCATGGAGGCTTTGACGGTGGACGTACCGCAGGAGTTTGTGGGCGCTGTCATGGAAAAGCTGGGCTCCAGAAAAGCGGAGCTTGTGGACATGATCGCAAGCGACGAAGGCACGCGCCTGCGGTTCTCAATCCCCGCGAGGGGGCTTATGGGTTACCGCAGCGAACTGCTGACCGATACGCGCGGCAACGGCATCATGAGCCACATATTTGACGGCTACGCGCCCTACAAGGGCGAGCTGCCCGAGCGCACGCACGGCAGTTTGGTTGCACATGAAACGGGCGATACCTCGGGTTATGGCCTCTTCAACACCCAGGAGCGCGGCAGGCTGTTTGTGGGTCCCGGCATCCCGGTCTACGAAGGCCAGGTGGTGGGCGAATGCGCCAAGGCAGGCGATATCGTGGTAAACGTGTGCAAAAAGAAGCATGTCACCAACATGCGCGCCTCCGGTTCCGACGAAGCGCTGCGCCTGACTCCGCCGACGCTGCTCTCCCTGGAGCAGTGCCTGGAGTTCATTGCGGACGATGAGCTGGTGGAAGTCACGCCGGAAAACATCCGCATGCGCAAGCGGGTGCTGAACAAGGAAATGCGGCTGAAATCCGCAAAGAACTGAACAAATGATTAAGGGGCTTGCTTTGCAAGCCCCTTTGCGTATATCAAAGGGCATCCACATATGTTTTTATTTCTTACGGAGGTATCATATGCGCCTTTCTATCGTACGTCACACAAACAAAGCGGAAGACCTCGCGTACTACAATGAACGGCTGCGGCATCAGGACTTCCCCATCACCGGGGAAGGAGAAGAAAATGCCCTGCGGCTTGCTAAGTATTTTGCCGCGCATCCGGTCAGGAAGATATTCATCAGCGAATACCTGCGCACGGCACAGACGGCAACGCCCGTAGCAGCGCAGCTGGGAGTAACGCCGGTTGTAGACGCCAGGTTAAATGAGATCCACAACGGCATCATCGAGCAGCTGACGGATGAGGAGATTATCGCGCGCTATCCCGAGTTTTGGCGGGATTTTATGAGCGGCGCCACGGACGTCCGCTTCCCGGAAGGGGAAACCGGGGAGGAAGTCAGGGCGCGGCAGGCGGACCTCTTAAAGGATTTGATTGCACAGGACGAGGACTGTTTGCTCATCAGCCATGAAGGATATATTCGCCTGTTGCTCTGCCACATCCTGGGGCTGCCCGTTTACCGGCGGCGGTTGTTCCATATTGATTTCTGCGGAATTACGGAGCTTTTGTATGATCAAGAGACGGGCGCGTGGAAAGTGCTTCGGGTAAACCATACAGTATAACCGGTTTGTACAGAAATTTACAGAAATTTAAACTGGACTTTTCGACAAATTTCGTGTTAAGTTTGGTATGATGAACTTGAGGTGGAACGATTGAAGAAGACATCCCATCTGCTCATGGGCAGACTGTTAATGGAATATGCGGAGCAGCATTTCGGTGTGGCGTTCAGCGAGCGCCGGTTCCTACTTGGCAATGTGCTGCCGGACTATTTGCCCTCCTTTTTAAGCCGCCCCCATTTTTTAAAGTACAGCACCGAACACGTAAAGAAGCTGACGCAGAAGCTTCTCTTGCGCCTGCCACTCAGCTTTGAAACGGAAAAGCGCCGCGCTAGGTATGCGCTGCGCTTAGGTATGCTGTGCCATTTTTATACGGACTTTTTCTGCCACGCCCACAGCCCGCGCTTCCGCTTTGGCCCGCGCGTGCACACCATATATGAAATTGGGCTGGCGCGGTACTTCAGGGAGAACTACGACTCCATCCGAGAGCTGACCATACTGGCAAAAGCCGAGGAAGGGTTGGACGCGGAGGAAATCTTTGCGCGCTTTGAGCGGCTGCAGCAAAAGTATCTGGAAGCCGAGCAATCGTTTATCAATGATATCGTGTTCGGGTTCTACGCGTGCGTGGAACTGATCGTCATGCTCGCCCGTTCCGCGGCCGGAGTGGAGACAGCGTGGGAGACGGCGTAGAGCCGGATGAACAAATCTACCGTGCACATACTAGTAACAAAATAGAACCTATTTGGTCGTTATAAAATAGGGCACAATGATTCTGATACGCACAAAGCAAAAAACCACGGTATACTGATAACATCTAAACGTCTCTCTTCTGCGGAAGGGGGGCGTTTTATTTTACTAAATACGAGGAGAAAAAACAGCATGAAGCAGGAACGGTACTATGTGAACGGTTATCAACCACCGGTGGGCGTTGACAACAGAAACGGTCAGAGAATATCAGCGCAGTCTGAATGTGGCCGTAGACGGAATTTGGGGCAAAGAGACGGACGCAGCCTATAAGAAAATCTTGCACAGTCCGCCCCGTGAAGAGCGGCAGCAAACAGCGTTTGAGCCAGGATGGATGGACAATAGCACACGGTATCCTATTTATCCACCGATGGGTTCCGGGATTCGTTATGAAAATGGCAACGGCTATTCTATAAGCGAGGGCTTTATGGAAAAAGCGGAAAGAGATATGGGGAGAGCCGTTTCAATTCTTGGCCCCGCCGCCAGCACACGGCGTTATGAGCAGTTACAGGAACCCTATGCGACAGGGTTTGATAATCTTTTTAAGCATGCTGATGGGGCACATGAAAAAGAACTCCTATTGGTTCCCGGATATCAGAGGAATCAGCCGGGCCTAATGGATGATATTGGTATAAATCTGCGGTATGATAATAACTATGCAAATCCATCCCCGAGATCCAAGACTATAACACCGTCTCCTTCACCGTCAGCAACGCCTTCGGCACCATCATCAAAGCAGGCATCCTCGCCGCCGCTATTTAAAGTACCGGCGCCAAATCCTAACAAGAAAAAGAGAAACGGAACGGCACCTTGGAAGGGTGAGTCGGGCCAAGATCAGTGGAATATGCTGTGGAATAAGGCTCTTGAAGAATTAACAGGGTATATACCAAAAAATGATGCAGCCCTGACGCAGGAGCAACGAATGAACATCATTCTAAACTCAATTAAATACATAAGTCCCTATTACGAGTATGGTACAAAGAAACAATATCAGAAAAATGGAGAAACGTACTATTACGCGATTGCAGTGATCTTGTGAGCACATTGTACTTGGATGCCGGTATTGACGTGTTTGGCGATACAACTTCGAGAGGATTTGCAGGCACTGCAAAGAATAATGATTGGTACATAAAGAAAGGAGATATTAATAAATCCACTCTTTACCCTGGCGATATAGTGGTTTGGGAGAAAAACGGTATAGTAAGCCATGTGGCTGTTTACCTATGTACTGTAGATGGCCAAAGATGGATCATTGAATCTTCAGGCTCTCAGAATGGACCCAATGTTAGTAAAGAATGGGACTGGTCTTCAGAGAATTATGTAGTTACCGGGTACATTATTCCGGAGCCAAACAAAAAAGATTAGCACATTATAGCAGCCGGAGCATTGCGATTTGCGATGCTCCGGCAAAAGAATGAAAGGTCAATATGGTGATATGATGAAGTGCAAACGAACATCTATCTTTGCTGTGGCTATATTATTAATCGGCAGTGCGCTGCTTACATCGTGTGGAACCGACTCAGTTACTACAGACCATGTTGCTATGATGAGTATCTATGAGCAGGTTCGCATGGACGCAGCACGCGGACGCATGGATGAAGCAAAAGCAAACTGGAAGGATGCAGTCATGAACGCAAACGCTTCCGAAAAATTGTCTGACGACCTTATTCAAACGATAGAGAGCCATGATATATTGATTACGTCCCTGCCATGCTTTTTTCTGCCAGATGAACTAAGTTCACAAGACATTCTCGATTTTTGCGGCAACTTTTGCTGGATGTTCTACGATATGCAATTTCCCGGTTACCCAAATCCTTCAAAGCTTTATCCTGCAGAATCGATCAGTTGGCAAAACTACGAAGCCATATTTACTATGGAGAAGCAAACTGTGGAGCAGTTGGCGTCTGATTTTTTTGATCTTCAAAATTTCAAGTTAGACGAATTGGAATTAATAGAGTGGCGGGATTCCATGTAT
>JAEYCM010000011.1 GCA_023455425.1 Bacillota bacterium | reverse complement strand
ATATCCTCAGGCGAGGTCTCAAGACGCACAAGAACGACCTTTTCGCCGCGCTTTACGGCTTCGATCGTGTCGGCAGCATTGAAGTACACGCGGCCACAGGCAGCACCCGGGGAAGCAGGCAGACCGTGTGCGATGGCCTTGGCCTTCTTGATGGCGGCAGCTTCAAACGTGGGGTGCAGCAGCGCGTCCAGGGAGCGCGGATCGATCTTCAGGAGCGCTTCTTCCTTGGTGATCATGCCCTCGTTCACGAGATCAACGGCGATCTGCAGCGCCGCAGCCGCGGTACGCTTGCCGTTGCGGGTCTGGAGCATGAAGAGCTTGCCGCGCTCAATGGTGAACTCCATGTCCTGCATATCGCGGTAGTGCTTTTCCAGCGTCTGGGCAATGTTATTAAACTGGGCGTACACTTCGGGCATGCCCTTTTCCAGTTCCGCGATGGGGGACGGCGTGCGGATACCCGCCACAACGTCTTCACCCTGCGCGTTCATCAGGAACTCGCCGTAAAGCTTGTTTTCACCGGTGGAGGGGTTACGGGTGAACGCAACGCCGGTGCCGGAATCGTTGCCCATATTGCCGAACACCATCGCCTGCACGTTGACCGCGGTACCCCAATCATAGGGGATGTCGTTCATGCGGCGGTATACGATGGCGCGGGGGTTGTCCCAGCTGCGGAACACGGCCTGCGCGGATTCCAAAAGCTGAACCTTGGGGTCCTGCGGGAACTCATGGCCCTTTTCTTCAAAATACAGTTTCTTATAGCGCTTGACGACCTCTTTGAGGTTGTCCGCAGTCAGGTCGGTATCCAGCTTGCAGTTGTTTTCGTGTTTGACTTCGTCCAGGATTTCTTCGAACTTGGCCTTTTCCACTTCCATCACGACGTCGCTGAACATCTGGATAAAGCGGCGGTAGCTGTCGTACGCGAAACGCTCGTTGCCGGTAAGGGTCGCAAGACCCACAACGGTTTCATCGTTGAGGCCCAGGTTCAATATGGTATCCATCATGCCCGGCATGGAAGCGCGCGCGCCGGAGCGTACCGAAACAAGGAAAGGGTCCTTCACATCGCCGAATTTCTTACCCGCGACTTTCTCAAGCTCGGCTACGGCTTTGAATATCTGTTCGAGGATATCTTCGCCGACGCGCTTGCCGTCCTCATAGTAACGCGTGCAGGCTTCGGTGGTGATGGTAAAGCCGAACGGAACGGGAAGACCCAATCCGGTCATCTCCGCAAGGTTCGCACCCTTGCCGCCCAGAAGGTTGCGCATCTGTGCGTTGCCCTCGCTGAAAAGATAAACGTACTTGTGTCCCATGTAGTACCCTCCTATATGAAAATTGTTTATTGAAAGCGGATGAAAATTAAGCCTCTTCCAAACCTGCATCAAAATCTGTAAAAAACGCCGCCGTCTCTTCGATTGGCGGATTTCATTATATACTGTCCCGCAGAAGAATGCAACGGAAAACTCGTAAAATGCAGGAAATCCTGCATGTTACAGGTTGCCTTTACAGCAATCCCCGCAGCCCTGAAAGCGGCTTGTTTTCGCGCTCCAAAACAGCGGCGCAGTAGGACTCCAGGATACCCAAAAGCTCCCTGCGGACAGGATGCGGCAGCCGTACGCGGTCAAGTTCGGCATCCTCTAAAAGCAGCATACGCCGCATGGCCTCAAGCGTAAGGCCGGATACCTCTTCTCCTATGTTTTCCCGGCGCGCACAGTCTAAACACAGCGCGCCGCCCGCCTGGGCATGAAACCTTAATTCCCGGCGCGTACGAAGATCGGTTTCACACAGCGCGCAGGCCGTAATGGCGGGCCTGAAGCCAATCGTTTCAAAATAACGCACAGTAAAGCACAGCGCCAGATCGACAGGCTCGCATTCCCCATAACAGAGGAAGCTCAGGCAATGGTACAAAAGCGAAAACAGCTCCGCGTTGGGCTGACGTTCCTGCACGCCAAGGCTAGAGAGCGAAAGCATGACGTTCGCCGCCGTGAACTTTACAATATCCTCCCGCAAGGGGTAGAACGTTTCCCGGATATCGCACTGGTCGATCACATACCGGTCCTTGGAGGAAAAGAGCTGGTATTCCCCAAACACGAACGGCTGGGCGCACGCAAGCAAAGGGCTTTGCTGTTTCCGGCAGCCCCTTGCTTTTGCATCGATACGCCCCATCTCTCTTGTAAAGAGGGTCAGTATCCTGTCATTGTCCCTGTAATTGGCATAGCGCGTGACAATGCCCGTCACCGTAAGAAATGCCATATCCCCGCCTCTTCATTAACACTGCCCAGGTTTGTCCCGGGCAGCAAGGTCAGTGTTCCTGAAACCCTTCCTCCTTTGTGCACATGGCGCGGTACGTCAGATAAGCGCCCACCGCCCCCGTCTCCGAAAATTCGCGCCACGCGTGCTGCGCATCCCGTTTTTTGCTTTTCGCCATAAAGAAATGCACCCCTTGTTTTTGTGGAATATTCTTTAGTGTGCCACAGAGAAGCGAAACCAATGAAATGCAATTTCCGGAAAAACAGGATGCGGCATGCACCGATAAGGTTGTCCTTTCCCTTTCCCGGGGGCTTGCCCTCCGGGCCAAGCGCTCTATCCACTTAAGGATTTCAGGGTATCGGCGCTTCAGAGCGCCGCGTCCTCGGCGGAAGATGCCTCGGACACTAGGCCCGCGGGCCGTCACGATAGATTTTTTGCTTTGAGGAAATTACGTCCCCCCGTCCTTAGAGCGCCCGTATCCAGGGGGCGCGGGGAGGACGTAGCCGAACGCCACCTGTGGCGGATACAGCGAGGCGCAGTCCCAGTGAACAAGGGAGTATTAGGAGGTGGCGTTGCCACGACACGATACGATATTGCGAACTGTAAGCCCGCCCGCTATTAAATAAAATAATCTATCGTCGCCGCCGTAGGCGGCGATACCCTGGCCTATTCGTAGCCGAGCTCTTTTAATGCGCTCAAACTGTTGCGCCAGTCCTCCCGGACTTTAACATAGAGCTGCAGGTTGACGCGCGTCCCCAGCATCCATTCCATGTCCCTGCGCGCCGCCTCGCCGATGCGCCTGAGCATCGTGCCCTTGTGGCCGATGAGTATGCCCTTGTGACCCTCTCGCTCACAGTAAATGGTTGCCCAGATATCCGTCAGTTCGCCTTCCGGACGTGCGGCCATTTTATCCACCTCGACACCCACGCCGTGGGGCACTTCCTCGCGCAGCAATAGCAGCGCCTTTTCCCGGATGAGTTCGGCGCACAACGTGCGTTCGGGCACGTCCGTCACCATATCTTCCGGGAAGTACTGCGGGCCTTCCACCAAATACCCGCGCAGCAGGGCTTCGAGCTTCTCCACCCCCGCGCCGGTCTCAGCGCTTATGCGCAGAATATGGGAAAAGCAGCCCGCCTTTTGTAAAAACGCCTCCGCCGCCTCCGCCTGGGCAAGTGAGCAGAGATCGATTTTATTGATAAGGCCTATTCTGGGCGCCTTTGCGTCCTTCAGCCGCTCCACCAACGCCTCGTCCCGCTCCCGCAAACCATTGATGGGGTCTACGAGATAGAGGATCGCCTCCACCTCGTCAAGCGAGGAGTACGCGACGCGACGCATGTATTCCCCCAGACGGTTCTTGGGCGCGGCCACGCCGGGGGTATCTAAGAATACAATCTGATACTCCTTGCGCGTGAGCACGCCGGTGATCCGGTTGCGCGTGGTTTGCGCGCGCGGGGACACAATGGCGATTTTCTGACCGACCAGCCGGTTTAAAAGCGTGGACTTGCCCACATTGGGGCAGCCGATGATGGAAACAAAGCCGCTTAGAAACGATGTCATTTCATTGCCTCGGGTGTAAATGCATGGGGCAGCAGTTCGCCCAGTTCGTATATCTGGAACTTGCCGCTGCGGTTGGCGCAGATAACCGGCATATCCGGTTCACAGAACTCCACCAGCACCTGCCTGCAAACGCCGCAGGGCAGCGTGGTCTGATCCCCGGAGGAGATGACGGCTAACGCCTCAAATTTCCGTTCGCCTTCGGACACCGCTTTATAGAGCGCTGTGCGCTCGGCGCAGTTGGTGGGGGTAAATGCCGCGTTTTCGATGTTGCAGCCCAAATAATATGCGCCGGATTCGCCTTTGAGGCATGCGCCCACGCGGTAGCCGGAATAAGGCGCATAGGAGCGGTCCATCGCCTCGTTGGCCATGCGCAGTAAATTCTTGATCTCCAGGTCATGTATCGTTCGTTTCATCTTAGTACTCCCATCCTTTCCAGTATGGCTTCTTGCCGTTGCAACATATACGTTTCTTCATTTTTTCCCATGTGGTCGTATCCGAACAGGTGCAGCGCACCATGTACCGTTAAAAACGCGAGTTCCCGTTCCACGCTGTGCCCGTATTCCTCCGCCTGTTCCCGCGCGCGTTCGGGGCAAACCACGATATCCCCCCAAAATCCGTCCGGCGGGGTTTCCCCCGGCTCCGCCGCTGGAAAGCTCAGCACGTCCGTCACCCTATCAACGCCCCGGTGCTCCAGATTGAGCGCGCGGATCTCCTCCGACGCTACGCAATAGAGCGCAAGCTCCCCGCGTTTCCCTTCCAGCATAAACGCCGCGTCCACAGCGGAGCGGATCAACGCGAGTTCTTCAGCGTTAAGCGTTTGTGTTTCATCCATAATGCTGTGCATTAGTTTTCCCCCGGACGGTCAAGCTCCGGATATGCGATGCGCTCATGCATCAGCCCGTTGAACGTACGCAAAAAGCTCTGTTCTATGATGGAAATCTCGCGGAAATTGAGCGGTGAAGCGGAAAGCTGGCCATCGTCCATTTTGCCCTTGATGATGCGGTTCACCGTTTCCTCCACTG
Organism: Bacillota bacterium; assembly: GCA_023455425.1. Taxonomy (GTDB): domain Bacteria; phylum Bacillota; class Clostridia; order Christensenellales; family CAG-138; genus JAEYLA01. Next base: position 22,043 of record JAEYCM010000011.1, on the reverse strand, counting down.
TCTCGCGGGAGGGGCTTTCCATGGCGCGCACCGCCGCCTCGCAGCTGTCCGCCAAGTGTACGATGGCGCTTTCCTTCGTAGAAGGCCGCGCGCCGGGATAGCGAAAGTTCTTCTGCGCGATCTGCTTGCCGCTTTCCTTTGCCGCCTTATGGTAAAAGTACGTCACCAATGAATTTCCGTGGTGCTCAAACGCGATCTGCACCACGGCGGCAGGCATTTTGTGTTTGTTGAGTATCACGACGCTGTCCTTCTGGTGCGCAAGGATAATCGCGGTGCTCTCGAGCGCGGGCAGCGTATCGTGAATGTTTTCGCCGGGTTTCTGGTTCTCCTTGAAGTACAGCGGACGCCTGAGTTTACCCACGTCGTGGTAATACGCGCCCACGCGTGCAAGCAGCGCATCCGCGCCTATGGCTTCCGCAGCACTTTCCGCCAAAGCCGCCGTCATCATGGAGTGGTGGTACGTGCCGGGCGCTTCCGTCATCAGTTGCCGGAGAAGCGGATGGTTGGCGTTACTTAGTTCTGCAAGCCTTGCGCTGGTGGCGACGTCAAACAGGTTCTCCCAAAGAGAAAGCGAACCCACCACCAGCACCGCGGATATGGTGGAACTTCCCACCGCCCACGCGGCTGAAATCAGCGTTTCAAGCGCCGTCCGCCCCGCCATGACAAAAGCCGCAGTGGCAACAAGCGCCGCGGCAGCGCCCGAAAGCGCGCCCGCAGTGATGATGGAGCCGCGCCTCTGGTTGCCGTGCAGCGCGTATATCGCGACCTGCCCGCCCACCAGCATGGAAACGGCAAGCACCATCGCGTCAAATCCCATCAGGTCATTGCCCTGCCCGCCCGCAAGCAGGCCAAGGCAAACGGAAATCAGCACGTTAGCCGCCATGGCCGTGGTATTGTCCAAAAGCAGCGCAATGAGCATGACGCCAACCAGTCCTGTGGTCACGCTTGGGTCAAGCGCATGGAGCGCGACCGCAAGCAGCAGGGAAACCGCCATGGAAAACGTGAGTATCAGCGCCGATTTCTTATTGTACAGAACCTTGGGGTTATAAAAGAGCAGAAAGGCCACAAAGCAGCCGAACAGGAGCGTCAAAAGCAGCGCAAGGCCGATCCGAAGGCGCGTATCCGCTCCCGCCTGCTGCACCAGCTCCAGTTCGCGCAGGAGCTTAAACTGCTGCTCGGTGATCTGATCCCCTTTATGGACAATGACCTCGCCCCGCTTGACGACGACGGGCTCAACGCCCTGCGCGGCAAGCTCGCGCGCGCGGGCAGTCGCCTCCTCATCCACCACGAACGTCGGCTGCAAATACGTATCAAAGAGCTTTTTCCCCACAGCCTTCAACGTATCGGGCAAAGTGGTGGCGTTTAGCTCCTGGACGTAGGCGGTCTTCCTCGCCAACAGCGCGCGCTCCTCCAAACCGCTTTTGAGCGCCGTGGTCAGTTTGGAAAGCACGACGTCCTGCAAACGCAGCAGCTCGCTCTCTTTTGCACTCAAAAGCTGCCAGCCCTCATCCTGGGTCAACGGCACCGACAATTCCGAAAGGAGGCCGTTCAATTCCTGGCTGTTGAGCGCGCTCTTCCATTGTTCCACAGTAAGCGAAGTCTCTCCCGCCGTGGCCTGTCCTTTTGAAACAAGCAGCGCCTGCGCGTTTTGGCGCATTTCGTCCACCTGCTCAAAAAACGCGGCAGCCCCGGAAGTGTAGGTTTCAATCAGCGCGGAATCAAGCCGGTATACGGCCTTTGTGGCTTCCCGCGCGGCGTCTCTGAGTGCTTCCGTGGCGGTTTCATCCTCCACGCTGCGGGGCGCTTCTATGGTTTCGGGCGCCGTCATACCCATCATGACGTCATAGCGCTTGGGGGAAAGCACCGCCATGGTGCAGCCGTAAAAGAGCACAAGCACGAGCGCAAGCGAAAGGACGCTTAACAGCCCAATGCGCTCCCTGCCTTCCTCTTTCCTGCCCATTCGTACCTCCTTAGCCGAACGTCCCCGCAAAAAATCTCCCCTGCGGGACACTTTCCCGTTACAAACGGTCAGCTCTTTTTCCGTTCGTACGCGCGGATGATGCGCTGCACCAGGTCGTGCCGCACGACATCCTTGTGTGAAAGAAAGATCTGTGAGATGCCGTCCACGCCTTCGAGTACGCCGAGTGCGTGCACAAGGCCGCTCCGTTTGTCCTGCGGAAGGTCGATCTGCGTGATGTCGCCGGTGACGACAACGCGGGAGCCTTCGCCAAAACGTGTCAAAAACATCTTCATCTGCTCAATGGTGCAGTTCTGCGCCTCATCCAGAATGATATAGGCGTTGTTGAGCGTACGCCCGCGCATGTAGGCAAGCGGGGCCACTTCCACAGCGCCGCGTTCCATCAACCCCCGGTAGGTCTCATTGCCCAGGAAATCATTGAGCGCGTCATGCAGCGGCCGGAGGTAAGGGTCCACCTTGTTCTGGAGATCGCCGGGCAAAAAGCCCAGCTTTTCCCCCGCTTCCACGGCGGGGCGCGTCAATATGATGCGGTCCACCTCTTTGTTTTTAAAGGCAAGCACCGCCATGGCCACTGCAAGATAGGTCTTGCCGGTGCCTGCGGGCCCTACGCCAAACACGAGGTCGTATTCCTTGAGCGCCTGCACATACCGCTTCTGCCCAAGGGTTTTGCACTTGATCTGGCGGCCCTTGTTGGTGATGGCGATCACGTCGCCCATGATCTGCTCGATTAAATCCGCATTGCCGTCCTTTGCAAGGTCGACGGCATAACGGATGCGCCCACGGTTGATGGGCTCGCCTTTTCTGAGCATCTGCTGGAGCTTTTCGAGCACCACCCGGCAAAGCTCCACATCCGCCGTATTCCCCTCTATTTTGATGCAATCGGAGGACGTGCTGATGCGCGCCCCTGTTTCCGCCTGCAAAATATCTAAGTTTTCATCGAATACGCCGAACAGCTTGATCTGCTCGTCCATCGACTGTACCGGCAAAAACGCCTCGGATTTGAGCGGAGCGCGCGCCGGGGACTCTTCAAACAGGTTCAATTCTTCCAAATATCGCACTGCCTTTCGCTGTTGCTCTCAATGCTTTAGTGTGTCCCGCCAGTTGTATAAAGCTGCACAGGATCAATACATCGGTTTTATACTGCCGATCTGCTCGCGCGTGCATACCGCCACGACCGCCTGGATGCTGTCATTCTCCAATGTGGAGGATTCGCCCACCTTTTTTATGATCTGCGCGTCTTTGGGCACCTGTTCGAGCGCCGCAAGCTCAGCCCTGAAAAGCGCTTCCGCAATGATCTCGTTCGCGTCGGCCGGAACCTCCTGTATGGTCAACTCATGCCGGACGCCGTTTTTGACGCGAAGCGGCAGCACCAGCCCCCGCTGTTCGGATTCGCCCGTGATCTCTTCCTCGTACTCCGCAAACCCGCTTTCGGTGCGAAAAAGCGGAAGCCCTGCGACTTCAATGATTCGAAACGCCTCGCTTTGCCCGCTGGGCAGCAGCTTTTCTTCCGTACAGGGAAGGGTGACGGTGGACGTATACCAAACTTGGGCCATGACGTCTCCTTCGGCAAAGACATATAGCGGCTCTGCCGCGCCTTCCCGCGTAATATCCCCGCGTATGAGGATTTCGCCCGCGCGCACCGCATCCCCCGGTTTCACATTCGACTTTCCCGAAAGGGCGGTGACCTTTTCAATGATGCCATCCTTTTTTGCCACCACGTTGGACGGTATGCTTTTATCCGGCCGCGGCGGGATGGGCTCCGCCTCCACAATCTCCAGCGTCAGAATAATGCCATCCGTCCGCGCGCCCGCCCATGCGATACGGTCGTCATACGCGCGCACAGCCGCTGAAAGGGCGGCAAGCTCTATCGCGCTGCGCGGCATGCCCGTATATATGCCCGCTTCTTCGGCGGCCCGCAGCACGACCGCCTGGGGTACGCGCACCGCGCCGTCTACACGGATGAGCCAGATGCGCGTCTGCGCCGCGATGATAAGAAGCCCGCATAGCAGCACGCCCAATACCAGCAGCTTACGCAACCGGAACCGTGCAAACAGAAAAGGCATGCCATGCCGCTCCATGATATGGATGCGGCAACGCTTGCCGCGCTTTAACGGCCGGAGGCGGTAAAAATCCTTTGCGCGCATTTCCAGCGTCATACGCGCACGGCTTTCTTTTTTTACGTTCCAGACGGGAATACCATTGAGAAGCATGGCGTTAAGCATGCGCTCCAGGCCGAGGCCGTCCAAACGTATCATAACATATCCGGACAGAGAATTCCACATCTTTACCACCTGTCTGGGCCGCCGGCAAGGCCCCGCAGGCCTTGTCAGCGGGTTTCCGCCTGGGCTCCTCTCATTTTTCCGCCGCGCTACTCCTCATACCCAATCTGCGCAATCATCCCCCGCACATACGCGCGGCCTGTGGAGAGTTCCAGCAGTTGGAGGCCGGTTCCCTTGATCTCCAGCACGCCCTCGTGCGTGGTCAGGCGGATATGCGCGGAATCGTACTGCAGCACGCCCGTATGATTTTCCACCAGCAGATCGCCCCGCCCCACCATGGTAAGCTTGGGCACGGTTGCGTCGGTTTCCACCGGCAGATCCAGCTTGGTGAGTAGCTGCCTGTTCCATGGAGCCTTATGTAGCCGTTTTTGGGGCAGTCTTGCGCCCGGAGCCTGTTTTTTTTTCCTTGCCATACGCCTTTTAAAGCCCTCAGTTCCGCTCCCCGTAAGGGGGATTCTATAAAGGCTATGCGGCAGCGCGCCCAAATAGTCAACCCCGTCCAAAACGGAATATTATTCCATTTTTCTTCTTTTTTCGGATCCTTTTGTCCGTTTTTTGCCCTTTTTTCGCGGCTTTCCCATGTTTTTGCACACAGCGAAGGCCGGTTTTGCAGCCGGATAAAATGTATCGCTTCGGCAATCATAAAAGGTACCGAGACGAACAGCAAAAGGGGGAACCGTTATGGCGCTCAACAAGGTGGAAATTTGCGGCGTGGATACCTCAAAGCTTCCAGTGCTGACCCAAAAACAGATGCGCACGCTTTTGCTGCGCGTGAAAGAGGGCGACACCGGTGCGCGGGATGAGTTTTTGCGCAGCAACCTGCGCCTTGTATTGAGCGTGATCCAGCGGTTTACCAACCGCGGGGAGCAGATGGACGACCTGTTCCAGGTCGGCTGCATTGGCCTGATTAAGGCGCTCGATAATTTTGACCTGTCGCACGAAGTCAAGTTCAGCACCTATGCCGTACCCATGATCATCGGCGAGGTGCGAAGGCACCTGCGGGACAACAATACCATCCGCGTCAGCCGTTCCTTGCGGGACGTCGCCTATAAGGCGCTCCAGGCGCGCACACGCCTGATGGATGGCTTAACCCGCGAGCCCACCATCGCCGAAATCGCCAAGGAGCTTGAACTGCCTGAGGAAGAGGTTGTATTCGCGCTTGACGCCATTCAGGATCCCATCTCGCTCTACGAGCCCATCTATCATGATGACGGTGACGCCATCTTTGTGATGGACCAGATCGGGGATACCAAGGTGAACGATGCGCTGTGGCTCGATAACATCGCCATTACGCAGGGCATTTCCCATCTGGGGGACCGCGAGCAGCGGATCGTTAAGATGCGTTTTTTTGAGGGGAAGACGCAGATGGAAGTATCAAAAGAAATCGGCATCAGCCAGGCGCAGGTATCGCGCTTAGAAAAGAATGCCCTGAAGCACATGCAAAAGTACGTCTGACAAACAAGAATAATCTACCTAACAGTTTCAGGGTATCGGCGCTGTGGCGCAGACCCGCCACAGCCAACATCCCAAAATAAAAACGGGCGCTGCAGCAAAATTGCAGCGCCCTTGTGATATTTATGTGATATTTAGATGAAATACTCTATGGTATCTCCGGATGTCTTTCTGGTCGTGTTGTTAAAAAGCAGCGTCGCCTCCCGCGCCTCTTTTGGACCGAGCGCGTAGGGGCCGTTTTCCTCGCTGTTGAAATACGAATACGGCACCTTGCGGTTCCATTTGGCGGGCGCGTCCACAATGATTTTGATATCCTTCTGCCGGAAGGGCTGCTTTCTGTAGTACGGGTCGAACAGGTAGATGCATTCCTCATCCGCCCCGGTAAACAATACATAATGCCAGCAGCCGTATTTCAGGCGCACAATCGCCGCGCCGTTTTGCTGCAGCGCCGCCACCAGCTTGCTGTTTTGGGCCACGAACACTTCCTCGCTCTTCAATTCCTCGCAATGGATGGGAAATTTCATCACCTTGCCGAAATGGTTGAGCCAGCCGCATAAAAACCGCATGGCCATGCCGGTGGTGCCGTTTTTTCCGCTTTCCCCTTTTTCGTTGTAGCCGTCGAGCGTGTAGAGCATGATGTGCTTGATGATATCCGGCTGGATCTCTTCCCGCCTGAACAGAAAGCTCACCGCGTTCATGACGGTGGTGGGCCCGCAATCGTATTCCGTTATCTGATAGCTGAGCGGGGTTTTCATTGAGACGCTCCTTTACCCTTCAAGTAAAATCGCCCGCGCGAGCGACGCGATGTTATAAAGTTCCCCGGCGGTCGTATATTCTTCTTTCGAGTGGCAGCGGTTCATGGCGGTGGCGAGCACCAGCCCGGTCAATCCGTTTTGGGAGAGATAGTTGTTGTCGCTGCCGCCGAACGTCGCTTCCAGCCCCCCCGGCAGCCCCAGCGCCTTGCAGGCTTTCTGGTACCGAACCGTCACCGGATGGTCAAACGCCGTTTCATATGCCCGGCAGCCCTGCCGCTTTTCAAAACGCAGCGCGGCCCCCACGCTGTTTGCCGCCTCCAGGAACGTCTGCTCCACAAGTTGGACCTGACGAAGCGCCTTCTCGTGCGTGTAGCTGCGGATTTCCCCGCGCACCGTACAACGTTCCGGCACGATATTGGTGACCGTCCCGCCCTCGATAAACCCAATGTTCAGGGTGGTTTCCTCATCCAGCCGGCCCATTTTCAATTGCGCGATCGCGCGGGACGCGGCCTGTATGGCGTGAATGCCCTGTTCCGGCTCAAACCCCGCGTGCGCGGCCCTGCCCGCAAATTGCGCCGTAAAGAGGAATATGGTCGGGGCCTTGTAGGCGGCGTTGCCCACGGGGCCACTTAGATCCAGCACATAGACCTCCCTGGAGCGGATGCGCGAATAATCGATGTTCGCGGCGCCGCAGCAGTAAGTCTCTTCCGCCACGGTAAAGAGCACCTCTATGGGACGATGGGGCACTCCGGATTCTTTTATGCTTTCCGCCGCCTCCAATATGGCGGCGATGCCCGCGCAATCGTCCGCGCCCAGTATCGTTTCCCCTGTACTTGTGATGCTGCCGTCCTCATGAAACACGGCCTGCTTGTTGCGGCAGGGTTCCACGGTATCCATATGCGCGCACAACAGCAGCGGCGGGTAAGGCAAGCTGCCCTCCAGATACCCATACAGGTTGTTGCAGTTCCCGTTGATCTTCTGCCCGGCGTCATCCTGCCCAACGATAAACCCAAGCTTAAGAAGACGCTCCGTAATATACGCAGCCGCGTCTTTTTCAAAAAACGAAGGGCTGTCTATAGAAACAAGCCCGGCAAACGTGCCGAGCAGACGCTCCCGGTTGATGGTCATGGCATTCTCCCCGATAAATACTTATAGGATATATATGATAAGGGAAAAGTGTGCAATAAGCAACAAAAATCCAGGGCCAGGATACTGTCCTGGCCCTGGATTTAATCGGTGCTACCAAATACTGCATCGAGCCGTTTTCTGATTTTTTGTTCGCGCCCGCTTATACAGCAGATTCTGCTGGAACTATAGGAAGATACGTTGTGGGCTCCGCCCCCAATCCCCCGCCAAGGGCCGTAACGGCCCTTGGATCCAATAATACTTCTTTAATGGCGTACACTGCCTATACTATTCTCCGCTGACGGCTTTCCGCTTTCTCGGCTTCTTTTCCTTGGCTGCGGGCTGCTCGTTCTTCGCTTTTGTGGCCTCCACACTCTGCCGCAGGCGCTCCATCAGGTCCACGACATTGCCCGTGGGCGTTTCCACAGTCTCCGGCTCCACCACCTGTTTTCCTTCCACCTTGGTGCGGATAAGTTTTAAAAGTTCCTCCCGGTAGGCGTCGTGGTACTTTTCGGGCTTGAATTCCGCCGTGAGGTTCTGTACAAGCTGGATGGCCATATCCATTTCTTCGGGCCGGACCGTCACCGTCTCGGCCAGCTGCGCAATGCCAAGCTCCGCGGTATCGCGTATTTCATCCTGAAAATACATCATGGCGACGGAAAGGGTATCCCCAATGAGGCGTATGAGGCACAGATGCTCTTTCTCCCGCATGGTGACTTTTGCGACCGCCACCCGCCCCGTCTGGCGCATGGCATCCCGCAGGATGAGGTAGGATTTTTCCCCGCCCTTCTCCGGCCAAAGGTAGTAGGTCTTGTCAAAGTAGACCGGGTCCACCTCCTCTATATGGATGAAGTCTACAATATCCATGTATTTGGCGCTTTTGATGGGCAGCGCGTCGAGTTCGTCGCTCGTCACCAGCACAAATTTGCCCGGCTCGTACTCAAAGCCCTTTACGATCTCCTCATATGCCACTTCCTTGTTGCATTTGCTGCAAAACCGCTTTTGGTTGATGGGCGTATTGCACGCCTTATGCAATTGCCGGAAGCTGATGTTTTCCTTCTGCGTGGCGGAGCCCATTTTGACCGGAACATTCAATAGCCCGAAGCTGATGGCGCCTTTCCATACCGTTTGCATTGCAACCCCTCCTTTTCCCTTTAGTTTGCCGAAGCCGGAAGGAAACATGCGTAATGTCCCATCAACCGGTGCATCCGCCGCTCCTATATGGTACAATGATCATATATTCCAGTTTTATACAGAAAGGAATGCGGCATGAACCGAAAAAAAGTAATCAAAGTTTCTCTGGCCCTGTTGGTCGGCGCGTTGTTTGTACTTGGCGCCGTCAGCGGATACCGCTGGTTTTTTTCGTTTCCCAGCCGGCTTAAGAAGGACGTCCATATTACCCACATGGAAGTATGGAAGCCGTTTGCACAGATCGATAATACGCCCGTAAAAATCAAGATAACGGAAGAAGCCGAACAGCAGATCATAAATCTGATCACCGCTCCATCATATCACAGGGAATTGTTCTATTACGGTTCCGGCGGAGATGCGTTTTTTATGATATATCTGGAAGGGCAGGACAACCTGGGCGAAGTACAACAATATTCCTATTTCATCAGCAACAAGGGGGAAGTCGGCATCCGGGATCTTGCCACCGGAGAAGAATCGCAGTATGTGACAAACGACGGGAACCCGTTTATCGTCAGCAGAGAAGAGACTCGAGGGTTTTATGCAAGAATTGCGGAACTGGCGGCGTATTCTGGGTAGCCCGTTCTTTACAGGTTACTTGTTCTTGCGGTATAGTTGAAGCATACAATATAAGAAAAACTTGGGACCGCCACATTTCAATATGGCGTGTGCCCGAAAAAATAAGGAGCGTCCAGATGGAACTTTCCCCGTTCGGCGGCATGAATATTATGTTTTCCATCATTCCGGTTATCGTTGTGATCGGATTTGTATTCGTATTCGGCACCATCATCGTACGCGGCGTTAAGGGCGCACAGCAGTGGAAGCGCAACAACGACTCGCCCGTTCTGTCCGTTCCGGCCACCGTCGTCGCCAAGCGCGCGGATGTGAGTTACCACCATCACCACAACGGGGATATGAATTCCATGAGCCACACCACATCGTCCACTACCTATTACGTTACCTTTCAGGTGGAAAGCGGGGATCGCATGGAGTTTTCCGTGCGCGATGCGGAATATGGGCTGCTGGTGGAAGGGGATGCAGGAAAACTGACGTTTCAGGGAACGAGATATTTAGGATTTGAACGCCAGCGATAGCCCTGAATATAAGCATAGTGCAAACGCGGAGGGAGCTGTTTTTTCACAACAGCTCCCTCGGTTTTTATATGTATTCTCATCCCCCAAAACCGGGTAAAATTTCCAATCTATCACATTTATTATTATGTTGCATTCGGCATAATAAATGAAATAATGCTATTTTATATTATATTTCGACATTTTAATGTGCCGCATTAGTGTCTTTTGGGTTTTTATACAAAAAAGTCCATTTGAATCAAGTGGACATGGAAGGCAGTCATGCAGATTATAGCTGAACCATGGAATAAAGCTCGTCTTTTTGATCCTGCGTAATGCCGATATACCGTAGGGTAACAGCCGGAGAGCTATGGTTAAACGTATCCATAATCAATCCAATATTGTACTTGGAAATTTGGTAAGTCCAATATCCCCATGTTTTACGGAGGCTGTGGGTGCCAAAGTTCTCAATTCCCAAAGCCCCGGCGGCGTCAGTGAGCACCTTATATACCTGTATCCGGCCGACATGACCGCCTTTTCGGCTGTAAAACAGATAGTCATTGCTCGTGAGTTGATATGTTTTGATATACTCCGAAAGGCATTTTCGCAATGTTTCGTTTAATTTGATACGCTTCTCTTTTCCTGTTTTTTGTTCCGTTATCGTCAGATATTCACGAAACTGCATGGATTCCAAGCAGATTTGGTTCACTTTCAAAGGAATAATATCGCTGATACGCAACCCCGTATTGATGCCAACCTTGAATAACACCGCATACTTGGGTTCATACCCTGCAAGATATACATACATCTGCTTGATCTTCTTTTTATCGCGAATGGGCTGTACGGTCATGCTATTCCTCCAAAGATACGTTTTCTACGCATTTTAATTAAAAAAGAGTATATCAAAATGAGCGTTCAAAAACAATTCATTTAGATTATCTCTCTTTATCTCTAGAAATCTTTTATTTTCTCCCAGTTTTAATGCAACATAATAATAAATTTGTTATATAAAACACAAGCATTGGAACGATTTCCCTAAATTTCAATCTTCTATCGACTTCGGTCCTTATGCACCACCCGCATGCGACACATATGCATATCGAATTTATAGAAAAATATTCAGGGAGGAAACGGAATGGAAGCTGAACAGGAAGCCTTACGCGAAGAATGGGAGGACACCCAGCAGGGAAAGCATCTGACATTCCTTGTGGACGGCGAAGCGCTTGGCGTGGAAATCGGATATGTAAAGGAAATTGTAGGTATTCAGCCCATTGCGCAGCTCCCCGAAACGCCTGCATACATCAAGGGCGTCATTAACCTGCGGGGAAAGATCATCCCTGTCATCGACATGCGGCTGAAATTCCGCAAACAGCCAAAGGAATATACGGACCGCACCTGTGTGATCGTTCTGGATACCAAATCCTACACAGCCGGGCTGATTGTAGATCAGGTGACAGAAGTGCTTCGCATAGAACAGAGCGATATCGTACCGCCTCCCGAACAGGCCGTAGGGTTAGGTTACATCAAGGGCATCGGCAAAGCGGACGGGCAGGTCAAACTCCTGCTGGATACCGAGAAACTGCTTGCGGCAGAACAGCCGCGATAATAGTCCATAACATCCGAATAAAAGGAGCAGAGTATGAAAAACCTTTCCATCTCAAAAAAGCTGATCGTGACCTTTTTTATTGTCATTATACTGTTTCTTGTTGTAGTCGCGCTTACCATCCTCAATATGAATACTGTTTCCAACGATCTTGGCACATTCCACGACCACTCTTTTATTGCGTCCACCGAAGCGCAGAATATCCAGCGCAACCTCACGGAAATGGAGAAGTATGTATTGGAGGCGATTACGGCGACAAACGACCAGCAGAAGAGCATGTATCTGGAAGAATTGTCCCAGGCTGTTACAGGCAACTCTGCTTCCCGGGAAGCCTTGGCCCAGGCGCTTTTGGGAAGCCAGGACAAGCTTGAAAAGCTCAACAATATCATTGCGCAACAAGGTGGACCGTTGCGGGCTGAAATTCTCTCGCTGCTTGAAGCAAACAAAAACGATGAAGCGCTGGAGGTTTTTATAAACGAGTATGTCCCGGTTGCGAACTCAGCCAGAGCGGTTGCGGAAGAAATCCGGGCCGATGTTTCCGAACAGGCTGACGGATTTTATATAGAAAGCAAGATAGCAGCGCAAAATGGGTTGATTGCGGCTCTCGCAATTTCTTCCGCCGCACTTCTGATTACGGTTGTACTGTGCGTCTACATTGTGCGCAGCATCACGAAGCCCATATTGGAAATCGAGAACACCACAAAGGAGCTTGCGGCCGGAAATCTCTCCGCCTCTATCGCCTACCAGTCCCGGGATGAACTTGGTTCTCTCGCCGACAACACCCGCGCCCTGATCGATAGCCTGCGCACTTACATCGGCAATATCTCGGATGTACTTGGCACAATGGCCGAAGGCGATATGACTGTTGACGTCACCATTGATTACCTTGGCGATTTTGCGCCCATCAAAGCTTCCCTGCAGCGTATCCTCGCCGCCCTTAACAGTTCCCTCACGCAGATTAGTCAATCTTCCGAACAGGTGGCAAGCGGCTCCAACCAGGTAGCAAGCGGCGCGCAGGCGCTTTCCCAGGGCTCCACCGAGCAGGCCAGCTCCGTGGAGGAACTTTCCGCCACCATCGGCGAAATATCGCTCCAGATCAAGCAAAACGCCGAAAATGCGCAGGAAGCCAATAAAATGGTGAACGCCACCACAAAGGAGATTGAGAACGGCAACCGTCAGATGCTGCAGCTTGTCACGGCAATGGACGATATTTCAAAGACCTCCAACCAGATCGGCAAGATCATCAAGACCATAGACGATATCGCGTTCCAAACCAATATCCTGGCGCTCAACGCAGCGGTGGAGGCCGCGCGGGCGGGCAATGCAGGCAAGGGCTTTGCCGTGGTAGCCGAAGAAGTAAGGAGTCTCGCTGGCAAAAGCGCGGAAGCGGCCAAGGATACTACTTCCCTGATTGAAAGCGCGATCCAGGCCATCCAGAACGGCACGCATATGGTGAGCGCAACGGAGAAATCCCTGAATCTTATTGTGGAAAAAGCCGATGGCGTTTCCAGGCTGGTCAACGAGATCGCCGAAGCCTCCAACGCACAGGCGACAGCCATCCTGCAAACGACGCAGGGTATAGAGCAGATCTCAAACGTCGTACAGAACAACTCGGCTACGGCAGAGGAAAGCGCCGCCGCGAGCGAGGAACTCTCCGGCCAGGCGCTTGTACTTCAGCAATTGATCACACGCTTCCGTCTCGAAGGGCAGGGCCAGCTATCCCCCACGACCTCCCCCGTTGTCGCAGCCAGACGTTCTAACGCGGCCCCTGATTTTACCGTTGCGTTTGATAAGTATTAAAGGCCGTATTCCGCCCAGGCAGCCCTGTCCTTTTAAGCCGTGCCTGGCCGCCACCCCTCCGGAATAGTATTTACATAGTGTTGGTACATAATGAATCAAGCGTTAAGGGTCTCCATCCTCGCCTTGCCAAACGAGACCGTTTCGGGCCATATCCTGCAGATCAATCGATTTTGCAGCGCCGGTCTCATTGAATATTCAACAGATACGATGCAAGCGCTCCGCCGCATCCGTCCCCATATCATTGTGATGGATGGGGCCTGTTTTTGTTTGGAAAAGCTGGCGCTGTGCCAACGGATGCAGGCGTTGCCCGCATTCCGCCACACGCCTATTGTATTGTGCTTTTACGAGCAGCCCGCATATCAGGCCATGTGCAGCCAATGCAGGAGCGCGGGAGCGGAACCATGCTGCTGCAAGGATTCCAACTCGCTTGCCTGGTGCCTGGAGACGGTGCATGCGCGATATGCGCGGCATGAGACGGCACAGGACATCAATCAAATGCAGTGGGCCTGTATCTGCGCCGCATCCATGCTGGCAAAGTCAGCCGACGGCCGCGGCGGGCATCCCATCCGCACGCAGTTCCTGCTCCAGGCACTCGCGGATGCCGCGCTCAAACGCGGCATATACAAAGGCATGCTTTCCCCGGAAAAAAACGGTATGATGGCGCAGGCGGCAGTCTTCCACGATATTGGCAAAATGGCTGTTCCCCTCTCTATTTTACAAAAGCCGGGCGAGTTGACCCCTGAGGAATTTGAAATTGTTAAAACGCACACCACCCTGGGCCGGGACGCGATATTGGCCGCGCAAAAGATGATGGGGAATACGGATGAGCAACTCCAATATGCACTGGAGATCGTATACTGCCATCATGAACGGTGGGATGGTTCCGGCTACCCGCAGGGGCTGCGCGGGGAGGAAATTCCGCTTTCCGCGCGCCTGATGGCTGTCGCGGACGTGTATGACGCGCTTACCAGTAAACGCGTCTACAAAGCAGCGTTCTCCCATGAAGACGCCGCAGAAATTATTCTCCGGCAAGCGGGCACGCAGTTTGACCCGCAGGCAGTGGAACTATTTGCTTGCCTAAAACAAACATTCCTCGACATTACGTTATGCTATGCAGCCCCTATGGATAGCTAACCGGTATCTATAGCAAAGCCGCCCCTATTCGGGCGGCTTTGTTCGTCCTCTGTTTTTATTTGAGGAACATGCGGATCATACGGTCGCGCTTGTCGGTGTACGGATGGTATCGCATCGGCAGGTCTATCCAGGTGGATTTCTTCACGATGCTCTTATAATGCGTAAACGTGTCAAAGCTCAGCTTGCCGTGGTAGCTGCCCATGCCGCTGTCCCCCACGCCGCCAAATCCCATGTGCGAGGTGGCGAGGTGGATGACGGTATCGTTGATGCAGCCGCCGCCAAACCGCACTTCGTTGAGCACGCGCCGTTCCGTCTGCTCCCGTTCGGTAAAAAGGTACAACGCAAGCGGGGAGGGCCGCTCGTTTACAAAACGGATGGCCTCATCAAGCGTTTGGTACGTGAGCACGGGGAGTATGGGCCCGAATATTTCCTCCTGCATCACGGGGTCATCGGGCGTTACATGATCGAGTACGGTCAGGGACATGCGGCGGGTTTTGGGGTCCGCCTTGCCGCCGTAACAGAGCGTTCCACTCTTTAAAAGCCCCGTCAGCCGTTCAAAATGCTTGCCGTTGATAATAGTGGGAAGGTCGCTTTCATCGCCGTTGGGGAAATTCGCTTCCATCGCGGCCTTAAGCGCTTGTAAGAATGGCTCGCGCACCTTTTCCTGCACCAGCACATAATCGGGCGCTACGCAGGTCTGCCCGGCGTTGAGCGTTTTCCCGAACGCAATGCGCTTTGCAGATAGCGCGATATTTGCGCTTTCATCCACAATCACGGGGCTTTTTCCGCCCAGCTCCAGACTGACGGGCGTGAGATTTTTCGCGGCGCTTTCCATGACGAGCTTGCCCACCTCGACGCTCCCCGTAAAAAAGATATAGTCGAACCTTTCCTGTAGCAGCGCCTGATTCTGCTCCCGGCCGCCCTCCACGGCGGCGACATAGGAAGGGTCGAAGCAATCTTTTATCAAATCCGCCATGGCGCGGCTGGTCGCAGGTGCATACGCGGAAGGCTTCAATATGGCGCAATTCCCCGCGGCAATCGCCCCGATAAGCGGCGCTATGGAAAGCTGGAACGGATAGTTCCAGGGGGAAAGGATGAGCGCAAGGCCGTACGGTTCGGGCACGACAAAACTTCTAGCGTGGAACTGAGCAAAAGGCGTGGGCGCTTTTTTCGTCTTGGCCCACTTGGGGAGATGTTTGATGGTAAAGCGAAGCTCCTCGAGCACAATGCCGATTTCCGTCATATACGCTTCCATCGGCGCTTTGTTGAGGTCCTGCTTGAGCGCCGCACAGAGCACGCCTTCATTCTTGCGGATGGCAGCCTGCAGTTTCTCCAAAGCGGCAAGGCGGATGCCAATGGGCTTTGTTGCGCCGGTTTCAAAATATGCCCGCTGGCGGGCAACGAGTTCCGTAATCAAACTCTTTTTCCTCCTTAGCCATCAATAGGGCGTACTGTTCCGGGCGGCGACGCCGAACATCCCAACCGTTTTCCCTTATTATACCGCATATAGCGAATTAATGAAATCCGGCGCATAATATTAGTTGCAAAGGAAACTATATCGTTGTATACTTCAATTAGTTTCACAAGAAACCAAATCCGGAGGAATTTATTTATGGAAAGCATCGGCAAACTCAACGCCGCCATATACCGGAACCTGCAAAGCATCCTCAACACAAAGCTGAAGGATCTCCCGATCCGCAGCGGCCAGCACGATTTTCTCTATGTCATCAGCCTGCAGGAAGGGATTACGCAGAAGGAACTGAGCGAATACCTGTATGTGGGAAAGGCGACGACGGCAAAGGCCTGCAAAAACCTGATGGCGCACGGCTATATCCGCATGGAGAAGGATAAAAAGGACAGGCGTTTTGAGCGGCTCTACTTGACCGAGCTTGGGCGGGCAACAGCCCCGCGCATACACGAAACATTTGCAGCGCTTGTCGGAATCGCCATCCGGGATCTTTCCTCGGAAGAAGCGGAAACAGCGGTGCGGCTGCTCAAGAAAATACTCGAAACGCTTACAAAAGAAAAACAGTCCGCCGGAGAATCGGACTGACGCGTGCAATTCAGAAAGGGCTCTTTATGGAAAAGCAACCGCTTTGGACAAAATCATTCATTTTAATGACGGGGGTCAACCTGCTGCTGTTCTGCGGCTTTCAGCTGCTGCTGCCCACGCTGCCGCTGTATGCAAAAAGCTTAGGCGGAGCTGACGCCATCATCGGCTGGGTCACGGGGGCGGTAACGGTCTCCTCCCTGCTCGTCCGTCCGGTTTCCGGTTTAGTTCTTGATAAACTGGGCCGGAAGTGGGTCCTGCTTGTGGGAGTTGGCTTGATGGTCCTCATACCGTTGGCCTTTTTATGGACGTCCAGCGTATGGGCGCTCATCCTCGTGCGGTTCCTGCACGGCATTGGCTGGGGCGCCGCAAGCACGGCCGCAAACACAATTGCCACCGATATTATCCCAAAACAGCGTTTTGGGGAGGGGATGGGGTATTTCAGCCTTTCAAGCAGTATTGCAATGGCGCTCTCTCCCGGTGTCGGCCTTATGCTGTATGGAGCAAGCGGAATGAACAGCGTGCTTCTTCTCGCAGCCACATTGGCGGCCGCCGCGCTGGCCGTTTCCTTCTTTTTCCGTGCGGGGAAGCCGGAAGCTTCGCCTTCCCTGCCATCGCGTTCCGCTCCGTATGAAAAGTCATCTATTGCCCCGTCCGTCGTCATGTTTTTCGTCAGCGCCACGTATGGTTCCATTACCGGCTTTCTGTCGCTTTACGCCGCCGACAGGGGGATCCTCAATATTGGCGTTTTCTTTACGGTTTATGCCGCTTCCCTGCTGCTTTTCCGCCCCGTGTCCGGCAGGCTGACCGACCGCTTTGGCTTTTCACGCGTGATTTATCCGGGGCTCGCTATTCTGGTAATCGCGCTGATTGTGCTTTCCTTTGCCAATACGCTGCCGTATTTCCTCCTTTGCGCGGCTCTCTACGGCATTGGGTTCAGCGCGGTGCAGTCGAGCTTACAGACCATGGCGGTCATCCGCGCGCCAAAAGAGCGCAGGGGCGCCGCCAACGCGACGTTTTTTACGGGGTTTGACGGGGGCATCGGCTTTGGCGCTGTCATTGCGGGCGTACTTGTTTCCATAGCCGGGTACGCAAACATGTACCTGCTGTTCTCCCTGTTCCTTGTAGCGGCGGCAATTCTCTTTTTTATCATAACAAGAAAGCCCGCGCCCGCTTCTGAGGAAATCAGTGGCTAATTTCACAGCAACACAAAAACGCCGCAGCAGCGGCGTTTTCCATGATACGATTTGCCTTTACAAAGCTTATACTGTTCTGAACCCTTTTCCGATGATCTCGCTGGTGTTGTTGAGCACCACAAACGAATGCGCGTCAATGGATTTCACATAGCTGCGCAGTTGGTTTGCCTGCATGCGGTCCATGGCCGCAAGCACCACCCAGCGTTCTTCTTCGGTATACGCTCCCTGTGCGCGCCAGAATGTCGCGCCCCGGTGCAGCCTGCAGGTAATATACTCGCAGACCTCATGCGGCTTGGTGGTGATGATGGTCATGCTCTTTTTAAGATTCAGGTTTTCAATCATGGTATCCACCGCCACCGCCTTGAATGCAAGGCCCAACAGCGAAAACAGGCCGGTCTCTATCCCGAACACCAGCCCAGCCGAGGCTGCAATGAAAAAATCCGTACACAGCAGGGATTTCCCGATATCGAGATTGGTTTTCTTTTTCAGGATCATGGCGAGGATATCGGTTCCGCCCGTGCTTGCGTCCACGTTGAATAAAATGGCCGAGCCGATTGCGGGAAGCAGCACGGAAAACACAAGCTCAAGTAGCTTCTGGTCGGTCAGTGGCGCAGGAAGCGGAAGAACAATTTCCAACACCCGTGTCAGCAGGGACAGTAAAAGACTGCAATAAATGGTCTTAAGCCCGAATGATTTTTTTAAAACAAGAAATCCGATGATAAGCAGTGCCGCATTGATAAGGAACACGAACTGCCCGGGTGTAATTGTTTTAAACAGGTTGCCGAATATGATCGAAAGTCCACTGACGCCGCCGGTTGAAAAATGGTTCGGAAATTTGAAAAAGTAGATGCCTACCGCCACCATCAGCGTGCCAACATTCATCAGGATGAAATCCTTAATTTTCACGCCCACCTAAGCTTACCTTCTTATATATCTGTTTGAGAAAATTATACCACGCCAGAATGCGCAAGTATAATAAAAACTTTGAAAAACACCAAAGTATACAAGTATACGGTTATACCTGTCCAACCGCATACAAAGAATTTTGATTCGGCATTAAAATCTGTTTATAATAATAACAATACACATTTGCATGCCATAATGTTCCAACAAATCGGAGGGCGAAGTATGTACAATCTTTTAATCGGAGGAGCGGCCGGACAGGGAATCGATACTGCGGCGGCCGTGCTGGAAAAGGCGCTCAAACGCTCGGGATACCATGTGTTTACCATGCGGGATTTTATGTCCCGCGTACGCGGCGGACACAATTTTACCACCGTGCGCTTTGGGCCGGAGCCGGTTTACGGGCACAGCGGCAGGTTTACCGGTATCATTGCGTTCAATGAGGAAACGGTCCGGCTGCACAAAGACGAACTCGTCGAAGGCGGATTTATCCTCTGCGACGCGGCGCTCAACGTGGATGATCCCCGCGCCGTGAAAATCGGCATGGCAGAAATCGCCCGCTCGCTTGGAGCGGCGAACGCTGCTGGAAGCGTAGCGATAGGCGCTGTACTCAAACTCTTCAAAGTGGGGCTGCCCGGGATCGAAGAAGTACTGGGCGAGTCTATTAAGGAAAAATATTTGGCTCTCAACCTGCAGGCGGCAGAAAAAGGCCATGCGCTGGTGGAAGAACGCTATGCGCACTTGGGCGGCAACTGCAGCGATTGTCTTCTCATTACCGGCAGCAAGGCGCTTTCATTAGGCGCTTTGGCGGCGGGTTTAAAATTCTATTCCGCTTATCCGATGTCCCCTTCCACCACCATCATGGAATACCTGGCCGCAAAAGGCCTAAAGGCCGGGGTCGTGGTGGAGCAGGCGGAAGACGAGATCGCCGCCATCAACATGGCCCTCGGCGCATCCTTTGCGGGTGCACGCGCCATGACGGGTACCTCCGGCGGCGGCTTTTCGCTGATGGTGGAGGCGCTGGGCCTTTCCGGCATGGCGGAAATTCCGCTTGTCGTGGTGGATGTGCAGCGGCCGGGCCCTGTCACGGGGCTGCCCACGCGCACGGAGCAAAGCGACCTCAAGTTTGTCATTTCCGCGTCCCAGGGTGAATTCCCCCGCATGGTGATCGCGCTGAGGGACCACACCGATTCGTTCTACCAGACCATACGCGCCTTCCACTTAGCGGAAAAATACCAGATCCCCGTCATCCTGCTGAGCGACCAATACTTAGGCGACGCATCCGCCACCATAGCGCCGTATGCGTTGGACGGGATCGAAGTATTCCCCTGCGGCGTTTCGGACGCAAAACAGCAGGAATACCTCAGATACCGCTACACAGAGGACGGCATTTCCCCGCGCCTGCTGCCGGGCAAGAGCGAACATTTTGTCACCGCCGACAGCGACGAGCATGACGAGCGCGGCTGGATCACGGAATCGGCAGCCGTCCGCGTCAGCATGGCGGATAAGCGGTTTAAAAAGATCGAAAAGCTAACAGAAGAATTGCAGGAGCCGGAATTTATCGGCAGCGAGGACTTCTCTACGCTGCTTCTCGGCTGGGGCTCCACCTACGGCCCCATCAGGGAAGCCGTAGATACGCTCAACAAAGACCACGGCGGCGGCTATGCCGCGCTGGTGTTCGGGGACGTGTATCCGCTGCCGCAGAAACTTCTGAAGGAAAAAAGCGAGAAAGCGCGCAGCATTCTCAATGTGGAGCAAAACGCAACCGGACAGTTGGCGGGGCTTATACGCGAATATACCGGTATCGCCTGTACCGGAAGCGTTTTAAAGTATGACGGGCGGCAGATCAGCGCACAAGAGATTGTAGAACGGGTGTTACAGGAGGTGCAACAATGAGCGCGAGCGTTTTTCAAACCTACGAAACGGCCTGGTGCCCGGGTTGCGGCAACTTTGCGATATTGGACTGCCTGAAAACAGCGCTTACCGAATTGGGCAAGTCCCCCCATGAAGTCCTGATGGCGGCGGGCATCGGCCAGGCGGCAAAAACGCCGCAATACATCGGCGCCAACGCCTTCTGCGGGCTGCACGGGCGCTCGCTCCCCGCCGCGATTGCCGCGAAAATCGCAAATGAAAATCTGACGGTTATTGTGGATACCGGCGACGGGGACTCCTACGGCGAAGGCGGCAACCATTTCCTGCACAACATCCGGCGCAACGTGGACATCACCCATTTTGTGCACGATAACCAGATCTACGGCCTCACCAAGGGGCAGGCTTCCCCCACCACACTGGAAGGGCAAATTACGCCTGTTCAGCCGGAAGGCTCCGCCAACACGCCCTTTAATCCCACGCTTGTTGCCATTGCTGCGGGCGCGACCTTTGTGGCGCGGGCGTTCAGCGGCCGCAAGGAGCACCTTGTTTCCATTATGAAGCAGGCCATCTCCCACAAGGGTTATGCACTGGTGGATATCCTCCAGCCCTGTGTCAGTTTCAACAAGGTCAACACCTACGCATGGTACAACCAGCGCGTGTATGAGCTTAGCAAGGACTACGATCCTTCCAACAGGCTCGCGGCCATGGAAAAGGCCATGGAGTTTGGGGATAAAATTCCGCTTGGCATATTATACCGCCAGCCGGGGCAGACGTTCCATGAAAAGAACGCCGTATTAAAGGACGGTGCGCCGCTTGTGGACCGCCCCGCCGATCCCAATGTGATCCGGGTTCTGATGAAGGAGTTTGTATAAAGGCACAACTATCAAAAGAGCAGGCGGATGCCTGCTCTTTGCATATTAAGAATTGGTTTTCAGGAAATCTGGCCGATGCCGCTATAGAAAGACCCGCCGATCATACGACCGGCGGGCCCATGCTATCAGCCAATGACGTCGTAACCCTGATCTTCAATCTCCACCCTGATCTGCTCCAGCGTGGCTTTCCCTGGGTCATGATCGACCGTTACCGTTTTTGCCTGCAGGTCCACCGCAACCCCGGTGACGCCCGGGAGCGCTCCTACCGCCTTTGTCACCGCCTTCACGCAATGCTCGCAGGACATGCCGTCCACTTTTAGTATGGTTGCCATAGATGCCTCCTGTTATTGTAAGTCAAAGGGCTTGAGAAGTTTATCCACTTCAATCGCCTTCCCGTCCTCTTCCATAGGAACCTTTGCAAACGCCCAGCCTTCCACAGCATTGGGGTCAACGCCCGCCGCAATAAACGGCTCAGGATTCAGTACGAACACGATATCCTTATCATTCTTGTTCATATCCTTGGCCCACTCGAACATGTTGCCGTTTCCAAGCTTGACGCCATAATGATCGAGCGCGGTGTGGTAGCCGATACTGTCGCGGTACAAGTTGACGATCTGTTCATAAGCCGCAAGCGGGGTCACTTCGCCGCTGTACTTCAATGCGTCGTTACCAAGCTTTGTGCCCACCATGAGCTTATCCTCATAGTACTGGATGTTTTCCGGAAGTTTGCCGGTGTCCAGGCCCGCGTCGAGAAACGGCTTTGCGT
>JAEYCM010000002.1 GCA_023455425.1 Bacillota bacterium | reverse complement strand
GCAAAACTACGAAGCCATATTTACTATGGAGAAGCAAACTGTGGAGCAGTTGGCGTCTGATTTTTTTGATCTTCAAAATTTCAAGTTAGACGAATTGGAATTAATAGAGTGGCGGGATTCCATGTATGAAACATATCCGGATTTTGCAGATTCCTTCTGGAGCAATACATTCTGTTATATCCTGCACGATCCTGATCCCCCTGCATTGACCTATAAAAGTGAACGGTCACTGGGCGGTGGGTTCTTTTACGTTGTCTTTGAGCAAGGATGGGATTCTGATGTTGAATATCCATCCATGTTACAGGATTTGCATGTCATTCTACGAGTCTCCGACAACTTCTTTGGATATGAGGTCGTATCTGTTTTGCAAAACGGTGAGGTTTCCTTACTATGAGGCTAGACGGGAAATAACATGCAAGAACATGACGAAAGCTACTACGCCTTTAAGCCTATTTATGACAATCCAATCACTCTAGACTTCTCAAGCACATTATGACTACTTACAATTGCAGTATAAAGTTTATATTCGAATATCTCTTTTCGTTTCTCATTCCTATCCCCTCACCAAAACCGTATCGCATGTGGCGCCGTTCAGCCGGTGCTTAAGTATCCTCCGGTATTCCGGCGAAGCGTACCATTCTTCAAACGCGGCTTGGTCGGGAAATTCGATGAGTACCATGCGGCCGTGGTTCCATTCGCCCTCCAATACGGTCGGGTTCGTATCCACCGCAAGATATTTGCCCCGGAAGCGGCGGAACACTTCATCCGCTTCCTGCAGGTATTTGCCATATTCTGCTTCATCGTGTATTTTGATCTGTGCAACGAAATAGACGCTCATACATTCACCCGTAACTCATTTTCTATATAATACCATTTATTGGCGCAGGTTGCTTGCCTTTTCAGCCCACGCCCTGTAAATCTCATTTCCGCTTCTTCCCTTCGTCATATTCCCCTTATCCCCTACATACGTTTAACTAAGCTTGTTCGAGGGGGTAAAGTGCATGCGTACGAAACAGGGCGGCACGGACTGGGGATGGGGAAGAACATCCGATGCGTATATAGAGGAACGGGTCTTACAGGTGGCGGCATACATTGTGGAAAACGGCGCCACCGTGCGGGACGCCGCAAAAATATTCAAGGTAAGCAAGTCTACCGTGCATAAGGATGTATCCGAACGGCTCGTGGGCATCAACCCGGCATTGGCGCACGAGGTGCGGCGGGTGCTGGATGTGAACAAGGCGGAACGGCACATTCGTGGCGGGCAGGCCACCTGCCGCAAATACCGCGAGCAGGGAAAAGCCGCGGGGCATTGACGCGATCATTTGTATTTTTATAAAGAACGGCGCAGGAAACTCCCTGCGCCGTTTTCATTTAATTATTGAAAAATGTACGTTGTGGGCTCCGCCCCCAATCCCCCACCAAGGGCCGTAACGGCCCTTGGATCCCCAACAAAAGCAACGCTCTTGAAATGGGATTCCCAAGGGACAAGTCCCTTGGGTTGGATTGCAGGGGCAAAGTCCCTAAAATGTATTCCTAACTATAAAGCCGCACAGGCGCAGGCAGCGTAAACGCGCGCCGGGCGAACGGCTTTGAGCGCGGCGGCACAGGCTGCAAGCGTGCTGCCGGTGGTCACCACGTCGTCCACAAGCAGTATCGCCTTCCCAGTCGCCATGGGAGAAGCCGCGAACGCACCCAGCACGTTCTTTTCCCGTTCCTCTTTGCCAAGCTCCTGCTGGGGCTCGGTATCCACGATGCGGCGCAGCAGGTGCGGTTCCACGCGCACGCCGTACCTTTTGGATAGTTCTTTTGCAATCAGCAGGCTTTGATTGTAGCCGCGCTGCCGTTCGCGCCGTTCGTGCAAAGGCACCGGCACAATGACGTCAAACTTCCAGTCCTCCGGCAGACGCATGCAGGCCGCAAAATTGCGCGCCAGATGCATGGCATCGCTGTATTTAAAACGGTGCACGGCCCCATAAAGCACCTCGTCATACAAAAGCCCCGCATAGAGGCCATTGATGCCGGGCTTGGGCGTCAATACGCCCGCAAACCGGATTTCATCCGCACAGCGAGCGCACAGCCCGACGCCGTTCACTTCTTTCTCCCGCTCGCAGGCAAAACAAACCGTATCCGGCGGATACAAGGCATCCAAAAACTGATCCCAAATTGTTTTCTCTTCCATGATTACATCCCCCACCATGTATGAATTGAAAAAAGATTTGCCAGCCATTGCCTTTGTATTGTTTCGGCATTTTTCCCTGTAACTGAAGGGGGAAAGTGTATATTTGTATGAAAATTATTCACTCAAAAGCAGCGGCGCAAGCTCCGCCAGGCGGATGCCCATGGCGCTGTACCGCGTGCGCTGGCGCTTGTTTTCCACCATCTGCACCACGCTGTCCCACCGGCCCACGATGATAACCTGAGCCCGCGCGCGGGTGACGCCAGTATACAGAAGGTTTCGTGTCATCAGCATGGGCGGGCCCGCGAATATGGGCAATATCACCACCGGAAACTCGCTGCCCTGGCTTTTGTGGATGGAGATGCAATAGGCAAGCTCCAATTCCTCCAACTGGTGGAAGGTGTAGCTGGCGGTGCGTTCATCGTCAAAGAGCACGTCGAGCGTCTGCTCCTGCATGTCCATGCGGTAGATGGTGCCAAGGTCGCCGTTGTAGATGCCCGTACCCAGCTCCGGCGTGCCGTCCTTGCCGGTGCGCGCCCATTCGATGCGGTAGTTGTTCTTGATCTGCATGACCTTGTCACCCTCGCGGTAGAGCGTATCCCCGTATTCCCGCTCCGCCTTGTGCGGGGCGGGCGGGTTGATGGCCGCCTGCAGCCGCGTGTTGAGGTTTTTGACGCCTAGCGGCCCCTTCTTGGTAGGGGAAAGCACCTGCACGTCCTTTTGCGGATCGCGCGAGAACAGCGCGTTATCTTCCCCGCAGCACAGGGCTATGACGCGGGAAACGGCCTGCTCCGTGACCGGGCAGTTTAAAAAGAGGAAGTCCGAGTCGGGCTCCGGTTGCGGGGGCTTGCCCGCGTTGATGCGGTGGGCGTTCTTTGCGATGCCGCTGCGGTCCGCCTGGCGGAAAATCTCCGTCAGCCGGATCACGGGAATTACGCCGCTCTCTATAATATCGTGCAGCACCGTGCCGGCGCCCACAGGCGGAAGCTGGTCCGCGTCCCCTACCATGACAAGCCGGGTGCCGATGGGAAGCGCGCGCAACAGCGCGTACATGAGCGGCAGGTCCACCATGCTCATTTCGTCCACGATCACCATATCGTAAAAAAGCGGGTTGTCGTCGTTGCGGGCAAAGCGGGAATACCCTTCCGTTCCGTATTCGAGCAGGCGGTGGATGGTTGCAGCCTCGAAGCCCGTCGCCTCCGTCATGCGCTTGGCGGCGCGGCCGGTGGGCGCGCAAAGCGCGAAATCCAGCCCGTGGCGGGTGAGCACATGCAGGATAAACTGCAAAATCGTCGTCTTGCCTGTGCCGGGGCCGCCGGTGATGACCATGGCCCCTTCCTGCAATGCGGTCAGCACGGCCTGTTTCTGCTCCGGCGCAAGCTCAATTTTTAATTCCCGCTCCAGATCCGAAAGCTCACGCGCAATGCCGGGGTCCACGGTATCCTCCGGCGCTTTTGCAAGCATCAGCAGCCGCCTTGCGCCGTCCCGCTCCATATGGTGCATGGCGGGCAAGTATACGGCGTCCGTCTCTCCCGCCATGGTATAGATCAATGTTCCTTCTATGATCAGCTTGTCCAGTTCGTCCTCAATGAGATCGGGTGCAACTTCCAGCATTTCGGAAGCGCCCGAGAGCAGCGGTTCACGCGGGAGATAGGTATGCCCTTCCTGCCGCGTCCAAATAAGCATATACTGCACGCCCGCGCGCAGCCTGCGAGGGGACGTGCGCTCAATACCCATGTTGAACGCGATTTTATCCGCCGTTTTAAAACCGATGCCCTCCACATCCTCCACCAGGCTGTAGGGGTTTTCCTCCACGCGCAAAATGCAGCCCGCGCCATAGAGCTGGTAAAGCCGCATCGCCTGCCGGACGGTGATGCCGAAACCGAGCATTTTCATCATGACGTCCCGCATGCCGCGCTGTTCCAAAAACGATTGGATGATGCCCTCTGCCCGCGCGCGGCCAATGCCGGATACTTCCGTAATCCGCTCCGGCTGCTGTTCGAGGACCTCCAGCGTATCCAGCCCGAAATGGGCCACAATATTCTTTGCGGTGGCCTCGCCGATCCCTTTGATGAGCCCGCTGCCCAAATAGCTTGTCAGCGCGCTCAACGTGGCCGGGGCCAGTATGGTGCAGCCTTCCGCCTTGAACTGCCTGCCGTAGCTTTTGTGCTCTACAAAGCTTCCGGTCAATTCCACACGTTCTCCGGGATTGGGCAGCGGCAACACGCCCACGGCAACGGTTTCCTCGCCGCTGTCGTCCTGCAGTTCCAGCACGGTATACCCATTGTCCATGTTGCGGAATATGATGCGCGTGACCTCGCCCGTCAACTGCTCCATGAAGCCTCCAGCCAAAAATTCGTTCGTATCGCTTTTATTATATAGGCTGGAAGGGCGGGTTGTATAGGGCAACGATACCGTTGAATTTTTTGTCGTTCTTTTTGTTTTTCCATATTCTTTCTTGCTTGCCTGATGTTTAGGCGGCGTAGCGTCCTCAATTTCGGGCATGATAGTACATAACCATTGTTTAGGAGTTACCGCATGCATTTAAGCGTTGTTTTATTGCTTTGTCTCTTTATTCTGTGCGTGAGCGGCGCTGCGCGCCGCCCGCTCAATACCATGGAATTGAAGGATTCCTCCTGGGCCGCGCTTTCCCTGCTGCTGCTTGCCGCAAACGCTTTCGAGGTGCGCCCCGTATTTGAGTTCAGCCTCAACCCCGCATCGCTGCTGCTTTTAATCGCGGCGGGCGCGTGTACGCGCTCCTGCACGGGCGGCAAGCTTTTACAGGCCATTGCGCTTGCGGCCCCCGCGTCTCTGTGCATGCTGCTCATTACGCGCCAGTATGTTTCCGCCGCAATGGCTGTGACGGAACCTGGGCTTCTGCTTGCCCTGATCTGCGTCATATTCCTCCTGCCGCTCCGGTCCACGCCCCAGGCCGCGCTGTTTGGCGCGGCGTTAGCGCCCTTTTTGCTGGGCTTTTGGGAAGCGGGACTTGACCTGTACGCATTCGGCTACGCGATTGTAGAAATCGGCTCGCCGGTGGCGTTTGACGCACAGGTCGCGGGCATGTTCCTTCTTGGGCTGCTGCTTTCTCTTCCCCGCAGGCGCAAGGCCGGGGAAACACTCAAACCCGCGCGCAACCAATAACGTTTCTCCGCACCGCAACCACATTGTTTCTTTCCGCAATCATACCCGCAACATGCGCATCCGTATTTATTATGGATGCGCATTTGCTTTCTATCATTTCGTTGCAAAAACAACAGAGTATGCTCGTCTCATACGGTATGCTTAATCCATAAAGACGAACTGCGCCGCCACCTGCGGCCTGGAGGTATGGATATGATACGCACCATTATTAAAATAGACGAAGAACTCTGCAACGGCTGCGGCCTTTGCGTGGACGCCTGCCATGAAGGCGCAATCGCGCTTGTGGACGGCAAAGCCAAACTGATCCGGGACGATTACTGCGACGGCCTGGGCAATTGCCTGCCCGTATGCCCCACCGGTGCAATTGCCTTTGAAAAGCGGGAAGCCGCCGCCTATGACGAGGCCGCCGTGGAAGCTGCGCAAGCGCAAAAGCAAGCGGCACAACCGCAACACAAACCCTTTACCGGCTGCCCCGGCACCATGGCCAAGGCCATCGTCCGCAAGGAAGAGCCTGCCCGCGCCGCAGCCGAGGAAAATACGCCGTCCGTCAGCCAGCTCGCGCAATGGCCGGTGCAAATCAAACTGGTGCCCGTCAACGCGCCCTACTTTAAAAACGCGCACCTCTTGGTGAGCGCCGACTGCGCAGCCTACGCCTATGCAAACTTCCACAAGGACTTTATAAAAAACCACGTCACCATCATCGGCTGCCCCAAGCTGGATGACGGCGATTATTCCGAAAAGCTCACCGAAATCCTTGCCCGCAACGACATCAAAAGCGTCAAAGTCGTGCGCATGGAGGTCCCGTGCTGCGGCGGCATTGAATACGCCGTAAAACAGGCCCTGCAACGAAGCGGCAAGTTCATCCCGTGGTCGGTCGTGACCATCTCCACGGACGGCCAGGTGCTGGAGGATTGAGAAAGACCTCAGGGGCTTTGCCCCTGTCCCCACCCAAGGGACACGTCCCTTGGGAATCCCTTCCCTGAAATGCCCATTTCAGAAAATGGGTGCTTAGGGTCGTTACGACCCTAAGCGGAGGTTCGGGGGGACGTAGCCACGCACCGCCTGTGGCGGAAAAAGCGAGGCGCAGTCCCAGTGAGCAAGTGCGCACAGTTCTGTGCGACCTATTGCGAACTGTGGGGTCAGAGCCTCCATAGTACACGATAATTTGTTATTTAGATATAAACAGGAGGACTTTTACTTTATGAGCAGCATGTTTTGTTTCCAGTGTGAACAGGTAGCGGGTGGCACGGTTTGTGCGGGTTCGAAGGGCGTCTGCGGTAAAAAAGAGGACACCGCCGTATTGCAGGATCAGCTGACCGGCGCGCTTGTTGGCCTTGCCCGCGCGGCGGAAAGCAAACAGCCTGACGCGCAGGCCGACCGTATCGTGATGGAAGGCCTGTTCACCACTGTAACCAACGTGAATTT
This sequence comes from Bacillota bacterium, assembly GCA_023455425.1. GTDB lineage: Bacteria > Bacillota > Clostridia > Christensenellales > CAG-138 > JAEYLA01. The sequence continues at coordinate 11,379 of JAEYCM010000002.1, read as the reverse complement.
TGACAGCGCTGTTGTGGAAGAGCAGATCGCTGCAGTCCGCCGCGAAACGCTGAAGCTCCTTGGCGGCACGCCTGTCCAAACAGCGCCCGAATATGATCTGAACAACCTGTGGAACGCGAACGAGGACATCCGTTCCTTAAAATCCCTCATACTCTTCGGCATCCGCGGCATGGCGGCCTACGCCTACCACGCGATGGTGCTGGGTCATACGGACGCGGAGGTCAACGGCTTTTTCTACACCGCGCTGCGCGCTATCGGTGCTGATCTCGGCATGGACGCGCTGCTCCCGCTGGTGCTGGAAACCGGACGCGTGAACTTAAGCTGCATGGCGCTGCTGGACGCCGCCAATACCGAAAGCTACGGCACGCCTATTCCCGCGACCGTACCGCTCACGGTAGAAAAGGGACCGTTCATTGTCATTTCCGGCCATGACCTACATGACCTCAAGTTGCTTCTTGAGCAGACCGAAGGCAAGGGCATCAACATCTACACCCACGGCGAAATGCTGCCCGCCCACGGCTATCCCAAGCTGAAGGCTTACAAGCACCTGAAGGGTAACTTCGGCACCGCCTGGCAGAACCAGCAGAAGGAATTCGCGAACCTGCCCGCACCCGTGCTCTTTACGACCAACTGCATCATGCCCGTGAAGGACAGCTACCGTGACCGCATCTTCACCACCGCCGTCGTCGCTTACCCCGGCATGGTACACGTCGGCGAAGAGAAGGACTTTACGCCCGTTATCGAAAAGGCGTTGGAACTGGGCGGCTATAAAGAGGATACCGCGTTTACCGGCATCAACGGCGGCAGCACCGTCACCACCGGCTTTGGCCACGGCACGGTATTGAGCGTAGCCGGTACCGTGATTGACGCCGTAAAATCCGGCGCGATCAAACACTTCTTCCTGGTCGGCGGATGCGACGGCGCGAAGCCGGGCCGCAACTACTACACGGAATTTGTGGAAAAGACGCCCGCGGATACCGTCATCCTCACGCTTGCCTGCGGCAAGTTCCGCTTTAACGACCTGGATCTTGGCACTATCGGCGGCCTGCCGCGCATCCTCGATATGGGCCAGTGCAACGACGCGTACTCCGCCATCAAGGTCGCTGTGGCGCTGTCTGAAGCGTTCGGCTGCACCGTAAACGAACTGCCGCTCTCCCTGGTGCTTTCCTGGTACGAACAGAAGGCGGTCTGCATCCTCTTGACGCTTCTTTACCTGGGCATCAAGAACATCCTCATTGGGCCTTCCCTGCCCGCGTTTGTATCGCCCAACGTATTGAACGTGCTGGTGGAAAACTACAATCTTTCCCCCATCTCTACGCCGGAAGCGGATCTTAAGAAGATCCTCGGTTAATCCTCCCGTATGCACAGACGGCCCGCCTCATAAAGACGGGCCGTCTGTGTTTTGCCGCTGTTACCCGGCTTGCGAAGCTGAAAAGCAGGTAGTATAGTAAAGACGTTATTTCGGCCAGCATGAAAGGAAGCGAAGGCATGTCGACGGATGAGCTTAAACCCGGCAGATACCGGCATTTTAAAGGCAACGACTACGAGCTTCTTTCTGTTGCAAAGCACTCGGAAACGCTGGAGGATATGGTGGTTTACCGGGCGCTGTACGGAGAACACGGCGTTTGGGTACGGCCAGCTTCCATGTGGAATGAGACCGTAGAGCGGGGCGGCAAGCGTATACAGCGGTTTACTTATATTGGAGAGTAGCAGTAAACAGCTTCATTTCTCCATTCAACCAGCATCTTGTTTAATTTATTTCTGCTTTTAATAACGATAAATGGTTTATCCGGATATTTCTTGTGTAATTCCATTATTGTAATCTTACCTGACTTAGGGAAGTCCCACATCCGTCTGCAAAACTGAACAAAATTCAAATCCAGTTTTTCTTTCAGATATTGCGGCATATCCGACCTTTTTGCGCCATTCCTTTTTAATAAGCCGAATTGGCAGAGTAGACGGTTCATATCAAGGAATATCACCATTTCCGCCGTTTTATATCTCAATTCCATCGTACTGCAGTGATTGCCGTCAATAATCCATTTTTCTTTCGCGATGAAGGTCATTTGCTTCTTAACCCATTCCTCCTCCGGTGTCTTTTCCCAGTTAGGTTTCCAAAATGCAACATCAAGATGGACGAGAGGCAGACCAGTTATAGCGGAGAGTTCTTTCGCTAAAAAGCTTTTTCCGCTGCCGTTATTTCCAACGATCATTATGCGGTTGTAGCCTGATATCTCCAACCTCATCACCTTGCCTAAAGCAATCTGCTCACTTGCCATTTTCCGTGTTGCCATGACATAAACCAATGAACCATATCTGCTCTATGCAGCCATAAAATAGGGAACGCAAAACCAGCGCCCCCTTAAGCTTCTACCCTGCCGCGGCACAGGCAGGATTGTCTTTTATCCTATTAGGCCGATCCCCCTGTGTCAGGTTCCGGATTCTGCTCCGCCCCCTGTACCATGGCGGTTTCTTTTTGCCCGCGGGCATTGGTATTAATCTGGTTGCGATACACCACAAAGCGCGTAAACAGGTATTCGGTGATGAGGTTCACGACCATGGTCAAAAACAGCACCAGATATTCCGACCAGCCGATATCGCTAAGCGCCTGCCCCCACCATGTGGAAAGCGGCGTAAATACCAAGTAATACCCCGCTACCTTGAGCATGGCAACGGGCACGTTGGCGGCGGATTTAAACGTAAATTCCCGGTTGAGCGTGAAGTTATAGAGCACCGATAGGACGAGCGCCGGCAAATAGCAGGGCCAATAAGTCCAATCGGTCAGTTCGGTGAGCGCCGTAAATACCAGCGTTTGAATAACGCCGGCGCTGACCGAGAACAGGAAGAACTTGAGTGCCTGGATTACGTTCTGCTTTTTGGTGAGCTTTTGTTGTTCCATAAACCTCATCCATCCTGCGTATATTTCATACAGCATAGCACCAAAGCCCAAAAAGAAAAAGCTATTTTGTGTATTTTGTATAGCGCTCAGATAGCGGCATTCGATCCGGCTTTACCGGGGTGTTCTTCTATGCGCGTTTTTTTATGCAAAGTCAGGCAACCTAAGGCAAATCTATAGCGGGACGGCTTGACGCGCATGCATGAAGTTGTTATGATATAGCCATAATAATGATTGAAAATATCATATTTGTTGATGTATATAACATCATATATAACATTTCAGCAAGGAGGACGTTACATGGCAACAGCGGTCATTATGCCCAGGCAGGGTCAGTCCGTGGAAAGCTGCATCATTACAGAATGGCATAAGCAGGTAGGCGATACGGTACAGGAGGGCGAGCCCCTTTTCACGTATGAAACGGATAAGGCAACGTTTGAGGAACCCGCGAAGGCTTCCGGAACGTTGCTTGCGCGTTTTTTTGAGGTAGACGACGACGTGCCCGTATTGGTCAACGTCGCCGTGATCGGCGCCGCGGGCGAGGATATTTCGGAATTTACCGGCGGAGCCGCGCCCACTGCTTCTTCGGAAGCCGCACCCGCGCAGGAAGCAAAACCCGCCGCTGCGGAAGCAGCGCCTGTTGCCCCTGCTGTAAACGCCGCGCCCGCTGTTGACGCCGCAGTCTCCCCCCGCGCCCGCGCCGCAGCAGAGCGCCTGAACGTCGCGCCCGAATACGCCGCGGCTTCCGGCCCGCACGGCCGTATCATTGAACGGGACGTCGTAGCGCTTGCCGCTTCCGGCGCGCGCGCAACAGCCGCAGCGCTTAAGGACGGTGCGCCCGCGACCGGCGGCACTGGCATTGGCGGCAGGTTCCAAACCACTGATCTCGCCACTGTGGAGCATGGCGCAGTCGCCGCAAGGCCCTCTTCCTCCGTCGCGCCCGTCGTTGCGGCAGGCGCTGTTGCGGACTATGAGGACGTCAAGCTTCCGAACATCCGCAAGGCCATCGCAAAGGCCATGCATAATAGCCTTTCCTCCATGGCGCAGCTCACACACAGCGCTTCCTTTGACGCTTCCGCCATCATGGCGCTGCGCAAGCAGCTAAAGGCCGCGCCCGAGCAGATGGAAGTCCCCAACATCACCCTCAACGACATCATCCTCTACGCGGTTTCCCGTGTATTGTCCAGGCACCGCGACATGAATGCGCACTTCCTGGACGACAAGATGCGCTATTTCAACCATGTGCACCTCGGCTTTGCGGTGGATACCCCGCGCGGCCTTCTGGTGCCCACCATATTCAATGCGGATTTAAAATCCCTGCGTGAAATCGCGGAGGAAGCAAAGGCGCTTGCAAAGGCTGCGCAGGAAGGCTCCATCAGCCCGGATTATCTCACCGGCGCAACCTTCACCGTTTCGAACCTCGGTTCCCTGGGCATTGAGATGTTTACACCCATCGTCAACCCGCCGCAAACCGGTATCTTAGGCGTTTGCAACATTACCGAGCGTATCCGCACGGTGGACGGTACCATCAAAGCCTATCCCGCAATGGGGCTTTCCCTGACCTACGACCACCGCGCGGTGGACGGCGCGCCCGCTTCCCGCTTCCTGCAGGAGCTGTGCAAGTCGCTGGAGAACTTCACCGGGCTTTTGATCGGTTAAGTTGTTCATACAGGGCGTGCGCCTTTCCCGGCGCACCCCTTGCAGTTTTTATGAGGAGGAAACCATCCCATGGTATATGATCTCATCGTGCTGGGCGGCGGCCCGGCGGGCTATCTCGGCTCCGAGCGCGCAGGCCACGCGGGCTTATCCGTGCTTTGCATCGAAGAACGCAGCGTCGGCGGTGTCTGCCTGAACGAGGGCTGCATCCCCACAAAGACGCTGCTCTATTCCGCAAAGATATTTGACAGTGCCTCCCACGGCGACAAATACGGCGTTACCGCGCAGGGCCTTTCCATTGACCACGCAAAGGTGATCGCACGCAAGGACAAGGTCGTTAAAACCCTTGTTGCCGGCGTAAAATCCGCCCTCAAAGCAAACGGCGTTACCGTTGTGGAAGGCCGCGGTATCATCACCGGCAAAAGTGCGGAAGGCTACACGGTCACCGCAAACGGCGAAACCTATGTGGGCAAGCGCCTGCTGATCGCTACCGGTTCTTCCCCCGCCGTACCTCCGATCCCGGGTCTGAAGGAAGGCTTAACCAGCGGTTTTGTCATGACCAACCGTGAAACGCTGGCCTTGAAAGAAAAGCCGGGCAAGCTGGTTGTCGTCGGCGGCGGCGTCATCGGCTTGGAGATGGCCTCCTACTTCAATGCCATCGGCTCGGAAGTGACCGTGATTGAAATGCTCGACCATATCGCGGGCGAAAACGATCCAGATCTCGTTTCCATCCTGCAAAAGGGCTATGAGAAAAAGGGCATGGTGTTCCACCTTTCCGCCCGCGTGACGGAAATCACCGCCGACGGCGTGAAGTATGAAAAAGATGGCAAGGCGCAGTTCGCCCCCGCGGACAAGGTGCTCCTTTCTATTGGCCGCCGCGCCAACACCCGTGACATCGGTCTTGAGAGCATCAATGTGCTCACCGAGCGCGGCGCCATTGTCACCGACGCGCGCATGAAGACGAACATCCCCGAAGTGTATGCCGCGGGCGACGTCAACGGCAAATCCATGCTGGCCCACACCGCCTACCGCGAAGCGGAAGTGGCCGTGAACAACATGCTCGGCAAGCGCGACGTCATGCGCTACACCGCCATCCCCGGCGTGCTCTACACCAACCCCGAGCTTTCGAGCGTAGGCGAAACCGAGCATACCGCGCGCAATAAGGGCCTGGATGTGGACGTTGTGAAAATCCCCATGCGCTTCTCCGGCCGTTACCTTGCCGAAAACGAGGGCGGGGACGGCATTGTGAAGCTTGTCATCAACAAGCAGAAGAAGACGCTCGTTGGTTTGCAGTCGCTTTCCAATTATTCTTCCGAGTTTATTGTGGCGGCGGGCACGTTCATCGAGCTGGAGCTTCCGTTGGACGATATCAAGGAGATCGTGTTCCCGCACCCGACGGTGGCGGAAATCATCCGCGAAGCGGTGTTCCAGTATAAGTAACGACATGGGGCGCTGCCCCAAACCCCGGTTCTTTTCTTTCCACGAAAGAAAAGAACCAAAAGAAAGCGTAAAAGTTTTTTGAAGGGTTTGGGAAACTTTTTTACAAAAAAGTTTCCCAATGCCATATCAAAGCAGCAGTTTTAAGATTGAGATAAGGAGCAGAAAAAGCCATGACAAAATCACTGTTGGTCAACCCGCAGGATGTGCGCAAGCCGGGCGCGATCCAGTTTGAGGATATTCCGGTCAACACGTACCAGAAAACGGTCAAGGATGAAATCGGCAACTTTACCACGGAGGAGTTCAAGAACATCTTCCGCGATATGTGCTATATCCGCGAGTTTGAGACCATGCTCAACCTCATCAAGACCACGAACGAATATGAGGGCATCTCCTACAACCATCCCGGTCCCGCGCACCTTGGCATCGGGCAGGAGGCGTCCTATGTCGGCGCGGCGTTCCACCTGACGCTTGACGACTACACGTTCGGCTCCCACCGCAGCCACGGTGAAATCCTGGCAAAGGGCCTGCGCGCTATCGAAATCCTCGACGACGCGGAACTCAAAAAGATCATGGAAGAGTTCTGGAACGGCGCAACGCTCAAGGCTGTACAGGCCGACAAGCCGCCCAAGGAGCTCGGCCGCGATTTCCTGCTTTATGGCATGATGTGCGAGACGTTCGCCCGTAAGAACGGCTTTAATAAGGGCCTGGGCGGCTCCATGCACGCGTTCTTCACCCCGTTTGGCATTTATCCCAACAACGCGATCGTGGGCGGCAGCGGCGCGATTTCCGTGGGCAGCGCGCTATATAAGCTCATCAACAAAAAGCCCGGCGTGGTTGTGTGCAACATCGGCGACGCTTCCACCGCATGCGGCCCGGTATGGGAAGGCATGATGATGGCGGCCATGGAGCAGACAAGAACGCTCTGGGGTGAAAACGGCGGCGGCGTGCCGGTCATTTTCCACATCAACGACAACTTCTACGGCATGGGTGGCCAGACCGCGGGCGAAACGATGGGCTACGGCATGGTAGCGCGTCTGGCTGCGGGCGTGTGCCCCTCCCAGATGTACGCGGAGCGTGTGGACGGGTACAACCCCCTCGCCGTGATCGACGCGTATGCGCGCAAGCTGCCGCTTGCAAAGAAGGATGGCCCGGTGCTGCTGGACGTGATCACCTACCGCATTTCCGGCCATTCGCCTTCAGACTCCTCCACCTACCGTACCAAGGAAGAGGTCACGGCATGGGAAGAAGCGGACTCCATCATCGCGTTCGGCAAGCAGCTCATTGAGGCGGGCGTTTGCACGCAGGCGGAGCTTGACGCCATCTGGGCAACCGTCAAGGGCGATATGCTGCGCAACTTCAAGCTGTCCGTGGACGATAAGATTTCCCCGCGCATCGACATCTTCGGCAGCGAAGCGAACGCCATCGGCGACCTGATGTTCTCCAACACCACGGTCCGCAGCTTGGAAGAAGGCCGTACGCCCGACGTGTTGCTGCCTAAGGTTGAATGCCCGCGCGTACAGCAGATCGCAAAGAAGGTGCGCTCCGCGTTCGACGCGGAAGGCAAGCCGGTTTCCAAGAACCGCCAATACCAGCTGCGGGACGGCATTGCGGAACCCATCATCAACAAGTACTATGAAGACCCGACGCTCATCTCCTTCGGCGAGGACGTACGCGACTGGGGCGGCGCGTTCGCGGTGTATCGCGGCCTGACGGAAGCCATCCCCTACCACCGCCTGTTTAACGCCCCCATTGCGGAAGCGGGCATCGTGGGCGCGGCGGTCGGCTACGCCATGAGCGGCGGACGCGCGATTGCCGAGCTGATGTATTGCGATTTCCTGGGCCGCTCCGGCGACGAAATTTTCAACCAGCTCTCTAAGTGGCAGTCCATGTCCGCGGGCATGCTCAAAATGCCCGTGGTGCTGCGCATGAGCGTCGGCTCCAAGTACGGCGCGCAACACAGCCAGGATTGGTCCGCGCTGGTTGCGCACATCCCCGGCCTCAAGGTGGTGTTCCCCGCCACCCCGTATGACGCGAAGGGCCTCATGCAGTCCGCGCTGAACGGCACCGACCCGGTCATCTACCTCGAAAGCCAGCGCATCTACGATGTGGGCGAGCAGTTCCACGAGGGCGGCGTACCGGAAGCGGAATATGAAATCCCGTTCGGCGAGCCCGATGTGAAGCGCAAGGGAACGGATGTGACCATCCTCTCCATCGGCGCGACGCTCTACCGCGCATTGAAGGCTGCCGATATCCTGCAGGAACAATACAACCTCTCCGCCGAAGTCATTGACGCGAGGAGCCTTGTACCCTTCAACTATGAACTGGTGATCGAGAGCGTCAAGAAGACGGGCCGCATCATCGTCACCGGCGACGCGTGCGAGCGCAACTCCTTCATGCGCAACCTCGCCTCCAACATCACCGAGCTGTGCTTTGATTACCTCGACGCGCCCCCGGTGGTCGTTGGCGCAAAGAACTGGATCACGCCCGCTCATGAGCTGGAAGACGCCTTCTTCCCGCAACCGGAATGGATTGTGGACGCCATCCACGAACGTATCCTGCCGCTGCCCGGCCACGTGACAAAGCATAACTGCACCGAGCTTGAACAGATCCGCGAGAACAAGCTGGGTATCTAACAAAGTATAACGACTAGCGCATACAAGAGGGCTGCCCGAACGGGCAGCCCTCTTGTTAGTTTATATAGGGCATCGCCCCATTCCCCTTTCTAGGGGTTCTTTCCCTTAAGTATTCCTTAAATGAATGCTTAGGGTCGTTACGACCCTAAGCGGGACTTTGGGGGCTGGCCCTCAATTTTCTACCGTATTATCCCGCAAGCGATCCGCGCGCCCGCGTTGCCCGCCGGCTGGGAGGTGAAATCGTCCACGCCCGCGTGGATAATCACAGCGCGTCCTATGACCTCCTGCACAGTAAACCGGTTTGTGACTACAGCGCCCCAGGCATACCCTTCGTTGCCGAATAGCGGCGGCAGATCGCCCGCATGGTGCGGATGCTCGCAGCCTGCCGGGTTATAGTGCTCACCCGCATCCGCGAATGGATCCTGCGCGTTGCCGGTGCAGCTTTGCCCTTCATGAATATGCAACGCGTATACACGCGCATTGCATGCGCCCGGCGTATAGGGGAGGTTGAACACCTCCGTCATCACTAGTGTGCCGCGCTCTACCGTATAGAATGTCGCCGTGCCGTGAAGCTGCGGGTATTCCGGCGCGCCGCGGATCTGCGCCTGCGCGTAGGCGCGGGTATTGCGCCTTTCAAACATTGAGCACCACTCCCTTCCCCATATGCATATGCGGGAAGGACGGTTCGTAGAAAATGATGTCTTATTCCGTGAGCGATATCTCTTGGGTATATGTAATTCCAAAGTTATCCACTACTGTGACCAGCAGCTCTAGCTCGCTCTCCCACGGCACAGAAATTTCATTGGGAAAGCGGGTATAGAACGTCACTTGTCCATACGGAGCCCAAGGTCCGTTGGCGTCCTGCGCAGTATACGTATCCGCAATGGGGATTTGTTCTTCGGCTACTACGGTGTTGTTTGCAAACAGCTCCACTTTTCCGGAAACAGGATAATTCCATGGATCCCCCACGATAAGCTCCCGGCTTCCCGGCGCAAAATTGACTGCCGTAATAGACGTTTCCACCTCTCCGGAAAGCGTGATATTCTCACCCAGGCGGTTGACGCCTCCCGTGAATATGGAATCGACCTTCATCTGGTAATCGCCTTTTAGGCCTGTAACGGTATCCAGGAGCTGATTGTGTGCTTCCCCCTCCCGCAGGAAGGAGACGCTCAGGCGCAATTCATCCACAACAGGCACCTCAATGGTCGAAAGAAAGGCGTTCCCTGCCGCCGGCTGCCCCGCTGCCTCCACCGGCTCCATACCCGCTGCGGCAGCCGTAAACATGGCGGCAATACCATCCTGATACACTTTGGGCGTTGCGGAAACGTTGATGGTAATCAGGCCCGTCTTTGGATCATAACTGACCACCTGATACGCAAAATCTGAAACCAGGCTGCTTTCTGCCTGCCAGCCTGCCTTAGGCGTACTTTCTATGGCGGGCTGCTGGGTATAGAGCCAGCCTTGGCTTTCCACCGCAGAAATTCTGCCGGAAAGTGCCGCCATCTGGTTCGTGAGCTCCGTCATCCGCGCGGTGTTGACCCATATGCTAATCAACAAGGCCGCGAGAAGAACGCCCACGGAGGCAAAGGCAAGATTGCGCTGGCGTTTGATACGCTGCATTTCCGGCTGCTGACCCGCAGTTGATGGCTTTTGTTCCGCTTCCTCTTGCTGCGCTTGAGTTTGTGCCGTGCCTGTCAACCCATCGAGCGGCACCTGAAAGAGCTTGCTCAGTTCAATAAGGTTTTCTAAAGTGGGAAGGGCAGCGCCCGATTCCCATTTGGATACCGCCTGCCGGGATACATGTAAAAGCTCCGCAAGCTTTTCCTGCGAATAACCGGCGTTTTTTCTAAGTTCCAGTATTTTCTCTGATAACTCCATACGATCCCCCCGTTCCATACGTATGGTACACGAAAATGAAACAAGCCGCCACCGATATCCGCTTTCATTTTGTCAACTGCCGGTTGCGGGCCGCATGTTATCTAGTTTTGCAGCCCCAGCAAAAGGAAAAGGCGCCCCGCGCAGTTGCTCGGGACGCCTAGGGGATACGAAAAGATTACTTGGTGGAAGACCGCTTTGCCTTAATCGCCACGATCGCCACCACCGCAAGACCCATCGCCATCAGCAAAATGCTGATACCGGTGGAGTTGCCCGTGCTCGGGATACCGATCCCAAGCGGGATCGCCGTCTGGGCTGTGCCGGGGCCGAGGGGGATTTGCGGGGTTACGTCATCGTCATCGGCGATAATGCCAAGGAGCACATCGACTTCGTAGACATTTTCCTCTCCCATCTCCAGCGCCATAGCGTAGGTCACTGTTACCGTGGGAACCGACCCCAACAGATAATAGCCTGCAGGAGCGCTTATCGTAGAGGTAACGGTTTTACCGCTTTCGCCATAGGTGATGGTAACGGGCTTTTCATCATAGGTGATGACCGTTCCGTTGTAGATGTAGTTGAAGCGGACGGGGACAGTAAGGGAATTGGGCGTATACTTCGCCACGAATTCGATGACGTCGCCGTTTTCCACATCGTCATAGCCTACCGTGACCGTTGTCGCCGCGCTCCCGTCCACAAACACTCCGTCGAAGTTGTAGTGGTCGATCGCTGCGGATACATAGCTCGCGGTTTGGTCCTCGCCTCCCGAGTAAAGCGTCAGGGTGCCGATAGCCGAATCGTCTTTCAACTCGGTACCTGCCCCGTCCACATAGGACGTGAAGTAGGTAACCGTCTTCGAAAGCTTCGTATACTTCGCCACGA
>JAEYCM010000034.1 GCA_023455425.1 Bacillota bacterium | reverse complement strand
CCTTGATAAAGAGCGTATAGGCGCACAAGAGTTAGCGGATATGTTTGAAGTTTCACCCCGCACAATCTACCGCGACATAGACACCATCAATATGGCGGGTATTCCTGTTCGCGGGGCATCGGGAGTGGGCGGCGGCTTTGAAATCATGCAGAAATACAAGATTGATAGAAAGGTTTTTTCGACTGCCGACCTTTCCGCTATCCTGATGGGGCTTTCCAGCCTTTCCAACATGATGCGGGGTGATGAACTGGTAAACGCCCTTGCGAAAGTTAAGAGTTTTATTCCCGCCGATAGAGCGAAAGACATTGCATTAAAAGCAAATCAAATATATATAGATTTAAGTCCGTGGATGGGTAACAGGAACGTACAACCATATTTGGAAATGATCAAAACAGCTTTGCAGGAAAGCAAGCTTCTTTCATTTGAATATTTAGACCGCTATGGAAATAAAACCGCACGAACAGCCGAGCCGTATCAGCTTGTATTGAAAAGTAGTCATTGGTATTGGCAAGGGTATTGCCATAAAAGAAAGGACTTTCGCTTATTCAAACTATCCCGCACATCAAACCTGCAAATACAAGAGGAATTTTTTACGCCACGGGATTATCAAAAACCGCAGTTAGATTTTGCTGATATTTTGGCAACTATGCAAACAAAAATCAAAATTCGCATTCATCAATCTGTCATGGACAGGGTACTTGATTACTGCACTTATGAACACTTTTCGCCGGACGGTGATGAGCATTATATTGTTGGTTTTCCTTTCATAGAGAACGAATACCACTACAATATTCTTTTCAGTCTTGGGGATAAATGCGAGTGTTTAGAACCGTTACATATCCGCACAGAAATGAAGCGTAGAATACATGATATAGCTACTTTATACGAAAACTAGAACAAGGAGTCTATTCTCATATTCACAATACTTTATGGTCGCTATATTGTGCTGTTTCGTTGTTTCCGCCCAAACGGCAAGCAGGGTAAGTGTATTGACACTTGCACGTTTTTAAGATTTTCCCTTGCGGTCAAATCCTAAAAACTGCTTGTTGGGGCAAGCCGCCCTAAACCCGGCAACCTCGGGCCAAGAGCTTTTGCGGCTGGCATACGTTGAGTGCGCCTTAAGGCGTTGCCAGCAACATAGGGCTATGCCGTATATGAAATACCCCCGGCTTCGCCGGGGCGTGAGACAGCCCCAACTTGCCGTCCGGCGCTGCGCTGCGGTATACTAAGCCTGAGTACCAACGAGTAAAGTGCTTATTGAAACAAAAGCAATACCGGGGAGGACAAAGGATGCCAAACATGCAGCCGCGCCGTAAAAAGAAGCGGCTTTCCATCCTGTGGTGTTATCCCATTACGGCAGCGGCCGTCTTTTGTGGCGTACTGATCTTTGTGCTGCTGTATTCGGGCGGCGGCGCTTCCGTTTTGCGGCATCAGGGGGAAGTAGAAACGCTTGCGGCATCCCCTTCTTCCATAGAGGCGGCCAAAGTCGCGCCATCCCCCGCGCCCAGCTCCATTCCGCCTGCGACGGACGTGGATATTACGGGCAGGCTGTTCCCTTATGAGGAAGACGCGCTCTGGGGCTATCAAAACGCTAAGGGCGAGGTCGCGATCCAGCCGCAGTTTTTGCGCGCGTTTGACTTCTTAGAAGGGCAGTACGCGTTTGCGGCGGTGGAACAAAACGGCGCATTGCTATACGGCCTGCTTTCGCGCAGCGGCGTGTGGGCGGTGGAACCCCAGTGGAACGAGGTGCGCGGTTTCAGCGAAGGACTCGCCGCCGTGGCGCAGGGCGATAAGTGGGGATATATCGACGTCGCGGGCAAGATGGTCATCCCATGCGCATACCGGGAAGTCGGGGACTTTCAGGATGGCCGCGCGGCGGTGCGCCCCAACTCCACATTTGGTTACATCGACCCGGACGGAGATATGGCCATCGCGCCCCAGTTTGATACGGCGGGGGCGTTCGGCAGCGATATGGCGTTTGTCAGCGGCGAGGGCAAGCGCTATATCATAGACAAGGTCGGCAAAAAGATCGCTACCCTCAGCAAAGAAACAGGCACCGTCTACCGGGAAGGGTTTGCCGCGGTGGATACCGGAAGCGGATATGTGTTTTATAACACCTCGCGCAGGCGCGCGTTTTCGGAAACGTATCAGGATGCGGGCAACTTTTCGGAAGGGTATGCCGCCATCAAACAGGATGGGCTGTGGGGGTATATTAACAGCGGCGGCGTGCTTCTGGTACAGCCCAAATACCAGGCGGCAGGCCCGTTTTCCCAAAGCCGCGCGCCGGTGCAGGATACGAACGGCAAGTGGGGGTATATCGACAAGACAGGAGCGCATATCATCCCCTGCGTCTATGATGAAGCGGGGCCGTTCCTGCTCGGTTACGCGGTGGTGAAAAAAGACGGCGTCACGGGCATTGTAAACAGAAGCGGGGAGTTTTTGGAGCTCTACCGCTAAACTTCCTCCCTGCCCTTTGCATGCAGTTTGAAGGCGCTTTTGTGGTAACTCAAAACGCCTTCTTTTTGTAGCCTGGAAAGCTCCGCGGACATCGCGCTCCGCTCCACGCACAGGTAATCCGCAAGCTCCTGCCGGTCGAACGGAATGATGAACTGCGCGCTTTTGTGGGCATGCGCCTGCTCGTTTAAATACGAGAGCAGCTTTTCCCGTGTGGTACGCCGGGAGATGTGCTGAATCTTGCTGTTGAGCATGAGGTTCTTTTTTGCGAGAATGCCCATCATGTTGCGGATGAGCTGCGTATGGAATGCGCAGCCGTTTGCGCAGGGCGCAAGCATGCGCGTGTGGTCAAAAAACAGCGCGGAACAGTCGGAAGCCGCTTCCACGGTAACCGGCAGCGTCGGAGCGTTTGCAAACGCGAACGCCTCCGCAAAAAGATCGCCCGCTTCAAGCTGCGTCAACAGCGTGCGCGTGCCGTAAAGATCCTCCCGCGTGACCTGTACGCGGCCTGTCAGCACCATGCCAAAGCCCGTCACGGGTTCGCCCGCGCGCAAAACCAAAGCACCCTTTTCATAGCTGCGCGGCTTGGCGCGCAGGCAACCGAGGAGCCCGAACAGCTCCCCTTCTTCTATGTTTTGAAACAGCGGCGAGGCTTTTGCGACTGTCAGGTGGTCCATCCTATGATCCCCCTATCCGTTGGAAAACCAACCATTCTGGAAACAGTATATCCTTGCGGGGATTTGCGTGCAAGCGGGTGAAAAACGGAAGCGGCCTTTTGGGCCGCTTTCAGGATCGTTGATAAATCTGCTTAGGGGTTTAAGGTATCGGCGCTTTGGAGCGCCGCGTCCTCGTCGGGTGACGCCTCGGACACTAGGCCTGCAGGCCGTCGCAACAGATTATTTTATTTAATAGCGGGCGGGCTTCGCCCCCCGCACCCTCTGGGTACGGGTGTTCTTAGTAGCCGCGCCTGTGGCGGAAAAAGAGCGGCGCAGTTCCAGTGAGCAAAGGGAGCACAGATTCTGTGCGACCATTGCGAACTGCGGAGGCGGAGCCTCCAACGTACCTATGGTCACCCTTCGTTCTGTGGCATCCATCTCACTACCGGCGTTCTCGCAGCCCGCGTTTCGTCCGGTCTGCCGATCGGCGTGGTGACGGGCGCACGGTGCAGCGCATCCGGGTCGTGCTTCGCCAAATAGGCGATCTCGCACATGATAGCAATCAACTGATCCATGTTCTCCCGGCTTTCGGTTTCCGTGGGCTCAAACATCATGGCTTCGTGTACGATCAGCGGGAAATAGATTGTGGGCGGATGGAACCCGCGGTCGATAATTGCCTTGGCGATGTCGAGCGTCCGCACGCCGTTTGCAAGCTGCTCGCGCGGCTGCACCACGCATTCGTGCATGCAGACCCTGTCATGCGGCAGCGCATAGCAGTCTTTCAGTCCATGCTGCACATAGTTCGCGTTGAGCACAGCGTTTTCGCTCGCGGTGGTCAGCCCTTCCCCGCCCAGGGAAAGGATGTAGGCATACGCGCGGGCCAGTACGCCGAAATTGCCGAAGTACGGCTTCACGCGGCCAATGGAAAGCGGGCGGTCAAAATCCGCGCGCACAGTTCCGTCTTCGCCATAAAGCAGCACGGGAGCGGGCAGGAACGGAATAAGCTCCTTCTTTACGCCCACCGGGCCCGCGCCGGGGCCGCCGCCGCCGTGCGGGGTGGAAAACGTCTTGTGAAGGTTCAAATGCACCACGTCAAAGCCCATATCGCCGGGGCGCACCTTGCCCATGATGGCGTTCATGTTCGCACCGTCGTAGTAGAGCAGGCCGCCCGCCTCGTGCACAAGCGCCGCAATCTCCAGAATGTTGCATTCAAACAGGCCCAGCGTGCTGGGGTTGGTCAGCATCAAACCCGCGGTTTTGTGGGAAAGGCGGGCTTTCAGCACGTCCACGTCCACGCCGCCTTCCGCGTTGGAGGGAATCTCCACCGCCTTAAAGCCTGCAAGTGCCGCGGAAGCAGGGTTGGTGCCGTGCGCGGAATCCGGCACAAGCATTTCCGTACGCTCTGCGTCGTTGCGCAACTGGTGATACGCCTTGATGATCATAAGGCCCGTCAGTTCCCCGTGCGCGCCCGCGGCGGGCTGCAAGGTGAAGGCGTCCATGCCAGTGACTTCAGAAAGCGCATCCTGCAGCTGCCCCATCATGGCAAACGCGCCCGCGAGGTCTTCTTCCTCCAGCAGCGGATGCAGGTCGCGGAATACGCCCGCGACTTCTTCATTGATCTTGGGGTTGTACTTCATGGTGCAGGAGCCGAGCGGGTAACTGCCGTTGTCCACGCCGAAATTGCGGCGGGAAAGGCGGACATAGTGCCTTACAAGCTCCACTTCGGAAAGTTCTGGGAGCGGCAATGTTTCGCCGCAAAGCGCTTCGGGCAGCAGCGCGTCAAGCGCGGGTACGTCGAGCGGCAGGTCCGCGGCGCGGCGGTTTTCCCGGCTGAGTTCAAACAACAGCGGTACGGTGCTTCTCATTTTGCCACCTCCTCGAGCGCGTCTAGGAACGCGTCCAGCTCTTCGCGCGTGTGTTGTTCCGTCGCGCAGTAGAGGATGCCGTTGTCCCCGGCATCATAGCGGCTCAATGGCAGCCCGCCGATGAAGCCCCGCGCTTTGAGCGCGGCGTTGAGGGCAAGCGAGTCCTTCTCACAGTCGATCACGAACTCATGGAAGAACGGTGTATTCTGATACCGCGCGCGCATGCCCGGGATGCGAAGAATGCCCTCGTACAGGTAATGCGCTTTCTGCAGGCACTGCGTTGCCACCTCCCGCATGCCGGCAGGACCCATTGCGGCAAGATAGACTGCGGCGCGCAGCGCGCACAGGCTCTGGTTGGAGCAGATGTTGGAGGAGGCCTTTTCTCTCCTGATATGCTGTTCGCGCGCCTGCAGCGTCAGCACATAGGCGCGGTTTCCTTCCGCGTCCACGGTCTCCCCCGCGATCCTGCCGGGCAGGTGCCGGGTATACTGCTGTTTGGTCGCCATAAATCCAAGGTACGGACCGCCGACGGAAAGCGGCAGCCCCAGCGGCTGGCCTTCCCCCGCCGCGATATCAGCGCCATAGTCGCCCGGACGCTTTAATAGCCCAAGCGACGTGGGGTTGACGACAGCGGCCAACAGCGCGCCCTTTCCGTGCAGCATTGTGGCGGCGCTTTCCATATCCTCTACAATCCCGAAGAAGTTCGGGTTTTGCAGCAACAGGCCCGCGGCACCCTCAAGATTTGCTTCGAGCGCGTCAAAGTCCGTCCTGCCTTCCCTGTCCAGCGGAATTTTCGCAAGTTCAAAGCCGACAAACCGTGCGTAGGTCTTTAATATGGCGACGTATTCCGGGTTGAGCCCCGCGGAATAGAGTACCTTGTTTTTGCGCGTGATGCCGCGCAGCATGATCATGGCCTCCGCGCAGGCCGAACCGCCGTCATATACGGAGGCGTTGGAGGCGTCAAGCCCGGTCAGCTGGCAGATCAGCGTCTGGTACTCGAATATCGCCTGCAGCATACCCTGGCTCATTTCGGGTTGGTAGGGCGTGTACGCGGTGTAGAATTCAGAGCGGGAAGCGATAACGTCCACTACCGAGGGAATATAGTGGCGGTATGCGCCCGCGCCCCGGAACAGCGGGAGTGTTCCCGCCTTGCCCGCAAACGACTGGAACGCGCGCCGCACCTCCTGCTCGCTCTTCCCTGCGGGCAGGGTAAGCGGGCGGCCAAGCCGCGCTTTCTCCGGGATATCGGAAAACAGTTCGTCAATGCGCTCTAGCCCAATGGCCTGCAGCATTTCCTGCTGTTCCTCCTTTGTGTTTGGAACGTAACTGCGCATGGCCTTCTCCTTACAGCGTGGCCACAAACGCGTCGTATTCCGCGGCCGTCAAAAGCGCCGCTTCGTCCACCTCGCTCGCCGCAAGCACGACGATAAATTCCTCATACGGCGCGCTGTTCAGGCGCTCGGGTTCGTCTTCGAGCGGTTTGTTCACTTCCAGCACTTCGCCGCCCACCGGCGTATAGACGTTGGAGACCGCCTTCACGGATTCCACCACCGCCACGCTGCCCCCGGCTTTTATCGTGTCCCCTGCCTGCGGCAGTTCCACATACACGATATCCCCCAGCGCTTCCTGCGCGTGCGCCGTGATGCCAAGGCGTGCCTTGCCATCCTCAAAGATTACCCATTCATGCTCCTTGGTGTACTTGCGGTCGTTCGGCGTCATGGATTGTACCTCCTTAAATAAAATGAAATGAAATTACGATTGAGGGCTCCGCCCTCAAACACCCGCCAAGGGTCGTAACGACCCTTGGAACCCTTACGTCCCTTATGTGGGGGTCTGGGGGCAAAGCCCCCAGATGCCTTATGTGCTATCTCACTTGCTCCGCTTGTAGAACGGCAGCGGAACCTGCTCGGCCTGCAGCGGGCGGTTACGCACCACGATAGAAAACGATGTTTCTTTTGCAACGTCCGCATCCACAAGCGCCATGGCGTAGCTTGCGCCAAGCGTGGGCGAAGGGACGCCGGATGTGGTAACGCCGATCTTTTTGCCGTTTACAAGCACATCCTCGCCGCCGCGCGCGATGCCGCGGTCAACGAGCTTTAAGCCAATGCGCACGCGCGCGGGCGCTGCAAGAAACGCCTCACGGCCGATGAATGCGCCTTTGTCGGTTTTGATGGAAAAGGAAAGCCCGGCCTCCAGCGGCGTAATGTCTTTGGAAAGCTCGTGCCCGTAGAGCGGCATGCCCGCCTCAAAGCGCAGCGTATCCCGCGCGCCAAGGCCGCAGGGCAGGACGCCGTAGGGTTCTCCGGCTTTTAGCAGCAGGTTGAAAAGAGGCTCCCCGTCCTTTGCGGCGCAGTAAAGCTCCAGCCCGTCCTCGCCGGTGTAGCCGGTGCGGGAAACGATGGCGGGGATACCGGAGACGAGAAGTTCGGAAAACGAATAATTCTTTTCGGGGAGCGCGCTGTCGCACAGCGGCGCTAACAACTCATTCGCTTTCGGGCCCTGGAGCGCGATCTGCGCGAAAGCGGGAGACTGGTTATCGAGCGCGACGTCAAAGCCCGCCACGTTCTCCAGCATCCAGTCAAAATCCTTTTGCGTGTTGGAAGCGTTGACCACCACAAGGTAGCGCTCTTCATGGAATTTGTAGACGATCACGTCGTCCACCGTGCCGCCGTCCGGATAGCACATGGGCGAATACCGGCAGCGGAGCGGCGGCATGGAAGCGATGTGATTGGTTAACAGATGATCGAGATATGACTGCGCGTCCTTCCCGGTCACAAAGATTTCTCCCATATGCGAGACGTCAAACAGCCCCGCGCGTTCGCGCACGGCCCTGTGCTCCTCGAGTACCGAGGAATACTGCACCGGCAGCGCCCAGCCGCCAAAGTCAATCAGTTTTCCGCCCAATGCAACATGCGCATGGTAGAGCGGCGTTTGCTTTAAACTCTCCATAGGAACCTCCCTCATCAATATGTGCAAAAAAGGACATAAAAAAGAGCGCGCAAAAAAGAAATTGCGCGCTCCGTCCTTGTACCTGAGAGATTCCCCGCTTATAAAACAATTAATCGGGTTGCCCCATCGGCGCCGCCCCATAAGGCGGCTTTCCGGAGGTCTGTCCGGGTACGGTTCTTTTGCCTGAGAGTTTTTGCATTTCCCCTTCGGCGCCGCGGCAAAGCGGTCTCTCCCGAACCCATCATCCACATAATATTGTTTGCCTAGTTTTCTATAGTATAACAAGAAGCGCGCGGGAAGAAAAGCAAAAATGCGCCTGTTCCAAAGAAACGAGCCCTGTTAAATTTTAAACCCAGATTCCCCTTTCCGCGGTGAAAGGAAGCGGCTATACTGGATTTTGTAGTATATTGTTAGCGTTGTGAAACGGGAGGAAAACGTATGGCTTCCAAGGTTTATTTTTCAGATCTTCGGGTCCCTGTGGGGAAAAGTATTCTTTCAAAATTCAAGGAACTGTTGATTGTCGCGGGCATCAAAGAGATTGACTTTGCGCACAAATACGTCGCCATCAAAATCCACTTCGGCGAGCCGGGCAATGTTTCCTATATCCGCCCCAATTATGCCAAGGTGGTGGCGGATTTGATTACGGAGCTGGGCGGCAAGCCGTTTTTGACGGACTGCAACACGCTCTATGTCGGCCACCGCAAAAACGCGCTGGATCATATTACGTCCGCATATGAAAACGGGTTCACCCCTTTTTCCAGCGGCTGTCATATTCTGATTGGCGATGGTTTAAAAGGCACGGACGAGGCGCGCATCCCCATACCCGGCGGGGAGATTTTAGAGGAAGCCCGCATTGGCCGCGCCATCATGGACGCGGATGTGTTCATTTCTCTCAACCATTTCAAGGGGCACGAGTGTACCGGGTTTGGCGGCGCGCTCAAAAACATCGGCATGGGCTGCGGCTCCCGCGCAGGCAAAATGGCCATGCATTCCAGCGGCAAGGCGACGGTGGACCCGGACGCATGTATCAACTGCGGCGTGTGCGCCACCGTCTGCGCGCACGGCGCGCAATCCTTTGATACCGGCGTATGCGTCATCGATCCCGAAGTCTGCGTGGGCTGTGGCATGTGCCTGGGTGTATGCCCCGTGGACGCCATCTATGCGCGGGAGGATTCCGCAAACGACCTGCTCAATCGAAAGATTGCGGAGTATACCAAGGCGGTGCTCCATGATAGGCCGCATTTCCATATCAGCCTGGTGATGAACGTCTCCCCCTTCTGCGATTGCCACGATGGCAACGACGCGCCCATCGTGCCGGATGTCGGCCTGTTCGCTTCGTTCGATCCCGTGGCGCTCGACGTCGCGTGCGCGGATGCCGTGAACGCGCAGCAGCCCTTGCGCAACAGCTACTTAGGCGAAGCCGCGCATACGCATGGGGATCACTTTACGGATATGCATCCGGAAACCTCTTGGCGCGTCGGCGTGGAGCATGCGGAAAAGCTCGGCATCGGCACGGCAAAGTATACGCTGGTGAAGGTATAGGTGTTTGTATCAAAAGGGAGGGCAACGCCCTCCCTTTTAAGTACACTAGACCTGTCATATGGAAGCTTTAACGCATGTTATCCTCCAACCTTCGGAAAACAATGTGCCTGGTGATCATGTCTATTGTGATCAACAAATTGTTTTTCTGAATTTGGTCGGAGTTCAATTCAATCGCGATAGGATATGGCAAATCATCCACTTGCGCCAAGTTGGCTTCAATTAATCCGTTCAGAGGCAATTCCATGTCGCCGAGCAATATCGCAGCATTTCTTTTCGGCGCACTTGGCTTTCCTGCGCCTGGACGAAAATCGCTGAGTTCATGATGCAAATATGAGTGGTTTTTCCCCGTATCAAGGTACACAGTTATGGGCGCGTCATTGAGCGTCGCTTCAAAGAACAGATGATTCCCCAGACCATCCTGCTCCGATTGATGCAAGGGCAATATCACGTATTTTTCTGTGTCAAGCTTACTATAGTCAATAGGTCGGTTGGTGACGGCAATTTTTCTTCCCGTATAGTCGAGCGTAACCACTTGCGACGAAAAATACTTTAGCCCAATAAGGCCGTTAAATTTTGCGGAAGAGAACATCTCCCAGTCTGCAAGCGTTGTTTCGATGTTCGTATGTTTGTTGCCGAACACAGTAAATTCTTTTAGTAAAACAGCTTTTGACCATCCGCGATGCGAACCGTCCCGGTTTAATTGTTCCGTCTGGCCAACAAGGGTATAGTCTATTTTTCCCTCCAGCAAACTGGTTAATAAAAAGCCGGAACTGCAGCCCGTATCAAATGTAAAAGGGAATGTATGACCCTCGATTGAGACTGGTATGGCAGGGCAACCCAAACGGTCCAGGCTCAGATCGTAAATTTCCTCTTGCTGATAGCCAAAATCCTGTATCCAGCTTTTATCGGCCGTTACCATCAGGATATATTGAAACGAAAAATATCCCCCGGTAATCAGGATTAAAACAATCAAAAGAATGGATATGCATTTTCTCATAGAACAAGGATCCCCTTCAAAATAATTACAAGGGATATATTACCATGTAACAGGATGTCTTACCATATAAATCGGAGGATACCCTTATTATTTTGATATTGATATGCGCCAACGAAGAAGCCTGCGGGGAATGGGCACATATAAATTTGTCCCATCCGGCGACATGTGCGTCAGATGGGACACCTTGCGTGCCGGGTTGCACCGTCAGACGGCACGGAATAACTCACAAAAGGCACAACGTCACTTTTGCGATATCGTTATGCGATGCTAAGCGCGATCTGCATCATATCCAGGAACGTGTTCTGCCGTTCCTCCGCCGTGCATTCTTCGCCCGTGAAGGGAAGGTCGGAAATGGTGCACATGCACAGCGCGTGTTTCCCCGCGCGGGCGGCGTTGCAGTAGAGCGCGGCGGCTTCCATTTCCACAGCCAGCACGCCCATTTTGCGCCAATCCCCCAAAGAGTTGGAATCGTCATAGAACGTATCGGAAGAAAGGATGGTGCCCACCATCATGCGGGAACCGCGCCGTTCACCCTCTTCCACGGCGGCTTTAGCAAGCTTGTAGCTCGCCGTGGGCGCGAACGTGCCGGGGAGGTTGTACTGCGAGGCGTAATTGGAATTGGTGCAGGCGGAAAGCGCCACCACGATATCCCGCAGCTTCAGATCGGGGTGTATGCCGCCCGCCGAGCCGATGCGGATGATGTTCTCTACGTCAAATTTGTTATAGAGCTCATAGGAATAGATGCCGATGGAGGGCATGCCCATGCCGCTTGCCATGACGGATACGCGCTTGCCCTCATAAACGCCGGTATATCCCTGTATGCCGCGGATATTATTAAAAAGCTTCGCGTCCTGCAACAGCGTTTCCGCAATGAATTTGGCGCGCAGCGGGTCCCCCGGCATCAACACCGTTTTTGCAATGTCCTCTTTGGCACAGGCGATGTGCGGGGTCTTTATGATATCGCTCATGGATGGTCCTCCTGGTGTTTTTTCTCTAGTATAGCATAAAAACTGGGTGGAGAGACTGGTTGGTTTGGCGCATAACGGGTCCGGCGCACGCATAACATGCTTCATCCTGATGTTGGGAGGACGACGCATGGAAAGCAGGGACGCTTCCGGATTGCGAACGGTGCCGTATGACCGGGAGAAGGCGGTGGCGTATGCGCGAAGGTGGGCTATGTCAAGAAACCCGGCCTATTACGATTTTTCAAAGCTTGGCGGGGACTGCACCAATTTTGCCTCCCAATGCGTGTATGCGGGCGCGGGGCAGATGAATTTCAGGCCGACGGTGGGCTGGTATTACCGGAACGCCAACAACCGTTCCCCAAGCTGGACGGGCGTGGAGTATTTTTATAATTTCATGGTCAATAACAGGCGGGAAGGCCCGTTCATGCAGCTTGTGCCGCTCGAAGGGCTGCAGCCCGGCGACGTCATACAGATCAAGTTTCAGGAACCCTACTTTACGCATAACCCCGTGGTGCTTTCCGTCGGTTCCCCACCCATTCCGGAGAATATTCTCGTGGCCGCCCATACCATCGATTCGATCGACCGCGCGCTTTCCACATATACGTATATCGCTCTGCGCCCGCTTCATGTGCTGGGGGTGCGCAAGTGGTAGCGCAGGCGCCGGACGGCACGGACAAGTGAGTAATCGCTCATAGTTATGCGTTTCTAAATTATGACAAAATTTGCATATCATACAGCCAAAAATCCTGTGCGCCGCCTGGGGAAATGCCCAAAGGCGGCGCGTTTCTTGCCTTTTTGGGCAAATCATGCTATGCTTCTATGTATATTCATATTGCATGCTTCCTTTTTTTTTGCGCATGCACGGCATTATAACGCATATTAATTCGTATGGGGGAATAATTATGCAATCGATTGGGGAAACCACGCATCTGCTCAAGGCAGGGACGCACACGCTGGAGGCCATCTACAACACCATCGTTTCCCATGGGGACGCGCCAAGCGCGCAGTACGACAAAAACGGCGAGATCCGCTACATCACATTCAGCGAGTATGACCGGCGCATACGCCACGCGGCGGCGGGGCTGCAAAAAATATTGGGCGTGCCGGAAAAGCCGGAGTACATCGGCATCCGCATGGACAATTCGCCGGATTATACAACGGTATTCTGGGGCGCAATCATGGCGGGCTACCAACCCGTGCTCATCGATTTTCGCGCGGACGTGAAGCAGACGGAGCATATCGTCAAACAGACGCGGGCCGTTGCCGTCATTACGCTCGACCAGATCGCCCTGCCTGCGGGCGTACACCTCATTGACCCCGCGCCGCTTCTTCGGGATTGCGAAGGGGAGGTCCGCGGCGGGTTTGCAAACCGCGTCGCCATGTGCACTTCCGGCACCACGGCGTCCTCCAAGGTATACGTCTACGACGGCCAGGCGCTCACCGTGCAGCTGCTGGATTTCTTAGCGCTTGCCCGCATGTCTCCGGAATTCTTGAACGATAAGCCGCACAGGGTGCTGGCCTTCCTGCCCTTCCACCACATCTTCGGCTTTATGACGATGATGATGGCGTATACGGTGTTCGGCAAGACCATCGTGTTCCCAAAGGACCGCACCAGCAAATCCGTACAGGAGGCGTGCAGGCTCCACCATATCACGCACCTGTTCAATGTTCCGCTCTTCTGGAACTCCGTGGCGCAGAAGCTTTCGCGCGCGGCCCGGCAAAAAGGCGAGGACAAAGAACGAAAGCTCAATAAACTAGTGGAAGGCTCCGTCAAGCGCCAGCGGGTGTTCGGCAAGGCGGGGAGGCTGTATTACGCCAACCTTGCCTATGGCGTGCGCAAAAACCTGTTGGGCACGCATTTAAGCTGCGGCATCAGCGGCGGCGGGCGTATCCTGCCCGACACGCTCAAGCTGCTAAACGGCATCGGCTGCCCGCTCGTCAACGGCTTTGGCATGACGGAGGTCGGCATTTCCTGCGTGCAGGTGTTCGATAGCATAGACGATCAGCTTTCCGGCTGCGTGGGCAAGCCCATGCAGAGCGTCAAAATCAAGGTGAAGCCGCGCGAAGGGGACAAAGCCTCCGTGGGCGAGCTCTTTATCAAATCCGCCGCCATGCACATCGGCCGCATGGTGGAAGGCGAACTGGTGCCCGCGGAACTCGACGAAGAAGGCTATTTCGCCACCGGCGACATCGCCCGCTTTGAAGGCGGCAAGCTCTGGATCGAAGGGCGCCTGAAGGACGTCATCATCAACGAAAGCGGCGAAAACGTCTACCCGGACGAGCTGGAGGACGCGTTTGCGGGGATCGACGAGGTCCAGCAGGTCTGCGCGTTCGGCGCGGATTTCGGCGGCCCGTATGAGGATATCACGCTCGTGGTGTACGCGGAAAACATCCAGCGGGACCGCGCCCGCATGGATGCGCTCATCAACGCCCTTTCCATGCGCAACGCGCTGCTGCCCATCTACAAGCGGGTGCGCCGCTGCTTCTTCTCGCTTGCGGCGCTTCCGCTCACGGCCTCTTTGAAGGTCAAGCGCGTGCGCGTCAAGGAAGATTTGGCCGCGGGCCGGTTTGACGCCATCGAGGTGGACCTTGCCAAGCGCCGCGTGTGCGGAAGCATTTCCGTCGTGGGGTCCGAGGCGGAGGTGGAAAAGAGCGAGGCGTACCTTGCCATCCTCAACAAGATCAAGGAGTTCTTTGCGGAAGAGCTTTGCCTGAACGTGGAGGATATCACCGACCGCGCGCACTTTGTGTACGATCTGGGCGGGGACAGCCTGGCGTCTTTGGGCGTGTTTACAAAGATTGAGGAACACTTTAAAATCCTCATTACGGACGATGAATACACCGGCTGCACATGCGCCGAGGACGCGGCGCTGCTGCTGCTTGCAAAGCAGCAGGGCGGCAAGCTTGGCGGCAAGAAGCGCATCGCCACGTTTGAAGAAACGCCGGAATGGCAGGCGCTCGAAGCCCGCCTGAAGGAAACCGAGGCGATGGGAAACCCATACTTTGTGGCGCACGATTCGCCGCTGCGGGATACCTCGCTCATCCACGGCAAAGAGGTTATCAATTATGGCTCCTACAACTACGTCTGCCTGTCCGGCCACCCGCGCACGGTGAAGGCCACGCAGGATGCGGCGGCGAAATACGGCACTTCCGCCAGCGGCAGCCGTCTCTTGGCGGGCGAAAAGACGCTGCACCAGGAGCTGGAAAAAGCCATTGCGGAATGGAAGCACACCGAGGCCGCACTGGTGCTGGTGGGCGGCCACAGCACGAACGTGACGTTTGTGGGCAACTTCTGCAACGAGCGGGATCTCATTCTCTACGACGCGCTCTCCCACAACTCCATCGTGCAGGGCTGCCAGCTTTCTACCGCCCATACCAAGGGCTTCCCGCATAACGATTATGTGGCGCTGGAGAACATCCTGCGCGCCAACCGGGATTCGTATGAAAAGGTATTGATCGTCGTTGAGGGCGCGTACTCCATGGACGGCGATATCGCGCCCGTGCCGGAATTCGTGCGCATCAAGAAGGAGTACGGCTGCTTCCTGATGGTGGACGAAGCGCACTCCTCCTGCGTCATCGGCGCGCACGGCGGCGGCGTGGACGAATACTTCAACCTCGCGCCCGACGATATCGATATCAAGATGGGCACGCTTTCTAAGGGGCTTGGCACCTGCGGCGGCTACCTTGCGGGCAAGCGCTCCCTCATCGAATACCAGCGTTACAATGTGCCGGGTTTTGTGTTCTCCGTAGGCCTCTCCCCCGTGCTGACCGCCGCTACACTTGAGGGCATCCGCATTTTGCGGGAGGACAATGCCCTAGTTACAAGCCTGCAGCAAAACATTCAGGATTTTATGGAGGTCGCCCATTCCTACGGGTTTGATACCTGCCTTGCGGGCGAAACCGCCATCGCGCCCATCCTCATCGGCGGGGATATGGACGCTTTTACGCTCTCCGCGGAGCTGTTGAAGGAAGGCGTGTTTGTGCCTCCCGCCGTCTATCCCGCTGTTCCGAAGGGGCAGGCGCGCCTCAGGTTCTGCCTGACCAGCGCCCACAAGCGGGAGCAGGCGGAGTACGCCTTGCAAACGCTTGACCGGCTCATCAAGGAGCATGGCTTCCGCGTGCCGCGTAAAGCGTATCAGGCGAAGGATTGATTTCAGGGGTTTACCCCCTGGCCCCACCCAAGGGACACGTCCCTTGAGAATCCCTTTTTACTTTCGGCAAGCTTTTAACAACGCTTCTCACAGCACAGCAAACAAAAACCGTGATATAGTGGTACCATCGGAAATCCGGAGCGGCGCATGGGGCATTCCCCCATCCCCCGCTCCGTTTTGTTTTGCCGAAATAAACAAAGGGAGAAGCGCGATGGCAAAGAACATGGACCCCACAATGGAGGATATGCGCCGGGAACAGGCGAGCCTGCGGGCGGCATGGGAGAAGAACGGGCAAAAGCAGCTTAACGCGATTACGGTTAAGCTAGCGGAGAAGGAAAATCAAACGCCGATACCCGTTACGATGGCGGGGCTTCGGCAGTTGGACCGCATGGCTTCCGATATGGGGATGGACAGATTAAAGCCTGTGCAAAAGGGCGCGGCAGGGATGCAGGCGTCGGGGCGGGTGCCTGTGGGAATGCAGGGCGGGGCAAAAACTTCAGAGGAGAGAATCGGCGATGTCGTCAGGGCTGCTACTGATGTTGGGAAAGGGATGCATATTGCCAGCAAATTTGGGAGATATCAAACAATTCCAACAAATGGTGGACCTATGGTATTTGGCATTAGAGACATGATGAAAGGTGAAATGAGGAACGGGAAGCAGGCAGGCATGTGGATGTTTCGCGTAGATAAACCTCATGGCCCGTTTGATCAACATTACCATATGAATCCTAGACACTATGGCGCATCAGTTAAGGGTGAACACTTCCCAATATCTAATAATACGTTGAAGCTTGCACAGGGTGCAGATGAAGCATTCAAAATTGCAAAAGCAGGCGGTAAGGCTTTGGCTGTTATTGGTATAGCGATGGATGCTTATGATATTGCAACGGCAGTATCTGCTGACCTCACAGACTCTGATAAAAGATTAGGAAAGAAAACGGCAGCCGCTGTTGGTGGTGCAGCATTTAGCTGGGCTGGAGCTGCGGCTGGAGCTGCGTTGGGTGCATCGTTGGGATCGGCTCTTCCAGGCATAGGAACAGCGATTGGAGGTTTGGTGGGCGGTTTTATAGGCGGTATAGGCGGTTCGCTTGGTGGGAGGGCGCTTGTAGAGCAAATTGATTGGAACGAGTAAATAATATTTGGCTTCGGATAGTCCAAGTAAATAAAAATGGGGGTAAATTATTATGACCTATTATCCGATCGGCACGGTTGTACTTTTACAGGGCGGCAATCGCCCTCTTATGATTTTTGGGCGCAGGCAGATACAAGGTGACACCAATAAGGAATGGGACTATGTGGCTTGCCTGTATCCGGAAGGGAATTTGGGTGATCAATATAATATCTTTTTCGAGCATGAAGAAATAGCTACCGTGCTTCACCCCGGTTGGGTATCCGAGTATGAATACGAAATGCAGCGGATATTGAATCAGGCATAATAGACATATATACAAAGCAGAAGCGGGGCCACGCGCCCCGCTTTTTTCATTACAGATTTACGAACAAACGTACTCGTGGTATGATATAGAAAAATTATGATATGACCGAAAGGATAATCCGTAATGGGGAAGTTCTTGGAAAAGATAAAGCGCAGATTTCAGCCCGTATCCCCGCCCGCGGAGGGGTTTTTACGGAACCTGCAGGTCATTATAAACGATCAGGCCGACTTATCGGTTCATGTAGCGGGCAAGGATACCTCCAAAGGACACTTTACCAATGGGAGCATTTTTGATTTGGCGATGATCGAGCTGATTTGTGACCTTCTGGAGGGCGAAGCGGTTCAGTTTCTGTATAAAAAAGAGATGGAAGAGACTTGGAAAGATGGCGAGTGGCTCGCACAGTGCGCCGGGCAATGGGAAGACGAAGGCGTAGTGGCATATTACCAAAAAGGAAAAGATATTTCCATCATATTTCCGCGCATCAAAAAGAACTTTGTTGCGATGACATGGATGGATTCCTACATATTGTTTGAATTCTGGGATGCTTGCAGGTACTATGCAATTCCGTATGACGCCGGGGCTTTACAAAATGTCGGGCAGCCTCCGATAAAGGAAAATTATAAATTCTACATTTATTCCGCCGGAGATAAAGGCGGCATCGGCATCAAAATCAATCCAGCGTATT
>JAEYCM010000025.1 GCA_023455425.1 Bacillota bacterium | reverse complement strand
AAAGCTTCGTATACTTCGCCACGAATTCGATGACATCGCCGTTTTCCACATCGTCATAGCCCACCGTGACCGTTGTCGCCGCGCTCCCGTCCACAAACACGCCGTCGAAGTTGTAGTGGTCGATCGCTGCGAATACATAGCTCGCGGTTTGGTCCTGACCGCCATAGGTGAGCGTCAGGGTGCCGGTAGCCGAATCATCTTTCAGCTCGTTGCCCGCCACGTCCTCATAGGACGTGAAGTACGTAACCGTCTTGGTGGCGGGAACCGGATCGATCCTTACCTCATATGCCAATGGTGAAGCCTTATGGCCGTCATCGCCCCCACCACCATGCAGAGGCTGCATACCGTTCTGGAAAGTGATACTCTTGGACAGGCCTTCCAGATTGTACTGGTTTCCCTTTATGCTTGTGCGCGTGGGAGATACCATAACCGGAGTGTTCGTTAAGTTGGTTACGCCAACTATTTTTGTTTCGGTGCCAACCACTGTGGTTTTGTCCTGATCGTAATACTTGAACGTAACAGTGACTTTACGATATTTCGCATTTCCAAGGTTTTTGAAAGAATAGAAGCCATCCTTATCCTTGTTATTGTTCAAGTCATTTATTGTCCATGTCTTATTATTTTTGTCCTTAAGACCGCTGGCAATTACAATCTTACTCCTATCTTTAGCGGAGTACTTGTAAAACAGGCCTATCAGGCTATTGATATAGATTTTTCCTTTATCGCCGCTGGTATAGACCTTTTCAGATTCAATGAGCGCGTTGCCGTCGATGGAAACTTTTTTGTCACCCGATACCGAGGTGCTCTCACTGCCGTCCCCATCCTCATTTTTTCCATCGGTGTTGGCAGCGCCAACCTCGCCGCCGCTCAGGGCGATATCCGTACCGCCGTTTACCGTGGCCGTGGCGCTGCCGCCTTCGCCGTCGTTATTCCAGCCCGTAGCGTCACTGCCGCCTTGCGCCCTGCCGCCGCCGTAGACGCCGCCGGTCACGTCGCCGTTAGTGACGTCAATATCCGTCC
Organism: Bacillota bacterium; assembly: GCA_023455425.1. GTDB lineage: Bacteria > Bacillota > Clostridia > Christensenellales > CAG-138 > JAEYLA01. Next base: position 60,354 of record JAEYCM010000025.1, on the reverse strand, counting down.
CTCCATTGGTCACGTTGGCGGTTGCGTTTCCGCCGTCTCGGTCGCCGCGGCCATTGCCGCCCTCAGCGTTGCCGCCGCCATATACATTGCCGGCAACCGTGCCGCCTTCTATGGTGACGTTTGTACCTCTATCACCACTCGAGCCCGTACCCACGTTGGCCCGCGCGGCGCTGCCGGAATTGCTGCTGCTGGCGTCGCCGCCCTCGGCATGGCCGCCACCGTAGACGTCGCCGGTTACCGTCGCGCCATCCTTGATGGTCACGTTAGTGCTGCCGGTAACGTTGGCATCGTCGCCGCCGTTTCCGGTATCATGGCCGCCGCCGTAGACATTCCCGGTGGTGCCGCCATCAATGGTTACGCTGGTGTTGCCGGTTACGTCGCCGTTTTTGCCGCCACCGTAAACATCTCCTACGACTGCTCCTTCACCGATGGTCACGTTGGTATTGCCGGTCATATCCTCGCCGTTTTTGCCGCCGTAGATGTCGCGCCCGGCAATATTGGTGGTATTGCCAGCCAATCCGGCTTCCGCATCATCCGAAGTCACGCGCGTATCGCCGGATGCTTCATCCTTCACAACCGTAATAGCGTGACCGTTTGCATACACAGCATCCGCTTCTATGGTAACTACAGCCAACGCCGTACTTGCAAACAAAAGCCATGCCATGACAACCGCAAGGATTGCTATCGGTTTCCTGTTCCTCATACGTTTCCCTCCTTCTTTTCTTTATTTCTTTGTTCCGCTGCTTAGGCTGCAGACACAAACCAAAACCTTCTTATGTGCTAGTCCACCATGTTATGACTATATTTAACCACTCTTCGGTATCAAGTCGGCATGTAAATGGGCTCATTTCTACCTCATTTTGGTCTCATTTCAGTTTGATGGAGAGGGTGCCATGCTTTATGGCATTTCCTGTCGAATAGATGCTGTCCAGTCATGCGAATTACTATGCAAAGCAAAAGCCCCGCCTCTTATGAGACGGGACCAATTTAAGTGATTTATGAAACTCCTGAGCTTATCAGCCGTTTGAGAGCCAGTCCGCGGGACGGATATCCGCAAAGCCCGCTTCCTCGTCCACGGTGCCCAATGTCATCAGCGCCACATAATCCTGCACGCGCTTAATACGGGGCTCCTGCGTGGCCACGATAACGCCGGTACCGCAGACCTGCACATTGAATTCCTGCATCATGGCGACAAGCGCCTTGGCGGTGCCGCCGCCCTTCATGAAGTCGTCGATAATGAGCGCCTTCTGCCCTGCGACCAAGCTGCGACGCGGGAGGCTCATGGTCTGCACGCGCTTACTTGACGCGCTCATGTAATTGAGCGTCACAACCGAACCTTCTGAAATACGGTTGTCGCGTCTGGCCGTGACCAAGGGCTTGCCCAAGGCTTTTGCTACCATCAGGGAAATAGGCACGCCCATAGATTCCACCGTCACCACCACATCCGGCTGGAGACGGAAGAATTTCTTGGCGAAAATCTCTCCCATACGCGTCAAGATCCGGGGATCCGAAAACAGGTCCACCGTATATAAGAAGCCGCCGGTCACAATACGCTCTTTTGCGGAAAGCTCCTTGCAAACGGAAAGCACGAACGCGGTATCCGCGGCGTCCTCGTTAAAGGGATAGAAGCGCACGCCGCCTGCCGCACCGTTCACGCTTTCCACCACGCCCAGACCGTACTTGCCCAGCACCGTGCGGACTGTCGTGATATCCTCGCTCAGCGTGGATTTTGCGCAGCCGAACCACTCCACAAACTCCCGTAACGTAAACAGCCTGCCCGGCTCACAGCTCAATGCCCGCGTAATCGCCGCCACGCGCTCGCTCCGCTTTAACTTTTCCATCAATTGTACATCCTTCCCGGCAATGTAAATTACAAATTAAGAAAGCGTCAGCTCCATTGCCGACTACCGCGTATAGTATACCGGAAATCCCGCACATTTACAAGTTTTTATTTGCGTAATGTTCGGCAAATATGGCACAGGAAGTCCTGGACTTGTCTACGGAAGGGTGGTGTCAATAAACCCGCTTGAGGTTCCGAGGTATCGGCGCTTTAGCGCGCCGCGTCCACGGGGGGAGACGCCTCGGACACTAGGCCTGAGGGCCGTCGCGATAGATTTTTGATTTGGGGAAACTGCGTTTCCCCAAACCCTTTCCTTAGAACCGCCCGCACTGACCCTGCTAAGCGGAAGATTACCAACGCAATCCCTAACTTTATTTGACAACTTGATCAACAAACATCGTGCGGTCTTTAAATTTACTACGTTTTTGCTATTTACAGGGTCATTTGCACAGCTCGATGCGCTTGTTTTCCCGGCTTTCACGGTAGAGCGTCACCTTCCGGCCGATGCACTGCACGACCTCTGCCCGCAGAGGGACTTTTAACGCCTCCGCCGCTTCCCGCGCGCTCACCGGCGCGGTTTCAAGCACCGTAATTTTGATGAGTTCCCGCGCTTCGAGCGCCAGGGAAAGCTGTTCGATGATTTCTTCCCCGACGCCGCCCTTGCCGATCTGGAATATGGGCTGCAGGGTGTTCGCCATGGAGCGAAGCTGCGCCCGTTGCCTGCTATTGAGTTCCATCGTTCCTCCCAAAGTTATGATACATTTGTTTATTCTGTCCCTATATCGCGCGTACTTTGCGCTATGCGTCGATGCGGTCCACCGCCATCACGTCGTCGTCGAGCATCACAAGGATGAGCATGCTGCCCTTGCTTGCACGCTGCTCAATGCGCACTTCCTCGGTATTCACACGGGTGAGCGTGCCATGGCGCTGTTTGATGGCCATATCGAACGGCTCGCGCACATAGAACGCCGCGGCGATGCGGGTGCCGTTGCTGCCGTTCTTCTTAAAGTCAAATGTCTTTAAGCCTTTGCCGTTCCTGCCCTGCACCTCATAATCGAACAGCAGACTGCGCTTGGCGTAGCCGCGGTCGGAGATGGTTAACAGCTCCCCTTCGTCCCGCACCTGTATGGCGGCAATGACGCTGTCCCCGTCGTCGAGCTTGATGCACTTGACGCCCGCCGCAGCGCGCCCCATTTCCGGCACGGTGTTAAGCGCGAACCGGATGCTCATGCCGAGCTTTGTAATGAGCAGCAGTGTTTCCTCCCGCCCATATTCAACGGTAAGCACGCTGTCCCCATCCTTTAACGTGATAGCGGCGATGCGCTTATTGCGCGTGTTGTATTGCGCCGCGGGCGTACACTTCACATAGCCCTGCGCGGTGGCAAAGTACAATAAGCCTTCGTCGTTTTCTTCATATGCCGCGACAATGCGCTCATTTTCTTCAAACGGCAAAAGCGCAGCAAGATTGTTGGGGCGGCTGCCCGCTTTATTCTCCGCAAGCGCTTCCACCGCAAGCAGCAGGCACGCGCCCTTATCCGTGAACAGGCGGAGGTTTTTATCCGTCCGCGTGGGGATGATAAAGAGCGGTGGCTCGTCCCCGTTTGAAGCATTGCTCTTCGCGAGCGTTCTGCGGGCGCGCAGGCCGTCGTAGATGGTGATTACGACGTCGTCGACCACTTTGAGCGCGGCGGTATCCACCTGGATTTCCGTTTTACCCTGGATGACCTGCGTGCGGCGCGGGTCGGCGTACTTTGCCCTGATCTCCAGCAATTCTGACTTGATGAGCGCCATCAGCTTTTTTTCGGAAGCCAGTATTGCGTTGAGGCGGTCGATCAGCGCCAACATTTCTTTGTATTCTTTTTCGATGGTGAGCAGCTCCAGGTTGGTCAAACGCTGCAGGCGCAAATCCAATATGGCCTGGGCCTGAATTTCCGTAAGCTTGAAGCGCTCCATCAGCCCTTCCCTTGCCGCCTTGACCGTCTTGCTTGCGCGGATCAGCGCGATCACGGCATCGAGGTTGTCGATGGCGATCATCAGGCCCGCCAAAATATGCTCGCGCTTTTTCGCATTCTCCAGCTCATACTTCGTGCGGCGGGTGACGACTTCCTTCTGGTGCCGGATGTAATGGGTAATAATCTCCTTGAGCCCCATCTGCTGCGGCTTGCCGTTTGCGATCGCCACCATGTTGACGCCAAACGTGCACTGGAGATCGGAATATTTGAACAGGTACTGGAGCGTCTGTTCCGCGTCCGCATCCTTTTTGAGCTCGATGACGGCGCGCATGCCCTCGCGGTCGCTTTCGTCCCGGATATCCGCTACGCCCGCAAACATGGCCTTTTTTTCTTGTGTCACGGCGAGTATTTTTTCGAGCATCGCCGCTTTATTGACCTGATATGGAATTTCCGTGATGACAATAAGCGTCTTGCCGTTCTTGGTGGTTTCAAAGTGCGTCTTTGCGCGCATTGTCAGCTTGCCGCGCCCTGTCGCGTACGCTTCACGGATTTCATCCGATTGCAGCAGCAGCGCGCCTGTCGGAAAGTCCGGGTAGGGCAAATGGTGCATCAGGCCATCCAATGTAATCTCAGGGTCCTCGATCTGCGCCACCACGGCGTCGATCGCCTCGCCCAAATTGTGCGGCGGGATGTTGGTCGCCAAGCCTACCGCAATGCCGGAAGCGCCGTTGACCAGAAGGTTCGGGAACCTGCCGGGCAGCAGCGTCGGCTCGTGCAGCGTATCGTCAAAGTTCAGCGCGAACTCAACGGTATCCTTTTCAATATCCCGTAAAAGCTCCATGGCAAGCGGCGTCATTCTGGCTTCCGTGTAGCGCATGGCCGCGGCCGAGTCGCCGTCGATAGAGCCGAAGTTGCCGTGCCCGTCCACCAGCGTGGCGCGCATGTTAAACGGCTGCGCCATGCGCACCATGGCGTCGTACACCGAGCTGTCCCCGTGCGGATGGTATTTGCCCAATGCGTCGCCCACGATACGCGCGGATTTTCGGTGCGGCTTGTCCGGCGTTAAGGAAAGCTCCATCATGGTATACAGGATGCGGCGCTGCACCGGCTTCAGGCCGTCCTCCACGCGCGGCAATGCGCGCTCTAATATAACATGCTCCGCATAGGGCAGCATGCTGTTGTGCAGCACGTCGTCCATGCTGCGGTCTAGTATAGTTTCCCCGCGCGGGGGCAATGTGCTTTCCGGGGGCTTTTTTGCCATAGTGTCACCTCGGTTGGAAGGGTATGTTTCTTTTCTTTCCACGAAAGATCGGTTGTGTAGCCGTTAGGCTGCACATCAATCCTTAGAGGATACCCGAATGTACCATTCGGGTGCAAGAAACAAAAGAAAGTAAATTAACTAATATAGATTTCAGTAAAATCATCTGTTATTCCTGAATAGCCACCTGCTTATCCGCATAGCCTTTTTCCAAAAACGCATCCTGCTTGTTGAAGTTGGCGAACTCGCTGATGTATTCCTTGCGGGACTGGATCTTATCCCCCATCAGCACCGTCACCATATGCTCCACATCCGCCGCGTCCTCAATACTTACGCGCACCAGGGAGCGGTTGTCCGGGTTCATGGTGGTTTCCCACAGCTGTTCCGGATTCATTTCGCCCAGGCCTTTGTAGCGCTGCACCAGGTAGCCTTTTCCAAGCTCCCTTGCCGCTTCCGCAAGCTCTTTTTCGTTATAGGCATAAATGACCTTGTCGCCCTTATGCACCTTATAGAGCGGCGGCATGCCGATATACACATGCCCCTCCATAATGAGCGGCTTCATGTAGCGGTAAAAGAACGTCAGCAAAATCGCCCGGATGTGCGCGCCGTCCTGGTCGGCGTCCGAGAGAATGATCACTTTATCATACTTTCGCTGCGTAATATCGAAGTCCTCGCCGATGCCGGTGCCGATGGCGGTGATGATGGAGCGGAACTCGACGTTTTCGAGCACCTGATCGAGCCGCTTTTTCTCGACATTCAGCGGCTTTCCGCGAAGCGGCAATATGGCCTGGAAGCTTCTGTCCCGTCCCTGCTTGGCGGAACCGCCCGCGCTGTCTCCTTCTACAATAAAGAGCTCGTTCTTCTGCGGGTTGCGCCCGGTGCAGCTAGAAAGCTTGCCAACGAGCGGCGCATTCTCCAGCTTGTTTTTTTCGCGCGCCATGGTCTTGGCCTTGCGGGCGGTTTCACGCACGCGCGCGGCCTTCATGGCTTTATCAGCGATCAGCGCCGCGACCTCGGCGTTTTTCAAATCCTCCAGGTACGGGATGAGCTGTTCGCCCACCACATACTCCACCGCCGGGCGCGCCTCGGTGTTACCTAAGCGCGTCTTGGTCTGGCCCTCAAACTGGATGGTTTTCATCTTGAGGGAAAGGACCGCCGTCAGCCCTTCACGGAAATCCTCACCGGAAAGGGACGGGTCCTTGTCCTTTAATACGCCGGACCTGCGGCAATGGTCGTTCATTACCTTGGTGAGCGCCGCCTTAAAGCCGGTCTCATGCGTGCCGCCCTCAGTGGTAGGAATGTTGTTGACATAGCTGAATATGCTTTCAGCGTACCCGTCGTTGTGCTGCATGGCAACCTCGACGAGGATACCGTCCTTTTCGCCCTTGAAATACAGCGGCGTGGAATAAATGGGGGTCTTGTCCGCGTTGAGATACTGCACGAAATCCGAGAGGCCGCCTTCAAACTTATATTCGACCTCGCGCTTTCCCTTGCGCTCGTCCTTTAAACGCATGGCGATGCCGCGGTTGAGGTAGGCAAGCTCCCTCAGACGGCGGGAAATGACGTCAAAATTCATTTCCACGGTTTCAAACACGCGCGCGTCGGGCAGGAATGTGATAACAGAGCCCTGCTTGCGCGTCCTTCCCGTTTCCGTAAGCGGCGCCATGGGATGGCCCGAAATGATTTTACCGTTCTGCTGGATAGATTTAAACTCCTGCACATAAGCGCGGCCCTGCGTATACACTTCGGCGCGCAGCCATTCGGAAAGCGCGTTGACGACGCTTGCGCCCACGCCGTGCAACCCCCCGGAATATCCGTAGGAGTCGTTGCCGAATTTGCCGCCCGCGTGCAACTGCGTAAACACCAGTTCCACGCCGGAAACGCCGTATTTTTCGTGGATGCCCACGGGAATGCCTCGCCCGTCGTCCGCAACCGTCACGGAATTGTCCGCATGCAGGGTGACGTCCACGGTGGTCGCATATCCGTTTGCCGCCTCATCGATCGCATTGTCCACGATCTCCCAAAGCATATGGTGCAGCCCGCGCGCGCCGGTGGAACCGATGTACATGCCGGGGCGCATGCGCACGGCGTCCAATCCTTCCATGACCTGTATGCTGGATACGTTATAGTCCATAGCTTCTCCTATGATAGAAATCAGGCTTTATCAAGAACCTGCTAAAGTATATTCTGCTGCGCCGCAGCCGGCTGTGCCTCTAAAGCCGCCGCTTTCTGTTTTTCCTTCTCTCCCCACACGCACCAGAGCGTGACGGTCACAAGCACGACCACGCCGCCGACAAGCGCCCAGTAGCTCGGCTGTTCCCCCATTACAAGGAACACCCACACTGGGTTTAATAGCGGCTCCACCACCGAAATAATGGAACACATCAGCGGCGAGCAATGCTTCACCGCCTTGCTGTACAGGATGTACGGGATACCAAGCTGTACGACGCCCAGTATGACGATGCATACAACAGCCGTACCCGTAACGGGCGTCTCATATACGAACGCCAGCGGTACGCCGACAATGGCTGTCATGATCTGGGCCAGGAACAGCCCGCTCATGCGCGTTTCTTCGCTCACGCCGCCGCTCAAAAAGAACATCAGGCCGAAAAACACGCCGGAGAGCAACGCAACCGCATTGCCCAACACGGATCCCGCGCCAAACTGATCCAGGAAAAACAGCCCGATGCCAACCATAGTCAGCGTCAGGGCAATCACATCGCCACGCCGTACTTTTGCGTGCAGGAAGATCGCGGAAAACACCAGCACATAGATAGGCGCGGTATACTGCAGCACAATGGCGTTGGCCGCTGTTGTCAACTTGTTGGCCGAAAGGAACAGCGCAAACACCAGAAACGTCACAGCGCCGATCGCAAGCGTCCGCTTATTGAATAGGATGCGCATGTTGCTCTTACGCATATACGCAAACATCACCACAGCCGTTAACGCGCTTCTGACCCCCGCGATAACCAAAGCGTTCCAGGGCATGAGTTTGATAAGAATTCCGCCAAAGCTCCACAAAATGCCACACAGCAGCATTTGCAGCATGGCGCGCCGTTCCTGACCCATCTTGGTTTTTACTCCTGTCAATCCTGTAAATTATATCGTCACTCTGACCCTTGAGGAACAGTATCAAAACTTACCAAAAAAGTGCAGAGCCGTATTGAGAAAAAAGCCCTGCCGAACAGACAAAGCTGTAAAAAGCAGGGGGCTGACCTGATGGCAGCCCCCCGGTTCGTACTTATTCTACTGGTTTTTGGCACAAATTGCAATGCCGGGTCTTGTCGAGCGGCTCGAATGCAGCGTTACTCGGCAGCGCCGTCCCAACGCTTCTTGGCATTTGCTTCAAGATCAAGGAGCGCCTTCTTCGGGTCCTTCACCTTCGCGAGGAAGATCATGGCCGCAATGATGTAGGGCTTGTAGGAAGCTTCCTTGTAGAGGGGATCGCGGTAACGCTCGAACACGGAAGCGGCGACTTCGCCTTCTTTGCAGCTCACGCCGGAGATATCGGCGGGCAGGCAATGCATGTAGAGCGCCTTGCCGTCCTTGGTGAGCTTCATCAATTCTTCGGTGCACTCCCAATCCTTGTGCTGGGCGTTCTGGGCGAGCAGTTCTTTTTCAAGGGCTTTGATGCCGTCAAAATCGCCGTTGCCATAGAGTTCGGTGCGCTGTTCCATCGCCTTGAAGGGCGCCCAGCTCTTGGGGTATACGACGTCGGCGTCCTTGAACGCTTCGGCCATGGAGTTGGTAATTTCAAACTTGCCGCCAAACTGCGCCGCGTTGGCCTTCGCCACTTCCACGACTTCGCCCATGACTTCGTAGCCCTCGGGGTGTGCTAACGTAACGTCCATGCCCATGCGCGTCATCAGTCCGATGATGCCCTGGGGAACGGAGAGGGGCTTGCCGTAAGAGGGGGAATATGCCCAGCTCATCGCGATCTTCTTGCCCTTGAGGTTCTCTACGCCGCCGAACTCATGGATGAGGTGGAGCATATCCGCCATGGACTGGGTGGGGTGGTCGATATCGCACTGGAGGTTGACGAGGGTGGGCTTCTGTTCGAGAACGCCAGCCTTGTTGCCTTCGGTCACGGCATCCACCACTTCGTGCATGTAGGTGTTGCCCTTGCCGATGTACATATCGTCACGGATGCCGATAACGTCCGCCATGAAGGAAACCATGTTGGCGGTTTCGCGTACGGTTTCGCCATGGGCGACTTGGCTCTTGCCTTCGTCCAGGTCCTGTACCTCGAGGCCCAGCAGGTTGCAGGCGGAAGCAAAGGAGAAGCGGGTGCGGGTGGAATTGTCCCGGAACAGGGAAATGCCAAGGCCGCTGTCAAAAATCTTGGTGGAGACGTTGTTCTCCCTGAGGTGCCTAAGCGCATCGGCTACCGCGAATACGGCTTCCAGTTCGTCGCGGGACTTTTCCCAGGTCAGGAAGAAATCGCCGTCGTACATATTGCTGAAGTTGAGCTTTTCGAGTTTGTCGGTGTATTTTTTGACGTTGCTCATAGCTAGATCTCCTCTAAATGTTTTATAGTTTAAGCAGCGTAGGCCTTACTTAATATCGTTGTTGGTCTTGCCAGCGCGGAACTGCACGACGTCCTCGCCGCTCTTGCCCTTATACAGGCCGGGAATGGCGGCGTACACGGCGGCACAGGTCACGAGGTCCTGTTTCCAGATGACCTCGTTGGGCGCGTGCGCCTGCGACTCGGCGCCAGGCCCGAAGCCCACGCAGGGGATGCCGTAACGGCCCTGGATGGAAACGCCGTTGGTCGAGAACGTCCACTTATCGGTGAGGGGACGCTTGCGCAGGTGCATGGTGGAAGGATCGCCGATGCGCTCGTCGCCGTAGAGCGCCTTGTGCGCATCCACAACGGCCTGAACGTGGGGTGCGGTTTCCTTGTTGATCCAGGTGGGGAAATAGCACTCGGTCTCGTATACCAGGCCCGTCCAAGCGGGGCGGTCGTACATGTACATGGAAACCTTCGCGCCGTGCTTCTTGCAGGCGGGCAGGTTTTCGATTTCCTTGAGGCAGGACTCCCAGGTTTCGCCCGCCGTCATGCGGCGGTCGAGAGAAACGGAGCAGGAGTCCGCAACCGCGCAGCGGCTCGGGGAGGTGAAGAAAATCTCCGAAGTGGTAACGGTGCCGCGGCCAAGGAACTGCGCATCCTCATAGTGCTCCGGATTGAATTTCGGATCGAGCATCTTCACAAGGCCCTTGATCTCATCAGACTCCGTGCAGCCGTTCTCGTTGAGCGCCTTCACATCCAAGAGGATTTCAGCCATTTTATAAATAGCGTTGTCGCCGCGCTCGGGCGCGGAGCCGTGGCAGGAAACGCCCTGCACGTCCACGCGGATTTCCATGCGCCCGCGGTGGCCGCGGTAAATGCCGCCGTCGGTAGGCTCGGTGGAAACCACGAACTCCGGCGTAATTTTGCCTTCGTTATGGATATACTGCCAGCAGACGCCGTCGCAATCTTCTTCCTGCACGGTGGCGGTGACAAGTATGGTAACGTCCTCGGGGATCAGGTTCAGGTCCTTCATGATCTTCGCGCCATACACAGCGGAAACCACGCCGCCTTCCTGATCCGAACCGCCGCGGCCGCCGATTTCGGTTTCGCTTTCAAAGCCCTGGTAGGGGTCAAACTTCCAGTTGCTGATGTTGCCGATGCCTACGGTGTCGATATGCCCGTCGAATGCAATGATCTTTTTGCCGTGGCCCATGAAGCCCAGGGCGTTGCCCTGACCGTCGATCTCGGCCTTGTCGAAGCCCAACATTTTCATTTCCTCGATGGTGCGCTTGACGACGCCTTCCTCCTGGCAGCTTTCGCTGGGGATCGCGATAAGGTCGCGCAGAAACTTGGTCATCTGGGGCAGGTAAGCCTCCGCGGCTTTACGGATCGCGGAAAAGTCCATTGTTCTGTTCCTTCCTTTCTGGTGCTTGCTTTTATAAAGTATTTGCCGGAGGGCGGTACTTTTAGCCCTTCGCGTCGATATAAGAGTACAGCGTATATTTGGAAATGCCGAAATGCTTGGCGACCTTGTCGCCGCTCTTGGTGATGAGGAACGCGCCGGCGTTGTTGAGATACTGGATGGCGCGGATTTTATCTTCCTTGGACATGAGCGCCACGGGCTTGCCGACGTTTGCGACGCTCTGGTCGATGAGGTCGTCCAACAAATCGTTGACGTTCTGCGGGATGCGTTCCGGCTTTTCGCCGTTGTCGTGGTTGATGATGGATTTGACGGCGCCCTCCGCCATCAGAAGACCGGTAATATCGTAGTTAATGGAAAGAATGCCTTCCACTTTGCCGCCTTCATCCCGGATGAAGATGGTGCTGGATTTAACGATGCGCCCGTCATGCGTGCGGGCAAGGTACCCAAGGTGATCGGTCAGTTCGCTCGAATCCTTTTTCATGGCCTCGAGTACAATGTGGGACGGGCCATCCCCGATCTTGCGGTGGCTGACATGCCCGTTTTCGATGGCTACAATGGTGTTTTCCGCCTTAGTCAGGTCGTGCACCACCACCTCACAGTTGTCGCCGAACTGCTTGGCAAGCGCCACGGCGAGCCGTTTGAGGAATTCCATCATCACGATCGTTACCCTCACTTTCCTAAAATCAATATAGCACACTTGCAGGAAGAAACCAACAAAAATTTTTAGGTTTTCTAAATAAAATTTTGATTGCCTTCGCGTTTTTCCGCAGCCGCATCGGCTATACTACATAAGAGACGGAACATCGGCGGCCTTGTTACAAATTTTACCCCATATGGCACCGCCGCCGCAATTCCGCCATTGAAAAGCTTGTCAGCATGCGATACAATGAAACCAAATTGCGAGAGGTGGTGTAAACCATGGAAGAAGAACGGGATGTCGTCGTTTTTTCCGATGATGAAGGCAACGAGTTCGAGCTGGACGTAATCGATTATTTCGAGCACGAAGGCCAGGAATACGCGGTATTGATGGATCTTTCGGATGTTCCGGATTGCGACTGCGAGGATGCGGATTGCGACTGCGCCGAACAGGACGTATATATTATGAAGGTCGTCGTCAACGGTGATACGGAAGAATTCCTCCCCGCGGATGAAGACCTGATGGATGTCCTTTCCGCGATCGTCGAAGAGCGTTTGGGCGAAATCGACGTGGAAGAGGACGAAGAGGAGACCGAGGAATAATCGGACCACTCTAAAACCGAAGAATGGCGGCAGGCGCCCGTTGCCGGGCCTGCCGCTTTTTTGTTTGGCCGTTCATAACATCCTGCGGACGATCAGCCGGTTAGGTTACGGCGCTATCACTTCCGGCATCTCCGGAATAAGAGGCGGGGTATCCACCGGAACAGGCGGCGTATCCGAAGGAGGCGCGATTGGTGTTTCCCCCGGCAGAAGCGAAGGCATGGGCGTAGGCGGCAGCGTGGGGCCCGGCGTGCGCGGCGGCAGAGACTTGCCGCCGGAGAGCACCTTGGCTTCCTCCGGCTCCTCGACGCTCGTATAGATAAAGCGGTGCACAAGCCACGCGTGCATGGGCATATCCATAATCAGCACGGAGCTTCCCCCGACGCGGCCGGATTTATAATACCCCTCCTGCGGGACCGCCATATGCAGCAAACCGTCCGTATTCATGGACAGCGCGGCAATGGCGATATCAATGATCTGCGTGGGCGCGAGGTCTGTTTCCACCATGGGCATGAGGTCGTATAACAACTCATACTGCTTGGCCAGGTCCTTGGAGCGGAACTTTGCGAATATAGCGGTAAGCACCTTGAACTGGCGGTTGGTGCGCACGAAGTCGCTGTCCAGGTGCCGGATGCGGGCATAGCCCAGCGCCTGCTTGCCGGTGAGCTTTACGTTGCCGGGCTCCGCGAAGATAAAGCCGTCCCATAGGTACGGGACATTCCTTTGCTTGTTGAGCCCTGCGATATTGTCGTTGGCCGCGGAGATTTCCGCAGCGCTCATGCGCACGGTGACGCCGCCAAGCTTGTCCACAATATCCTCAAACATGGAGAAATCCACCAGGACATAGTTTTTGATATCCATCTGGAGCGCCTGGTTGATTGTCCCCATCAGCAGCGGGATGCCGCCCTTGGCCGCAGCCGAATTGATGCGCGCGGGCTCGTAGCCTTCTATTGGCACATACAGGTCGCGCAACAGCGACGTCAGCTTCAGCCTGCCGTTGTGGCGGTCGATGGAAGCGATCATGATGACGTCCGCATTGGAGTTGCCGCGCGTGCCGCGCCGGTCCACCCCAACGAGCAGGATGTTCGTATATTCCGATTTATTCTGGTTCTGCGCCGCAATCGCCGCCTTCTGCGCATCCGTCAGGAACGTCTGCGGGTAGAGATCATGAAGCGGCTGCGGCGTGGGAACCGGCGTGGGCGAAGGCGTCGCCCCGGGCGCCAGTGTCATAACAGGCGTGGGAACCGGCGTGGGGGTCGCCAAAACCGTGGGTGCGGGCGTGCCGTTGTCTTCCTCCGCAAATACGGTATTTCCCGGGCGGGACAGGCGCAAAAACAGCGTGCCGCCCAAAAGCAGTACTGCGATGACGACGCCGCCAAGCAACAGCCCTGCGCCCAACAGCACCTTGAACCATACGCCGTGCTTTTTCTTTTCCTTTTGCGGGCGCAAGGAAGCCTCCTCACGCCTTTCCTCCGACACTACAGCCGTTTTATTTTTTTTCTGCAGGCGCAAAGAATTCCCTTCCGCGCGCCTCTCTTTTTTCGCCATTTGTTCTTCCTTCCAACCGGCCGCGCTTCGCATTTGGAAAACGCGCGGCAACCCACGGCGCAAAGCGGCCTCCGGTTTGTACCATGCACCGTGTATGAGTGAATGATAGCAAATCGGAGGCCAACCTGCAATGCTTATTCGACAATGTTCGGGTTTTCAGGGTGCCGGATCAGGGGCCTTTGGGCCCATCCTCCGCAATATACGCGCGGCTGCTGCGGCCCTGCGGGATGCCCTGCATTTCATTGTAGAGCGCAAGGTATTTGGCCGCCGAGCGGTCCCATCCAAAATCCACCGCCATGCCGCGCTGCATCAGCCGCGCCCACAGCTTATGGTCCAGATAGTACTGTATCGCACGCTCGAGCGTAAAGAGCATTTCGTGCGCGTTGTAATTGGAGAAGGAGAACCCCGTCCCCTCGTCCGTATATTTATTATATGGCTCCACCGTATCCCGCAATCCCCCCGTCTCCCGCACGACAGGCACCGTGCCGTAGCGCAGCGAAATGAGCTGGGAGAGCCCGCAGGGTTCAAACCGGGAGGGCATCAAAAACATGTCCGCCCCCGCGTACACCCGGTGCGCCAGAGGTTCGCTGTATTCAAACCGGGCCGCGACCTTGCCTTTATACCGCCACTGCGCCCACAGGAACAGTTCGTGATAATGCGTTTCCCCCTGACCCATGACAACAAGCTGGATGGGCTGCTTCATCATATCGTCAAGCACACGTTCGAGCAGATCCAGCCCCTTCTGCTCCGTCAGGCGGGATACGATGGCGATGACCGCCACATCCTCCTGCGGCAGGCCGAATTCCTTTTGCAGCGCTGCCTTGCAGGCGGCTTTTCCCGCAAGATGCTCCATATCGTAGTTTTCAATAATCGCTTTGTCCGTCGCGGGGTTCCAGATATCGTAATCGATGCCGTTCAATATTCCGCTCATCTGGTGCACGCGCATGCGCAGGAGCCCATCCAGCCGTTCCCCGTAATAAGGGGACTGGATCTCGCTTGCGTAGCTGGGACTGACGGTACTGATGCGGTCCGAGAACACGATGCCGCCCTTCATAAAGCTGATGCCGCCGTAAAACTCCAGATAATCCGGCGTATAGTATTTTGCGCCCAAACCAAACAGCTCGTCGATCTGACTCCATTCAAACACACCCTGGAACTTGAGGTTGTGTATGGTAAACAGCGTGCGGATACGGCTGTACTGCGGCAGATGCATGTACTGGAGCTTCAATAGCGTGGGGATCATGCCCGTCTGCCAGTCGTTGCAGTGCAGGACATCCGGGAAGAAGCCGATATGCGGCAGCGCTTCCAACACCGCGCGGCAGAAAAACCCGAACCGCTCCCCTTCCTCCTGGCCGCTGCCGTATACGCTGTCCCGCGCAAAATAAAATTCGTTGTCCACAAAGTAATAGATGACGTCCTCGATCACGATGCTTTCCAGCCCGCAGTACTGCCTGCGCCAGCCCATCGTCACGTAAAAATCGGCGATATGCGTCATCTGGGCTTTCCATTTGGGATCGATATCCCGGTACTTGGGCAATATGACGCGCGCATCCACCCCAGCCTTTGCAAGCGCCGCAGGCAACGTGCCCGCAACATCCGCCAGGCCGCCCGTCTTGACAAAGGGTACGGCTTCCGATGCCGCAAAAAGAAGTTTCATAGGTTCCTCCCCATGCAAATTCAGTTATCAACTACCCTTTTTTACTACTATGGCATAAAATCCGGGTAAAGTCTATGTCTATATAGTGTGGGAAAGTCGCCCGTTTCATGAGAGGTTAAAGATACCTTTCCGGTACGCGGTAGCCCGCGCTTTTCAATTTTTGCGCGTATTCGGGGTCTTTTAACCGCTTTTCAGATTCCGCGCGTTCTTCGTCAAAAAACTTCATGCGCGCGTCGTAGGTCCTGTATTCCGTGATCAGTACCCATGCGGCGCTCAGCGTTAAAAGTCCGCCAAGCGCTGCCAGGAGCACCTTGATCATGATGTCTTTTTGTTCGGGGAAGAGAAAAACGCCGAGCAATATGATCAGGACGCCAAAAAGCAGCATGCCAGCGTTTTTGGGCGCAACCTTTCTGCGGTCGAGCGTGTTCGGGTCCTCCAACGCAAGCTCGCGATAATAGCGATCGATATACGTTTTTTTGCAGAACTCGCACACGCGTACCGGCGAGCCGTAAGCGTGCTCCGCTTTGAAGCGTTTGACGCGTATCGTTTTGCCGCAATACGGGCAGTTGTTTTGGATGCCTTTTGCCATATATGCGCTTCCTCTTTCCTCTTTTGTCGTACACGCTTCATTTAATACTGTACCAGAAAAAAAGTCAAGCAATGCAAAAGGCCGTCCTGTACGGGCGGCTTAAAGAAGGTATCGGTGCTTACAGCACCGCGTCCACGGCGGGAGACGCCTCGGACACTAGGCCCGCGGGCCGTCGCGATAGTTTTTTGTTTTGGGGAAACTGCGTTTCCCAACCCCCTTCCTTGGAAACGCCCGTACCCAGGGGGCAAGGGGGGACGCAGCTAAGCGCCGCCTGTGGCGGAATAAGCGAGGCGCAGTCCCAGTGAGCAAAGGAGCACAGAATATTCTGTGCGACTATTGCGAACTGTGGATCGGAGCCCTCCCGCTATTAAATAAAATAATCTTCCGTCGCCGCCGTAGGTGGCGATACCTTAGAGCCTCAGACTCTTAGGCGAGAGGTTACGGAGCAAGAAACCCGCGAAAAAATCATACCACGCTGCCTTTGCGCAAAATCACCGGGAAGCTTTCATATCCGCTGATGCGCCGTCCGCGCTTGACGATGACGGATTTATCGAGCACGGCATAGGAAAGCTCGCTGTTTTCCTGCACCTGGGCGGACTGCATGACGATGCAGTCCTTGAGCTTTGCGCCCTCGGCCACATATACGCCGCGGAAGAGCACACAGTTTTCGATTTCGCCTTCCACCACGCAGCCATCGGCCACAATGGAATTTTTCGCGACGGCGCGGGGCCCGTACCTTGCCGGCACCTCGTCCTTGACCTTGGTGTAAACGGGATGCTCGTCGTTGAACAGGTCCTGCCGCACATCCTTTTGTAACAGCGCCATGTTGGCGGCAAAGAAGGAATTGGGGGAGTTGAGCCGGGCCACGTAGCCATCGTACCGGTAACCGAATATGCGCAGCTTGTGGATGTTGCGCATGAGCACGTCCTGCGAAAAATCATACAGGCCGTGGGCGCACGCTTCCTCCACCAGGTATTCGAGCAGCGTCTTCTCCATGAGCACCACGTCGCAGCTTTTGTGCGGCCAGGAGGGGCGGTAGGGGTTATATTCCATATCCGTCACGCGGGAGCGGTCGTCGAGCATCAGGCGCAAATCCTCATACTGCGACTCCGAGTCGAACCCTTCCACATCGTTGTACATGATGGTGATATCCGCGCCCGTTTCCACATGCTGTTCGAGCATTTCGTGGAATGTGGTGTTGAATATGGTGTAGCTGCCCGAAAGAATGACATAGCGCTGCGTGCTCCTGCGGATATAGCCGGAAACGCTTTTAAGCGCCTCGACCGTGCCCCGGTACAAGCCCACGTTATCCCGCGTGACAAAGGGCGGCAGCACGAAGAGACCGTCGCGCTTTCTGTGCAGGTCCCATTCCTTGCCCGAACCCAGGTGATCCATGAGCGAATGGTAGTTCTTCTGGGTAATGAGGCCAATGTTGGTAAGGCCGGAGTTCACCATGCAGCTCATGATAAAATCGATGCAGCGGTAGCGCCCGCCATAGGGGACGGCGGCGACAGAGCGGGAGTAGGTGAGGTCCTTTAAACGCATGCTGTCGTTGTCGCCGGTATAGATGATGCCGAATGCGTTTGAGATCATAGCGCGTCCCCTCCCTTTTTGTACAGGTATCCGAGCGTTTCACGGGTGGCCACCATGCCGCGCGGCAGGGAGGCGTAATCGGGAATGGACATATCGTAGCCAACGAGCGTAATGTCCCCGGTAAGGGAATTGTCCACCGTGACGCCTTCGCGCAGCGTGTCCCCTACGATGCAGTTGCGGCCGATAACGGCGCGCTCGTCGATGATCGCCTTATACACCTTCGCGCCCGCGTGGATGCGCGCGCCGGGCATGATCACGCTGTCATACACCTCCGCCCCTTCGGCGACATGCGCGCCCGCAAAGAGCACGCTGTGCTGCACGCGCCCGTATACCTCGCACCCTTCGGTGACTAAGCTGCGCTCCACTTTCGCGTCGGGCGAAACATAGTGCGGCGGCAGGATGGGGTTGCGGCTGTAAATGCGCCAGGCGGGGTCGTACAGATCGAGAAGCGGCGGTTCTTCCAAAAGATCCATGTTCGCGGCCCAAAGCGAGCCGATGGTCCCGACGTCCTTCCAATAGCCGTGGAAGGCGTAGGCGAACATGCGCTCGCCCTGCTTGAGCATGGCGGGAATGATGTTCTGCCCGAAGTCGCTTTCGGAGGAAGGGTCCTCCGCGTCCGCCTGCATGTATTTCTTCAGCAGCGGCCAATCGAATATATAGACGCCCATGCTCGCAAGATCGCTCTTGGGCTCTTTGGGTTTTTCGTCAAAGGAGACAACACGGCCGGTTTCGTCCGCGTTCATGATGCCGAAACGGTGCGCTTCGGAGAGCGGCACTTGAAACACCGCGATGGTGCAGCCCGCCTTTTGCCGCTTATGGTAATCAAGCATGGCGTTGTAATCCATTTTGTAGATATGATCACCCGAGAGAATGAGCACATACTTGGGATCGTACTGGTCCACAAACATCTGGTTCTGATAGATGGCGTTGGCGGTGCCGGAATACCATTGCCCGCCTTTGCCTTTGACATAGGGCGGGAGCACGAATACGCCGCCGTTGATACGGTCCAGGTCCCAGTGCTGGCCGTTGCCGATGTAGGCGTTCAGTTCCAGCGGCTGGTACTGCGTCAATACGCCGACCGTATCGATATCCGAATTGACGCAGTTGGAGAGCGGGAAATCAATGATGCGGTACTTGCCGCCAAAGGGCACCGCGGGCTTTGCCATGTTGGAGGTGAGGATTCCAAGGCGGCTCCCCTGTCCCCCGGCAAGCAGCATGGCAACGATCTGTTTTTTTCTCAATGCGCATCCTCCTTTTTGCTTGAAGCAACGGGATAGTTGTTGCCAAAGATTTTACGGCCTTATGCATGATTATGTCGCCGCGCTCTGACCTTCCTGCGCAAGCTCGTCTACCCGGAAAAACACCGCGCCAAGCGGCGGCAGCTTTATTCTGGGCTTTCCTGTCACCGGCAGCGGCGAAGGATTGTGCCAGTCCCCCGTGCCCCCGAAGGCTTGGGCGTCGGTGGAAAGCACTTCATGTAGTTCCGCGTTCATCGTAACGGGCAGCGTGTAGTTTTCCCATGGAACAGGCGTGAAATTGAACGCGCAGAGAAGCGTTTTTCCCTCCGCATCCCTTCTGAAAAACGCCACGACGGAATGCGCGCCGTCGTCCACGCTCGCCCATTCAAAACCGTTCCAGCCGTCGTCCAGCTCATAAAGCGCGGGGGTATTCCTATAGAAGCGGTTGAGCGCGCGGGCAAACGCCTGCATGTTGCGGTGCATGGGATAGTCTAAAAGCAGCCAGTCCAGCCCTTCGTCATAACGCCATTCAATAAACTGGCCGAATTCGTTGCCCATGAAATTGAGCTTTTTCCCCGGATGCGCGAACTGGTAGGCAAGCGTCATGCGGAGCTGCGCAAACTTGCGCCAGTAATCCCCGGGCATTTTATCGAGCATGGAGTGCTTGCCGTGCACCACCTCGTCATGCGAGAAAGGCAGCACATATTGTTCCGAAAACGCGTAGCAGAGCGAGAACGTCAGCTTGTCATGGTGCCATTTGCGGTAGACGGGGTCTTTTTCCATATAGGAAAGGGTATCGTTCATCCAGCCCATGTTCCATTTGAAATGGAAGCCCAGGCCGCCTTCCTCCGCAGGCTTGGTCACATGCGGGAAGGAGGTGCTTTCCTCGGCAATAAGCAATCTCCCGC
The DNA here is from genome assembly GCA_023455425.1 of Bacillota bacterium. Classification (GTDB taxonomy): domain Bacteria; phylum Bacillota; class Clostridia; order Christensenellales; family CAG-138; genus JAEYLA01. The sequence goes on along the minus strand of JAEYCM010000025.1, from coordinate 40,602 downwards.
CGTCCGGCCATTCTTTTCTTAAATGCGTGGTCAGTTTTTGTAAAAACGCGATGGCCTCCAGGTTTTCCCGCCCGCCGTACGTATTGGGCAGCCAGCCTGTGCCCGAACGGCCATAATCGTGGTAGAGCATGCAGCTGACCGCGTCCACCCTGAGTCCGTCGAAATGGAATTCCTTTAAGTAATAGAACGCGTTGGAGATGAGGAAGCTCTGCACCTGCGTGCGGCCGTAGTCAAAGAGCATGGTGCCCCACTGCGGCTGTTCGCTGCGGCGCGGGTCCTCCGGCTCATAGAGCGGGGTGCCGTCAAAAAGCCGCAAGCCGTGCGCGTCCCGCGGAAAATGCGCGCCCACCCAATCGAGCAGCACGCCCAGGCCGCGCTGGTGCGCGCGGTCCACAAAATACATGAGGTCTTCGGGCGCGCCGTACCGGTTGGTGACGGCATAATACCCCGTGACCTGGTAGCCCCAGCTCATATCCAGCGGATATTCGGCAAGCGGCAGCAATTCGATATGCGTGTAGCCCATATCCGCCGCGTAATCCACCAGCTCCTCCGCCAGCTGGCGGTAGCTTAACCCATGGCGGAACGAACCCAAATGCACCTCGTAGATGTTCATGGGCTCCCGGTATGGATCGCGGCCCTGCTTCGCCTCATAATACGCGCCATCCTCCCAGCGGTGGGCAGGGATGCCCCACAATACCGAGGCGGTGCCCGGCCGTTCCTCCGTCCGGGTGGCGTACGGGTCCGCCCGCCAATAGAGCGTGCCGTCCTTTGCCGTGATGGCGTATTTATACGTATCCCCGCGTTTGGCATGCCCTACCGTCGCTTCCCAGACGCCGGTATCGCCCACAGGGCGCATGGCGTCCGCATCCAGGGCAAAGCCGTTGAAGCTGCCCGCCACATGCACGGCGCGCGCGTTGGGCGCCCAGACCATGAAGCGCCAGCCCTTTTTTGCAGGGTGCGCGCCCAGCACTTCATACGCGCAAGCGCTCTCGCCCGTATTGAAATAATACAGCGCCGTCAGGTCATGCTCTGCTGCCAAAAGCCGCACCTCCCATGTATGTAGAATGCATCGGGCGGATTACGAAAATGCCCCGCCCAACGCGGACATGCTTTTCATTTTTATCATACCATCGAATACGATGAGAATGAAGTGCTCTAAGATAAAAGGGTTGCAAAAGACACTGCGCGTTTTGATCAAGGCTTTGCGCAATTGTGTAAAGGCATGACACGGTTGAAAGCAGAAAGAAGAGACTTTAGATCAATCAACAGATGTTTCCAATAACACGCTTCTTTTCCTGTATTATACCGTAAGTACACAAAACCCGCAATAGGTTCCAATATCTGGGCAGCCCGCTTTTATTTTATTGCCATATATGGATATGACAGATCCTTGCGTTCTATGTCGTAGGGCATTACAAAGCCCCGCGACATTGGCGCGGGGCTGCAATGACACAGGAAACGGGTTTAGAGCGCAGCCTTCCAAAGGCCGTGCAGATTGCAGTATTCATATGCGGCGACCACAGTTTCGCCCTCCGCGAGCTTGAATGCAGCAACAGGGTCCTGGCCGGGGGAAAGGTATTTGAACTGTCCGCCGGTTTCGGTCTGAAGGTAGATCCACTGGATAAAGTGCGCTTCCACCATGGGGTGCGCCACGGATCCTACGGCTACCGTTACGGTATCGCCATCCACCGTTACGACGGGGATGTGCTTTTCCGTAGCTGCTTCAACGGTATTGGCCTCAACTTCCTGCATGTGTTCCCCGCAGCAGGTCATGGGCGCGCCGGAAGCGTGGAGCATAAAAGCAAAATTGCCGCAATGTTTACAGCGGTAAAACCGGATTTCCTTCGCCATATCAAATAAGTCCTCCAATCTTGTATTGCGCCCGAGCGGGCAAATGATGAGAATTAAACGATACCTTAATTATACAGCGGTACACACACAAATAAACATGAGTGCATAAATTATTTTGTTGCCATTATAAAAGCGGTAATATACCATGTGAGGGAAAATCCGGTTTTTTGGAGGCATGAAACATATATGCGTTTGATAGGGAATCTTCTTTGGTTCCTGCTTGGCGGCATCATACTGGGGCTGTGCTGGACGATCGCGGGGCTATTCTGGTGCGTCACCATCATCGGCATCCCCTGGGGCGTGCAGTGCTTTAAATTTGCAAAGCTTGCGTTCTTCCCGTTTGGCAAGGAGATCGTGTTCGGAACAGGCGCGGGTTCGCTGCTTGTTAACATCCTGTGGATTGTGCTCACCGGCGCTGAGCTTGCGATTATACACGCCGTAGTCGGGCTCGTCTTCTGTATTACCATCGTGGGCATCCCGTTTGGGCTGCAGTGCTTCAAGCTTGCGCGGCTCGCGCTGCTGCCGTTCGGCGCTTCCATACGGCATGCGTAACCGACTGTGACCCGCTTGCCGATGATATAAAGTCGCTTGTAGTAAACAAAACCTGTTAATTTGATAACATATTGCTTGTTATGTTCCATCATCTGGCGTATACTATGGATAGATTGAACCGGATGGAGGAAGACCATGCTCAACGAACGCCGGGCGCAGATACGGGATTATATCGATATCCACGGCGAGGCCACCGTTGCGGAGCTTCTGGAGCTTTGCGGCGGCTGCTCAAGCATGACGCTCTGGAGGGATCTCAACTATTTGGAACAGGAAGGCTCCGTCCGCCGCACGCGCGGGGGCGCGATCTCCATGCGTTCCATCCAGCCCGATATCGAAGGCCTTTACAGCCAGCGCGCGCAGGAGCATACGGTGGAAAAACGGGCCATCTCCCGCGCGGCGGTGCAGTTTGTGCAGACAAGCCACGCCGTGTATATGGACGCGGGCAGCACCTTAATGGGGGTGGCGAAGCTCCTGCCCGACCAGCACTACACCATTATCACGAGCGGCGCAAACATCGCGATTGAGCTTTCACAAAGGCGCAGCTGCAACTTCATTTCCGTGGGCGGGCAGATTAGCGGCAACACGCTGTCGTTTTCCGGCCCGCAGGCCGAAGCGTTTATCGATCAGGTGAACATCGACACGGCGCTGATGGCCACTTCGGGCTATTCGCTCAGCGGCGGGTTCACCTCAGGCAGCTTCAGCGAGCGGCAGCTCAAGCGCAAGGTGATTGAAAAGGCCGCCCGCGTCGTCATGCTGATGGATCACAGTAAAATAGGCCGTTCGCTTCCCTTTACGTTCGCCACGCTTGCGGATATCGACGTGCTGGTGACGGATGCTAAGCCCTCGGCCGAACTCCTGCAGGAAGCGGAAAAACACGACGTGCAGGTCGTGGTGGCTGGTGCGGAATAATTTGATGAACGCCAAAGCCCGGAGGATCTTCTCCGGGCTTTATTTGTAACAATGCGGTCGGTTAGGATAAAAAGAAATCAGTCTGTTTGGACGACCTTTTCAATCGCTTCCGCAAGATGTTGCGTAGCGTTCAGTGCCTCTTCGAGCGTGTTCATATTGTTGCCGACTTCCACGAACAAAGAATGATCGGCATGCTGGTTGTAGCGCCCCGCTTTCACCCGTATCGGACGGACCAGATCAGGATGAACGGCGCTTAACTGCTCAAACACCGCCTTTGCAAGGGCAAAATTGCCTTTGTAATCCGGCTTTTCATCCGCCTTTTCGCCCGTTCCCACGACAAACAAAAGCTGCGCCGCTTTTTTACCGTCTATCACAACGGTTTCATTGTCTACTCCCGCGTCGCGATGGACGTCGATGAAAAGTTCAATTGAAGGATACTTCTCTTTGTACTGTTCCATTGTAACAAGCGAGCGGGTGTAGGAAGCAGGCAAATCCGGCTTTTCATGGTCCGTTTCGTCGTGGATTACCTCGATCCCGTATTCTGTTAACGCTTCGGCAAGCGCCTTGCCGACCGCGATGATATTCTTCTCTGTATCGTCCGTCCTCCAGTCGGCATCCTTCGTATCGGAATACGCCTCGCTGGTATGGGTGTGGTATATCAGCACTTTGGGCCCGCTTCCGTTTAAGCGGATACCCGCAGCTTCAATGGAAGGAAGCTCCTTCGCAGCGGGCAAGCCGGGATCGACCGTGAATACTTCCTGTTCCTTCGCAATTGCCGCCTCTGTCGGCGCGAGCGGGCATAAAAGAAGACCCAGACCAATAACGGCCGCAATCAAAGCGGCCAGACGGTTCAAACGGATTTTTCCGCCAATCATTTCCACCACCTCCAGTTTCCATCCTATTCGTGAGGAAGCCGCCTATGCCCTATTCATAATCTTTTAACTTTTAAACCGTTTGTACAATACAAAACAGAGCCGGACCTTTTAAAGTAACACTTCATAGAAACTAAATAAATTTCGGTATTTCGATCAGGCCGATCGTGAGGATACAGGGTAAGCACAAAAGCAATGGGCTTGTATAGAATTTCCCAAATTTTCTTTTTTCACGCTGCTCCGCCTCGTTCTTCAATTGAAGTTGCTCATAGTCAAATCCATAACTTAAGCCCGAAAAGAATTGGGATGCGATACATACAGCGCTAAAAAGCCCCAGCAGCCCTTCATACAAATGCAATGCCGTCCCAAGGCTAAAATAGTAGAATACAAACGCAAGGAACGGGCACAAAAAATACCATGCGCGAATGCCGTATATATAAAACATCAGTTTTTTATTTGGCCTTTCCACAGAAGCCACTACTTCAATGTTTCTTGCCATCCCTTCCGCTGCTTTTTTACAATCCGCACAATTGCCGATGTGCTCTTGAATAAAGCGATTGGTTCTATCTGTAGTCAGACCCTCTATGTAGCTTGGAAGCAAATCCTGTATGATGCCGCAATCTTCTTTATTCATAAGTATCAAGCTCCTCCAATTTACTGATGATTTCGTTTTTTGCCCGCATAAAGGTCACTCTACACCATGTATCGCTTTTACCAAGTATCTTCCCTATTTCAACAAAAGACTGTTCTCCTATCAGCCTTAGTGCAAGCAGGCTTCGCTTGGGTTCGTCGCAACGCTTCATATATTTGAAAATCGTGTCCACTGCCTCTTTATTGCATACGGCCTCATCAATATTGACGCCGCAGTTTAAATGCACCATATTGTCAATCGGCATATTCCCCCGCTTCTTTTTTGAACAATGAATGCTTTCATTCCTTGCTATTGTAAACAACCAGGTTCGTATGCTGCTATCCCCCCTGAAACCCGCAATTCCCCGCATTGCCTTTAGAAACGTATTTTGAACAATATCCTCTATATCAGAAGACACATAATGAATGAGTGAAACATAGCGAAATACATCTCCATAATATTGCCGATACAGAAGCTCTACGTCTTTGTGGAAAGAGTTCTTCATGGCTTTCCATCCTTTAAAACATTTGATTGTTCAGCATTACAATCTTTGATCTTCATTGGTCCTTTATTATTAGACAGGAAAGAAGGGATTTCGTTACATGGAGACTTAATTTTAAAGCCGGGATAGTTCCCGGCTGAGCCTGTCAAAAGTATCGCCGCCTACGGCGGCGACGATAGTTTATTTTATTTAATAGCGGGAGGGCTTCGCCCCCCGCGCCCCCCCGAGCACGGGCGCTAAAGCGCCTATACCTTGAAACCTCAAGTGGATTTACAACCTGAGCCGGGATAGTTCCCGGCTTTTTTATGATCGATTTCTATCGCGATAGCTGAACGTCTTTATCTCCCGTACATTTTCGTCATATGCCTGATTTTTTCCGCCAGCGCGTCGCTTGCCATATTGGGCAGCATCCGCCAGCACCAGTTGCAGCCGGTGGTGCTGGGCGTGTTCATGCGCGCCGAACTGCCTAGGCCCAGGTAGTCCTGCATCTGGGCGATGAACAGTTCCGCCACGGAGGACATGCCGCCGCGCAAAAAACCCCAATTAAGCCCTTCGGACGAATTGAGCCCGAGATATTCCGCGGCATAGCCTACGGCCTCGGGATCGCCGTTTTTCAGCCAGCCCATGACGGTGTCGTTATCGTGCGTGCCGGTGTAACAGACGCAGGAAACGGGGTAGGTATGGGGCTGGTAGCAGTGCTCGCACAACGCATCGAACGCGAACTGCAGCACACGCATGCCGGGATAGCCCGCGTACTCCATCAAGTCATAGACGTCCTGCGTCAGGATGCCAAGATCCTCCGCAATGACGGGCAGTGCGGGAAAATTGAGCTTGAGCGCATCGATAAACGCATGGCCGGGGCCTTTGCGCCATATGCCGTTTTTCGCGGTGCTCTCCCCGCAGGGTACGCTCCAGTAGCTGGAGAAGCCCCGGAAGTGATCGATGCGGATGACGTCAAAGAGCCCGGCACTTGCGGCGATGCGTCGCATCCACCACGCAAAGCCGTCCTGCTCCATGCACGCCCAATTGTAAAGCGGGTTGCCCCAAAGCTGGCCGTCCGATGAAAAATAATCCGGCGGCACGCCGGCCACATGGGTGGGCCTGCGCGCTTCATCCAGCAGGAACAGCTCCGGGTTGGCCCAGACGTCCGCGGAATCGAGCGCGACATAGATGGGAAGATCGCCGATGAGTAAAAGATCCAGTGCCGCGCAATGGTTTCTAAATGCCTTCCACTGCCGGAAGAACAGGAGCTGCACATACGAATAAAACCGGATCTCTTCCTGCAAAAGGTCCCGGTATTGAGCGAGCGCTTCCTCTTCCCGCAGGCAGATATCCTCCGGCCATTCCGCCCATGCGCGCATCGCAAACTGGGATTTGAGCGCCATAAACAGGGCGTAATCCGGCAGCCAGAAGGCTTGCTCCGCTTCAAACGCTGAAAGCTGCTCCAAATCTCTCGCGTAGCCGCGCGCATACGCCTTTTTTAAAAGCGCAAGACGCGCTTCGTACACCGCGCTGTAGTCTACCTGCGCGGGGTCTTCCCCCCAGAACGGCTCTTCCACTTCCTCCTGCGTAAGCAGCCCATCCGAAACGAGCAGCGGCAAATCAATAAAATACGGGTTGCCCGCAAACGCCGAAAAGGATTGATAGGGAGAATCCCCATAACTGGTGGGGCCGGTAGGCAGCATCTGCCAATAGCGCTGCCCGGCCTTATGTAAAAACTCCGCAAAGCGGTATGCTTCCTCCCCCAGCGTGCCGATGCCGTAGGGCGAAGGAAGCGAGGTGATATGCAATAAAATACCGCTTGTACGCATCATATCCTCCACTTTTTGGGGTAGTTGGGGAAAAAGTAGCATATTCATGCGACAATGTAAATCCCCAAAAACGGTTGCACCGCCCGGGCCATACGGCGCGGGCGGCGCAGGGGCAACGTTCAACGGGCATTCAGACCATGCCATGCGCAGGGTTGCGCCTATGCATGACAGCAGCCAGGTCTGCAACAGCTAATGCGCCGGGTAATCGACAAGCATGCCGTGGACCAGCCACAGCGGTCGCGGTTGCTCCGCAAACGTTCCCGACGCCCTATATGCAACATTATAGTGTGACGTTATTCAATTGTCAATGTGCCCAGGCCGGCGGAAAATTGCCCAGCACTTTACAGGAATTGCGTGGGCGTTCCCATCAGAAAGAGGCCGGCGCGCCGCGGGATATTCCTTGTGAAACCGCCCTCTTTCTGCTATACTCATTGCTGTGCTTTTTCTTATGTATAAACAATGAACGGATCAGGAGGTGAGAGCGCATGGTTTTTGAAGCGGGCAGATACGACGCCGTCGTGATCGGCGGCGGGCACGCGGGCTGCGAAGCCGCGCTTGCGCTTGCGCGCATGGGCCGCTCCACGCTCCTGCTTACGTTAAATTTGGACAGCATCGGCCTGATGCCCTGCAACCCCGCCATAGGCGGAACCAGCAAGGGGCATCTGGTGCGGGAGCTTGACGCGCTGGGCGGCGAAATGGGCCTTGCCGCGGACGATACGCTCATCCAGATCCGCATGCTCAACCTGGGCAAAGGGCCCGCGGTGCATTCCCTGCGCGCGCAGATGGACAAACGCCGTTACCATGAGCGCATGAAGCGCACGCTCGAAGAAGCGGAACACCTCACACTGATGCAGGGCGAATGCAGCGAGATTTTGACTGAAAACGGAAGCGTCACGGGCATCCTCACAGCCGGAGGCGCAAAAATACATTGCCGGGCCGTGGTTGTCTGCACGGGGGTCTACTTAAAAAGCCGCATCCTCATCGGCGAATGGCAGCAGGAAAGCGGCCCCGCGGGGCTCATGCGCGCAACCGGCCTTTCCGGCGCCTTAACCGGGCTTGGCTTTACGCTGCGCCGGTTCAAGACAGGCACGCCCGCGCGCCTCAACGGCAGGAGCCTCGATTACCATAAGATGCAGATCCAGGAAGGCGACGTGCCCATGCCCGCGTTCTCGTTCTTGACGCCGCAGCGGGATTTTACCCAGACGCCCTGTTACCTGACCTATACCAACGAGGCGACGCACGCCGTCATCCGGAATAACCTTTACCGCTCGCCCATGTATGCGGGCGAAATCAAGGGGACGGGCGCACGGTACTGCCCCTCCATAGAGGATAAAGTCGTCCGCTTTGCGGACAAAGAGCGCCACCAGATTTTTGTTGAGCCGGAAGGGCGCTTTACCAACGAAATCTATGTGCAGGGCATGAGCACGTCCCTGCCCGCCGACGTGCAGCTTATGATGCTGCGCACCATAGAGGGGCTTACACGCTGCGAAATGACGCGCCCCGGCTACGCCATAGAATACGACTGCATCGACCCGACGGCGCTTGACGCATGCCTTTGCACGAAAGGCATTCCCGGGCTGTACTTTGCCGGGCAGATCAACGGCACTTCCGGGTATGAAGAAGCGGCGGCCCAAGGGCTGTATGCCGCCATCAACGCGGGGCTGTATCTTGGCAACGAAGCGCCGCTTGTTTTAACGCGGGCGGACGCGTACATCGGCGTGCTGGTAGACGACTTGACCACCAAGGGCGTAGACGAACCCTACCGCATGATGACCTCCCGCGCGGAATACCGCCTGCTGCTCAGGCAGGACAACGCAGACATGCGGCTCACCGAGCTTTCTAAGCGGACCGGGCTCATCAGCGAAGCGCGGTATGACGCGCTGATGAAAAAGCAGGCAGGCATTGCCCGCGCCATGGAAGCGCTCAAACGCATCGCCCCGCCGGACGAACGCCTTAACGCCTACTTGCAGGAAAAGGGCGAACCGGCCGCCAAAACCGGCATCCCGCTCTTTGACCTGTTAAAGCGCCGGGATATCCGCTATACGGAGCTCATGGCACTCTATGACACGCTGCCCCCGCTTGCGCCGGACGTCCTGGAGCAGGTGGAGCTTTGCGCCCGGTATGACGGCTATATTGACAAACAGCACGCGCAGGTAGAACGCATGCGTACGCTTGAGGACGCAATGCTTCCGCAGGACGCGGATTACCTTTCCATATCCGGGCTCCGGATCGAAGCACGGCAGAAGCTCCAGAACAGAAAGCCGCAAAATATCGGCCAGGCGGCGCGCATCCCCGGGGTTTCGCCCGCGGATATCGCCGTGCTGCTGGTATGGAAAAAAGCGCGGGAGGCCAACGCATGCTGACGCTGCTCAAAGAAAAGCTGCCCAGTCTCACCGATATGCAGCGCGAACAACTTGCGCTCTATTTTGAATTGCTTGTAAAGGGCAATGAAAAAATGAACCTCACCGCCATCGTCAGCCCCGAGGACGCCGCGGACAAGCACTTTGTGGATTCGCTCCTCGCCCTCCCCCATCTGCAGCAATTCGCGCGCTGTATCGACGTGGGCACCGGTGCGGGCTTCCCCGGCATCCCGCTGCTCATCGCCCGGCCGGACCTCAATATGACGCTATTGGACAGCCTCAACAAGCGCGTACAGTTTTTACAGGATACGCTACATGAGCTGCATCTCCACGCGCAATGCGTGCATGCCCGCGCGGAGGACGCCGCAAAAGGAGCGCCCCACCGCGAGCGCTATGATATCGCCCTTTCCCGCGCGGTGGCGCCGCTGCCCGTACTGCTGGAGCTGACCGCCCCGTTTTTGAAAGTGGGCGGCGTTTCCATCTGCTACAAGGGCAAAAATGCGGAGGAAGAGATAGAGTCTGCAGGGAATGCGGCGAAGATTCTCGGTCTTTCGCTCAGCGTCGTTCCTTTTTCCATGCCCTACGGCGAGCGGGCGCTCGTTTTAGCCCAAAAAACAGCTCCTACGCCCCGGGCTTACCCCAGAAAGGCCGGAGAGGCCGCAAGAAAACCGTTATAGCTTCTAAAGCTGAACAGATACGCCTTAACAGCACATCCAAGTGGAATACGCACCATTCCTGCCTTTTGTGCCCGATAGGACGCGAATTTGCGCGAACAGAAGGGAAATCGCACTTTGTTTGTAAACGGGGCAGGAGATGAATAAGCCGCGCCGAAAGATGCATCAGGAGGGAGCAGTATGGCCGTTTTCGATTTTTTAAAGGACAAGCGCAGCGAGGACGCCGGGCAAAAAGGACAGGCGGTTTCCGTAGCGTTGCCGGGTGCGGATGGCAAAAAGCTGATGCGCCTGCCCATCGAGGAAATACGCCCCAACCCCAACCAGCCCCGCAAAACATTTGACGACGAAGCGCTTACGGAGCTTGCCGACTCCATCAAGCAGGTTGGATTGATCCAGCCGATGGTGGTGCGCAAGACGGCAACCGGATACGAGCTGGTGGCGGGAGAACGCCGCCTGCGGGCCTGCAAGCTGCTGGGCATGACAGAAGTGCCCTGCATTGTGGAGGACGCGATGGTGGAACAGGAAAGCGCCATGGTGGCGCTCATTGAAAACCTCCAGCGCGAAAACCTGCATTACCTGGAAGAGGCGGAGTGCTACGCGCAGCTGATCGCCACCTACGGGTTGACGCAGGAAGAACTTGCGGTGCGCCTGGGCAAGAGCCAATCCGCCGTAGCGAACAAGCTAAGGGTATTGCGGCTTTCCCCCGAAGTCAAGGACGCCATGACGGAAGCGCGCATGACCGAGCGGCACGCGCGGGCGCTCTTGCGCCTCAAGGACGACGAAGCGCAGCTGCAGGTTATTGAAAAGGTCAAATCGAAAGCGCTTTCCGTCAAGGACACCGAAAAGCTGGTGGAAAAGACGCTCAACCGCATGTTCGACGAAAAAAAGGACGGCGCTGCGCCCCGGCCTAAGATATTGCGGTATATGCGGGATTACCGGCTGTTTTTGAACTCCATCAACGCCGCGGTGAAGCAATTAAGCGACCTTGGTATGCAGGTGGACGTGGAGCAGACCGACGCGCCTGATGGCGTGGACGTGTTTATCCGCGTGCGGCGGAACGCGAAGGAGTAGGTTTGAAATACAAAGGGGCTGTCCGCCCCTTTTTTATTTTTGCAAATTACAATCGCTGTCCCGCAGCAACGGCGCTTTGATATCGTGCTGAGCAAGGACAGGATTCTTTATGGGAAAATCAATGGCCAAATCAGGATCATTCCATGCGATGGCCCGTGCATATGCCGGATCAAAGCAGCGGTCGATGCGCATGACAACTTTTGTATCATCCTGCAGCGACAAAAAGGCATGGCCAAAGCCCTTGGGAATATAGATCTGTTTCCGGTTTTCCGCAGAAAGTTCCACACAGACCCATTGTTTATAGGTTGGGGAGTCTTTCCTCAAATCGACCGCAAAATCCAGCCCATGTCCTTGGATGCAGTACAGAAGCTTGCCTTGTGCAAACGGATCGTTCTGAAAATGAATACCGTACAGCGTCCCTGCCTTTCGGGGGCAATATACGTTTTCCTCCACAACATCCATTACAATACCGGCTACATGCAATTCGCTTTTCGAAAAAGTAGCGTGGGAGAAGCCCCTGCTTTCCGTGGTCAGCGCGTATTCCAAAACAAGCACTTCCGGCAGTTGTGTGGGTGCAACGTTGAGCATGGCCCGCCTCCTTCCTCTTGCATCGGATCATTCGGCTTTGCCCACCACAACTACCCAGGGCAGCAGCCCTCCGGCGGCGGTGCGCGTTTCACCGATACGGCGGAGGCCTTTTTGCTTTGAAAGGCAGCGGTGCAAGAGCGTATATTCCATGGTGTAGAGCACGGCGACGCCGCCGGGTGCGAGCCATTCCGGAAGCATGGCGCACAGCTTCGCGTACAGGCGCTCGTTGTCCTGGTGCGTCCCTACACGGTTGCCAAAAGGCAGATTGCTGAGAATAAGATCATACGGCGCGCGGGGGACAAACGCGGTGCTATCCTTATGGACCAATCCCGCGCGAACATTTGCCGCCCGCATGTTTTCCTTTGCGATTTCGAGCGCGCTGTAAGCGATATCGACTCCTGTCAGCGTGCTTTTGGGCGAGCGCTTTGCCCATTCGATCAGCAGCGTACCGCTGCCGCAGAAAGGATCGAGCACCTGTATGTCTTCCTTTTTCCCGAGGAAACCGGAGGCATAACGCGCCACGCAGGCGGCGGTGGCCGGGTGCATGGAAGCGGGCAGGGCGCGTTTACGGTAGGAAAAGCGCGGGTCTCCCAAGGTGTAAAGCTTGCAGTAGGCATTAATCGTTCCGTTCTGCTGCGGCAGCAGACGAAGCTCCGCATCGTACTGCGAAGCGCTGTTGAGAAGCGATTCCTTGTCAAGCTCTGCTGCGAGTGCGGAAATAAATGCGGCGCGATTCTCGATGGCGGGGCACTCCACACGGTAGGGATACGGCTCCGGGCCCGAAAGCCCGTCCCGCAGCAGGGAAACGAACGGCTCCCGCACAGCGTTTGCCACCAGGGCCGGGTCCGCAGAAAGTCCCTCCGCAAGCGAGAACAGGAGCTCCGCAAAGCAGCGGGCGCGGAAAAGTGCATCCATCTCCTGCACGGTAATGGAAAGCACGTCCTCCCCCGCCGGACGGGCGGGAATAGAAAGCGCCTTTAGTTCCTGCTGCAGCAGCGGTGCAAAGCCGGCGGGGGCAAGCACTACCGCATGATGGGGTTTTATAAAGCCCTTGAACGGATGGGACGCGATCTGCATCAGGCTGACACGCGCACGGCGCAGCGCCTCCGCTTCCTCCCGCGCGTGCTTCTCTTCCTCCGGGCTGTTGGCTATAGGCTCGGGCAAAGCATTGAGATAGGCGCGCGCCTCCTCCCCGCCCAAAGCGCCCAGCGCAAGCAGCATGGAAGGGCGTACAAAGCGCGTGGTTTCCGATTGCAGGGCGGCAATCAGCGCGGGCTCATCCTGCCGCTTTCCCAACGCCCCCAACAAACGGGCGGCGTTTTTGCGCGCCTTGGGGTCCGTATGCTGCAACGCGTTATACAGCTTGTCCCTTCCTAAAGCGGCGCCGATATAGTTGCGGGCCGCTTCCTTCTTGGCGGCGGCGACAAGCGCGCTCAATGCCGCCGCGGGGTCCGGCCCGTTTGCGGCATTGATCTCGAGATCCAGCGCCTTTTGATCCGGCGCGGACTGGTCCTGCCGCTTCATCGTTTGTTCTCCGCCGCGCGGCGGATGACGCCCAATACCGCTTCGGTGCCGTCCGCGTTGGGGGCCTTTGACATGGCCTCCACATACCGCGCACGGTCGTTGTACAGGGAAAGCAAGGCTTTTGCAAGCGTCTGCGGCGTCATCTGCTCCTGCTCCAGCACCGCGGCGTAGCCCTTTTTCCCAAAATAGTTGGCGTTCAAAATCTGATCGCCCCGGCTGGCGGATTTGGGCAGCGGAACGAGCAGCGCGGGCTTTTTGAGCGCGAGGAATTCAAACACGGCGTTTGCGCCCGCGCGGGAAAGCACGATATCCGCCACGGCGAAAAGATCGGGCAGCTCCTTTGAAATATACTCATACTGCAGATACCCCGGCTGCGCGTGCGCCTGGGATATTTTGTCCTTGCCGCATAAGTGGATGATATCGAATGTTTTTAAAAGCTCGGGCAGCGCTTCGCGCAAGGCGTCGTTCACAGCCTGCGCGCCCAGGCTCCCGCCCATCATCAGCAGCACGGGTTTGGAGCCGGATAATCCGGTGAACGCGCGGCCTTGTGCGGGCACGCCTTCATAAAGCTCTTTGCGGATGGGCGTGCCGGTAAACACGCCCTTTGGCCCGACATGGGAGAGCGTATCCTCAAACGTGACGCATACGGTGGTTGCGTATCTGTTGGCGATGCGGTTAGAAAGGCCCGGCGTATAGTCCGACTCATGCACCACGATATTCGTCAGCTTCCTTGCGCCCACCACCACGGGCACGGAGACAAAGCCGCCTTTTGAGAACACGACGTCCGGCTTCAACTTTTTAATCAGCCTGCGGGACTGGCCGATGCCGCGAAGCACGCGAAACACATCCGCCACGTTCTCCAGGCTAAAATACCGCCGCAGTTTTCCGGCGCTGATGCAGTGGTAGGGTACGCCCTCCGCCTCCACCAGCCCGCGCTCGATTCCCGCTTTGGTGCCGATGTAATGGATCGTATACCCCTCCTCTTTCAAAACGCGCATCAGCGCAAGGTTGGGGGTGACATGTCCGGCGGAGCCGCCTCCGGTAAACACTGCCGTATGCTGCATGGGGTCGGTCCTTTCCTGTATTTTCGGTTTAGTATATGCGCTTTTTGCGTAAGAGCGTGCGCGCGAACGAAGCGCGGCTTGTCCTTGCCGCAAAAGAGAGTATACCACAAAACGCGGCGGTTGTGTTAGAATAGAACATCCACTCAAACGCCGTATATCATTTGCCGCTTGCGCCAATTTCGCCGCAAGCGGCAAGTTTAAGAAAGGATTTTCCCCATGAAAAACAAAAAAAGCCTGCTGATGGTGCTTGCAGGCTACGTGATCTGGGGCGTTCTGCCGCTTTACTGGCACGCGCTTTCGGGCATCGATCCCATCGTCATCCTCTGCTGCCGCATCGTGATGTCCGCCGTCTGCACCACGCTGCTTTTGTTTGTGACGGGGCGCTTAGGTGAGCTTTGGGCGGTCATGCGGAACAAGCAGTTGATGAAGTTCCTCATCCCCGCGGCGCTTACCGTCACCGTCAACTGGGGCGTGTATATCTGGGCCGTGAGCGCGGGGCATGTGACGGACTCCAGCCTGGGGTATTACATGAACCCGTTGGTGGTATTCCTGTTCGGCTCGCTCATATTCAAGGAACGCTGCGGCAAGATGGAATTGGTTGCGCTGCTGCTTGCGGCTGCGGGCGTGCTTTTGACCACGCTGCAGTACGGCGCGTTCCCGTATATCGCCATCACGCTTGCCGTGTCCTTTGCGCTCTACGGCATGTTCAAGAAGTTTGCGCATGTGGACGGGACCGTCAGCATCGCGGTGGAAACGATCGTCCTCTTTCCCGCGGCGCTGCTCTTTCTCCTCCTCTCCCCGCAGACCTCCGCGGCAATTGCAACGGCGACGCCGCTGCAGTTTGTCTTTTTGCTGCTGGCGGGCATTGTGACGGCTGCGCCGCTCATCATGTACACGCAGGGCGTCAACGGCCTGCCTTTTATTACGATGGGCTTTTTGCAGTACGTCTGCCCCACCCTGATGCTGATACTCGGCGTAGCGATCATGGGCGAACCGTTCAGTGTTGCAAAAGCCGTAAGCTTCGCGTTCATCTGGGCCGGGCTGATCCTGTTCAGCGTCGGCATGATAAAGAGGGAAAAGAAGCAGGCGGCGCTGGAGGCTGCGGCGGAGCAGGGTTGATACTATCCCAATGGTATCGCCCCCTGCGGCGGCGACGATAGATTTTTTTATTGTATAGCGGGAGGGCTTCGATCCACAGTTCGCAATAGTCGCACAGAATATTCTGTGCTCCTTTGCTCACTGGGACTGCGCCTCGCTTATCCGCCACAGGCGGCGCTTAGCTGCGTCCCCCTTGCCCCCTGGGTACGGGCGTTTCCAAGGAAGGGCGTTGAGAAACGTAGTTTCCCAAAGCAAAAAACTATCGCGATGGCCCGCGGGCCTAGTGTCCGAGGTGTCTCCCGCTGTGGACGCGGCGCACAAAAGCGCCGATACCTTGAAACCTCAACAGTTTTTTCTAACACGCGAAAGCGCCCCGTGCGATTCATGCACGGGGCGCTTGCTGTTGTTTCTTACTTCTTGGGCGTGATCACGACGCGGCGGTTGGGTTCTTCGCCCTCGCTGTGCGTGGTCACATACGGGTTATTCTGCAAAGAAGCGTGGAGCACCCGGCGCTCGTAGGGATTCATAGGCTCCATCGCAATCGGTCGTCCGGTGGACTTGACCCGGGCTGCCTGCCTGCGGGCAAGGCGCACAAGCGTATCCTCCCGCTTGCTGCGGTAATCTTCGGTATCGAGCGTGACACGCAAATACTTTTCCTGCTTGCGGGTGCGGTTGACGACCAGCGAGGTCAGGTACTGCATGGCGTCGAGCGTTTCTCCGCGGCGGCCGATCAAAAGGCCCTTAGTTCTACTATCAATGGACAGGCGAACGCCGTTTTCCACTTCGGCGGCGCGCACATCCGCTTCCACGCCCATATGGCCGAGTAGCCCCGTCAGGAATTGGCCGGCGGGGTGATTTTTTGCAACCTCCGCGCTATACGCATACTCCTCCACAGGGGGTTCTGCCGGCTTGCGGGGCTCTTCCCGCTTCTGCGGGCGATCCTCGCGGCGGCCTTCGCCGGGCCTGTAGTCGCGCCTGGGCTGGTCTCCATTGGGCCGGCCTTCCCGGCGCTCCCCGCCCTGCGGCCTATTCTCGCGCTGTTCACGCGGGCGGTCGGGCTTTTGTTCCCGTTCTTCGGAAAGAACGCGGGGCTTGTGCGCGGGGGCTTCATCCTCCTGCCGGCGTTCGGTCAGCCGCACGCGGGCAAGCTTCGCGCCGATGCCAAAGAGACCCTTGCTTTCGTTCTGCAATGTTTCAATGGCGACTTCGTCGATGGAAAGGCCCAGTTCCTGCAGGCCGTGGAAAACAGCTTCATCAATGGAGCGGCCGGTGAATTCTCCGCTTTTCATGAATTTCCCTCCTCCGGTTTTGACGCTGCGAGTTCTTTTGCAAACTTCCGGTTCACAAGCATGTTGGTAAACGTGGATACCACGTTGCTGATCGTCCAGTAGATTGCAAACGCCGTATTGCTGGTAAGACAGAAGAATACGGACATAGCGGGCATGATGTAGAGCATGGCCTTGTTGGTGCTCTGCGCCTGCGCGGCGGCGCTGGGCTGGCCGTTATCCTGTACGGCGGGCTTGGGCTGGTTCTTCTGCATGATCCAGCTCGAAAGGAATGTGGTGCCGCCCGCAAGGATGGGCCAGATGAACCAGCCGTTATACACGTTCTGGTACTGCGCGACCAAGGGCGCAACCAGGTTATTATAAGTATCGATCGAAGCCTGCGGAATATTCTTCGGGTCCGCAATAATGAGTCCAAGCTGCTGGAACGCCTTTAACGCCTCGGGGTGCTCCTGGAAGAAAATGAGGTTCTGCAGGTTGGGGATAGCCAAAAACTCCTTGGCGCTCATGACAACTTCTTTCATGCCGTTGTCCGGCTGCCAGATGTTGTGCACCCACAGGAAATTAAAGTTTTGGAACAGTGTCGAATTGCCGGTTTCATGCAGCTGCAACAGCACCTTGATCATCTGCTCGTAGCCCCAGAAACGGAACGCCGCGATAAAGCAGAAGAACAGCGGCATCATCATGAGCATGGGCAGGCAGCCGCCCCACATGCTCACGCCCCGCTCCTTCATCAGCTTGGACTGCGCCTGCTGGAGCTTCTGCGGATCGTTTGCGTATTTGCGCTTGAGCCTGTCGATGTCCGGCTGGATCACCTGCATCTTCATGCTGGATTTGCGGGACTGGATATCCCCAAATACCGTAATGCCGCGGATGACGATGGTGCTGATCAAAATCGTCCAGAAGACGCTCTCTACGGTGACATTTTCGTAAAGCCACCGCATCGCCATTAAAATCCATGTAGTTAAAAAGAAATCTCCTTGCAAGTGCGTGTCCTCCTTCAAGCGAATCTTGTAGTGGTCATGGCTCCCCGGGCGCGCCGGTACGACGCCTTGCATGCCCGATGGCGGCATGCCCCATGTGGGGAAATGTAGCAGAACAAAAAGAAACAGTAGACCTTGTCCATTTATGGGACGGGATCATACCCGCCCTTTGAAAACGGATTGCAGCGAAGCAAGCGCCATATGGCAAGCAGGCTTCCGCGCAACGCGCCGTGTTTTTCGATCGCACCGTAGGCATACTCGGAGCAGGTCGGCAGGTATTTGCAGCGGTTTTGGGGCAAACCCGGAGAAACATATTTTTTATAAAGTTTCAGAAGGAACAGGAGCACCCGTTTCACAGGACATCCGCCCCCTTAGAGGCCGCTTCCGGCTCCGCCCGAAGGGCCTTTGCAGGTTTATACAGCTCCGCCTTTTTGAGCATCTGCAGTACCGTCTGCCTTACACTCAAAAACGGCTCGTCCAGCATACCCGGCCTTGCGATAAATATCAGGTTGTGTCCGGGACAGATTTCTTGAAGATAGGGGGAAAGCGCCTCGCGCAATCTACGCTTGACACGGTTGCGCTGCACGCTGTTGCCAACCTTTTTGCTTACGGAAAAGCCCACCCGTACATGTGCTTCCGCCTGCAAAGCGCTGCTCTTCGGCTTTCTCGGCTTGCGGCGGTCACGCACATAGATGAGCGTGAACAATCGGCAGCCCACGGATTTTCCTACGCGGTACGTAAACTGAAAATCCCTGTTTTTTTTAAGCGAGTACAAGCGTTTCAATCTAAGCGCCCTTCCGGCAAGACCTTACGATCGCCCTTTCGGTTAGGGCGGTACGGGTGACGCCAATGTGGTTTACGGATAAACGACCTAAGCCGGGCATAACCCGGCTTTTTAGCCGCCGACAAAAGTCCTGCGGCCTTTATCAGCGGATTTTTCTAAAGGACAAGGCTTGTCAGTAAGCTGCGGCCGGGCATACGCCCGGTTTTTCCTACAAACGGTGTGCATTGCCTAAGTCCCACAAATAAGAACAGGCGGACCGGACGCCCGCCTCCAAATCTGTGGCCCAGCGCCCCCGGCGCTGCAGCAGGCACGCCTGCATGGGTTACGCGCTCAGGCGCTTTCTGCCCTTCAAACGCCTGCGCTTCAATACATTGCGGCCATCGGCGGTCTTCATACGCTTACGGAAACCATGGACCTTGCTGCGCTGCCTCTTTTTGGGCTGGTACGTCATGAACATTGCTTTGCACCTCTTTTCTATGGATGGTAAACCGGGCGAGTTTACCAGATGTAGTATACTACCCGGCAAATACTCACAAAATATGGAGCAAACGCCCTATTTTGGGGCGGTTTCGCCCATTGCCTGTATAAGTATAGTGGAAAAACGCCCAAGCTGTCAAGCATTTTACCGGGCCCAAAATGTGATATCATTCGCACGCTTTTTCACCGGGCGCAGTAGCGTGGCGGTGATCAGGCGGCAAATACAGTTCTTTACGGCGGCGCATTTTGCGTTCGTCCTGTGAAAAACCCGTACGGCGTCCGTACTTTTCGGGCAAATGTCACGCCAATATCACATTGCGCCGTCTTGCTTTTATAGGTAGCAGGGGCTAAAATGTTAGAAAAGGCCGTCTTCATGCGGCCGGGGCCGGGTATCCCCGCAGCCCAAGCAAAAGGAGGTTGCCGATGTCCTACCGTATTACAACCGATTCCACGGTCGACTTAAGTCCCGCGCGCCTGCGCGAGCTGGACATTCCGTATGTCGCCCTGCATTTCCTTTTGGAAGGCCAGGATATTACGGACGATATGACGGAAAAGACCGCGAAAATGCTCTATGACGCCATGCGGCAGGGCAAGGTTTCCACCACTTCCCAGGCTACGGTGGAAAGTTTTGTGGATCTATGGACGCCGATCCTCCAAAACGGAGAGGACATTCTCTATATCGGGTTTTCCAGCGCGCTTTCGGGCACCGTCAACAGTTCCGTGCTTGCAAGGCAGCAACTTTTGGAAAAGTACCCGGAACGCAAGATTCTCATTATCGACTCGCTGTGCGCAAGCTCCGGCGAAGGGATGATCGTGGAACACGCGGTCGCGCTCAAACAAAACGGCATGGACCTGGACGAGTTGTACCGTGAAATCGAAACCCGCAAAATGAAAGTGCACCACTGGTTCACGGTGGACGATCTTGTCTACCTGCGCAGGGGCGGCCGCGTTTCCGGCGCCGCGGCGCTGGTTGCTTCGCTTTTGAGCATCAAGCCTGTTCTCAACACGAACAGCGAAGGCAAGCTCATCCCGCGCGAAAAGGTCAAGGGCAGGCGCGGCGCGATCAAGCGCCTCTATGAACTGCTGGTGGAAAAGATCGACCAGTCGGCGTCGCCGTTTGTGAATATCAGCCATGCGGACTGTTATGAGGATGCGCTGCAGCTAAAGCAGCTCATTCAGGAGGGGTATCCGAACCTTCCCGTCAACATCTATTCCATCGGCGCGGTCATCGGCTCCCATAGCGGGCCGGGTACGCTTGCGCTGTTCTTCATGGGCGCGCCGCGCACGGTCTGACTTTAAAATATAAAAGAGAAGATACTGTTCATGCCGGTTGCCGCATGCCGGGAACCGGCTTTTTCATGCAAAATCAAACGTTAAAGGAGCATACATGTACAGGATTACGACCGATTCCGTAGTGGATCTGACCCCGGAACGCATGCGGGAACTCGATGTTGCCTTTGCGCCGCTGCGCGTACACATCGGGGAACTGGAATTAATTGACGATATGCGGCCTGAAACCATAGAAACGCTGATGCAGGCCATGCGCGATGGCAAGATGGCGACCACCTCCCAGGTGACGGAAGAGGGCTTTCTTGCAATGTGGACGCCCATACTCGAATCGGGTGAGGACGTGCTCTATATCGGCATTTCGAGCGGGCTTTCCGGCACGGTGAACAGCGCCCATATTGCACGCCAGGAGCTTCTGGCGCGTTTCCCGGAGCGGGAGATCCTCATTTTGGACTCGCTTGCTGCCAGCAGCGGGGAAAGCCTCCTGTTGGAGGAAGCCGTGGAACTTAAGAACAGCGGCACGACACTCGAAGCCTGCTACAAGAAGCTGGAGCAGATTAAAAACAGCCTGCAGGTGTGGTTCACCCTTGTGGACCTTACCTATGCGCGGCGCGGCGGGCGCGTTTCCGGCGCTGCGGCCGCCGTTGCAAGCCTTTTGCATATCAAACCCGTCATGTATATCGACGATGAGGGCAAGGCTGCGGCGCGTGAAAAGATTAAGGGACGGCGCGGCGCCATCCGGCGGCTGTATGAGATTTTGTGCGAGAAGATCGATCTTGCGCACAAGTACGTCCACATCACGCAGGTGGAGTGCATGGAAGAAGCGAAAGGCCTTGCAAAAAGCATACAGGACCGCTTCCCCGAGCTGCTTGTCCGAATTTATACGATGGGTGCCGTCATCGGCACGCACGGCGGGCCGGGCACGCTTTCGCTTTCCTTTGTGGGTAAGGGCGTAAGGTAACGTTGGCATATTACCAAATATCCGTTGCACTTTTTCGAGGGGCTTTGCCCTCGAGCTCCCACCCAAGGGACATGTCCCTTGGGAATCCCTTTCTTTGTAAACGCCCTATTCTAGGGCGTTTACAAAATGGGGCCTTAGGACCCTCGAGTGTTTGAGGGCAAAGCCCTCAATATTGTTTCAGGGAGAATGATATGAGACTGTTGCACTGCGCCGATCTGCACATCGGCAGGCGGCTGTTCGGCTTTTCCCTGCTGGAGGACCAACGGTACGCGCTTTCCGCCATTGTGGCGCTTGCAAAAGAGCGCGGGGTTGACGCCGTGCTCGTCGCGGGGGACGTGTTCGACAAGCCGATCCCTTCCGAGGCCGCCGTGGCGGTGCTGGATGATTTTTTGACCGCGCTCCAACAGCAGGGAACCGCGGTCTTTTTGATTGCGGGCAATCATGATTCCGCGGACAGGCTCCAGTTTATGAGCCGTATTTTGCACAAGACGGGCGTATATATCGCCGGGACGTTCACGGGCATGGTCCCGTGCGTACGGATGCAGGACCGGCATGGCCCGGTGGATGTTTATCTGCTGCCGTATCTGAGGCCCCTTGAAGTCCGTCCCTTTTTCCCGGATATGGAGCTCAATACGCATGAGGACGCCGTGCGCGCGGCGCTCTCCACCGTTGCGCGTGAAGAAAACGTCCGCAGCGTGCTTGTTGCGCATCAGTTCGTTTCCGCAAACGGCGAAGCGCTGCTGCGCTCAGATTCGGAAACCGCCTCAATCGGCGGGCTGGACTGCGTGGACGCTTCGGTATTTTCGGGGTTCTCCTATGTAGCGTTAGGCCACCTGCACGGCGCGCAGCGCGTGGGCAGCGGAACGGTACGCTACGCGGGGTCGCCGCTCAAATATTCGTTTTCCGAGCTCACGCAGCAAAAATCAGTGACGCTCATTGAACTTGGCACAAACGATGTAACAACCGAACTTCTGCCTGTTCCCCCGCTGCACCCCCTACGGGAAGTAACCGCATCCATGGCGGAGCTGATGCAGGCAGACGGCTCGGAGGATTATCTGCACGTGCTGCTGACGGAGGAAGAGGAAGCTCCCAACGCCATGCAGCGCCTACGGGAACGCTACCCCAACCTGATGCACCTAAGCTATGCTAACCGGCAGGAATATATGGCGCCCGATTGGTCGCCTCAGCCTATCGCGGCCAAGGACCCGGTCGAACAGTTTATGGAGTTTTACCTGCTGCAAAACGGCCAGGAGATCGCATTGGACGAGTTGACGCTGTTCCGTACGCTTCTGGAAGAGACGGAAGGGGGCATGGAAGCGTGAAACCGCTCTATTTGACCATGTGCGCGTTTGCCCCTTACGCCGGTACGGAATATGTGGATTTTTCCA
Source organism: Bacillota bacterium (assembly GCA_023455425.1). Classification (GTDB taxonomy): domain Bacteria; phylum Bacillota; class Clostridia; order Christensenellales; family CAG-138; genus JAEYLA01. The sequence continues at coordinate 17,932 of JAEYCM010000025.1, read as the reverse complement.
CGCTTTCCTCCAACCTGTTCCTTGTATGCGGGGATACGGGCGCGGGCAAGACGACGATATTTGACGGTATCTCCTATGCGCTCTACGGGGAAGCCTCCGGCGAAACCCGGACGGCGGACTCTTTGCGCAGCCAGTACGCGCCGCCGGAACTGGAAACCTATGTGGAATTCGTGTTCGCCCTGCGCGGCAAGACCTATACCATAAAGAGAAGTCCCGGCTACCGCAGGATATCCGCGCGCACCGGAAAAGAAGTCGTCTCCAATCCCAAGGCCGCGCTTACCCTGCCCGACGGCAAGGTCATCGCCAACCCCACCGCCGTCAACGCGGCGCTTCACGAGCTTCTTGGCCTGAGCCGCAGCCAGTTTTCCCAGATCGCCATGATCGCGCAGGGAGAATTCCGCAAGCTGCTGCTCGCAAAAAGCGGTGAACGGGAAGCGATATTCCGGGATGTGTTCGGCACCGCGCGCTTTAAGGCCGTGCAAACTTTGCTCAAAGACCGCGCCCAAAAGGAATACGCTTCTTTTCTTGAGCAAAAGCGCAGCATGGAGCAGGCCATGCGCACCGTCCGCGCGGATGCGGAGGACACAGGTTACGCCCAGCTCGAAGCCATACAGGCGGAAGACGCGGGCCTGTTTCTTTCCATACTATTTGACCTGCTGCAATCCGATGAACAGAAAGAGAACGAACTGAAGAAATCGCTGGCGGAGGCGGAAGCGCAGCTTTCCCAAATGCAGATCGCGCTGGCCGCAGCCACAGAGGACGCGCGGCTGTTAGACCAGCTTGCCCGCGCAGAGGCCGAATGGGAAGCGCAGGAGCGGCTCTTGCCGCAGATGCAGGCGGATAAGCAGCGGCTGCTGCTGGGCGAGCGTGCAAACGCGGAAGTGCGCCCTTTGGGGATGCTTTACGCGCAGAGTAAAAAAGCGCGGGAAGCGCTTGCGCAGGAGATAGTAAAGCTGCGCGCGAATATCGACGCGCTGCAAGCGCCGCTCTTGGAGAGCGCCGCGCGATATGAACAGGAAAAAGCGCGGGAGCCGCAGCGCGAAGCGGCAAAGCAGCGCATCCATGCCATGGAGGAACAGCTCAAAGAGTATGACCGGCTGGGCGCGCTGCAGGAGGCAACGGCTTCCGCCCGCCTCCGCGCGGAAGAGGCGCAGAAGAAACTTTCGCTGACAAAAGCGGAGTTTGGGGCGCTTACAGAACAGGCGGCCGCGCTCCAGGAGGAGCTGCGCGCGCTCAACGCCATACCGCTGGACGCCATGCGGCTTCGCCTGAGTGCCGCAACCGCGCGGAATAGCGCCGTCGCTTCGGCTATCTCCCTGCTGCGGGAAACGCAGGCGCAGGAAGAAGTCCTTCTTGCGCTGCAACAGGAATATGCGGAGGCGGAAACGCTGCTGCGGCAAACCGAACAGGACGCCCGGATGGCGGAAACGGCGTTCTTACGCGCGCAGGCGGGATTGCTGGCCCAAGGGCTGAAAGACAACTCTCCCTGCCCGGTGTGCGGTTCCCTTGCCCATCCCTCCCCCGCCGCCCTCCCCGAGGACGCGCCGGATGAGGCGACGGTGAAGCGCAAAAAGTGGGGATATGAACAGGCACACAAGCAGGCTGTGGATGCAAGCAAGCGCGCCGCGGCGGCTGCCGCCACCTTGGAAGCACAGCGGCAAAGCCTGACGCAAGCCGTGTCCGTGCTGTTTGAGGACATGCCGCAGGAACCGCTCGCCCTTGCATTAAAAGTAAAGCAGGAAACGGCGCAGGAAGAAACCGCAGCGCTCACCCTGGCCGTAGCGGAAGCGGAAGCGAAACTCGCCAAGCGGGAAACGCTGCAGCAAAACCACGACCAGGCGGTAGAACGGCAGCAGAAGCTGTTGGAGCAGGCCGCCGCGTTGGAAACGGCGCTCAAGGAAGCGGAAACATACGCCGTACAGCAGGCCGCGGAACGGGATTCGCTTGCAGGTAGGCTCCCTTATCAGAATAAATCCGAAGCGGAGCTGGCGCTTACATCCCAGCGGGAAACGCTTTACACCCTGCAATCCGCGCTGGAGCAAAGCATGCAGCGGTACGCCTCTTTGGAGCGCCAGCGTAACGACGCGCAGGCGCAGCTGATCTCCCTGCAACCGCGGCTGTCGGAAGCGGAGGAAACGGAAGCGGAAGCAAGGCGCGCCTATGAAAATGCCATCGTTTCCGCCGGGTTTGCGGATGAGGCAGCCTATCTTGCCGCATTGCGCACGCCCGAAGAATGGAAAGCCGAGCGCGCGCGCCTGACCCGCTATGGCGAAGCGCGGGAGGCCGCGAAGAGCGCGTTTACGCAGGCGCGGCAGGCGGCGGCGGGCAAACAGGCAAACGATCTCCCCCTGCGGCAGGCGGCTATGGAACAAGCGCAGCGGGAAAAGAACGCCGCGTCGGACGCTTACAATTTAGCGGCGGAACGCATCCGCCACAACAAAAACTTGTACGAGTATCTGGACCGCCGGAAGGACCAGTTGACGCTTACGTGGTCCGCTTATACGAAAGCCAAGCGGCTTTCGGACACCGCAAACGGGGAACTTCCGGGGAAACCGCGGCTGACGTTTGAACGCTATATCCAGGCGCGGTATTTGGATGAGGTGCTCCTGAGCGCCAACGCGCGGCTGTTTGTAATGACAGGCGGGCAGTATGAGCTTGTCCGCAGGCAGACGCCGGGCGATCTTCGGCTGCAGACAGGGCTGGACCTTGACGTGCTGGACCATTATACCGGCAAGCCGCGCGCGGCATATACGCTCTCCGGCGGGGAATCCTTTCTTGCAGCGCTTTCTCTTGCGCTGGGATTGGCCGATACCGTCCAACGCTATGCTGGCGGCATTGCGCTCGACGCCATGTTTGTGGACGAAGGCTTTGGGTCGCTCGATGGAGAAGCGCTTGAGCGCGCGGTGCGTATCCTCTCTTCTCTCGCCGGGGGCGACCGGATGGTGGGCGTCATCTCCCATGTGGAGGAATTGAAGTCCCAGATCGAAAGCCGCATTTTTGTGAAGAAGACGGTGGCTGGCAGCCATATTGAAGTACTATAAAAACGGGCGGAGTATCCGCCGGTTAGGGTGTCAAAAATTTAGGATTATTACGTTGGGGCTCTAAGGCTCACAGTTCGCAATGGTCGTTCAGAACGCAAAGTTCTGAACTTCCTCACTGGGACTGCGCCTCGCTTCTCCCGCCACAGGCGGCGCTTGGCTGCATCCCCCAAACCCCGCTTAGGGCCGTAACGGCCCTAAACCTCACAGCGTAAGTTCCCAAGGACACAAGAATTCCCGTCCATCCAAATAGTCTAGTTCCGAGCCCTCCGGCACATGCAGCAACATCCGGTAGGATATAAGCGCCTGGCGCTTCAATCCTGCCGCTTTGTTTGCTTCCCGGGCTCCGTATTTATCGTCCCCCAGCACAGGATGGCCAATATGCGCCATATGCGCGCGGATCTGGTGCGTGCGTCCGGTATAGAGCCGTATTTCAACGAGCGTTTTGTCCGCATCTTGCATAAGCACACGGTAGCCGGTCTTGATGGGTACCGCGCCCTGACGTGGCGCGTCGTACACCGTCAGCCGGGCGCGTTCCGCGTCCTTAATTGCCCACGCGGTAAGCGTGGCGCTTTTTTGCTGCATGCGCCCATGCAGCAACGCATGATAGTGTTTTTCGATCCGGTCTTCCGAAAAAGCCAAAAGCAGCGCTGTCCTCGCCGCTTCATCCCGCGCAAACAACAACACCCCTTCCGTGTTGGCGTCGAGACGGTGCACCGGGTAAAGCGTGCCGTATATGGGCGTCAGACGCGCCTGCAGGGAGACTTCCCCTCCATCCTCCATCGTCACCTCAATACCCGCGCGCTTGGCGACAACCAGTATGCGCGCGTCCGCATAAACGACGCTGCAATGCTCCCGCACAGTGAGGGCAATCAGCTGTTCCTGAAACGGCGCGAACGCTTCGCCCTGCGGCAGGGAAACAAACTGCATGCGCTCCTTTTTGGTGGGATGCTCAACGCTTAATTCATACGCCCACAGCGCGATTTGCCCGCGCGCGGGGTTGGGATGGTAGCGCTGGTCGAACCGGATGGGATACCCTGCTGAAGCAAGCTGCGCGCGGATCTGGTGCTTGCGGCCTGTGAACAGTTCGATATCAAGAAGCGAATATCCGCCTTGTTCCGCAAGCTTTGTAAAGTTCAGCTTCGCTTCCTTTGCGCCGGGCACGGGGGCCGAAAGCACCTCCACCCGTTTGACGCCCTCCGTCTCCCTCAGGTGGGAAACGAGCGTGCCGCTTTGCGGCGCATTCCCTTCCACCACGGCGGCATAGCGTTTTTTGGCGCCGCGGCCCTTGAACTGCTCCACAAGGCGGGCCGCCGCCTTGCTGGTGCGGGCGAACACCATGACGCCACCCACCGGCCGGTCCAGCCGATGGCATAAGCCCAGGTACACGTCACCGGGCTTTTGATATTTCTCTTTGATATATCGTTTGAGTATGCTGAGAAGATCGTCGTCCCCCGAGCTGTCCGCCTGCACGGGCAGGTTGGGCAGTTTCACGACGACTAAAAGATGATTGTCCTCAAACAGGATTTCGGGCGTCAACTCCACCATGCCCTCCCGGTCGCACCGCAGGGAAACAAAAGCGCGTCCCGCTGCACGGGCAGGCACAGTTCCGCCGCCTCCACTCTGGCCCCTGTCTGCTTGAGCGCAACGGTGAGCACGTTTTTGATGACGGTCGGCGCAAGGCCGGTGGTATAAGAATTGACAAGGAAAAACAGCGGCTGATCGGAAAGCAACGCCGCGGCGGCTTCCACCAGCGGATAGATGTCCTGCTCGATCTTCCACATCTCCCCGTCCGGTCCCCTGCCGTAGCTGGGCGGGTCCATCAGGATGCCGTCGTATTGATTGCCGCGCCGCTGTTCCCGCAGCACGAACTTCATGGCGTCGTCAGCTAAGAACCGCACGGGCGCGTCGCTTAGCCCGCAAGCCGCAAGGTTGTCCTTGGCCCAAGAGAGCATGCCTTTAGCGGCGTCCACATGCACCACCTGCGCCTGTTCCTTGGCGCATGCGCACGTCGCGCCCCCGGTATAGGCAAACAGGTTCAATACCTTGGCGTTGGGACGCGGCTTTAGCAACGAGCGCATCCAATCCCAATTGACGGCTTGCTCCGGGAATAATCCCGTATGCTTGAAGCCGGTGGGGCGCACCAGAAAGGTTAGATCCCGGTAGCGGATATTCCAGCTTTCCGGAAGCTGCCGTGCATATTCCCAATGGCCGCCGCCGGAACTGGAGCGGATATAGTGCGCGTGCGGGGTCCTGATTTCCCCCATAGGCCAGACCGCCTGCGGATCGGGCCGAAGCAGCACCACATCCCCCCAGCGTTCCAGTTTCTCCCCGCCGCCCGCGTCGAGCAGCGCGTAATCCTTCCAACCGTCTGCAATGTACATCTATTCCTCCGCGCCGCCGTCAGCCGCAGGCAATTGTTCTGCCACCTGCACGGCGGGCTGTCCGTTTGTTTCTTCCTGCACAGGGGGCAGCTTTTTGCTGCGGAACCCTTCCACCATCACGGCAATGATGCCCAAAAGAAGCGTTAAATAATAGGTAATGCTGCGCCACAAGAGCACCGCCGGGAAGCGGGACGCCCCTGCGAACAGCTTCGAGAACACCAGGTAAAAGCCGCCTTCGCTGGCGACGGAACCGCCCGGAACGGGCAGGAAGCTGACCGCGATATAAAGCAGGCACTGTAACAGAACGATATACCAAAGCTCATATTCGGAATATCCCATGCCGCGGTAAAGGAAGTATGTGACCGCCATATAGGCGACGGCAGTGCCCATACCCGCAAGCCAGATGTAGAACATGCCCAAACGCTCGCCCAATGCGAACTTTGCGGCCTGTGCGTAATCCCCTATGGTGCGCTCCCAGGTCGCATGCGCGCTGTCGATCTTTTCCTGCTTCTTAAGGATGCGTTTTCTTGCCAGGAAATCAATCAGCTTCTGCCCCACTTGGAACAGCCACTCCGTTTTCCGCAGCGCCAGGAAGCACAGCACCACCGTGCCAAAGTAGAACAGGTACCCGATGATGTAGAAAATAAGCATGGTGACGCCACCGTCGAGCACATCCTTGCCCAGGAAGATAAACCCCAGCGTGCCCAGCAGCGTGATGCTGAACTGAAACGCGAGAAATTTCAACACCAGCACGGAGGTGGAAAGCCCCACCGAAATACCGCGCTTTTTCAACTGCACCACCTGCATGGGCTGCCCGCCCGCCTGAAGCGGCGTGATAGAGCTGTAGAAAAGCCCGTACATGGTGGTGAGCAGGCTTTCCTTGAACGTGTGCTTTAAGTTCATGTATTTTGCGGCAAGCTGGAACATCAGCGTATCAAATATGTAATAGAGCATCATGCTGCCCAGCGCCGCAAGGAACCATAAGGGATCGATATCGTCCACCACATCCGCAAGGTTGCGCGTGTTGGGGTCCAAGGCCGCCATCAGCGCGAGAACAAGCAGCGGCAGCAGCACAGGCAATATCTTTTTCCAATATCCTTGCTTCTTCTTCATACAAACCTCTAATTTTTAGCTCGACCTATACTATCACGCACAAATCGCGGATTCAAGCGCTTACGAAGTTCTTAACAATCTCTTACCCGGAATGTACATTTTCATACAAAATCCGCAATATGCCCGCGGCGTCAGGCGTTATGGGCGGTTGCGCGCACTTCCCCTTACGGGTATACTGGTGCTGAGGTGGCATTATGCAACACGACCTGTTTTCCGGCACCCGCGCGCAGGGCGCGCCGCTTGCCGACCGCATGCGCCCGCGTACGCTCGATGAGTTCATCGGCCAAGCGCATATTGTGGGCCCGGGGCGGCTTCTTCGACGCGCCATTGAACTGGACCGGCTGCAAAGTAGCATTTTCTTCGGCCCGCCGGGCTGCGGAAAGACGACGCTCGCCAACATCATCGCCAACGTCACCGGCGCGGCGTTCGAAAAGCTCAACGCCGTCACCGCGGGCGTCAAGGACGTGCGCGAAATCATTGCGGAGGCGGAAAAGCGGCTATCGCTATACGGCAAACCGACATTCCTGCTGCTCGATGAATGCCACCGCTGGAACAAGGCGCAATCGGACAGCATACTGCCAGCTCTTGAACAGGGCACCATCCGCTTTATCGGCTCCACCACCGAAAACCCCATGATCAGCATGACGGGCGCTATCGTGAGCCGCTGCCGCGTGTTTCAATTTTACCCGCTCAATTCAAAAGACATTGAGCGCGCCATCAAACAGGCGCTTTCCGACCGCGAGCGGGGCCTGGGCAACTACAACGCGGCGCTCGACGAGGCCGCCATGGAGCACCTGTGCCGTATGGCGAACGGGGACTGCCGCGCGGCGCTCAACGCGCTTGAGCTTGCGGTGCTGACTACGCTCCCCGGCGAGGACGGCGTGATCCATATTACGCAGGAGATCGCCGCCGAATCCGTGCAGCAGAAGGTCATCTCGCTTGACGAGCAGCTTTTCTATGATATGCTCAGCGCCTTCTGCAAAAGCCTCCGGGGATCGGATGCGGACGCGGCGCTCGCCTGGTTTGCCCGGCTCATTTACGGCGGCATGGACCCGCGCATCATCGCAAGGCGGCTCATCGCCCACGCAAGCGAGGATATCGGCATGGCGAACCCCCAGGCCATGGTGCAGGCCGTTTCCGCCGCGAACGCGCTTGAACACATCGGCATGCCGGAAGCGCGGCTGCCGCTTGCGCAGGCTATCATATTCCTGTGCGAGTGCCCGAAATCCAACGCTATCGTCGTGGCGGTGGACCGCGCCATGCAGGACGCGGCGACCACCATTGAGGAGCCTGTTCCCATCCATCTAAGGGATACGTCCTACGCGGGCGCAAAGGTACTTGGCGCGGGAAAAGGCTACAAATACCCGCACGATTATCCCAACCATTATGTCCAGCAGGAGTATCTGCCGCCCTCCCTGAAGGACAAGCGCTACTATATCCCCAGCGACCAGGGCAGCGAGAAAAACATACAGGAGAATCACAGGCGGCGCGGCAAGACGGTGGAGGAGGAGTAGGAAGGGCTTTTTAAAGCGCAATAACCCGACTTTAGGATTACAAGGTATCGGCGCTTTAAAGCGCCGCGTCTTCGGCGGGTACGCCTCGGACACTAGGCCTGCGGGCCGTCGCGATAGTTTTTTGCGTTGGGAAACTACGTTTCCCAACCCCCTCCTTGGAAACGCCCGTACCCAGGGGGTGCGGGGGGACGCAGCTAAGCGCCGCCTGTGGCGGAATAAGCGAGGCGCAGTCCCAGTGAGCAAAGGAGCACAGAATATTCTGTGCGACTATTGCGAACTGTGGATCGAAGCCCGCCCGCTATTAAATAAAATAGTCTATCGCCGCCGCCGCAGGTGGCGATACCTTAGGAAAACATGTACATGCCTTTTATTGCATAGAACTATCTTGGGACTTTTCTCTCTACCGACTAATAAAATACGGCTGCAGCGCGCGTTCCACTGCGCCCTCAAAGCTATCCGACGCACCCCAGTCGAAACGGAACAGTCCTTCGCCGCCGCCCCCGCCGATGGTATGTACGCGGGAGTGGCCTAAAAAGTCGTCCACCACCACTGTAAGAGTCAGCCGGTTCCCCGCGCGGAAAAAATGCTTTTCAAACACGGCAACCATGCATTTGCCTCCGGTTGTGGCAGAAATCTCGTAACGATCGATCAGTTCCCCCGTCACGCTGTTCGATACCGCTTCATATACCACATCCATCGCCTGCTGTGCCGGTAACGACACCAGAAATGTGCTGGCCATTCTTGCTTTTGCCTCCCGAACGAATTATGAAAATTATACCATGTCAAACCCTTGCCGTATGTGAATATTTTCTTAAGCCCCATTCTTAGAACATCAGGAACGCGTACTTTCCCTTGCGCGCCAATCGCCGCCATGCTATACTTTTAATCGAACAAATGTTCTATTAATGTAGAGGAGGAACGGCGAAATGATGAAGACGAGGCGGATACGCGAGCTGATTTTCCTGCAGCTCCGGCAATACAACAATACCAAGCGCATGCTCCTGGAGTATGAGGAGCTGGGGCTCAAAGCGCGCCCGCTCGAGCCCAGGGCAAAAACAGGGTTATACGGGGACCCCACGGCGTCCGACGCGCTCAGGTTAATTGAGCCCAACGAGGAAATTAAGCGCATGCAGGGCTGGGTGTGGGCGATTGAGGAGGCATTGGCCATGCTCAAACGGGACGCGCCCCACAAGGCGCAACTGATGGAGCTCCTGTTCTTTGCCGATACAGGGGACACGCCTTCGGACAGCTGCGCACGGCGCGAGCTGCTGCTGGACGAGCTGCACATCAGCGAGCCCACGCTCTACCGCTGGCGGGACGATATTATGCAAGCGGTCATGGCAGGGGCGATTGAGGCCGGCGTACTTTCCCCCTATGGGCGCGCAAGCAAGCCCCGGCCCATGTCCAAACAGTGAACAAATATGGCAGATGTTGCATGCCCCCTTTGCCGTGTTATAATGAAAATAAAGAAAATGTGCGTATCGCGCCACAAAACGAGGTTTTTTCATGGAAGATAACCGGCAGCAGCCCGAGCAACATAAAAAAGGGCTCAAACAGTCCAAAGTCTTTTGGGCGATCATATATGTGCTGATTGCGGCCTTGCTGTTGGGCGGCATTTACATGGTGGTACGCGAATACATCTGGATTCCAGGCCCTTATGAAGCGCCCCCCACCCCCGCGCCCACGGTTGCCGCTACGCCCGCGCCGACGCTTGCGCCTTCGGATACGCCGCTCCCCACGCCTTCCCCCACGCCGTATGTGCAAAAAATCCCCGTACGGATTTACTTTACAGGCTATGAGCGGCAGGCGGATATTTACCCGGTAGGCGTCACGGAAGACAACGCCATGGACACGCTCGATTCCGCAAAGGACGCCGCGTGGTATCAATACGGTCCTTCCCCCGGAGAACCGGGCAACGCGCTCTTAAACGGACATGTAAAGTGGAAGGGCGAACTGGGCACGTTCTCCATACTCAAGGAAATGAAGGTTGGGGATGAGATCGTCATCGAATACGAAGACGGCAGCTTTAAGTATTTTGAGGTGACCAACCTGGATACCTACCTGCTGGATGAAATTCCGTCTTCGGTGATGGATCTTAGCGGAGAAAGCCGCACGACGCTGATTACCTGCCTGGGGGATTATGACACCTCCATCGGCACTTCCCGCTCCCGCGTGGTAGCCGTATGCAAGGAAAAGGGCGTCGCCTCCGTTACCGCAGCACCCAGCGCAAGCGCAGCGCCTGCTGCCATTGCAGATTAAGCTGCCTTTTACAAAAACGGGATGCTATTGTAAAATTGTATCATGATCGAGGCTTGCCTTTATGGTAAGCCTTATTTCTTATCGGAGGATTGCATGAGCGCCGAACCGCGTTTGGAGGACCTGCAATATAAGGGACTGTTCTTATACCAGCGGGGCGATCTGCCGCGTTTTACGCAGGATTCCGTGCTGCTTTCCTCGTTTGCCGCTCTTTCTCCCGATGACATTGCATTAGACCTTGGCGCGGGCACTGGCGCCGTGGCGCTTTTGACGTACGCGCGCACGGGCGCGCAGTTTTCCTGCCTGGAGCGGGAAGAAGCGCTGTGCGAGCTGCTGCGCCTGACCATGGCCTATAACGCCCTCCCGTTTCCCGTACACGAGCTCGACTGGACGGATGCGCCGGATCGATTGGGCCACGGCTCGTTTACCGCCATCGTCTGTAACCCGCCCTATTTTGAAAAGGATCTGCAAAGCCCCAATGCTCAGCGCGCGGCGGCGCGTGGCGGCGCGGACGCGCTTTTGGGCGCGATTGTCTGCGCGAAGAAGCTGTTGCAGCATGGCGGGAAGTTTTATTTTTGCTACCCCGCCGAACGACTGGCGGACGCGTTTTCCCTGCTGCGTCAAAACGGCCTGGAGCCCAAGCGGCTGCGGCTTGTCGCTTATAATATGAAAAAGCCGCCCTATCTTGCGCTTGTGCTTGCAAGAAAAGGCGGCCGACCCGGCATGAAGGTGGCGCATACACTACTGCTTGCGGATGAAGACGGCAACGATACGGCGGAAAAACGGGCGATTTATCATATGGAGTAGGGTACGTTCCTTTTCTTTTGCAAAAGAAAAGGAAACGTACTCCATAATCAAGGAGGTCCCCATGGAACAGACCGGCACTTTATACCTGTGCGCGACGCCTATTGGCAATCTGGAAGACATCACGCTGCGGGCGCTGCGCGTGCTGCAGGAGGCGGACAGCATTTGGGCAGAGGATACGCGCCACACGTTGGGGCTGCTGAATCATTATGAAATCAAGAAGCCACTGATCAGCTGCCATGAACACAACGAGCGCGAGCGCGCGGCGGAATTGGTACACGAGCTGCGGCAGGGAAAGACCATTGCGTTTTGTTCGGACGCAGGCATGCCGGGAATTTCGGACCCGGGTGCAGCGCTCCTTGCGGCGTGCGCAAAAGAAGGGCTGCCCGTGACCATATTGCCCGGTGCTTCCGCTGTCCCCACCGCGGCGGTGCTATCCGGTTTGTATCAGGAACCGTTTACGTTCTATGGGTTTTTGCCGCGGGAAAAAAAGCCGCGCAATGCCTTGCTGGACAGGCTCAAGACCCAGGAAGGTCTGCTGCTGCTGTATGAAAGCCCGGTGCGTATTCCGGCAACGCTCAAAGATCTGCTTGCTGCGCTTGGGGATCGCCCGGCGGCGGTGCTCAGGGAATTGACGAAAGTACATGAGGAAGCCGCGCGGGGAACGCTTTCTTCCCTCTGCGCAAGGTTTACAGAGCCGCCGCGCGGGGAGTGCGTAATCGCCATACAGGGTGCTCAGCCCAAAAAAGAGATGGATGTTTCGGAAGCCGCTTTGGACGAGGCGATAGAACGGCTGTTGCAGGAAGAATTTAGCGCGCGCGACACCGCAGCGGCAGCCGCCGCCGTATTGCAGGTGCCGAAAAAGCTTGCCTATGCCCGCACGCTTCAATTGAGTAAGGTTCAGGAGGAGTAATATGGAACAGATTGCACCCCTCGATCCCGTTTCCGGCCTGCGGGTATATTTTCTTCGCAACCACATTCTGTTGTGCAACGACAACGCCTACCTGCCCTCGCTCAACGACGCAGGCGGGAACTGGAACGCGATCATCCATTTGATCGAGACGCGGGAAGTTGTTTATTCCAAGACGTACCGCAAGCGGACGACCTATCTTTCCCCCGCGCTTTACGCTACGCTCAAGCCCTATAAGCAGCGGTTCAACAAGCTGCCCGAAACAAGCAGGCGTATTTACGACCTTCTTTCCTCCTGCGGGCCTATGAGCACACAGGCGATCAAGGACGCGCTGATGCTCTCCTCCAAGAGCTTTTCCGCCGCGTTTGACCCGCTTTTATTCGAACTGTTGGTTACCGCCATGGAACGGGACCGCACCATGAACGAAACATGGTCCTCCTTCCTGTGGGGAACGTATGCGCAGTGGGAGGGTACGCTAACCCATCCCTTGCCCAAGGTGGAAGCGTCGGAAGCGAACCTGATCGCGCTGTTATCGCACCTAATGGCTGAAAAAGAAATCGGTACTTTGCTGAAATAAAGCACATTGAGGGCTCCGCCCTACGGGCTCACAGTTCGCAATCGTCGTATTACATCGCGGCAGGCCGCTCCTAATATTCCCTTGCTCACTGGGGCTCCGCCTCACTGTGTCCGCCACAGGCGGCGTTCGGCTATGTCCCTCAAACACCCGCTTAGGGCGTAACGGCCCTAAGAACCCATCACCCTAAAGCATGCTAAAGAGGTTCGGCGAAAAAGCTTTGTGGGTAAGCTGTGCCCTGTGTTTCCTTGCGTTCTCTGGCCGCATGACGTAAAATAAAGCAACTGTAGTATCAAACCTTTTTGGAGGATCATATATGAACAGGGCAATCGTTACCGTACTGGGACACGACCGCGTAGGCATTATCGCAAGCGTCTCAAACCGCCTGAGCGAGCTTTCCATCAACATCTTAGACATTACGCAGACGGTCATGGACGAAAACATATTCGTCATGCTGATGCTGGTGGACGTCTCCGAAGCGAATCTTTCCTTCCATGAAGTGAAAGAAAACTTGAAGCTCTTGGGCGAGGCACAGCATGTCTCTATCCGCATCCAAAGCGAAGAGATATTCGACGCCATGCACAAGGTTTAAGGAGAACGCCCATGCCCATGATGAACGCCAACGAAATTCTCGAAACCATCCGCATGATCGACCGGGAGAACCTGGATATCCGTACCATTACGATGGGGATCTCCCTTCTTTCCTGCGCATGCGACGACATGGACCTCCTCTGCACCCGCATTTACGATCATATCTGCCATTGTGCGTACGATCTGGTGCGGGTAGGAAAAGAGATTGAAGAGCGCTACGGTATCCCCATCGTCAACAAGCGTGTTTCCGTCACGCCCATCTCGCTGGTGGCGGCAGGGACCAAAGCAAATGATTACGTGCCCATCGCCCGTGCTATGGACCGTGCCGCAAAGACGTTGGGCATCGACTTTATCGGCGGGTTTTCCGCCTTGGTTCACAAAGGGGCCACCGCAAGCGACGAAGCGCTGATTGCAAGTATCCCGGAGGCGCTCAGCGTGACGGACTTCGTCTGCTCCAGCGTGAACGTCGGTACCACGCGGGCGGGCATCAATATGAACGCAGTCGCACAAATGGGCCGCGTCATCAAAGCCGCTGCCGAACTGACCCGTGAAAAGGACGGGCTGGGCGCCGCCAAGCTTGTGGCCTTCTGCAACGCCGTGGAGGACAATCCCTTTATGGCAGGCGCGTTCCACGGCGCGGGCGAGCCGGATTGCGTCATCAACGTGGGCGTTTCCGGCCCGGGCGTTGTCAAAAGCGCGGTTTCCCGCGTCAAGGGCGAGCCGTTTGACGTGGTGGCGGAAACCATCAAAAAGACGGCCTTCCGCATCACCCGTATGGGACAGCTTGTGGCGCAGGAAGCGTCCAGGCGGCTGAACGTTCCCTTTGGCATCGTGGACCTTTCCCTTGCCCCCACCCCCGCAGTCGGCGATTCTGTGGCGCATATCCTGACCGAAATGGGTCTTGAATACGCCGGCGCGCCCGGTACAACCGCCGCTTTGGCGTTACTCAACGACGCCGTGAAAAAGGGCGGCGTCATGGCCTCCAGCCACGTGGGCGGGCTTTCCGGCGCGTTCATCCCTGTGAGTGAGGACGCGGGCATGATCAAGGCCGCCGCCATCGGCGCGCTGACATTGGAAAAGCTGGAAGCCATGACCTGCGTATGCTCCGTGGGCCTGGATATGATTGCCATCCCGGGGGATACCTCGGCGGCGGCCATTTCCGGCATCATCGCCGATGAGGCGGCTATCGGCATGGTGAACAACAAGACCACCGCCGTGCGGGTAATCCCCGCCGTGGGAAAGAAGGCCGGGGACCGGGTGGAATTTGGCGGCCTGCTGGGCTTTGCGCCGGTGATGCCGGTGAACCATTGGGGCAACGAGGACTTCATTGCCCGGGGTGGACGGATTCCCGCGCCGCTGCATTCCCTGCGGAACTGACGGCAGAGGCAACAGGTGATATACAGATCGGGGAGGCGTGGAAGACGCACGCCCAGCAAAGCGGCGTCCCAGCGCCTCCCTTTTTTGCAGAAGCGAAAAGAGAAGGGTGGAAAAACCTATGGTCGGCTTGATTGGCGCCATGGCCGTGGAACTGGAACAGCTTAAGGCGCAGATGGAGAACCTGCGTGAGGAAAAAATCGGCATGGATGTGCTGTATACCGGTACGCTCTTTGGACAGGAGGTTGTGCTGGCGGTGTGCGGTCCTGGCAAGGTCAACGCGGCGCTGTGCGCGCAGAGCATGATTTTGCGGCATCATCCCCGGTGGATACTGAACCTGGGGGTGGCCGGCGCCGGGGAAGCGGGCGTGAGCATTGGCGATATGGTGGTGGCCAGCTGCACGGTGCAGCACGACATGGATACTTCGCCCATTGGCGACCCGGTGGGATATGTGAGCAAAATTGGCCTGGTGGAGATCCCCTGCGATCCGGGACTGCGGGAAAAGCTCCTGGCAGCCGCCGCCAATGTACCGGGGCTACGGGTCCATACGGGCGTAATTGCCACCGGGGATCAATTCATTTGCGATGAAGAGACCCGCCAGCGCATCCATCAACGTTTTCAGGCAAAGGCGGTGGAGATGGAAGGCGCGGCGGTGGCGCATGCCTGCTACATGCATGGGGTACCCTGCGGGGTGATCCGCTCCATTTCCGATCAGGCCAACGGTGCGTCCACTATGGATTACCCCTCCTTTGTGCGCCTGGCAGCGGCAAACTCTGAGCAGGTAGTGGGGCACCTGCTCCGCGAGGAGGAAGCGCATGGCTGATAAACGGCGCACCGTATGGATCACCGGCGCATCCAGCGGCCTGGGACGCTATACGGCGCAAGCCCTTGGGGAGGCAGGGTTCTGCGTCATTGCCGGGGCGCGGTCTTTCACCGGGGATAAAGCGGCGGATGATATCTTCCGCCTGCCCCTGGACGTGACCAGGGAAGAGAGCGTGGAAGCCTTTCAGAAGGCGGCGCTGGCCATCAGTGAACGGGTGGATGCGGTGGTGCATTGCGCAGGGGTACTGGTGCTTGGCCCGTGTGAGAAGGTGCCAGTGGAAGAATACCGCCGGGTGCTGGAAACCAACTACCTGGGTGTGGTGCGCATGAACCAGGCTGTGCTGCCGCTGATGCGTGAGCAGGGAGGCGGGAAAATTATTATTTTCTCCTCCATCAACGGCTTGCTGGGTACGCCTTTCCAAAGCGCCTATACTGCCAGCAAGCATGCGCTGGAGGGCTATGCGGAGAGCCTGGCCATGGAGACGAAATCCATGGGTATCCAGGTGTGTCTGGTGGAGCCAGGGGATCATCGCGGCGGCAGCCAGGCTTATCGGGCGCATATCCCTCTGGAACAGGGGTCACCCTATGCGGCGCCGATGGAACACGGCATTGCCGTGATCAACCGGGATGAGTCAGGGGGCTCCGATCCCGCACGGCTGGGGCGGCGGGTGGCAAGGCTTCTGCTGCGGCGAAAAATGCCTCTCCGGGTATGCATTGCCAGCGCGGACCAGCATCTGGCCGTATGGATGCACCGGCTGCTGCCTGCCGGTGCCTGCATGGAAATATTGCGGAAGTATTATCTGGGAAAGGCTGCCAATGCTCCCCACAACCGTGAAACAGCAAAACGGACATTATGGCGGAAATGATGACAATTCATGAGAAATTGTTTGTGTTTTCCACCAATCCAATGTATAATAAAAACGTTCGTTTATAGACCCCTTTTTATGGACGTATCTTTTATGGACTGGAAACGGAGGATGTCGGATGTATAAAATCCTTCTTGTGACGGATCGGCCCGAAATACTGGATGCCTTTCAGGCGGTTTCTTCCTGGGAGAGCCTGGGGTTTCGCGTACCGCGGATATGCAACTCTGCGGAAGGCGCTATTGCCTGTTTGAAGGCACATCATGTGGACGGTATTGGCATCCGGCTGGATATGGAGCAGGAGGCACTGCTGATGGGGCATTTAACGGCGTTTTATCCTATTTTGCCGATTTTTGCCGTCAGTGAAAACGCCGGGGAGCTGGTAGAAAACATTACCGAGCTTCGCTCCTTGCTCAATCGCACCCATGCGGATTTTTCCAATGATAACTTTGGCGAGGCGGACATGCTGCAGGTGTGCCGCCATGAATTTTTCAGAGATTTGCTCTCGGAGCGTATTACAGGGAAAAAGTACGTGCTCAATCATATGCGGCTGCTTCGCAGCCGTATGGACCCCCAGGCAGCCTGTGTGATGGTTGACCTTTCCCTGCCAACGGGGGAAGAATATTTTGCAGGCCGCTGGCACTATGGCCCGGAGCGCCTGGAGGTAGCGCTGCGTAACTTCTTCGGCGCGGAGTTGCAGGGCATGCGCATCGTGGTGGCTGTGGTGGCGCCGGACCATGTTCGGGTGTTGTGCTGCCCCATGCTGGGCACACAAGGCGAGGAGAGCGACTCCATTACCCGGTTGGTTAATGAGCATACCATGGAGGTCATCGACCAGGCACGTATGTATCTGGACCTTGAGCTTCAGCTGACCAGCATCCGGGTATTGCCCAATGTAACGGCTTTAGCGGAGGAATAAACAAAAAAACGGGGGTGAAAATCTATGGGCTTCTTTTCCAATATTATCAAGGGCCAACTGATTGATGTCATTGAGTGGACGGATAATACAACAGATACCATGGTCCACAAGTACGACATGAACGGCAAAGAGATCATGATGGGTGCTCAGCTGACGGTACGGGAAAGCCAGGCCGCTGTTTTTGTGAACGAGGGCCAGCTGGCGGACGTTTACACCCCCGGACGCTATTCCCTCAGCACGGCAAACATGCCCATTCTAACGGCGCTGAAAGCCTGGCAGTTCGGCTTCAACTCTCCCTTTAAGGCGGATGTGTACTTCGTTAGCACCAAGCAATTTCTGGATCGGAAGTGGGGTACCTCCAATCCAGTGATGATGCGGGACGCGGAGCTGGGCATGATCCGTTTGCGTGCATTTGGCATTTACGCTTTCCAGGTAACGGACCCCGCGGCATTCCTCCGGGAGGTGTTTGGCACGGCTTCCCTGTTTACGGTGGAAGGCGTGGAGGGACAAATCAAGCGTACCCTGGTTTCCGGGCTCAGCGACGCCATTGCGGAAAGCAAGATTCCTGCCCTGGATCTGGCAGCCAACTATGAGGAGCTGGGGGCGCAGGCGCTACAAGCCATCAACCCGAAGCTGGCTCCCCTGGGGTTGCAGCTGAGCAGCTTTGTGATTGAAAACATCAGCCTGCCGGAAGAAGTGGAAAAGACCATGGATCGCCGCACTTCCATGGGAGTGATGGGTGATCTGGGCAAATACAGTCAGTATCAGGC
>JAEYCM010000047.1 GCA_023455425.1 Bacillota bacterium | reverse complement strand
TGGAGGCCGAAACGGGTATCCGCTTGCCGGATGCCCCGGGCACGAACGTCCCAGTGAGCAAGGAAGTATTACGAGCGGCTTTGCGCGATGTAATACGACCATTACGAACTGTGAGCCCTCCCGCTATTAAATAAAATAATCTGTCGTCGCCGCCGCAGGTGGCGATACCTTAAAAGCCAAGACCATATATGGATTATGGGTGCCTTTTTTGAGCTTCAATACTTCACTCTTCCCAATTCATGCACTGCCCCAATATGCCCGCCTCGCGCGCAAGCGCGATGCTGTTTGACGCCTGCCCTACGCGGGAAGGACGATGCGCATCCGAGCTTAGGAGAAAGCTTGCGCCTTCCGCCTTTGCCTCCAACACATCGTCGAGCGACATGTTGCGGTGGCCTTCGTTGATTTCAAGCGCCACGCCGCGTTCCCTCGCCGTACGGGCAAGGTCGGTTAAATCCACCGGAATGTACGTGCCCGGGTGCGTAACGGCGATGATCTTTTCCGTTTTATCCATGGCATGGGCGTACGCCACGGCGTTGGCTTTCGCGTGCCGCTTGGTGCTCTGCCCAAAGAAGAAGCTGCGCCACCAGCCGCGGCTGATCGCATCCGCCGGGAAAGTACCCTTGTGGTAACCCAGCATGATATAATCGAATATAGAGGTATCCTTGGGTACGTCCGTCAGGCCGTCCCCCATGAGGTTGGCCTCCAGGCCCATGAGCACCTCGATCTGATCGCCATAGCGGGCGTTCATCTGATCGATCTCTTTGCGAATTTTGAGAAGCGCCTCCCATTTAACCGGGAAAAACATGTGCTTGGGTCCATGCTCCGATATCCCGATGCGCTTCAATCCGCAGGCGATGGCGGCAAGCACGTTTTCCTCCACGGTGCCTGTGCCATGACTGTATTTGGTGTGGGTATGCAAATCCGCAATCAGCATTGCGCGGTTCCTTTCCATCTATGCGATACACTCAAGTATAGTGCATGCGCCGTCTCTTTGCAAATGACGCGCGGTAGCCATGCCTACCTGAGCGGGCAAAAAAACGCCTTATCCCCGTATCTTTTATTAATAAGCCTCCGGATACAAGTTTAACCCGGACGCATGCGGCTTTCCATCAAGGGCATGCAAAAATTGTTCCCTATTGTATAAAAAACAGGTATAATACGAGAAGCATCATCCCTTAATTTGATATCAAGTCCAACATCAAAGTGGCAGGAGTAGTATATGCAGCAAACATTCAAGCGCGGTATATTCGACCGTTATGACGGCTGGCGCATCCGCAATGTGGACGCGCTGTTCAACGTGATTCCCTTTATCCTGCGCTCCCGCCTCGATTCGCAGAACATGTTTGAGGAAAGCATCCCGTTGGAGCCGCTCGAACGGTTTGTGCGCAAACAGCGTGAGGACATGCCCGAGGTTTCCTACATGCACGTTCTCATCGCGGCGCTTGTGCGCATCGTCGCGCTGCGCCCCTACCTCAACCGCTTTATTGTGTGGAACAAGGTCTACGCGCGCAACACCATCACGCTTTCGCTCGCCATCAAGCGCTCCATGACGGATAAAGGCGAGGAAACCGTGGTAAAAATCGAATTCGAGCCGACCGACACCATCCAGGACGTGGCGCGCCGCATTTCAGAAGCCGTTAACTCCAACAAAGTGGAAGGCGCCGTGAACACCGCGGATAAAATCTCCAAGTTCATGGGGTATATCCCCGCGTTTATCATGCGTTTTGTCATCTGGGTCATCCGGAGCCTTGACAACATCGGCTGCCTGCCCCGCTTTATGTTTGACGCCAGCCCCTGGCACGCCAGCATGTTTTTGACCAACATGGGCTCATTGGGTATCGGCCCCGTCTATCATCATCTGTATGAGTTCGGCACCTGCAGCATATTCATGGCCATGGGCAACAAAACCCGCATCCACACGGTGTCCGAAACCGGGGAGCGCGAGGTCCGGCGGTTTATCGGCCTCAAGATCAATATCGACGAGCGCATCTGCGATGGGCTTTACTTCGCCACCTCCATCAAGCAGTTCCGGCATATCCTGGCGAAACCCGAAGTGCTGCTCACCCCGCCCGAAACTGTCAATGTGGACGATGGCGTAGGCAAGCCGCGGATAGATGGGAAGTAGTTCTTAATACGGTTCTCAGCGTGCAATCCTTCTTTTTCATGGTATGATCGTATCATAAGCAATTTAGAAGCCCGGCCGGACAATTCCGGCCGGGCTCTGTTTTGCCTTAATTTTTAGGAGGATGCTTTATGTCGAACACCAAATATTATATGGATGGCTTCGCAGCCCCGACCGGCGTACAAAATTCAGAACAGATTGCAACTATTCAACGCAGGCTGGGTATAGAAGATGACGGGATATGGGGCCCACAAACGGAGCTTGCCTACCGTTCCTACATGAACGCAGTGTCCCGCTCGCCGAAACCGGCAAAAACCAACCCGCATCAAGCTGTAACGGCTTTGACAAATGCCGCGAAAGAAAGCGGAAGGACTTATGGCAGCGCGGGCTACACTGCCGATACATTTATGAAGCCGGCAGCCGATGCCGCTTTAGCAGCTGCATCAAGAGCATATGGCCGAACTTTCGGCAACCCAGGTTTTGCAAACTCTAACAAGATTGACAAAAACAATTTGCCGAAAGATCCGCAGGAAGCTCTTGCCAAAATAATTGATGCTTCCAGCCTGGGTGATAAAGATAAGTGGCGGGCAAAATATACCATCGATGGTATGGACACGGAAGTCTTGCAGAACCTTTTACAAGATGTCCTGCGTGATGGAGTTGCCACATATTTTTCTCAGGACGCCTGGGAGAAACGTGGTGCACTTATGATGAGTCCCGGCGCTCAAGAGGATCTTGCCGCTATTCAGAATCTGCAAACGGCATCTAAGAATGCAGGTCGTACATTTGGAAATCCTGGATTTAATCCCTCAACTTTTGCTTTAAGAAAAATTGAGCCTTATTTTACAGCAGAAAAAAATACTGCAAAAACTCCTGAACAACAGGCAGCAATGGACGCATTACATGGATTGTATACATATGTATCAAATTCATGGCGTTATTCCAATGAAGACTTAGATAAAATTCTTTATCACATTGACAACTATGCCTTTAACACACAAAATGCTGACCCACAGTCAAATCAAGCACAATATTCTTACGAAGATCCATACCATGGGTCAATAAAGATTGATTCAGTTAAAACTGAAGGAGCAGACCTAATGGAATTTGATGCTAATTTATTCGATAGACTGTCATTCGCTCTAGGAGCTTCGGCTCCTGTAACCATTCCAATGCTAGCTTCAGCTACGGCCCTGCTCGAATTGATCGAATTGGTTGATCCAGATGGCTACTATAAAAATCATCCCAATTACCTTTTGCGTCCCAATGACGTCTCTATTTCTTACAACCCGTCCATTGGGGGTACTCGTTCGTCAAAAAACCACTTTCGCGGGGGGGAGCACTTGTTTTCTGAATATCCGTCAAATGGAAGTACCCATAACGTTCATGGGCAGAATTTTAGCCAGCATGCTGAGGAATTTAATAAAGAACATCCTTCGGGAATTCTTGATTTTCTAGAAGCTCTTATTTCTATAAAATACGAAGGGCCCGAAATTTCAATCATTCCCGGTGTTGATCCGTCTTATTATGACGGTTATATGTTATAGAGTTGGGATCAGCAGGCTTGGTTCCTGCGATCCATGGTATATTCACTATGACAATTAATCATCTGCTCATGTGTTAACTAATTTTGCGTATTTACCTGCTTTACTAGGCATATAGCGGCAAGGCTGGCGGTTCGCCCTTAATGGCAGCCACCATGCCTCGAGGTTTACTCGACTGTTAGTGTTCCTGTGTCTGTTTGTGCTGTTTCATCATTCGAGTAAACCTCGTCTCTCTCCTTTCATCTTGCGCCGCAGTAAGTCTGTTGATATTCACCTTCGCCTTACTAGGCTTAAAGTGGCAGGGCTTGCGGATGGGCAGCGCGGGGGTTGGCGGTTCACCTTTAAGAGCAGCCGCCACCTCCGCCGTGGTATAGGGGCGGAACAGATGCTTGCGCTTTTTAAAATAAATGAGGTTGGGGATGACCCAAAATATCAATATCGGCTGTTGTGAGGTAATCAGAGTACCAATCTTTATGTTTACACCGGGGTCACGTTCAAGCCAGGTGGAAAGTGCAGACAGAGACATCGCAACAAAAAAGCTGCATAGATAGACAACATTCCATTTGTACCCACGTTGGGTAAAATCGCGAAGTTCAATAAACGTACCGATTGCGGAAATGCCAATAAGCGCCTTTATAAAAAACAATGCAAGCTCCAGAATGTTTTGCTCTCCAACCCATTTAGGGATACTATACAAGCCGGAAAGCGCATTGGGGATCACCAATATGTTCGTAACAAGCACCAAGTACAAATATACGTTCAGATAGAAACCCATCCATGCGGTGGAGACCTGCTCGTTGTCAATCATCGCCTTCTTTAGCACAGCTTTGATACCGGCGTTGGTCATATCTTTTTACTCCTGTTCTGTACTGGTCAATTTGTTCTGCCAACGCGGATAAACTAGGAAAGCGAATGCCACTGTCCCATAGCATAGGCAATTTCTCGAGGCGTATATGCCCTGAACAATGCCCTGCGCTTACGAAAATACAG
The DNA here is from genome assembly GCA_023455425.1 of Bacillota bacterium. Taxonomy (GTDB): domain Bacteria; phylum Bacillota; class Clostridia; order Christensenellales; family CAG-138; genus JAEYLA01. Next base: position 131,663 of record JAEYCM010000047.1, on the reverse strand, counting down.
ATAATTCGGCACTACCCATCCGCCTGCATAAATCACAAAAAAGATCACGGCATACAGCACGTATCCGGACGCTCCCGAATTGTACCAAAACCCAATATTGATCGAGGCGTTTACTGCCCAGAAAATCACACAAAGTATCAGATGTGCAACACCCCATCCAAATCCGCTCGGGCGAAGGTTTATCATATACATATAGGCAAGTACCGTGCAAACCATAAGCGCCAGCCCCACAGCAGCCACGACGACTATAGGTATGAATGTTTCTGATGCCAGACCGATCCTCCCAGACAATACCGGAAGCAACATGCGCAGATCAAAGATTGCCGTCTGAACAAACAATGCAATCAGGTAAATGGAGATATACGCCTGCATCCATCTGGTTGGCGTTGGGCTCTCTTTTAATACGGCGATACATTCTTTTCGACGCATGCTGAAGCTCCTTCATGAAATGCATATATATGGGGTCATTTCCAGTATACGCTTTCGCTCATTTGTTCGCAAGCAATGTTTTATCCCAATACAAAAAAAGCCGGAGCGTTTGCTCCGGCCCGGTTGTCTCTGGTCTTATGTTTACTTGGCCTTCTGTACCGCGGGGGCAGGCGTTTCCACGCGCTCAAGCCGCAGCACCCGCGCAACGGATTTGTAAAGGAGGAACGTCAACGTGCCGTTGGCCACAGTCTTGATGGCATTGAAGGGAATGATGATGGGAGCGAGCATATCCACCACCGCCTGGCGCGGCACGCCCATGAAATGGACGGTGAATATGAGGTTTAAAGGGATCATCATCAAAATCATGCCCACAGCCCCGGAAATAAGGCCAATGACCGCGCCCTTGCGGGAGTGCAGGCGGCTGTAGATAAGGCCTGCCGCAAGCACGAACGTGCCGGTGGCGCAAAAATGCATCAGCGCGCCGATCCATCCGCTGGCCGGGGAAATGAGCAGCCATTGGAGTACGCTCACCACGGCGGTAAGCGCAAGCCCCCACAGCGGACCATACAGGAACGTGCCGATGAGGATGGGGACATCCGCCATGTCATACTCCAAAAACGTCGCGCCGGGGAAGATGGGGAAATGGATGAGGTAGACAAGCAGCAGCGAAAGCCCCGCCAGCATCCCCAAGTGGACCAGCCTGTTTGTGTTTTCCCGTTTCATGTTGCAACACTCCGTTTAAAAAATGTATGCTTCCCGGCTTTTCTCGCTCCATTGCAGCAAGGGCATTGATCTGTAAGCAACAAAAAACACCCCGCTGCTGCGGCGCGTTTGAAAAACAAGTGCGGCGATAAAAAAGACTCGTCGCGCTTCTTCCATCCGGACTATACCGTCGGCGCCAAAATCTCATTGGCTCAACCCTGTAAACAGGGGTCGCGGGCTTAGCAAAGCAGGCTTTGAACCCTGCCGCATCACCGCCGGTGGGGAATTACACCCCGCCCCGAAGCATCATATATATTTTATCAGGGAGCGTGCCGTTTTGCAAGCATTCCGCACAGACTTTTTACTGTTTCTTACTGCCGTTCCCGCGCAGCGGGCGCGGGGAATCTGACAGTGATGCCGGTACCTTTATCGACCGTGCTTTCCAGGGAAAGCTTGGCCCCGTGCATCAGCGCGCCGCGCTTGACAATGGCAAGGCCCAGGCCCGTGCCGCCGGTCTCCTTGGAATGGCTCTGGTCCACGCGGTAAAAGCGTTCAAACACGCGGTTCTGATGCTCCGGCGGGATGCCGATGCCGGTATCGGAAACCGTGACGTTGACGCGCCCATCCGCCTGGGGCAGCACCGCAAGCGTCACGCTGCCGCCTTCTTTGTTGTAACGGATACCGTTATCGCACAGATTATAGAGGATTTCCTCAAGCACCTGCTTCACACCGTCGATTTCCGCCCGCTCCCCTTCCACGCGCAACGTGACGTCCTTCGTCTGCGCTACAGGCAGCAGCCGCTCTTTTACGCCGTTTGCAAGAGAAAGAAGCTCCACACGCTCAAACGGCAAGTTGCCCGCGCCTTCATCCAGGCGGGAAAGCCGTATGGTATCCTCCACCAGGGCAATGAGGCGGGTGCTTTCCTCATGGATACGCCGGGCAAAGCCCTGCATATCCTCCGGCTTTACCAGACCGTCCTTCATGATCTCCGCATAGCCGGAAATGGAGGTCAGCGGCGTTTTCAGCTCATGCGAGACGTTGGCGGAAAACTCCCGCCGCATGCGCTCCTGCTCTTCCCGCTCGGTAAAATCCATAATGAGCACCACCACGCCGGTGACCGCCGCGCGCTCGCGCACCGGGCTTGCAATGAGCTGGTAGCTCCGGCCGTTTAATTGGATCACCTGCTCGGCAGGCGTCCCCTTTGCGGCCTGTTCCACCGCCGTCTGCAGCTTGAGGCTGCGGTCCACAGTGAGCATATGCTTGCCCGTGCAGGTCTTGCTGTCCGCCCGGAACAGGCGCTGTGCGCTGCGGTTGATGGTAAGGATAATGCCATGAGCATTTAATACCAGCAGCCCTTCGCGCATGTTGTGGGCGATGGCGGAAAACTCGTCGCTCCTTGCGGTCAGTTCCCGCATCTGGGAAGCGATCTGCCGCTTTTGCGCCTCCAGCCGCGATAGCAACGGGGAAAGCTCATCGTAAATTTCGTTGTTGAGCGGATCATCCAGATCAAGCGCATTGAGCGGAGAAATGACATGCCGCGTCATGCGTTTGGCGAGCAGCACGCAAATAATGAGCGTCAAAACAAGCGTACCAATCACCGCGGGAAGCATCCGCCACAGGATGCCCCAGACGCTTGCCTGCGTATCCGCAAGGCGCAGCACGCTGCCGTCCGGAAGCCTTTTGGCGTAGTAGAGCGTTTCTTTTCCAATGGTTTCAGAAGGCCGGGTGCTCTCCCCCGCCCCTTTTGCAAGCGCCGCGATGACCTCCGGCCTGTCGCCGTGGTTTTCCATTTGGGCGGGGTTTGCGTCGCTGTCGTAGCGCACCGTACCGTCAGCAGAAATCAGCGTCAGGCGCGTATTGTCCACCTGCCGGACCTGGTTGAGATACGCTTCATCGCCTAAGAGCTGCATGCCGGCCGAAACATAGCCCGCCTCGCTCCGCTGCTCCTGCCGCAATTGCCCGGTCAGCACGCCATAGAACACGCCGAGCGTCAAAAGCGCCAAAATAAGCACGCAGGCAATCGAAAGCAGCACCATGTAACGGTTGACGGTCTTTTGCATATTGCTTTTTACTCCTTTGCGCGGTAGCCAACGCCGCGAACAGTTTCAATAATATAGGCGCAGTCCCCCAATTTCTGCCGTAACGTCTGAATGTGCACATCCACGGTGCGGGTGCCGCCCGCGTAATCATACCCCCAAACGGCAGTCAGCAGCCGGTCCCGCGTGAACACGCGCCCGCGATTTTCCATCAAAAACCGCAGCAGCGAAAACTCCTTGAAGGAAAGAATAACGTTTGTTCCCGCACTGGCGACGGTGTGCTTTTCCGTATTCATAATAAGCTCGTCGATCGAAAGGATATCCGTGAGCTCCTTGGGGGAGGAGCGCCGCAGCACCGCCTTGATGCGGGAGATCAGCTCCATCATGCCAAAGGGTTTTGTAATATAATCGTCAGCGCCGTTATCAAGGCCCGTCACCTTATCGTATTCCGCGCCGCGCGCGGTCAACAGGATAACGGGAATACCTTTTGTGGCGTCCGTGCCGCGCAGACGCTTCAAGATGGAAATCCCATCTTCGCCGGGCAGCATTACATCCAACAGAATAAGCTCCGGCGGCGCGTCGTCCATCGCCTGCCAAAACTGCTCCGCGTTTTCAAAGCCGCGCGCCTCAAAGCCGGTCTGCGCAAGCGTATAGAGCACAAGTTCCCGGATATTGGTTTCATCCTCTACATAATAAATCATGCCGTCTCCTTTTTCGCCTCGCGCCCGCCCTGACTCATTCCATTTCCGACGATACATGGATGCCGGTAATGGAGAACAGCACCCATTCCGCAATATTGACCGCATGGTCGCCAATGCGTTCGAGATATTTTGTGATCATAAACAGGTCCAGCGCGTGCTCCGCCGAATGCGGGTCCGCCGTAATGCGCTCGATCAGTTTGGCGCGAACCTGCAGGAAGCGGTCGTCCACCTCGTCGTCCGCCTTGATGACCTGCCGGGCAAGCGCCTCGTCCCGGCTTACGAACGCATCGATGCTGTTCGTGACCATGGCGATGGTGGCGTCCGCCATGAGCGGGATTTCTTCCGGCTGGACATGGTCAAAGTTTTCATCCATAACCAGCACAATTTCAGAAATATCCGCCGCCTGGTCGCCGATACGCTCCATATCCGTAATCATTTTGAGCGCGGCGGAAATAAGCCGCAAATCCCGCGCCACCGGCTGCTGCTGTAAGAGAAGCCGCAGGCACAGGCCTTCAATGCGGCGCTCTTTTTCATCGATCTCATGGTCGAACTTGATGGCCTCCTTGGCAAGCTGCGCGTTATGGGACCGCAGCGCCGCACAGGCGTTCTGGATGGCCTGCTCGATGAGCCCGCCCATTTCAATGAGTTCTTTGTTGAGTTGCTCCAACTGTTCGTCGAATTTATTCCGCATCAGCCAAACCTCCCCGTGATATAGTCCTCTGTCCGCTTATCCTTCGGCATGGAAAAGAGCTGTTCCGTCTCCCCGTACTCTATGACCTCGCCCAGCAGAAAGAACGCCGTTTTATCGGAAATGCGCGCGGCCTGCTGCATGTTGTGCGTTACGATGATTATAGTATATTTTGACTTTAATTCCACAGCAAGGTCTTCGATTTTTGAGGTGGAAATCGGGTCGAGGGCGCTGGTGGGCTCATCCATGAGCAGCACCTCCGGTTCCACCGCGAGCGCTCTGGCGATGCACAGGCGCTGCTGCTGCCCGCCGGAAAGGCCAAGCGCGCTCTTTTTGAGCCGGTCCTTCAATTCATCCCAGATCGCGGCGTTGGTGAGCGACTTTTCTACAATATCGTCAAGCTTCGCTTTAGCGCGTATGCCATGGGTACGCGGGCCATAGGCGATGTTATCATACACGCTCATGGGGAACGGATTGGGCTTTTGGAATACCATGCCCACCCGCTTTCTTAAGAGGTTGACGTCCATGCTGCCGTAGATATCCTCGCCATCAAGCGCCACCCTGCCCTCGATCCGGCAGCCTTCCACCAGATCGTTCATGCGATTGAGCGTTTTTAACAGCGTGGACTTGCCACAGCCGGAAGGCCCGATAAACGCGGTGATTTCGCGCTCCTCCACCGACATGCCCACTTTTTTGAGCGCCTGGAACGCGCCGTAATAAAGATCAAGGTCTTTTATCTCAAATTTGATGTTTTTTTTCTTCTGCTTTTCCATAGTTCTTCCTTTCGCCGGTTCTATCCCCTGTTTGTTGTTGCGCGTTGCTCGGAACCGGGCCTAACTTCCGTTGCGTTTGATGAGCCTGCGCGCCACCATGGAGGAAAGCGCGTTGATCCCGACCACGACAACGAGCAGCACCACCGCCGTCGCGTATGTCTCGTTGATATGCAGCCCCTCGCGCGCGAGCGAATACATATGCACCGAAAGCGTACGGGTGGAGGAGAACACGTTCTCCGGCGCCTTGGCGACAGTGCCCGCCGTATAGATGAGCGCCGCGGTTTCCCCCACGATGCGGCCGATACCCAGTATGATGCCCGCGAGTATGCCCGGCACCGCCGCGGGCAGCACGATGGAAAACACCGTCCTTAAGCGCCCCGCACCCAGGCCGAAGCTGCCTTCGCGGTACATGTCGGGAACTGCCTTTAACGCCTCCTCGGTAGTGCGCATAATGAGCGGCAGAATCATGACCGCCAGCGTAAACGCCCCCGCAAGCAGGGACATGCCCCACTGGAGGCGGGTCACAAAGAATAAGAGACCAAACAGACCGTATACGATGGAGGGGATGCCCGCAAGCGTCTCCGCCGTGACGCGCACCGCAGAAACAAACCGGTTGCCCCGCTTTGCGTATTCCACCAAGTAGACTGCGGCAAATATGCCAAGCGGCGCCGCGATAATAAGCGAAAGCACCGTCATCAATATGGTGTTGATGATGGCAGGCATCATGGAGACGTTCTCCGACGTATACGTCCACGCAAACAGGTCCGGCGTGAGATACGGCACGCCTTTGACTAAAATATACCCAACCAGGAACAGCAGCACCGTCACGGTAACAACCGCGGCAAGGTACACCAATGCCCGCAGGAAGATGGCTTTTCCCCTGCCCGGATGCGCGACGGTTTTATAATAGGAAGCATTCGTTCCCGTCATAGGCTCGACCTCCTTTTGAGCGCGGAGAACAGCCCGTTGATGATCAGGATGAAGAGAAAGAGCACGACGGCAGTCGCGATGAGCGCCTCGCGGTGCAGATCCGCGGAGTACCCCATTTCAATGACGATGTTCGCCGTAAGCGTACGCAGCCCCTTTAATATCCCCGCGGGCATGCGCGCCTGATTGCCGGCCACCATAATGACGGCCATAGTCTCCCCCACCGCACGGCCCATGCCCAGCACCACCGCGGCAAACAGGCCGGATTTTGCGGCGGGCACCAGCGTGGAAAACACGCTACGCTCATGCGTCGCGCCCAAAGCGAGCGAGCCTTCATAGTAACTTTCCGGCACGGCGCGGATGGCGCTTTCCGCTACGCCCACGATGGTGGGCAATATCATAATACCAAGGAGCACCGAGGCCGTCAGCATGGATGCGCCGCTTCCGCCAAACTGGTCCCGCACGAAGGGCACGATGACCACCAGGCCGAAAAACCCGTACACGACGGAGGGAATGCCCGCAAGCAGCTCCGTCGCAGGTTTTAAGATACGGTAGAGCCAGCGCGGGCAAAAGCGCGCCATGAATATGGCCATCAGTAACCCGATGGGCACGCCGATGAGCATGGCCCCGGCCGTGACATAGATGCTGCCCACGATCATGGGAAAGATGCCGTAAATATCGTTTCCGGGCTTCCATGTCCGCCCCAGCAGAAAATTGGCCGGTCCGATTTCAAATATGGCGGGAAGCCCGTTTGCGAACAGGAATACGCAGATGAGCCCCACTGCGAGAATGGAGGTGGCCGCCGCCGCGATGAACACGGCTTTCATGGCCGGTTCCTTCCATTTTTTCATGAACATTCCCCCGTTAGTTTTCTTTTTTCCTTAGGATTCGGTTATTTCAATATGCAGAAATCTGCATGGAGCAATCTTATGGTACGCGTTTGCCGCCCGAAAACGCGGGGGCGTTTTTCGGGCGGCAGACAGTGCCATACGCTGGCGTTTATTTGTTGTGTTCCCGTTACGCAACCTCGCTCCAGCTGAGGATCTCGCCGGTGAAGATGGCGCGGATCTGGTCGGAGGTCAGGTTGGCGAAGGTGTTTTCATTGTTGACGATGACCGCGATGCCATCCATGGCGATGGCCGTCGGGGTGAGACCTTCTGCAAGCTCGGTGTCCTTGAGTTCGCGGGAAGCCATACCGATGTCGCAGGTGCCGTCAATGGCGCTCTTGATGCCGGTGGAAGAGTCGCTCTGCTGGATTTCGACGGTGACGTTCGCATTGATCGCGTTGTAAGCTTCGACCAGCTTTTCCATAACCGGGGTGACGGAGGAGGAACCGGCGACAACGACCTTGCCGGAAGCTTCGGCGGGAGCAAAAGCGGGAGCGGCGTCATTGATCTTGATGTACTTGTTGGCGAGGATCACTTCCTGGCCTTCCGCGCTCATGATGAAGTTGATGAAATCCTGCGCGGCCGCGCTCACTTCGCCTTTGGTGGCGATATTAAACGGACGGGACACCTTGTAGGTGCCGGACTTGATGTTTTCAACGGTGGCGTCCACGCCATCCACCTGCAAGGCCTTCACGGTATCGTTGAGGGAACCGAGGGAGATGTAGCCGATGCCGTAGGGATTGCCCGCAACGGTGGTGAGCATGACGGCGGTATCGTTGGTGATCTGCGCTTCGACGGTGGTCATATCTTCTTTGGTGCCGTCATCCTTCTTTACTTCTACGCCCATGAGTTCGATGAACGCGCCGCGGGTACCGGAACCTTCTTCACGGGAGATAACGACGATATCCTGGGTGGCGTCAAAGCTGGAAACAGGCGCTTCGGTCGCCGCGGGCGCCTCGGTTGCGGCAGGCGCTTCGGTCGCCGCGGGCGCTTCGGTCGCCGCGGGGGTCTCGGCTGCAGGCGCGCAGCCCGCGAACGCGGAAAGCACCAGCAACGCGCTGACCGCTATGGTTACAAACTTCTTGATTGCCTTCATGTTGATTACTTCCTCCAATTCATTTTACATTGCAAGCATACATCCCGATTGTTATACGCCAATATTGGAATTATCAAATCTGTGTAAAATCCCTCTGTTAAGCGTTTGCACCCCACATTGGCTTTATGCGCCCCTTTTGAGAAAACCGGCAGTCGCGCTTTATCCGGCAAAGCGCGCAGTTCTTTTCTGTTGCCGGAGCAGGAAAAACAAAAACGGTGTCCCGCCGGCATCCCGCATTTCATATAAAGACTGCAAAAATCCCGTTTTATAGCCGCCGCATATTAAGAGCGCGGCGAAAAATGCCGATATAGAAAAGAAATGCGCCGCTTATTCGCCGCGGGCCGCGGCTTTCTCTATGACCGTTCTTTTAAGACTGATGAGGGGGTTCTCAGGTGGATAAGGAAAATATGTTTAAGAAGTTCTCCAGGTCAGCCGCAAAGGCGTTGGCCAGCTTAAAGAAACCCGCCCCGAAAGAAAGCGCCTCTGCTGCGGCAAAGACCGATGCTGAAAACCCGGCCAAAGAGGCGGGCAACGGCATTTTACAAAATGTGAACGGCGTTTTTAAGAAGGTGGGCGGGCTGTTCGTCGCCCTAAAAGCGCGCGTCTTTACAAAGCACGGGGAGGCAAAAGAGGCTGCCGTCTCCCTGTTCCAAAGCATTGGTGGGAAACTGCTGCTGTTTGTCGTGCCCGTTTTGATTGCGGCGGTAGCCATCAGCACCATCCTTGCGACGACGAGCGGAAACGCGATTTCCGACCGGATCATGGACGAGCAGATGGACCGCGCTTTCTCAAGCTTTTCTAAAAGTCTGGAGGACCAGGTGCTCACGTGGCTGGATACCGCGACGCAGAGCGCGGAGGACCCCAATTTTGTAAAGGAAGTCACCGCGCAGAACACCGAGGGGATCGGTTCCTATTTAAGCGAGTTTCAGGTGGGCAGTTCCGGGTTCGTGTTTGTGACGGACAGGCTGGGGAATGTGCTCTATTCCACAAGCTCCTATTACAAGCAGGGCGACAGCCTCGCTTCCGAGGCCTATTTGAAGACGGCCTTTGAGGGACATCAGGATATCCGGCTGACCGCGGACCCCAACGGAAACATCTACCGGCTTGCCGCGGTACCCATTCAGATGGAACGCACCGGAATTGTCGGCTGCATTGTTGCAGGCTATTATTACAACAACGCAACGCTCCTGGATAACCAAAAGCTGCTGCACGGCACCGATTTTACGGTATTCAAGGGCAACATGCGCTGGGCCACGACCATTACGAAAAACAACGTGCGCATTGTCGGCACCCAGATGGCCCCCGATGTCGCAAAAGTGGTATTGGAGCAGAAAAAGGAATACGTGGGCCGCGCCACCATCGCGGACATGCGGTATGCTGTGAAATACTCGCCGCTTTTAGACAAAGACGGCAAGATTTTAGGCGCGCTGTTTTCCGGGCTGCCGATCACCGAAATTGAACAGGCGCGCGCCGCCGCCATCCGCAACACCATACTGGTTGCCGCTGTGCTCATCGCGCTCTCCGTCGTGGGGTTGCTCGTATTCGTCCGCAGAAGCGTACAGAGGCCGCTCCTTCTGCTCAAGGCGGGCGCGGAGCAGCTGGCGGAAGGCAACACCGGCTTTACGCTGGATGTTCACAACCGCAACGACGAAGTGGGCGTGCTGATGAAATCCTTCATGAGCGTATGCGGCTCGCTGCAGGCCATGATCGCGGATACCGATACGCTGGTGCAGGCCGCGCTTGCGGGCGAACTGAAAACCCGCGCGGACGCCGAAAAGCACAAGGGCGATTTTAAAAAGATCGTGGAAGGCGTCAACCATACGCTCGACGCTGTGATCGCACCCGTGGAGGAAGCGGCGAACGTGCTCAATGAGCTTTCTCTTGGTAACCTCAACGCCAGGGTGACGGGCGAATTCCAGGGCGACCACGCCATTATCAAGCATGCGCTCAACGATACCATCGCTTCACTAAAGCGCTATATTTCCGAAACCTCTCATGTACTTTCCGAGCTTTCCGACAAAAACCTGACGGTATTCATCACCACGGAATATCGGGGAGATTTTGTGGAGCTCAAAAATTCCATCAACGGCATCGTCGCCTCCCTCAACGACATGCTCCACGAGATCGGCGCCGCGGCCGACCAGGTGGCGGCGGGCACCATGCAGGTTTCGGCGGGCAGCCAGACATTGTCCCAGGCTTCCGTGGAACAGGCAGGCTCCATTGAAGAACTCAACGCGACCGTTTCCGACCTTGCCGACCACACCAAGCGCAACGCCGCGCGCGCAATGACCGCAAGCGAGCTGAGTGCGGCCGCCCAGGAAAACGCGCAGAAGGGCAACAAGCGGATGCATGCGCTGCAGGTCGCAATGGAGGCCATTAACGAGACAGCTGGCAATATCGGCAAAATCATCAAGGTGATCGACGATATCGCCTTCCAGACAAGCATCCTCTCGCTCAACGCAGCTATTGAGGCGGCGCGTGCCGGGCAGTACGGACGCGGTTTCGCCGTGGTGGCGGACGAAGTACGGAACCTTGCGCAGAAATCCGCCAACGCCGCAAAGGATACGACGGCGCTCATCAACAATTCCATCAGAAAGGCTGCCGCGGGGACGCGTATTGCAAACGACACCTCCTCCGCCCTGCAGGAAATTACCGAAAGCGTGGAGCAGTCTGCGGCGCTTGTCAAGCAAATCGCAGAGGCCTCCAACGAGCAGGCTACCGGCATTGCGCAGGTCAATATGGGGCTTTCCATGATGAGCAACATGGTGCAACAGAATTCCGCAACGGCAGAACAGAGCGCAGCCACTGCCGAGGAGCTTTCCGGACAGGCGGATATGCTAAGGGCCATGGTGGAAGAGTTCCGCCTGATCGGTGAAGAAGAATAATCCGATATCCGTACAATAGCCCGGCGTCTTTACGCCGGGCTATTTTTGTTGCGCGCCATATCGGCAATACAAAAACGGGGCCGCCGGAAAAATTCCGGCGGCCCGCTGCTTTTCTTAGCTTTGGTTATCCCGCATAAAACAGGTTGTCAAATACCATATCGTCCTGCTTGCCATTGATATAGGTATATCCTTCTTTCACTTCTACAGCCAGCAATCCTTTTCTGCCATCCTCCATACGGAAATATACAACCCCGCTCTGATCCGTAGCATAGGGCAGCAGGCGCTCCCCCGCCGCTATCCTGCCGGGCACGAGCGTGCCGTTGTCCATAAACCGCGCATCCACGCTTGTTTTGGCAGACAGCATCCGGTCAGGACCCGCATCCTGCAGCATCCAGAGGTCGGAGCCAACCGGCTCAAACGCAAAGGAGGCGGAAAGCGTATATTTGTGATATGCGTTCCATGTACCCATGGTATACACCCAGCCGCGCAGCATCCAGACGCCCTCGTACACGCCTTCCACAAAACCGTACTTCTGATCGACGCAAACGAGCTGCTCTCCATCCAATTTATAGACCAACGTCTCATAATCATCCGAGGCATAGTCGTAGCTGATTACAATGCAGGGCCTGCCTTCCGCATTGTAAGCGACAAACGCATCCTCAAGGTACGCCCGCGCCACTTTGGCAGTGTATGTCTGCCCATTCTTTTCCACCGTGATGCCGATCATCTCAGAGCCCGGCGAACCGCTGTTTTCCAATAAGGTCAGCGTTTCCAAACTGCCGTCCCCATCAAGATCAATTTCCTGGGGATAGTCCGGATATACACGCACATAGTCCATCCCGCTATAGACTTCCTCCTCCGGTCCCGCAGGATTGGATTGCACAGAGGGAGGCAAAGTCGGCGTAGGGGCCGGAAGCAGCGCCACTTCCCCTGCTGCTGCTTCCTGAACAGCCTCCGTCACCGTGGGCGGCACCGCTTTCTCTTTGATATACGGTTCCACGATGCTCTGCATGATTTGCGGCAGACAGCCTGTTACGACAGGCAGCAGCAAAAGAAGCGCCAACAGCAGCGCAATCTTCTTTTTCTTCATGCGGCAATCCTTCTTTCCATCTATTGATCAAGGGACGATTTGTTGGAGCGTGCGCAGGATCGGTCCTGCTCTTTTCGCCCGAGACTCAATTCTTTTCCATTTCAGCATACCGCCAAGCCTTTCCTATTGTCAATTCTATGCGAATGCCGACGGTGTCCGCGCGAAATATTGCCAAAAAGTCTGCAATTTGCAGATCAATTTTTTTTGGAGATTTTTGAAGAAGTCCTCTGTTTGTGAATATTCTGAGAATTTACTTGCCATTTTAATTGCGTGGAACTAGAAAAAGGAAAAAATAAAATTCAAAAAAGACGACTTGGAGACTGGTTTGTGACCGGTATGGTTTATGCTTTTTGAAAGTGGAAATACATGTTATCGGCCGGCGTCGTTGTGCCGGCCAATTCCAGCGTAAGGGGTGCATAGCGGGATGAAGAAACAAAGCAGGAAGACACTGGCTCTTTTCTTGGCTATTTTGCTGACGATGGGGTTGTTCCCCACCGCAGGCTTTGCAGTGGAGGGGAATGAACCCGCCACACCTTCATCTATAGAAACACCCACTCCCGTTCCGGGAGAGAAAACGCCGGAACCCAGTGTGACGCCTGCGCCAACGGAGACGCCGCTGTCGACCCCCGCGACGAATTCGTCTATTATCGGGTTGTTTGGGGAGGAACTGTATGCGTATTTAAAGACGCTTGAGGGGGATACGCTGGATGCGGCGCTGGCGGCGCTCATACAGGAGCAGATAGATTCGCTTGAAGGCTACATGACAGCCAAGGAAGCGGAGGCCTGGTTTGGATTTATACAAGAGCTGCCTCCCTTGCCGGTTCCCCCGTTGTTTGAGCTGCCTAAGATTTTCGCAAGAGCAATGGGCGGGCAGGTTTTTCAGCGAGGGGAGAACCCCTTAAAGCTGAAAAAAACGGCGGCTGCGGACGGAGATGACGGCGGAGCCCGGCTGACGCTGGAGGCGTATACCACCGGCACAGTCAGTACCGCCCTCGCGCCGGCGGATGTTGTGCTGGTGCTGGATCAGTCCGGGAGCATGGGAGAGATTTTGGAAGGGGCAAGGACAGTAGCCAATTCTTATTTAGATACCACCAAGAGCTATTATATTGCGTACAGCGGAGGTACGCGCGTGGTTCGGTACAGAAGCGATGAAAATAGCTGGTGGAGGCGAAATAGTGATAACGATGGTTGGAGCAGTGACGGCCGGGTTTATCCCATCATGCAAGGGCAAGGTACGAGCAGCAGCGGCAGAAGATACCAGTTTTATGCCGATAGGAGCGGAAGCACCCTGTCGAATCCGGTATATCCCACGCTGGCTGCCGGTACGCAGTATTATATTCAAACAGACAGCAGCAACAACTTTTATACCCATGTCATCTACAATGAGACCGACCACCGCTGGTATCGACCGAATGGCAACGCGGTATACCCCACCCTGCAGGGGCAGAGTGAGTCAACAGGCAGCAACGTATATACCTTCTATTCCGGCATAAAGACCCGGCAGATGGCGCTTTTAGAATCGGTAAACGCGTTTATGACGGAGCTATCCGGGAAAGCGAATTTGGAAGCAGGTACCCTGCGCATCGCCATGGTAGAGTTCGCGAACAGTGCGGACGGCACCGGGCCCATACTCAGCGGCAATAAGACGCCGACGGGTGCGTTTGTAGACGTCAAAACCGGCCTGAGTGACTTGATTGGCGTCCTCAATACAATGGATGAGCTTGGGCTCTATACCTACCCGGATACCGGCCTGGCTCGCGCCAACGCTATATTCTCAGCAAATGCCGCCTCCTATGCCAGCCCTTCCACGCGCGCCCGGCATGTAATGCTGTTTACGGACGGCGCGCCAACCGGCCGGAATGTTTACATAGACGCAATTGATGTTGCACGCGATATCAAGGAGTATGCAACCATTCATACCATCGGTCTCCTTACGGGAGCGATTAGCAACGCTAATCCGTCATGGAATGGCTGGAGTGGAGACTTTAACTATTCCAGCGGCACTGCTGGCAGTACCAGCGCCATTGATATTTTGCTGCACAGTATTTCGAGCAATTTTAAAAATGCGGATGCGGAAACTCGCGGAAGCGGCAATAATGTCCGCGTGAATTTGGGCGCGCGTACCGGACCAACTCCCTACCATGCGCATTATATGCGGGTAGGCGATGCGGATGATTTGGACCAGGCGTTTTCGGATTTTCTGGAAACCCTCGGCGGCGGGCTGGATAACGCCAAGGTGCGGGATGTGATTTCACAATACTTCCAGCTGCCTTCCTCTGTAACCGCAAGCAACATTAACAGCCACGTAAAGCTGTATAAGCAGGCGTACCAGGGTTTGACCGCCGACGAAAACCCCGTCCCCGTATGGGGCGCGCGGGTGCAAATTCCGCTGGCCGGCTCCGGCATTACCATCAGCCTAGGCGCGGACCGCAAGGCGATAGACGTAACGGGGTACGATTTTCTGCCGGTAGGAACGGCAAACGGGCAGAACCAGGGCGAAAAATTCATAGTTGAATTTGATGTAGAACGCGCTACGGGTTTTGTAGGCGGCAACAATGTGCCCACCAACGCTTCCGCTACCGTGCTTGACGCGTCGGGCAGTGAGGTGCTGGAGTTCCCGGATGAGCCCGAGGTCAACGTCCCCATAAAGTATGAATTTGAGCCGGTGGATAAGAGCATCTATTTGGGCAACAGCGTGGCCGCTTCCAGCCTGTATGCCGCTCCCGATATGAGCGAGGCCAATGCGTGGAAGTACGACTATGTACATGCACCCGCTTTCACGATATCACCCACCGGCCTCTCGCCAAATGCGGATACGACGTATACCGTCACCGCCACTATAACGCCTAAGACGGATGGTTCGCTCGCCGCCGCTTCCGCCAGAGGCGCTGCAAACCCCATGGCGGGTGTGCCGTTTAACAGACAGGCCACGGTGTATGTCGCCAAGCCCACCGTGACCTGCAAGGATGCGGAAATGTTTCTGGGAGATATTGCTCTCAACTGGGAAACGCATTTTGATACCTTCGTAGACCCGGTGTGGAATTTGCCAGCCGGTGCGCCAGATTTGGATGAGACCCAGAAGCCTACATTAAAGTACGCAATCAGCCTGCCGACCGGGGTCGATACAACGGAATTCACACCCATACTGGGCGGTAATTACAACTTTAATATTTCGGTGGCGGTGGATAAACCCGAAGGCACCCCGGATATCCCGCTTACAGAGGGTACCCACGTGACCATCGTGAACCCGACTCCCCTGTTGCCCGATGAAGCGGCTCACCACTTCACCGTCAAGGTGAGGAGCGGCACCATCGTCATCAACAAGACCGGCGGCGCGGCAGGGGACAGCTACCTGTTCACCGTTGCGCGTACGAGCAGCCTGCCCGAGGGCTTGAGCATGTACGCTTCCTCCTTCCAGGAGGCGATACAGGCCGGTTCAGGCGGCAGCGGTACGGTCACCATCACCGGCCTGCCCAAGGGCACGTATACGGTCACCGAGGAGAATGGATGGTCCTGGCGGTATGAGATCGGCAGCCAGGGTTGGGCAAGCAGCGACAATACGCTTGGAGATATATCCGCCGATACGGATACCATTACCTATAACATCACCAACGTGCCGGCTATCTCCAACTGGCTGTCCTCCGAGTGCTATGCCATCAACAAATGGCTTGCTTCGCAGCCGGCACAATAATACAAGCGTTGGAGGAAGCCTTTGCGTAAGACATTGAAAATTGTTTGGAATTTACTGACCACGCTGATTGTAGCGGCGGTAGTGCTGCTGGCGATGCTGCTTGTAGGAGTACGGCTGTTCGGGCTTACGCCCTACGCGGTGCTTTCCGGGTCCATGGAGCCCGCCTACCACGTAGGCAGCATGATCTATGTCAAGAATACTGCGCCGCAGGAGATCCGGGTGGGCGATCCGATCACCTTCGTGCTCAACGAGGACCTGGATGTGGCCACCCACCGCGTGGTAAAGATCGACGTCCAGAACGAAAACTTTTATACCAAGGGCGACGCCAACGACGCGCCCGACGCCGCCCCGGTATATTTTGGAAACCTTGTGGGCAAGCCAGTGTTTACGGTGCCCGGACTGGGATATCTCTCCGCTTTCCTCGGAAGCGGCAGGGGGATGATCCTGGCGCTGTCCGGGCTGGCGATACTGGCGGTATTGATGATACTCCCCGACCTGATCAAGAAAGCGGAAAAAGCGGACGCCGCAAAGAAGTAAAGCGAACCCAAGCATCCGGAGGTATGAGCCATATGAAGACGTTCGTAAGCAAGTACAGAAAAATGCTCCTGCTGGGCCTTGCCGCCCTGGCGCTGGCGGGCACGGTGGTGGCCGGCTCGATCGCGTGGCTTGTTTCTTCGCCGGGCGGCCTTGTCAATACGTTTAAGCTTGGCGAAGTGGATAACGAGGTCTGGGAAGGCGGCAACGGCGGAGAAGACCATGGCAGCGAGGCCAGCGACGGCGACGGCATCGTTACGCTGGGCAAGACGGCGGCCAAGAAGAACGTACAGATTAGGAACGCTGGTACGGTAAACGCCTATATCCGGGTGGCACTCGTTCCCGTATGGCGCACCGCGGACGGAAAAGGTACCGGGTTGGAGGCGAACCTGACCCAGCTCACGATAGCGCCAAATCCGTTCCCGGGATCAAATACGGGTTGGGTGAAGAAGGGTGACTATTACTACTATAAGTATCCCGTCACGCCCGACGGTTACACCACCAGCCTGCTTGAGAGCGCTACCGTGAATTATGCGGGCCTCAGCGAGGTGTATGAAGATAAGCATTTTGAGTTGCAGGTCATCTCCCAGGCCATACAGGCCGAGGGTACGGATAGCAACGGCAAAGCGCCCGTTACCCTTGCGTGGGGCAGCAATATTACCATTGGAGAAAACGATGAATTGGTTTTTACCTCTTGATGCCACAGCCACTTTGCTTGGCTTGACATAGATACCGATACCAAATATAAATAAAGTGGAGGAAAGAACATGAAGAAGAAGATGATCCTGATCCTTGCCTCGGCCGTGCTGGTGCTGGCCATCGGCGTAGGCGGAACCTTGGCGTACCTGACTGCGCAGAGCACTGTGACCAACACCTTCAGCATCGGTAATGTGGCCCTGACTCTGGAGGAAACCGGTGCAACATTCTCCGACGGTGTCGGTTCAAAGGCATATGCAAATGTTGTTCCTGGCCAAACAGTAACCAAAGATCCCAAGGTAACCGTTACTTCCGGCAGTGAAGACTGCTATCTCTTCGTGGAAGTTGTTAAAAATGATCCGACCAGCTTACTGATCTACACCTCTAATTTGACTGAGGCGAACGGCTGGGCTGCGGTTTCCGCAGGCGACCGCGTGGTGTTCTCCCGCGAAGTTCTTAAGGGCGCTACCCCGCGCGCATTTGAACTGATTAAGGATAACGAGATCAAAATGTCCACGGATCTTACGAATGGCAGCACCATTCCCAGCCTTGCATTTAAGGCGTACGCGGTGCAAAAACTCGGGTTGACTGCAGCCGAGGCATGGGCTGAAGTAGATTAATACAAGCATTGGAATTTCCCGGGGCCGACCCTGCGGCCCCGGATATCCCGTAAGCCCGCAAGGTACGGGCAAAGACGGCATCCTTTTGATCACAGCGCCCACCTTGGGGCGCGCAACCACCGCTTTATACCGCGGCAGCATAGGGGGATGATACCATGAAACGTATAAGGAGCCTGAAAATATTCGCTACGGCGGCAATCAGCCTACTGCTGCTGTTTTCCCTTGCGGCGACGGCGTCCGCCGCCGATCCTTCCCGCGTGACCTATACCGGCTATGCGGGTTCGCTCTACGGCTTTGTCCCCGATGACGGCACCGCTGGAAACGGGCTTTTCCCAGAACTTCAGAATCTGATGCCCGGCGGGACCTATACGCAAGAGATCAAGGTGCGCAATAACTCGGGCGAACGAATTGAGCTGTTCCTGCGCGGCAGGGAGGCCTCCCAAAACACCGAAATAGGTCATGCATTGCTTGATCGGGTAACATTTTCACTGACGGGCCCCGATGGTACGATTGTTGGCGCGGGTACGCCCGCGGGCGCGCCTTGGCCCGGAAACGGCAACGATACTTTTTACCATCTGGGCAGGTTCTACACGGGGCAGGAAGTTACGCTTACGCTCACCATGAAGGTCCCCGCCGACCTGGACAATTCTTTCAAGAACGCAGCGGGTAAGGTGGATTGGACATTCCAGGCGGACGTCTATGTGCCCGACGACGACGATGACGATAACCGTCCGAGACGTACGCCCTCTATCCCGCTCGGCCCCGGCGTGGTGATCACCGTGGACGACAACCAGATCCCGCTTTCACCCGGCACGGGGGACGATACAAACCTATTGTTGTGGGGCGGGCTGTTCGTGGCATTTGCCACAGTGCTGGTTGTGCTGCTGCTCCACAAGCGCCGCAAGCGGGTATAATGGCCCATCTTTGAATGTCCCGGCGGCCTAACCAGCCGCCTTTGTTTTCCCTTCAATATAGGGGCTCCTGATATCAAGTAGTACAGCGCGATTTTTAGAAGGTATTCTGAGCTATGTCCCGTAACAAATGCGATCCGAAAACGATGCTTTTCAACATGCTGATTTTTCTGTGCGCCGCGGCAATGATCACTTGCGGCGTACTGTTTTTGCTGCCCCTGCTTGAATACCGGGCGGGGGACGCGCTGTATTTGGAGCTTTCCCGCAATGCCGTTGCAACCCCGCCGCCGCTCCCCGCACAGGATGTCCCGCAAGAAAGCGCCGCCCCCACACCGATTTCGATGCTGCAGCTTGATTATGCAGCGTTGCAGGCGGAGAACGATGAATTTTACGCCTGGCTGTATTCTTCGGGCACGGTCATCAACTACCCTGTGGTGCAGGGCGGGAACAACAGCTATTATCTGAGCCATCTGTTCAACAAGGAACGCAACTCCATGGGCACGTTGTTTGTGGATGCGGGAAACGCACCGGATTTTTCGGACCGGAACACCATCATATACGGCCACCATATGAAAAACGGTTCCATGTTTGCCTCGTTAGTCAGCTACAAGGACCAGACCTATTATAACGTTCATCCGGAACTGCTGCTGTTCACCCCGTCTGCCGCGTACCGCCTGGAACTGTTTGCGGGGTATGTGACGGATGGCTATGCCACAAACGACGTATATAAAAAAAGCTTCGATACCGAAGCCGAGTTTCTGTCTTTTATTGAACATGCGCGCACGGCCTCAAATTTTGTAAGCGAAGCGGAGGTCACGGCGGAGGACCGCATCGTTACGCTTTCCACCTGCACGTATGAATACGACGAGGCACGCTATGTGGTAATCGGCAAGCTGGTACCGATACCGTAAGCACTCTACTCTCCCGCATCCGCATCCGCCTGCACGTCCACATAAGTAACAGGGTTGCCGCGCTGTTGTAGAAACCGCAGCAGATCCTCTGTTTTTAATAGAATAGAGGCGGTGTTGACGTTGGGGTGCACGATAACTCTCTCCCAATTTGCCACATCCCGGTCCAGCAGCACGTGTACTTCATGCCCCAAATCGTTTATCAGGCCCATCGGCGTGACTGCGCCGGGCGTCAGCCCCAGTGCATGTTTTAGTTGTTCCGGCGTTCCAAAGCTCAGGCGGGAAACGCCCAACGCCCGGCTGATCCGTTTTGTTTGAAAAGGCTTGTCCCCCACCACCAGCATTAAATAAAACCGCGTTCCCTGGCGGTTGGTTAAAAACAGGTTTTTGCAGTGGGCCGCGTTTTTTCCGGCATCAAATACCGTGCAGTCCGCCATGGTCATGGCGGGGCCATGTACAAAGCGTTCATAGGGGATATCGAGTTTATCCAACGCGGCGTAAACGGGCAGTTCTTTCGGATCCGGCACAGCATTCTCCTTACTCATCATTCCGCACGACAGCCCGCAATACGGGGAGGACACGATTTTTGACGGAGGCGGATGCGATCTCCCCAATACGCTCGGCCCCCATGCGCAGATAAAACCCCTCCGCATGCGGGTCGGCCACGATGGCAAACGACTGGATTCCAAGGCGCCGCACTTCCCCCACCACCGCCTGCCACAGGGCGCGGCCATAGCCGTGGCCGATATACGGAGGGTCAAGAAACGCAAAATCCAGCTCCCACTTGCCTTTTACTTCAATCAGACTGAAAAACCCGATCAAATTGCCGGCGTCTTCAAGGATGTGGACATACCCGGCTTTAATATGCGCAACCGGTATCTGAAGCTCTTCGCGTACGCTTTCCATAAACGCCGCATCATAGCCCCAGTATGCCTTGGAGCGGATTGTCAGCGCAATCAAAGCGTCCCTGTCTTCCGTGGAAGCTGTACGGATTAACATACCGTTCCCCTCCCTTCCGTTTTGCTATGCACCATTATAGCATAGAACGCGGGGAAGAAAATAGGGTGGCGCTACCGCACGCTGCCCCCGTGAAACACGCACTCAAATACCTTGGTATCGTCGCAGAAGATTTCCTCATATCCGTTGAACCAGGTAAACTCCCCGTTGACGATGCAATGGTAGGTATATCTTCCGTTGCGGTACACCAGCGGCCCGCGGAACGGATACTCCCTGGGTACAAGCATGAGCGCTTCGGTCAGAATGCCTTCCTGGTATTGTTCCGAAAGAATGCGTCCGGTATAGTTCATGCTCCAAAGCGCTACGCCTTCACGAAAAAGCGCTTCTTCTCCCGCAAACCGCTCCCCGCCCAGGTAGGTGTCATAATAGAGCAGGTCCTCTTCCTCATACCGGTAATCATGCGAGGAAGGACGGGAAGATGGGCACTTTGTGCCATGCCCCGCGTAGGTGTTCTGCTTCGCGCGGCACAGAAAATCGATCACCGCGCCATCCGCTTCCACCGGATTTCCGGTATTGCCATACGCGCAGGCATCCTCTTCCCTGTCCCGCAGCAGTTGGTCCACGCTTGTTTGGAACAAATCGCTCAGTTCCAGCAGCCGATCCACATCCGGGTAGGACTGCCCGGCCTCCCATTTTGCAACCGCCTGCCGCGACACGTTGAGCCGTTCGGCCAGCTTTTCCTGGGACAACCCTTTTTCTTTTCTGCACGCCTGGAGTTTTTCATAAAATTTCAATTGCAATCACCTCACGTCCATGGTACAAAAAAGCGCGCCGCCGCTCTACTAACTAAATGGATCGTTTTGGAAACTTATGGTTGCATGGCAACGGCTGATTGGCAATTGCCTACTCATAAAACCCGCCGTGCCATTCGCTGTGCAGGAAGTTGCAGCCGCAGCCCTTTGCCGCCTCCTCATAGGTCAGCCTCCTGCCGCTATGCAAGATTGCCTCCATGTACGCAAGCCGGTATCCAATTTCCCGCTGAAGCTGTTCGCTGCCCATAACCGCCGGGCCGTGACCGGGCAGGAAGGTATGCCCGCAATGCGCCCGCAGACGCGTCAAGGAATCGATATGCCTTTTGATACACTGCGGGTCTGTGGATGGGAGCAAGGGCTCCCCTTGCTCTGAAAACATCAGCTCATCGGCAACGTGCAGGTATGTTTCGTCTATTTTGGTCAACAGCGTACACGGGGAATGGCCGGGAAACGGAAGCAGCGTGAGCGTATGCGCGCCGAAGCGGAGCAAATATGGCGCATCAATACAAATGGTAGGCGTAAAGAGCGCATGCTCTTCTTGCTCCGTCCATAGGTCCAGCGAAGTTTGGTACGAGGCGCTGCCATAAACGGGAACCTTGGGCAGGGTTTTTAATCCCTGCATATGGTCGTCATGAAAATGGGAGAGTATGACGGCGCTTATCGTAATATTGCTCTTTTGAAATTCCTCAAGCAGCTCCGCCGCCTGAAACTCATACCCCGTATCGATCAGCAATGCCTGATTGCCGTCAAATAGGGCATAAATCGCGGTCGCAAAATGCCGGTTGGGCTGCGGGTCAAAGGAATACCGGACGATATCTTCTGAAAGCTGGGTGCGTAACATAATCCTCCTATGAACTACCACCGGTCAATGTGGATAGTATCCCGCAGTTCCTTTTTGACTTGCATGATTGCCGGCTCCTGCTCCGGATACCCGAATGGCAGGAATGTCGCGATCTCCATATGATCCGGCATGCCAAGAATTTCTTTTAAACGGTCAGTTCGGAACGGCACCAGCGTGACCCCGTACAGCCCTTCCGCCGCCATTGCGAGCAGTATATTTTCCACCACCAGCCATGCGGAGGCAAAATTGTTGAGGTCGAACAGGCTTCTGGCTTCCGCCAGCTTTTTATCCATTTTGAAGCATACAAGCAGCACCTCCGGCGCCGTGAGCAGAATTTTTTCCTGCAGCGGAACAGAGTAGGCGTATACTTCCTTCTGGCAGGCGTTATCGATCTTTGCAAGGGTTTCGTTTAGGAATGTTTTGTCCGGCGTACGGCTGAAAGCATTGCTCTCCTCCAGTATGCGTTTGCGCAGTTCCACATCCTTGAGAAATACAAAATGCCATTCCCGCAAGTGGTTATAGGTGGGAGCCTGTAACCCGCACGCCAGAACCCGTTGTATGGCGTCCTGTTCTACTTCTTTGTTTTGAAACTTTCTTACGGTGCGGCGGCTTTGTACAACGGAATAAAATGTTTTGCCGTTCATGGTTGCCTCCAAGCGCATCAAATTTCCTTAACTTCATCCACTATATCAAACACATGTTCGATATTCAAGCGTTTGGGATGTGCGGTCTTTGCGTGGATAATATTTCCACAAAATGCCGTCGTTCCTTTATGATGCGTCACGCAACAACCAGCGGCATTATAAAAGAATTCCTGTTTAACCTTTCCGATATTGCCAATATTTTAAATTTAGCATACTATTATTTCATTCGTAATTACAGGAGGTATTATTCCATTGAAGAGCATACCTTTTTATATTGTTGATGTCTTTGCAGAAGAAAAATATCAAGGAAATCAATTGGCTGTATTCCGAAATGCATCGGGTCTTTCAAAGGATGAAATGCAAAAGATAGCCAAAGAAACCAATTTTGCCGAAACCACGTTTATTCTAACGGATAATCAAGTCAACAACGGGTACGGCGTGAAAATATTTACACCGGATTTTGAAGTTCCGTTTGCGGGCCATCCTACGCTCGGAACCGCATTTGTTATTCACAAGGAAATAGAAAATGAATTGTCGGAAAGAATCATGCTGAATTTGGGCGTGGGACAAATCCCTGTAACATTTGGGCAAAACGACGATATCTGGATGAAGCAAAACGCGCCGCAATTCGGCCAAATCCTTGATGAAAAAACAATATCGGAGATCCTGAATATCAGCAGGGAAGATATCGATAGGAACTTCCCAATACAGGAAGTGTCCACTGGCTTGCCCTCAATAATTGTACCGCTTCATTCGCTTCATTCTGTAAGGCAATGCCAGATCAATCATAGCAAATATAAGAGCTTCTTACAGGCGGCCTTTTCAGCCAACATTCTTGTTTTCTGCAAAGAAACATACAAAAAAGAAAACAGTATAAATGTACGGGTATTTTGTGAGGATTCCGGATTTCCCGAAGATGCGGCAACGGGAAGCGCTAACGGAAATCTTGCTGGATATTTATTGGAATACAACTATTTTAACAATACCCAACTGCAGTATCGCGTTGAACAGGGATACGAAATCAACAGAAGATCTCTGCTTAAAATCAGAGCAAGCAAAATACGCAACCTGTTTGATATAAATGTTGGCGGAAAGGTGTTCTTCATTGCAAAAGGCGAGTGGATTATTGCTTAAAGCATAGCTGGCAGCGTTCTCTTCTAAACACTGTCAGCTACTTGTGATACGTTTCATTGTTGATGATTTTGAACGCGCGGTAGACTTGCTCGAGCAGCACGATGCGCGCAAGCTGGTGCGGAAACGTAAGATCGGATAAGGAAAGCTCTGCGTCTGCGCGGGAAAGCACAGAAGAGGAAATCCCCAAAGAACCGCCGATCACAAACGTAATGCGCGTGAAACCTCCCGCCATCCAACCTTCCAGGCTCTTTGCAAACGCCTCGGACGTCTGCCGTTTGCCGGTGATGGAAAGCGCCGCCACAAATTCCCGCGGACCGATTTCCTTGAGCATGCGCTCACCCTCGCGGTTCATGGCCTGGATGCGCTGGGCTTCGGAATACCGCTCCGGCACGGGTTCGTCCGGCGTTTCCAATATTTCCAGCTCCGCATAGCGGGAAATGCGCTTTTTATATTCCTCCGCGGCATCCCTAAGGTAGGGTTCCTTTAGTTTTCCTGTGCAAACGAGAGAAAGACGCAATACTTTTTCCTCCGTCTATATGGGCAGGGACTGCGGCAGCTCCATAAACATGGCAAGGAGCACAAACAGGTTAATAAGCCCCAGCACCACATAGGTTGCAATCATCGCGCCGGTCCCCTTTTTGAGGGTGACGGGAACCTGTGAAGCGGCTGCCGGCGTAGTGGCTTCTTCTTCCGGTTTGAGTACATCAAATTCCAGGCGGCTAAATTCCGGCTGATTGGTTTCCTCTTCCGCAAGCCGGTTGCGGCTGGCCGCAGCGGCCCGAATGCCTTTGTACCCGGCAAAGCAGGCGGCAAACCCAAGCGCGGCGTAGAATATTAGTCCCGGCAGGATATCCGCGGTAAGCGCGGCCTCCGCAGCACCTGAAGCAAGCTGCCCCGCAGCGAAATACGTGATGAGCAGCCCTAACAGGTTATTGACGCCATGCACCGCCATAGCTGGAAATACGGAACCTGTAAGCAGCGTAACCGCGCCAAGCAGCAGCGAAAGCAGGAGATACGCCGGAAACGCCGCGGGTTGAAAATGGATGAGCGCAAACAGAATGGCGCTGTGCCAAAGCGCCTTCACTCTCCCCTGCGGCAGCCACGCGTGCAGCAGCGCGCCGCGGAAGAGCGTCTCCTCCGCGAAAGCGGGAATGGCCACAATCAGAAATATGGAAGCAAACAGCCGCCACCCGCCATCCGTAGGCAGCGGGATCTGGAACATCTCGGTATTTGCGCCCGCCGTCTTCCAAAGCAATTGCGAAAACCCGTTGACGGCTGTGGATAAAAAGAACACCCCGACACCAAGCAGGATGGCCCACGCCCATTCCCAGCCGCTTACACGGACAAACCCAAAGGCGTTCCTTCCGCCGTTGCGGTCAATAAAAATGCTGGCAGGAATATAGATGCACGCAAGCTCAACAAACAGCGCGTTGAACGCGTAGAGGCGCACAAGGTCCGCATCACCGCCGGATAGAAAGGCGACGAGTTCGCTCACAACAAGCATGCCGATGCAGATGACAAGCATCCAACTATTCATTTTGCGCGTAGTGTTTAGCGTAAGCGGCGCTGATGGCTTCATGGACCGACCTCCTACAAACTTTATAAAGCGCGGCTGAACCGCTGCCCGATGTTATGCCTCCAGGTGGAATACGCCACAGGGCCTGTCCCGGTGGGACATGGCAATGCGCATGCCGGTATGGATCTCCTCCTGCGCAAGCGCAATGGCCACGGTTTCCATGGCGAGCTGTTCTTCGTTGTTGTCCCTGCTTAAATGCCCCAATATGGCGTTTCGTAAGCCCCGCGCATACAGCCTGCACAGCGCGCGCCCGCAATCGATATTGGAAAGATGGCCCCGGTTGGAAAGAATGCGCTGCTTGAGCCGGTAGGGATAGCCTCCCGATTTGAGCATTTCGATATCGTGGTTGGCCTCGATGAGCAGGATATCGCAATCCTCCACGGCGTCGATTAAGCGCTCGTCGATATGGCCGACATCCGTCAGCACGCCCGCGCAGCGTTTTTCGTGCCGCAGGGTGTAGCCTACCGGTTCCGCGGCGTCGTGCGGGGTGGCAAAGGGCGTGATGTTGACGTTTTTAATATAAAAATCCCTGCCCGTTTCAATGACGCGGGTGCAGCCCGGCGCGATTTCCCCGACGCTATTTGGCATGGCCTCCCAGCAGGCCGCGTTCGCATATACGGGAATGCCGTATTTGCGGGAAAGCACGCCGATGCCGCGGACATGATCGATGTGTTCATGGGTGACGAGTATGGCGCTTAGGGTATCTATGGGAACGCCGATGGCGGTAAGCGCCTGCTCGATGCGGGAGCCGGTCAGCCCCGCGTCCACCAGCAGGCGGACGCCCCCGGCTTCTATAAACGTTGCGTTGCCGGAAGAACCGGAAAACAGCGGCGAAAATAGCATGCTTTTCCCTTTCGGTCTCAATTAAGATGCATTTATTATAACATGCCTTTGGCCAATGTGCGCCACATTTCCCATAAATCCCTGTGTGCCGGGCGGGAAGTAAATGCCATCTTTGTGCAGAAAATATTGGAAATTGTTCATGTTTTTCGGGCAACCCCAATAAGGTAATAAAAAATGGCAAAAGGAAGTGGTTTCCTTGCAAGAATACCTTGTTCAGCAGGGCGATACGCTCTATTCCATTTCGCGTGAATTTGGTATCACGCCCGCGCTGATTTTGTTAGCAAACCCCTTTATTACGGATCCGGCGGAACTATACCCCGGCACCGTGCTCAACATACCGGAAAACCCGCGGGACGCGATGCTGATCTCTGTCAACGGGTATGCGTTCCCGACCATTGATATGGATGTACTGCGCCGCACGCTTCCGTACCTGACGTTTTTGAGCATATTCAGTTACCAGGTACTGGCCAATGGGAATTTGACGCCGATCGACGATACGGACCTGATTGTGGAAGCCCGCGAAGCAAATGTCGCGCCCTTGATGGTAATCACCAACATTGCGGAGGAAGGCTCGTTTTCGAGCGACCTGGCGCACACCATACTCACGGACAACGAGGTGCAGAATACCCTGTTAAACATTGTGGTAAATACGCTTAAATCCAAGAACTACTATGGATTGGATGTGGACTTTGAATATATTTTCCCGGCAGACGGCCCCGCCTATGTGCGGTTCCTGGAGAAGGTCGTAGCGCGCCTGCAACCGCTTGGTTACATTGTCACCACAGCACTGGCTCCCAAAATCAATGCGGAACAGCAGGGGCTTTTGTATGAGGCGCATAATTACGAGGCAATCGGCGCTTTGGTAGACCATGTGATCCTGATGACGTATGAATGGGGTCATACCTATGGGCCGCCTATGGCGGTATCCCCCGCCAACCAGGTGCGGCGGGTGCTGGAATATGCCACCAAGGCGATAGAACCGGAAAAAATTCTCATGGGCATGCCCAATTACGGCTATGACTGGACGCTGCCTTATGTGCAGGGCAGAGCCGCACGCTCCATTTCCTTTGCGCAGGCGCGGGAACTTGCGGAAGAACACAATGCCCAAATTCAATTTGATCCGCAGGCCCAGGCGCCGTACTTCTTCTATGAAGACGAAGGCGGCGTCCGGCATGTGGTATGGTTTGACAACCGGCGAAGCCTGCGCGCCCGCTATGAGCTGGTGGATGAATTTGGCCTTGGCGGCGTAAGCTTTTGGACGATCAACCGCTTTACCCCCGAAACTTATGGGGTGCTTTCCGCAATGTTTCAGATAAGAAAGGTCATTTAGCAAAACAAATCCTGTTTTATAGTTTCAAGGTATCGGCGCTTTAGCGCGCCGCATCCTTGGCGGAAGCACCCCGGTACTAGGCCTGCGGTATATTTTTGCTTTGGGAAAACTACGTTTCCCCACTCCCTTGCCCTACGAAAATATAGCATCCGGCATGTCTTTCCGGCATGCAAAAAGCGGCTCGCGCCGCTTTTTAATTCATATGTCTCTGACGATATGTTCCATCTCTTCCCTGCTGGTTGCGCCGCGCGCCCGGTTGACGATTGCCGCCCGCTGCGCGCCGGGAAGCTGCGCAAAACGGCGCATGGCGCCCATGTCCTGGGCAAGCGCCTGCAGCAGCCCCTGCGGCATTTCCATCATAAGCACCCCTCCGTTTTGACTCCTGTTCCATCCGACACGCCCTTACAGCTTATTGACAATATCGTCGAGCTCCCCCAATGTGCGCGCGCCGCGCACACGGTTGAGTACGGTATCCTTTTCCGGGTCCGGAAGGCCGGAAAAGCGCTGCATGGCCTCTTGATTGCGGGATAACGCCGTCAAAAATTCATCCGGTATTTCAGGCATGTGCATCACCTCGCATTTAGTGTGCGCATATAAGACGGCAGAAATTCAAACTGCGGGCTATTGTTATTTTAAAAACGCGTCGTAAATTCCGGCCATGCGCTCGAGAATGGAAAGGTTGTGTACCACGCCCTGCGGCGTTTCCAGAGAATGATCCGCATCCGCAATAAAAACCAGTTCGCAGCCCGCGTCCGCGCTGACCGCGTCGACGCAGTGTTGCGGAAACGAATCGTCCGCCGTGCCCACGATCGCAACCGATTTTGTATGAAGCATGTACGGGAGTGTGCGTTCCACCGGCGTCAGAAACAGATGCTTGATGCCGGGATGCCCAAGCAACATGCTCACTTCGCCCGCAAGCACGGTGCCCAGGCTTTTGCTGATAAAATAAAGCTTTTGATAGCCGTGCGCACCCGCCGCGCGAAGCGTTAAAACAAGCTCTTCGCAAAACGGCGCAATATCCTCTGCAGTAAACGGCTTCCCCGCCTTAAAAAACCCGTACTCCAGGGCGAGCGTGTCAAACCCTTTCTCCCTTGCCGTCATCCCGGCATAATAAAGCAGCGGCTTGTCGCACGTATAGCCGCGGCCGGGAAACAGCACCACAAGCCCTTCCGGCTGTTGTTTCTGTTTATAAAACGCGTGAGTGACCCTGCACCCGAATATCGAGTTCCATTCCAGCGCCGTTGTCTTCATACTATCCCCCTGCAATCCTTTTTCTTACAATACCGCAAGTTGTACTGTTACGCCAGAAAAACCGCAAGAAAACAGGCAGACAATTTTGCCTGCCCGGATGAGTTATGGAACGGCTAGTTGTGCTCCCGCACAAAGGGCATGAGCTTCTCCCGGAACACCGGAACCACCTTATGCGGAACGGGTTTGTTTGCAGTTTCTTCCGGGTCAAAGCACCGAAGAATATGCTCAAAGCTTTCCCGCATTGTTCTTAGATGCTCCATCGCCTGCGCCCGCTGCGCGCGCGATTGTGCGGCGGCATCCTCCAGTTGCCGGGTAAGCGCCTGTATCGTTTCTTCTTGCCGGGCGGCCTTCGCCACGGCTTCCGCCAAAGCACGCTCATATTCCATCTGCCCGGACGCAGGGTCAACCTGCTCTTTGCCCGGATCAAACGCTTCCAGCGCGGCGCAGCGTTCTTCCACACGGGCAAGGGCAAGGAGCGCCTCGCTGTGCTTTTCCTGCTCCTGCGCGAGTTCCTGCCGCAGCGCCATGAGTTGATGCTGCAGCACCTCCGTTTCCTGACGGTGCTTATGGAGAAGCTTTGCGACTATGGGCCGGAGTTTTTCCTTTAATAGGATCTCCTCCAGCGTGTCCGAGGCAGACTCCGGGGTTTGCGCAAGCTTTTCCTGAAGAGGCTGGAGCGTGTCTTTGAGCGCGCGGTTTTCCGCCTGGAGGATACGCAGTTCCTCACGCAACGCGTCGGTTTCCCGGTAGAGCACGGCGCGCATATCCGCAAGGGACTGCGCCTGCTCTGCAGCGATGGCAATGAGTTCCGACTTTCTGCAGTTGCTGTAGTCGATGTGGGACGGGGTATGCGGCGTGACGTCGGTTTTATCCGGTTGCCTGTTCATCGTCTATCATCCTCCCCACCTCCACGATCCGCACCTGCTCCGAGCAGCCAAGCTGCTTCCAACGGTGGGCGGGCAACTCCAGTACGCTCTTGCAGCCATGGATATAAAAGCCCATGCGCCCTGGTTCCATCGCTTCCTCCACGGACAGCACGCGCCCGAGCTTGTCCAGATACACCACATCGATGGGTTCGCGCATGAAATAGGTATGGACCTGCGCGCACGGATGCAGCAGCAGCCCTTCCTTGATATCCCGCTCGCCCATCAGCCCTTTCAGCCGGTGGAAAAACCGGTCCGCCACGCGGATACGCGCAAGCGCCTTGCCTTCCGAATACAGAATTGCATACTTCATACTGTCACCTGCCCAATTCAATTTTTTGTCCGCAGCTCAGAGGCCCGTTCGCACGTTGTTATTAAAACGTATCCATCACGCGGATGATGGTGGGCCCCAATAAAATGATGAATAGCACCGGAAATATGAACGCCACCATGGGAAGGAGCATTTTGACAGAGGCCTTCATGCCCTTTTCCTGCGCGTATTGCTTGCGCGAAAGCCGCAGCTGCTCGGCCTGTGTCTTTAACACCTGTTTGATGGGCGTGCCCATCTGCTCGGACTGTACCACGGCGGAAGCGAGGGATTTTAGCTCCGCAACGTCGTTGCGTTCGCCAAGCTCGGTCAGTGCGAAACGGCGGGGTTTGCCCATCTGGATCTCCATGGCGGTAACGGTCATTTCCTCTTTGAGCGCACCCGTGAATTTGTCCAATGCCCGTCTTAGCGCAAGGTCAAAGCTCAGCCCGGCGTCGATGCTGACGGTGAGGATATCGATCATATCCGGAAGCTGGTTCTTGATGGAGCTTTGCCGCGCGCGGACCCGAAAGCGGATATAGTACACCGGAACAAGCATCCCCAGCATCAGGGCGGCGAGCATCATCAGCAGTTTGAGATAGACTTCCAGCTCCATCGCCCGCAGCAGCAGCGCAGTAGCCAAAAACAATCCCAGGGCGACCAGCACGCGCACCACCAGAAAGCCGGAAGTACCGATATACATGCCCGCCATACGCAGCTGCCGTTCCATTTTGCCGTCGCCTGCGCCCTCTTTTTTGCCGGGCTTAATTAGGCGGCCAAAAGCGCGCCGAAGACTTTCAAACAGCGGTGCGATAAACCGCTCATGAAAATCGGTGTTCAGTTCATCCAACAGCGCCTTGTCCGTTTCCACAATGCGCTTGATGCGCCGTTCTTTTGCGCCCAAGAGTCTGCGGGGGCGGCTGAACAGCAGCAGCACCAACACAAACGCAAACGCCGCGCTGCTGATGACAAGAAACTGCATGGCTCTCCCCCCTTCCCTTTGACCCTAATACTTCACCGATACGATTTTGCGGATGAGCATATAGCCGATGGTCTCCATCACCACGGCGGCGATGAGCATGATATGCCCTTCCTGCCTCTGAAACAGCAGTTCCATATAATTCGGGTTCATCAGCATCAGCAGCACGGCGAGTATCACCGGCAAGAGACCGATGACCATGCCGGAGATGCGGCCAGTGGAAGTGATGGTGCGCACCTCCTGCTTGACGCGGATGCGGTCCGTCACCGTCTGCGCGATGTTGTCGAGCACCGCGGAAAGATTGCCGCCCACCTGCTGGGAAATCAGAATGGCGGTTACCATCAGTTTTGCGTCGGGGCTGGGCACGCGGCGCGAAAGGTTCTGTAGCGCCCGTTCCGTTGTGCTGCCCAGTTGCAGTTCCCGCATCACGCGGCCGAACTCCTTTGCGACCGGCTCCGCCATCTGCTCCGCCACGGTCTGCATGCCCTGCTGGAATGTGAGGCCGCTTTTTAAGCAGTTGCTGACGGTGGTGATGGCCTCCGGCAATTGTTTTTCAAATGCAAGCAGGCGTTTGTGGCGGCTGTGCCGCACGTAAAACGGCGGCAATATAAGGCCAATACCGGTAAGCGTAACGGAAACAAACGCATGCGCCTCCAGCAGTGCGGAAATCGCGGGCGGGATAAACGAGAGAACGATCCAAATGAGCAAAAATTCCTCCGCCCGCATGGGAACGCCCGCGCTTGCAAGCTGATCCACCAATACGGTAGAAATGCGGATGGGCGGCTTCTTTTCCGCCCGCATGCGCTCACGGGTTGGGAACGCTTTTTCACCGGAAATCTTTACAATACGGTCGTTGCTTTTGAGCGTATCCCGGTATACCCTGCGCAACAGGATGACGCAGAATGTAAACATCAGCCCTGCCGCGCTCAGCGTCAAAAGAATGCGTTGCATGTTCTCCCCCTTCCCGCCATCGTTCCCGCGTTATTGGAACCATTCGTCATACACCGGAACACCGTTGCTGCGAATTTTGGAAACGCATTTCGGATACACCCCGGTGCTTTTAAAACGCCCGTTGAAACGCCCCTGCCCGTCTGTCGAGCCGTCGGTTTCAAACACGAATATGTCCTGCATGCTGACGATATCGCCTTCCATGCCAGTGATCTCGGTAATGCTGACCACGCGGCGGGAGCCATCCCTTAGGCGGCTCTGCTGCACGATCACGTCAAGCGCGGAAGCGATCTGGCTCCTGATGGCGTAAAGCGGCATATCCACCCCCGCCATCATTACCATGGTCTCAATACGGGAGATCATGTCCCGCGGGGAGTTGGCGTGGCCGGTGGTGAGCGAACCGTCGTGCCCGGTGTTCATGGCCTGGAGCATATCGAGCGCCTCGCCCGAGCGGACCTCGCCCACAATGATGCGGTCCGGCCGCATGCGCAGCGCATTTTTGACAAGATCCCGAATAGCGATCTCTCCCCTGCCCTCCAGGTTGGCCGGGCGGCTTTCCAATGTGATGACATGCTGCTGCTTTAGCTGCAGCTCCGCCGCATCCTCTATGGTGACGATGCGCTGATCCGTCGGGATGAACGCGGAAAGCACGTTTAGCAGCGTCGTCTTGCCGCTGCCCGTGCCGCCCGCCACCATCATATTGAGGTTGCCCTTGACGCAGGCTTCCAGGAAACTTGCCATGCGCGGGGTAAGCGAGCCGAAATTGATCAAATCGTGTACGGTAAACGGCGTTTTGGAAAATTTACGGATGGTGACGACGGGGCCTACCAGAGAAAGCGGCGGGATGATGATGTTGACGCGGGAACCGTCCTTTAAACGTGCGTCCACCATGGGGCTTGCTTCATCCACGTGGCGGCCGATGGCGGAAACGATTTTTTCAATGACCTGCATCACGGCTTCCTCATCCCGGAAACGGACGCCCGAAAGCTTGATTTTGCCGCCCTGCTCCACAAACACCTGCTTGGGACCGTTGACCATGACTTCCGTAACGCTCGGGTCGTTTAAGAGCACTTCGAGCGGCCCCAGCCCCATGACCTCGTTGAACAATACCGTGGAAAGCCGCGCGCGCTCCACGCGGGTAATGGTGTTCGAATATTCCGCAAGCACTTCGTCAATGACGGTTTGCACCTGCGCCGCATCCGGCTCCACATTGCCGCCGCGCAACCGCTCGATGACGGCGGCGCGCACACGGTCGATAATGAGCAAATACTGCTCCTGCCTGGTTTCCTCGGCAGGAACGGGGATTGCCGCGCGCTCCTCATGCGGGGCGTCCTCCGCGGGTTTGTTGAGGCGGCTACTCAGGCTCACTTAACCACCTCCGTGGCAAGCTGTATCAGTTTCCTACCCAGCGCCGTCCTCGGTTCCTCCAGCACCACCGGGCGGCCGATGCACTGGCACCTGTCCGCCGTTTTGTCATCGCGCGGGAGCGCGTGGAGGGGCAACACGCCCAATACCTTCTGCACGTCCTTGATGGAAAGAAAGGCCTTCGCGTCTTTGTTGTAAACGTACCGGATCTTTTCCTGCAGCTGCAGGGAGGAAAACACGGCCTGCGCGGTGTGCGCTGCCTTGATGGACCCGATATCCGGCTGGACCACCACCAGCACCTTATTGGAATTTTCCATGGCGGTGATGGTGGTATCCGCAAAATTGCTGGGAAGGTCGATGAATATGCAATCAAAGAACGGGCGCATGACGGAGAGTACGCTCTCCACATGCCTGGACTCCACATATTCCCCGCTTTCCGGGGTGTTGGGCCCCGCAAGCACGCTGAGCCCGCTGTAATGCTGCACGGTAAAGCCGCGCAGTACGTCCATGGTGAGCGTGCCGCGTTCCTGTGCAAGCTCCGCGATGGTATCCTTGGGCTGCATATCAAGGTAGAGCGCCACGTTCGAGTACTCCAGACAAAGATCAATAACGGCGGTTTTGCGCCCGCTTTTTGCGAGCGCCGCGGCCAGGTTTACGGCAAGCGTGGTTTTGCCTGCGCCGCCTTTGCCGGAATAAACGCTGATCACCTGTGTCTTTTGTACAGGTACCGCGCCAACAAGATCCGCGCGCGTCTGCTCGAGCGCGCCCGCCCGGCGCACGGCGTCCACAATCGCGTCGTCCCCATCCTCATAAGAGACGACTAAGCGGATGCCGGATTTGAGCGCCTCGCGCGTCAACGGCATGGAAAGCTCCTGGGTCAAGAGTAGCAGGGCGCAGCGCGGCACGCTCTGATAAATGCGCTGCGCGATATCGAGCGCCGCCGCGTTTTCATACAGGATCAGCGCGACGTCGGGCTGCAACCCCTGTGCCTTCTGCACGCAGGAGGGCACAAGATCGCCATAACCGAGGATGACGATATCCTCCGCGTTTAAAATCCCTTTGACGCGGTAGCGCGCATCCTTATCGCTGCTGATGACAAATACCCGTAACTGCTCCATGGAACTCTCCTATGCGACGTCCTCGTATTCGTACACCGGATGTACATACACCGGCGGGGACACTTTATCCTGATCCTCCGCGCCGCGCAGCAGGAGGTAGACTTGCTGATTCCGGGTGGCGAAATAGAGCTTCATGGCGTCCGCAGGCGTCAGTTCCACGGTAATGGAAGAGTAGGCGTAGTTATAATTTGCTTCCGTCTGCGCTTCGTTCTGTGGCCGGGCGGCGACCTCCAATATGAGCACGTTCTCTAAAAGCATCTCCACGGCGGGAATTTCCGTGATGGCTCCTGTTTCTTCATCCTCTTTTACGGCCACGGTGGTGGCCATGATATCCACATAATCGTTTTTGTTGAGATAAAAGCCCACGCCGGAAAGCTCGTCGCTCGCGAACGTCACGGCTCGCATACCGTCCTTAACAACATAGGCAAGCTTGCCGCCCGCGCTGGTATCGTCCGCAGCGATGCTGGAAGCCTCGATCTGCTGCCCGGCGGGAATGCGGTAACGGCTCATTTTGCCCACCACGTCTTCGAGTCTTGTGGCCGCTCCCGGGCTGATCCATTCCGCGGCGGTGGTAGAAAGCGTCACCATATCCGACGTGATCCTTGCGTTTTCCTCTATGGGGACAGCCGATACTACCACCGTACCCGTGCGGACGACCACGGTCGCCTTCTGTTCCAGATGCGAGGCGTACAAATACACCGCAACACCGGTCAGCAGCGCCACGAATACGGCTATAATGTAGATCTTCTTCATGCGTCCCCCCGCGGCCCTCAAAGGCCGTTATATGCGCTTCATTGAGTTAGAAAGGCGTGTTTGTTCTTATAGGAGCAATCCGCTAGACCTTCATCGTGGTCCTGGCGGAAAGCAAAAACGTATCTTCCGTTGTAAACATGGCCGCAATGGGCGTAAGGGTGGGAACCGCCTTGGTGACGGTAACGGAAATGTCGTTTCCGGCCTTTGTGAGCGTGACGGTGAGCGTGCCCGGACCAACCACCATGCCCTGTACAAGATCAGTGACGTCTGTACTTAGCGTCGTGTCCTCCGCATGGACAATGGCGTAGCGCGCGCCCTCCCGGCTGCCGTTTTCCACGCTCATCTGGTTGTAAAAATACCAGCCCATCTCCATGATGCCCATGAGCATCAGCAAAAGAAGCGGAAGGGTAATGGCCATTTCGACCAAAGCCTGTCCCCGTTCACGGTATGCTCTTTTTTCGCTTTGTGCACGCATGGGCGCTCCTTTGCTCCAAAGGGAAGCCTGCCGCCCGCAAGTTGCGGACGGCAGAAATGGAAAATAGTATTGTAGGATAGTATTAGGCACCCGGAATCTCAACGTCAGGTACCTGGTCAAGTGCATCGGACGCACCTTGGAAGATGCCCTCAACCTTAGGCCCGAGTGCGATAAGAACCGTGATAGCCGCAATCGCGATCAAACCAAGGATGAGGCCGTATTCTACCATGCCCTGACCATTTTCATCCTTGAGAATTTCGATGAACTTTTTCATGGGTTTGCTCCTTCTCTAAAATATTGAGTTCTGTAAGACCGTCTGCAACACTGGAAACACCAACGTGCTCATCACACCTAGGGAAAGGTAGGGGCCGATTGCGGCAAAGGATTTGAGCGTGCCCCGGCGGGACAGATACAGGTAGAGCGCGTACGCGCCCAAAGAGAGCGCCATGACCGCCGTCACCTGCAAAAGCCCGATTAAGCCCAGGCCCAGCCCAATAACTACCGCATACTTGATATCCCCCCAGCCGATGTCCATGCCCATTTTGGACGGGAGCATGAACATAGCCGCCGCGATGAACGCGCCCAACAGTTTGCCTGTTAACCCTCTTGCTGTGCCGCCTGCAACCTCGCCGAGTATAAATACGAGCAGCAAGGCAAGCAGAAGTTCGTTGGGGATGCGGCGGATAAAAAGATCCACCGCGCTTAAGCACAGCATGATTTCAAACACGCAAATGAATTGGATCAACCGAACCATCCCCGCCGCCTGATTGGCGGCGGCGATGAGCGCCCAGCCCAACGCGCATACAAATACCCATGCCTCTGCGGAGTACGTTCCGCATAATATGCGGCTCTCGCAGGGTTCCCCTTGGCGGTCACGGACCAGCTTTTTGGCAAGCGCCCTTGTGGGGAGCGCCATCAGCGCGCCGATCAATGCAAATACGGGTATCGCCATGTTGGGCCTCCTTGTTGGTCTTTGCCTAAAAGAAGCAATTCTTTTGCTTTTGCAAAGAAAAGCCGACTATTCGGGTCACCGAATAGCGGCTCTCTGTTTTTCGCGCTGCATCCGTTTTTAGAGAAGGATGACAAAGACGCAAACAAAAGCGCGGCTTCATTCGGCAACTGGCTGTCATGGGCGGATGTCCGCCTTTAGACCCTGTAGCTTTGCGTAACAGCCTTTCGACTGTCTTGCCATTATCGGGAAGATGACTTTTGTAGTACTCTTCTTGCTTGTCCCGGATTCCTTCCGGGGATTCACGTTTTGCCGCCGGAAGGCGGCGAGGCTTACTGTGTACGTAAAGCCTGTATCACCCGGCGCAAAAAGGCAAACTGCCGGCGCCTTGCATCGGTTGCGGGTTTTGTCTGCGTCCGCCCGTGTGGGAGGCCGGGGGATCGCCCGCCCGCAAAAACTGAAGTCATCCCTTTGGCGCGCAATCTGTCAGCGCACCCTGTATCGCCCCCTTTCGTAAACTTGCAGCACCGGTTATGTTCAGGCGGACCGTACCGTAACGGTCCTTTCCATAGAGAACGCAAACAAAAATGGCAACCGCTTTTGTTGCAGTTGCCAAAACTCATTTCATATGCTTCCGGGCAAGGGAAACCGCCACGGAAACACCATGGAAAAAGCGGCAACTGGCTGCCTTAGGCATCTCGCCGTTAGGCCCTTTAGCTTTGCGTCGCTGCCTTTCGGCAGGTTTGCTGAACTTATACACTTCTTCTATTGCTCCCGCCGACCATTGTGTGGACCTACCGGCGGGCTTTGGTTTACAGAAACAGGATATTTTTTGCTCTTTTTACTATATCGTTACAAGTCTCGCCAACTTTAGCGTATCAGCCGAACTTTTTCTACATTTGGGCCGAGCGCCTCAGGCAAATTATCCGGCGCACGCGCCACAAGGTTCGCAGGTATCCCGGTCAGTTGAAATCCCATCAGACTTCCGTAGAACTGAGTGTTATTTCCTTGCATTGTAATGCTCCCCTTGGGCGCGTATACCACGCCGGATACCCTTGTATCCCCCGTGACCATATAGACATCACCGTTTTTCGAGTAGATACAAACGGTGTCCGTCTGGCGCATCTGCATGCCGCCGCCGTTGAAGGTAATATCTTGTCCGGCAAATACGTTGCCTGTGCCGGTAAAGCTGTTTCCCATGTTGAGATTGCGCTCGGCAAACACCGTGCCGTCATGCGTGACGGAGCCGCCGCTAAAGGTGATATCCCTGCCGGAATAGACCGTACCCGTTCCGACATAGCTGTTGCCGAATGTGACGGTACCCGTCACATACAGGTTGCCGTTGAGCGTACATACCGGCGTGCCGCCCGAAATCTGAAGATCCCCGTTGACGTATACGTTGCCGTTGAGCACGGCGCGGTTGCCTATTGTAAGGTTGCCTTCCACATATAGGGTGTTGGTGCTGTTTAAAATGGCTTTTCCCGTAATATCCAGGTTGCCCATACAGTGCATGGTGTTGTTGATGGCGGCCTCCGCACAGTTGATGGTGGTGCTGCCCGTCATGACCGTATAGTTTGAAAACGTCTGGTACTCGTTCCACGGGAGGTTGCCCAAGCCAAGGTTGGTATAGGTACCCGGCCGGGCCGGGAGCACAGGTTTCTTTGGACGTACGCGCTCTTCCACGCTGGTAAAGTCGGGCATTTCCAGAAAAGGCGCGCCGGGCGCCTTTGAACCCACGGTCATGGTATCGGTATTGATATATACTTCGTCGCACGCCTCTGCCGCGCCTAAAATCCTGCCCCAGCCGGGGCTTGCGCGCAGGGAGCCGTTGGAGTGGACGCTTCCGCCAATATCAAACCTGCCGCCCATGTTGAATGTATAATCGGGATCCCCGCTGAACAGCAGGTAATCGTAGGGCCACAGGGCGTTTTGCGTATACTTTTCCGCGCTGGCGTTGGCGGATACGGCGTTTGTTTCCCGGCCCATTGTGCTGGAAAAGCCCGCCGGGATCTCTTCTACGCCCACCACATTGATCACCATATTGGAGTTTTCAAAGGAAATGGCGACCTGGTCTTTGGAAAAGCCGTTTTGCTCAATGTAGTATTCCGCTTCCCGCCGCGCCGCCACCGTGTCCGGCAGCATGGAAGCTCCGGCAAGCACGCCCGCGTCAAGCGCCGTCTGCAGCCTTGAATTCTCCAGATACAGCATGCTGCCGTCTATGGCCAAAGCGCCAAACGCCATCAAAACCGAAAGCGCAACCGCCACCACAACCAGCATGGGCGTTCAGCTCCCTTCCCGGCGAAGACGCCAGCCCTCCGAAGAAAAAACAAAGCAGCCAACCCGAAGGGTCAGCTGCCAAACATCCAACACATGCCAAACAGGCATATTGCATGATTGATGCGGCAACTGGCTGCCCTGGGTCAAAAGACCGGTAGGCCCTTTAGCTTTGCGTCACCGGCTTTCACCGGCTTTGCCTTTATCACAGACGCCTAATAGATTACTCCATTAAGTATCCATAGTATAGTATACGTATGTATGGATGTCAAATCATTTTTTTGAAAAATATCACAGCAATCATTTCCAGTTACTTGGAATCATTACCCTGCCCTTCCACAAGGGGCAACAGGTACCCGTATCCTTCCCGTTCCATCTCTGTCTTGGGCACAAAGCGTAGCGCCGCGCTGTTGATGCAGTACCGCAAGCCGCCCAGCTCCTGCGGGCCGTCATCGAACACATGGCCAAGATGCGCGTCCCCCGCGCGGCTCTTTACCTCCGTACGGCGCCTGCTTAGCGAATTATCCGCAAACTCCCGTACCACGAACGGGTCGATGGGCTTCGAAAAGCTGGGCCAGCCGCAGCCGCTTTCAAATTTATCCGTGGAAGAAAACAGCGGTTCCCCGGATGTAATATCCACATAGATGCCGGGCCTGAAATCGTCCCAGTGCTGGTTATGAAAGGGCGGCTCGGTTGCGGCATGCTGCGTAACCTCGTAGGAAAGCGGGGAAAGCGTTGTTTTGAGCGTTTCTTTGGAGATGGGCGGATAGTCTGCCGGGTTAACCCTGGCCTGAGCCGCCATCCTGATTTTCCCCATGCCGATGTGGCAGTAGCCGCCGGGGTTCTTATCCAAGTAGAGCTGGTGGTATTCTTCCGCAAGGTAGAAGTGTTGAAGCGGCCCGAATTCGATGGCGGGCTGCTGTTTTAGCCGCGCCTTGAGCGCGTTTAAGGAACGCTCGATCACCGGGCGGTCGGCTTCGTCCACATAATAGACGCCGGTGCGGTATTGCGTCCCCACATCTCCGCCCTGCCGGTTGAGGGAGAGCGGATCGATCGCCTCATAGTAGAGTTCCAATAAAAAAGCCAGCGGCAGGATAGCAGGATCGTATTCCACCTTTACCGTTTCCGCATGGCCCGTATTCCTGCGACAGACGTCCTCGTAGGTGGGGTTTTCCGTTTTTCCGTTTGCATATCCAACTTCGGTGGATAACACGCCGTGTATGGCGCGCAGATATTTTTCCGCGCCCCAGAAGCAGCCTCCCGCCAGATAAATAACCGCCATACGACACTCTCTTTTCTTCAGGTTTGTAATAGGTTTATATTACCCCGCCCGTCCATTGCGCAAACGCATGCGGGCATGGGCGCAAAAAAGAGCCTGCGGCAAAATGCTTATTCCGCCATGACCACCGGCGCTTCCGGCGCGTTTTTCCTCACGCTCTCAATACCGTTGAGGCAGGATGCTTTGGACCGGTACCCTTGGCTGGCCGCAATGTTCTGGCCGTTTTTCGCATTGAGACGAAAGCGGTATTCACCCGCTTTGTCCACATACAGTTCAAATTTCGGGTTTCTCAGGGTTCCATAGCCGGGCACCGTCTGGTCTTCCAGGCGCGCGGCAACCGCGTTCACCCGGACGCTTTCAATGCCGTTGCGGCACGCCGTCTCCGTGGAATAGCGTTCGCCTACGGCAATCGTTTCCCCATTGCCCGCCTTCAATACAAACTTTACTCCGGACGACACCTGTTGTACCAGGAATTTCCCCATCGGCTGCCCCTCCAACTTCCTATTCGAGTATAGAGCGGAGGGGGCGTGCCGTCAATCCGACATTGCAACCAGTCCGGCTCAGGCGCTGCATGCCCCGTTATAGGCCGTACACTGGTTTTTGCCCTTGCTCTTGGCCAAATACAGGGCGGAATCCGCCTTTTGATACAGTTCTTCAAAAGAGGCCGGGTCTGCGCCGCAACAGGTGCAGACCCCGATGCTGCACGTGACCTGCAGCCCGTTATGGAACTGGCTGGAAAGCGCACGCACGGTGGCGCACAACTCTTCCCCCTTTTGGAAGGCGTGCGCGTCGTCCCCGATATCCTTAAGGAACGCGACAAACTCATCCCCGCCCATGCGGCCCACGATATCGGAACTTCGGAACACCTTACGCATCTCTTCCGCCAGCCCCATCAAGAGATGATCCCCCGTCAGGTGGCCGTAGGTGTCGTTGATGCGCTTAAAGCCATCCAGGTCCACCACCATAAGCGCATGCCGGTTGACAAGGCCCTCCTTATGCTGCGCCGCGAGGTATTCGTCAATCTTATTCTGCGTGGTCTCGCGGTTTAGGACCTTGGTGAGCGAATCCTGCGCCGCGCGGCCCTGCAGGCGCTGAAGCTCGCGCTTCTGCTTGTCGATATTCATAATTTTGCCCAGCAGCCGGATGGCGTTGCCCGCTTCATCCCGCATGGCGTAACACTGCACATGCAGCCAGACCAGCATGGTGTCCGTCGCATAGATGCGGAACTGTGCGTCCGCTTTTTCCTCACCCAGGCGCATGTTTTCCACCATATGGTCGATGACCTGCCTGTCCTCCGGGTAAACGCGCTTATTGTGCTGGAAGAGGTCGTCTATCGTCTTTATGTTGGGAAGGAAGCTTAGATGCCTGTGATAGTTCTGGTTGAATGTGACGCGCCGCGTGCGCATATCCACCTCAAATATAATATCGTTGGTGAGGTTCTCCAAAAACCGGTAGCGTTCTTCGCTGCGCTTTAACAGTTCCTTTTCGTTCTGCAATTGCAGCACGTGGCGTTGGTTGGAATGAAACACGTAGATGAGCATGCCCGCAAATACGACAAGAAGGCCCGCAACCAGCAACAGCATCCGCTGCGCGCTGATGTTTTCCATCTTTGCCGCGGCGGAATCCGGCGCCCCGCTCACAAGCGTAAAAGAAGACGGCGCGAGCTTCGTAAAGCCCACATGGAATGTCTCCTGATTGAGCAGGAAGGAAAACGTGCCGCTCGAATTTTCGCCCAGGGCATCCCCGAACTGCTGTGCGAGCGCCTTCCCGCCAGCGCTGTTGGCGGCCTGCACGGCATCCGAAAAATAATCCCCTGGCAGGAAGGGATCGCCGGTGGAGCAGATGACCCGCCCATCCGCGGAAAGCAGCACATTGATGCCCGTCTCCCCGAACGCGCTCGTCCCAATTTGCCGGCTGAGCGCCTCATACGTGAGGCTGCCGTAGATGACGCCCGCAACCTCTCCCCCCGTTTCCACAGGAACACAGATCAGAAATCCTGTGGAGCGCGCATCCGCCATAGACGGCAAATACGCGACCGTCCGCGTGCCCCCGATTGCGGTCTTGAAAAACGTCTCGCCGGAGACGTCCTGTCCGCTGTCCACATACAACAGCTTACCGGCTTTGTCCGCAAACCGGATATCGGCAAATCCGCCCAAATCCTCCGCCACTTCAAACGCCGATGCGAGCGCGCTCTCTTGCGGCACTTCATCTGCCGCAACCAGCGCCCCAAACTTGGAAAGCGTATCTTCCTGGCGCTTCAAATATCCCCGCAGGGAGCCTGCCATCGCCTGTGATTCCTGCGAGAGGCGTTCATAGGTGGCCTTGGTCAGCTGGTCGCTGATCATCAGGCTAATCAGAAGCAAACCTGCCAGGCAGATTAAAACAGCGCCCGTTACCAAAAACAGCGCCTTCTGATCCCGATTTTCTTTTTTTCTTTCTTCTCCGTTTCGCATATGTTTACCCGCTTTAGACATGCGTCACTCAAGCCATACACCTGCGTTTATATAGACGCGTCAAACGCTGACGCAAAGTGAGGGTCTTCTATTTGACGTTATCTTATTATACGAAAATCAGGCATGTCAATCGTTTCCCAAAAATTGTGCAAAAAACCCGGATTTTGCATCTCGACGCTGTCGAAAACGCTCATGTTATCGCGCTTTCCGCGCCCGCCTGCGCGGCAAACTGCAGGTATTGCAGCATCATCCGCAACCCCCGCCCGCAGTCCGGGTGGACGCGTATGCTTCGGAGCTTGAGTGTGTCGATATAATTGGAAAGCGAACCGGAGAGCTCAGGATGCGCGGTGACCATTGCAAGACCTGGCCCGTCCAGCTTACGGATCAGCGTTCCCACCCCCTGGCGCACCATGAGCATGATATTCTGGAACGGCATCTCCGGCAAAAGATAGATGCTGTACCCCGGATACATTCTTAGCAGCTCGATCGTCGCGCGGATATGCTCCGCATACTCCGCGGGCGTATAGGCGACGCGCACGCTGCCATCCAGCCACGGAAGCTCCACCTGCACCCGGCCCGCTTTGAGATCCGCAGGGTCCGCCAGGCAGATATAGTCCGATATGCTGTAAAGGGACAGATTTTTTACGGCGCGCTTTGCCGCAAGCTGCTGGTAGGTTAAAATGCGTTCCCTGATTTCTTGCGAAATACCCGCCCTTTTGAGCATCCGCTCCATCAGGGAAGGCGATATGGTATAAGCCGAAAGCGAGTGCAGCACCACGTCCGTATCGCCGGGCGCGCGCTCAAAGGCCGACAGCTGCCGCTGGTACTGCGCCTGCATCCCTTTGCTGAACATCTGTACGGAAACACAGCCGGATTCGAAAAGCGCGTCAAGCTGCAAGTGACCGTTTTCAATCAGCTCCACCTGCCGGGTATACAGGTAATACGCCGAGGACGCCGTTTTTGTGACGCAAAAGGATTGGATCGCGGCAAGCTTGTCCGCCAGAAACATCGTGCAGGAAAACCGGCGCGCTTGCGGCCTGGAGAGCAGGTACAGGTTTAACTTGCCCGTCATAAACAGTGGAATCCAGCGTTCAATTGCAAGAAGTATGCCATTTAGGCTAGAGTCCATGCTAAGAACAAACGTCAAGCGCGTTCCCTGCTCCACCATCCGCTTAAGCTGTTCCGGCCAAGCGTTCAAAAACGCCTCGTCCTCCAGCGCCCATCGAAGATCGCGATCTGAAAACAGGCGAAGTTCCTTGACGATTCCCTCCGCAAGCACGCGTTCAAACAGCATGGACACCGCGTGGCGCAGTCCCGCGTTGCCCTGGTAGAGGTCCAACTCCCCGGTTTGCAGCCTGATCGCGCGCTTGGGCGGCTGAACAGGCGCGCTCACCACAGGGATTGTGCTCATAGAATCGAGCGTTTCGAGCAGATTGTCCACATAGGCGCGGTCCGCGTCTAGGCCCGCCGCCTGCAAATAGAAACGCACCGCGTCAAGCAGCGCCTCTTTGTCCTCTGTGGGTTCCATGCGGAGGGTGTGGAATACCGC
The DNA here is from genome assembly GCA_023455425.1 of Bacillota bacterium. Taxonomy (GTDB): domain Bacteria; phylum Bacillota; class Clostridia; order Christensenellales; family CAG-138; genus JAEYLA01. The sequence continues at coordinate 87,329 of JAEYCM010000047.1, read as the reverse complement.
CTCCTGCTGTTTGGGGGTGTACTCACGCAGTGAAAAAAACGTGCAGATGTTGGCTACAATCCGGTCCTTAGAGTCCGGGCGGCGCACCCCCGCGCGAAAACGGCTGATTAGAGAGGCATCCACATTGAGATACCGGGCAAGCTCGGTGTTGGTCACCTCCGCCGTCTGAATGAGCGCATCCAGTTTTTCCGCAAACGCGCCGTCCGCTTTTTGCTGCGTAGCGCGCGGTATAGATTGCTGCCGCTTGTGGGCGCGCCGCGGCCGCAACTCTGAATCCGCTGTGTTGATCCACGCGTTGACCGCGTCCGAAAGCGCGCTGACGTCCGTGCATTCCGGCACGCCGCACAGCGCGCAGATACGGGGGTAGCTGCCGCGTTGCAGCGCAAGCGCCGCCACGCCCATGGAAAGCTTATCAAGCTGGAAGCTGAAATGAGAAGGAACCCGCTCTCCGCTGTGGAAGCGGCTGATCAGCGAGGCGTCCAACCCTGCGGCCCGCGCGAGCACGGTACGCGCAACGCCAAGCTCTTTTAATAAAAGCCCGACTTTTTCATAAAACAGCATGCGCCGCCCCCTTCTCCCCCGTGCAGGCGGCAGCCCTCATCAAGGCGCGCAAAACGGCGGCACGGCTATGCAAACGGGGAGCAACCGCTTGAAAAGGCCGCTCCAACAAGGCAAACTTGGGAGTATCTATTCCATTCATATTCATCGTACCAATGGGCCTATATGGCAACAACCGCATACGCTTGTTCCGGCCCCTCAAAAGAGGTCCATTTCGGCTGCTCCCGTCCCAAATGTAAAACACAATGTCAATTAAAGGCAAGAAAGATCAATAATATTGTTCAGCAAGGCCCTGCGGCCGGATGGGGAGCAGGCTGCGCCGCGGTCTTTTTATTGCATGCACGTATGCAGGAACGCTTGGTATGAAAATATTATACTGTATCCGTTGCATAAAAGGAAGAATATGCATAGCAAATATGTGCTGATTTTGGCTGATTTTCTATATTAATGACACAAAAAAGGCGGCCAAGCCGCCCTTTTTGTATTCATATGCCCGTTTTATTTGCTGCCGCCGGAATAGCAGCTGTCCCCGTTGTAGACAACGCCGCTTTTTGCGTCGATGGTGGCGAGGCAGCCGGTTTTTAGAAGCTGCGTTGCGCCCTCCGCCCCTGCAATGAGTGGAAGATCCAGCGCGAGGCAGGCGGAAGCGGCGCCCGAATCCGCCATATTCTCCTCCGTCACTACGGCGCGCGCGCGGCGCATTTCATGCAGCACGGCGTTGGTGGTATGATCGATCACGAGGATATCGTCATCGTGGAAGTTCTTGATATCGTCAGGGCCGGTCACCACGCATACGCGCCCGGTAATGGGCGCAAGGCCATTGCCTGTTCCCCGCACGAGCGCCGTGCCCAACACATGAATCTGCAGCGTATTGGTGATTTCGCCCACGCGGTCCGACGAACCGGTGATAACAATGATATCCCCGTCGTGCGCAAGATTTGCCTCCTGCACCTTGCGTGCGGCATCCAAAAACAGTTCCTGGCTACTTGCCCTGTAATCGTTCATCAGCGGCGTCACGCCCCACGAAAGCGCGAGTTGGCGGTAGGTGCGGGGGTTGGGCGTGATAGCGACGATGGGCGTGGCCGGACGGAAACGGGACACCATGCGCGCGGTGGAACCCGTGCGCGTGACGGTCACGATGGCCGCCGCCTCCAGATCGTGCGCGGTGGTGCAGGTCGCATGTGAAATGGCGTTGATGACGCTTTTGTCAAGATCGGGCCGGAAGTTGTGGAAGTTCGATTTATAATCGATGAACTCCTCGGTACGTTCGGCGATCTTCACCATGGTGCGGATGGTTTCCACGGGGTACTTGCCGTTTGCAGTCTCCCCGGAAAGCATCAGCGCGCTTGTGCCGTCGTAAATCGCGTTCGCGACGTCGGTGATTTCCGCGCGGGTGGGGCGCGCGTTTCTTACCATGGATTCAAGCATCTGCGTTGCGGTGATGACGCGCTTGCCCGCACTGTAGCACTTGGTGATCAACTTTTTCTGCAGGTGCGGAAGCTCTTCAAACGGAATTTCCACGCCCATATCGCCGCGTGCCACCATAATACCCGCGGACAGGCGGATGATTTCATCGATATGATCAATGCCGGAGCGGTTTTCGATTTTTGCGATCAGCTCAATGCCGGGTGCGCCGTGGTGTCCCAGGAACCGTTTGACGTCCATGACGTCCTGCGCGGTACGCACAAAGGAGAGCGCGATGTAATCAAGCTCGTTTTCCACCGCAAACAGGATATCCGCACGGTCCCGCTCGGACAGGTACGGCATATCGATATAGAGGCCGGGCAGGTTGACGCTCTTGCTGTTGGAAAGCGGGCCGCCGTTGACCACGCGGCAGACAATGTTCTCTTCATCCGCGCTCAGAACGGAAAGCTCGATGAGCCCGTCGTCAAGCATGATGCTATCGCCGGGCTTGACGCAGGAAGGCAAAGCGGAATAGTTGATATAGGCAATGCTTTCATCGCCTTCGCATTCTTTTGTAGTAAGGGTAAATGTTGCGTCCTCGGTAAGCTGAATTTTCCCCTTCTTGAACCGGCCGATGCGAATCTCCGGCCCGCGCGTATCCAGCATGATGGCAAGGGGAACTTTCATTTCTTCCCGCAGCTCCTTCAGGCGGTCCACACGCACCTTATGTTCCGCGTGGTCGCCGTGGGAAAAGTTAAGGCGGGCAACGTTCATCCCCGCAAGAATCATCTGCCGGAGCGTCTCTTTGGCCTCCGAAGCAGGGCCGATGGTGCATACGATTTTGGTTTTTCTCATGTTATATGTTACTCCTTATCGGAAATCAAAATCTTTCCACATATAGCAGTATAACAGATTAAATGCAAATGAAAAGTGAAAATTTATCCGCGCGTGCGAATCTTTTTCTTTTCACTATGCATTGTTTTTAGTATGGCTTTTCGTTGGCGTTTTCATAAAAAAAGAGAACGGCGTCCGCTTGGGACGCGCGCTCTCGTTATAACAATTGGTTATATATTGGATTCTTTAGACCGCGTCAGAATATGCACTCCATGAGTTCCTCCGGCTGGATCAGATAAAAGGGCTGCGCGCGCAAAGCGTCCTGGAGCACGGCGCGCACGCTCTGCTCGTTGTAGGGGCAACCCTTGAGCCGGTCGGTCAGGGAGTTAAGCTCGCCCGCAAAAAAGAAATCCCCGTAGATGCTGCAGGTTGCGATCACGCCCTTATCCACATCCAGGCAGACTTCCACCTTGCCGCCGTTGAGGCGCTTGCTTTTTGCCACCTGACAGTTGGGCGCTTTGCCATATATCCAATCCCAGCTTCTGAATTTCTGCTCCGCCGTATTCTGGGCGGCGCGGATCTCTTCTTCACTAAGCGCCCGGGTTGTTACGCCGGACAGCATGGAATTCAGGAGCCTGTCCCGAAACCCAAGGGAATCCATTTGCTCCCTGATATGCTCCTTCAGGTTCGTAACCCGCTGCCGGACGGAGCGGATGCCCTTGGTGATGATCTTTTCATCGTCCACCGTGAGGCAGCGCACCATTTCATCGATATCCGTATCGAACAATATGGAGCCGTGGTGCAAGACGCGGCTGCCGGAATGGTGCTGCGCGTTGCCGCAGAATTTTCTGCTATCCGTCAAAAGATCGTTGCGCGCGCTCATCGAAGCGTCCACGCCCATATCCCGCAGCCCGTCCAGGACGGGGCGCACGAACGATTCGAACGCGATCTCCCGATTTTCCCGGCTGCGCATGATATAGCTAAACTGCCAGCTTCCCGGGTCGGTAAATATAGTGCCGCCGCCCGTCAGCCGCCTTACAATATGGATGCCCCGAAGCTTTGCATGCGCTTCGTTGATTTCCGCCGCGGCGATCTGGTAGTTGCCGATCATCAGCGTAGGCTCTGTACGCCAAAAGAGAAAATAGTCGTCCTCCGGCTCCTGCTTGCGTAAGAGTTCATGCTCCAGCCCAAACCAGAAGAACGGGTCCATACTATCGTGAGAAAGATAGATCATGTCTTCGCCCTCCTTTGCCGGATGGTTTCAAACGCCTCCCCCGCCATATAGGAACTGCGCACCAGCGGGGCGCTTGCGGCGTACAAAAAGCCCAGAGCCTCCGCCTCCTGCCGGTAAGCTGCGAACTCTTCCGGGGTAACATACGCTACCACCGGATGGTGAAGTTTGCTCGGGGCAAGGTACTGGCCGATGGTGAGGATGTCACAGCCGACTTCGCGCAGGTCTTTCATGACGGCGACTACTTCTTCATGGGTCTCCCCCAGGCCCACCATGACGCCCGATTTCGTATAGATATGCGGCGCTTCCCGTTTGACACGGGCAAGCAGCTCCAGCGAGCGCCCGTACACCGCCATGGGACGGACCTCCGGGTACAGGCGGGGCGCGGTTTCAACATTGTGGTTGATGATATGGGGCGATGCCGCGATCACGGTGGAAAGCGCCGCTTTATCGCCTTGAAAATCCGGAATCAGCACTTCGATAACAGGAGGCTCCGCAAACGCGTCCTGAATGGCGCGGATGACGTCCGCAAAATGGCCCGCGCCGCCATCCGGCAAATCATCCCGTGTGACGGAGGTGATGACGACATGCTTAAGCCCCAGCTCCTTTACCGCTGCCGCCACATGCCTTGGTTCCTGCGGGTCCACGCAGACGGGCCGATCTTTTGTGACGGTGCAGAACGTGCAGTTGCGCGTGCAGTTGTTGCCCAATATCATGAACGTGGCGGTGCGCTTTTGAAAACACTCCCCGCAGTTGGGGCAATTTGCTTCCTCGCAGACCGTATGCAGGGAAAGCCCGCGAAGCATTTCCACAACCTTGCGGTTTTCTTCCCCGGTGTTGCTTCTCACGCGCAGCCATTCCGGCTTACGTAGCGGCGTTGTCTGTTCCATTGATATCCTTGCTTTCTGATCCTGTGGTTTTCCGCGCGCGGCATACGCCCGCGCGGATAGTATTACTCTACACGCAGGGGCGGGGTTTGTAAATGAATTCGGATGATTAGTGGGTCTGTAAATTTTTTGCTTGTTTTTATGGAGATATTAAAACACGGCCCTCCCAAAGGCAGGGCCGCGTCAGGAAACATTGGGGCTCTGCCCCAAACCCCGCTTAGGGCCGTAACGGCCCTAAGAACCTTATAACATCTCGTTTTAAAGCCTATTCCGCCGCTTTTTCCTTCATCCCAGAAGTCAGCAGCATGCTCACAAGCGTCACCGCCATCATGAAGATGCCGGAAATGAGGAACCAGAAAGCCACGCCCTCCGCTTCCGATACCGGGCCTGCAATCAACAGCCCAAGCGGCATCGCAAGAGAGGAAAGGCTCATGATAAGCGAGAACACCCGCCCCATTTCTTCCGGCGGCACGTTCTGCTGCATATATGCCATGTACGGGATATTGTAGAGGTTGCCGCTTGCGCCCATGAACGCGCACAGCACCGCAAACGCCCAGAAATACCGCATATCCGGCGGCAAAACACCGCACAACAGCGAAGTTAAGCCCAGCATCAGCAGCGAAAGGTGGATCATGCGGAACTTATCTTTCACCTCTCCGCGCGCGCTGACCAGCCCCGCCGCCACCATCATGCCGGCCGCAAACACGAACTCGACAATGCCCGCGTGCCAGGCCGTGCCCTTAAAATAGCTGCTGGTCATGAGCGGATACAGCGAGGACATGGGCATGAACGCCACCATGCAGAGGATGGATGTCACCGTCACAATAAACATCCGCCGCATGGAGTAGAGCGTCTTTGCGCCCGCCTTCATTTCCCGCCACATGTGCGGCGTTTCTTGGTGCTGCCGCGGGGGATCGGGGATTTTTATCATGCCCGTCGCAATACAGGCAATGAGAGCGCCCAGCGTATCTGTCAATAAAATGAGCCACAGCGGCAGCACCGCGTACATGGCCGCGCCGATGACGGGGCCCAGCATAAACGCGCCGGACTGCAAAAACTGCATGATGCCGTTGACGCGCATCAATTGATCCTGCGGGGCGATCATGGGAATCGCCTTCTGCACGGCAGGCATGTGGAACGCGCCGCCCAGCCCGCGTAAGAACAGCGCGGCATATACCAGCAGATACGAGCCCTGCCCTAAGTAGAATAAACCCGCCAGCACCACCGCGCATACGCCCATAAACGCGTCCGCATAGATAATGACATGTTTGAGTTTGAGCCTGTCCACCCATACGCCTGCAAATGGCCCGATGAGTATCGTCGGCAAAAACGCCGCAAGGCCGGAAATGGAAAGTACAATCGCGGAGCCGCTCTCTGTCGCCAACCACCAGATAAGCGCGAACTGTACGGCGGAAGAGCCGATGAGGCTCAATGCCTGCCCTGCCGTAAATAGCCCGAACACCCGCTTCCAGTGGGAGTTTTCATTCATAGTATTGTTTTGTTCCATACATGCCGCGCAACCGCAGCCGATCCTCCTTTATATTTGGATTTGAATTGAGTCCCTCGGGGGCAAAGAAAGGGAAGCGGCGCTTCCCTGTTAGAAAATACCGTCTCTTCGGCGCTTCACGCGCCAGCGCTACGCTTTTCTGTCAAAGAACGGGGATTTGCCGGAAACTGAAAGCGGGATGCCGAGGATATTGTGTACATCCTCTCCCAGTATGCCCAATTCCAGCGCCGTGCGCCCCACCGAAAACATGACGCGGCTGTCGATGCGGCAATCCGCTGCGACCGAAACGGCGGAGCCTATCGCAATGCCAAGATCGATGTTGTCATACGCGCACATCGAGCCCGCCATGGTACATGCGGCGCAGTTGGTAAAGCCGCAGTATTGACACGCCTCATTGAGGCTGTGCACGCCCAGCCGCGTTCCAATCAACACCACGGCAGAGCTTTTGCGCACATTGTCCGCGTCCCGCACAAAGAAGGGCTTGTTGAGCGGGCCTGCCAGTTCCTCCATTTTATCCGCCAGCGCGTCCTTCTCTTCCTCGGTGAGCACGCAGGTTCCAATATAGTCCGTTCCCTTTGTCTTGGGCGCAGTCCGCGCCGCCGCGCACATCTGTTCCGCCGTATGGAGGATGGCGGAACGCTCACATTCTTCCGACGTCTTCTTCATGTTTTTGTCCCTGCCTTTTTATCAGTCTGATTTTGCGCCATGCAACACGTTTTTCACCTGGCGTAATGGATTACCAGAAATATCTGCGCCTTGTCTTCCCCGGTGTTTTCATAGCTGTGCACCACATCCGCCTGAAATCGGACCGAGTCGCCCGCTAAAAGCGCGCAGGACACGCCGTCCACCGTCAGTTGGACTGCGCCGGAATATACCGTGAGGTATTCTTCCGTACCGGATAAGTGCGCTTCGGATTCAAACCGGACGCCGGGGAAGATTTCCACCCGGTAGGTTTCAAAGCGCGTGCGTTCGTCGAACGGAAACAGCGGGTGGTTGATGAAGCCGCCGCCGCATTCGATCATGGGCCTCAGATCGCCGTCCTTTATGACCTGCATCTGCTGCGCGGGCTTCTCCAAAAGCGCGGAAAACGAGATTTTGAGCCCATTTGCGATCTTCCACAACACGCTGATGGTGGGGTTGACCTCCCCGCGCTCAATCTGCCCGATCATGCTCTTACTTACGCCGGTGAGCTTTGCGACGGCGTCCAGGCTCAGCTTGCGTTCTTCCCGCAGGGATTTGAGGTTGTTTGCCACCATACCCGTTACATCCATACTGCCTCCAAAACATTGTTGACATTATGCTGCACGAATAATACAATATACAGCACATCCAATATGTCGCACATTTTGTATTGGATAGTATACCACAATCGGGGCAAGGAGAAAACGGCCAATGTTCAGTTTTCCAAACTTCCTGGCATATGTGATGCTGTCTACCTTCACGCCGGGGCCGAACAACATCATGTCCATGGGCAACGCAAGCCGCATGGGGTTAAAGAAGAGCCTGCCGTTCTGTCTTGGCGTGGCGGCGGGGTTTGCGCTCATCATGGCCGCGAGCTTCCTGCTGGGCACGCTTCTCTATACCGTGATCCCCGCCATTAAGCCCTATATGCTGGTACTGGGCGCCGTTTATATCCTGTACCTTGCCTACAAAACATGGAAAAGCAACGGCATCAAGGAGAGCGATACGGCGCACACGGGGTTTTGGGCAGCCGTCGCCCTGCAGTTTGTCAACCCCAAGGGAATTGTATACGGCATTACGGTGGCCTCCGCCTACATCCTGCCTTATTACCGGGAGCCTGCCATGTTGCTGATCTTTACGCTGTTTATGTGCTTTATTTGCTTTGCGAGCACGGCGCTGTGGGCCGCGTTTGGCTCCGTGTTCCAGCGGCTGTTTACAAAGCACGCAAAGATCATCAACACCGTCATGGCACTGTTGTTGGTTTATTGCGCGGTCTCGCTGTTCTTTTGATCCTCCCCCGGCTTCCGGGGCCAACGTTTCAGGTTGGTATAGTAGGGAGAAAACCCCGCCTTTTCCCAAAACCTGCGCCCAGAAGCATTCGTATGGAGCACATCGAGCGATACGATGGCTCCAGAAGGGAATGCGTGCCGAATCAAATATTCCGCCGCCTGCAGGCCATAGCCCTGCCTGCGGTGTTCCCTTGCGATGAAGAACTGCCGAAGATAAACAAAGGGTGCGTCCCCATAATCATCCCGTTCGATATGATAAAGCGCGTAACCCAGCACCTCGCCATCATCCCGGCAAAAGAGATCAACCTGTACGCCGTCCTTTAAAAACCCCGTCATACGCTCCGCAAGTTCATGGAGCAACATGGGGTTGCGGCTGCCCTCGTCCTCTATGAGCCTGCGGTTGAATTCCGCAAGCAGGGGAATGTCCGCTTCCCCTGCCTTGCGTACTGAAAACGGGAATCCTTTGCCGCCGCTTTCCATTTACTCCGCGGCCCTGATGGTTCCCAAGCCGTTGATCTGTTGGGAGACGTCATCGGGATCGCCGTAGTACGAAATGGTGCCGGTTCCGTTGATCTGCGCGTCCAGCGCGTCCGTCACAGTCGCCTTGATGGTGCCCGCGCCGTTGATGGTCATCTTCGCCTCTTTGGCGCTGAGTTCTTTGGCATCAACAGTGCCCGCGCCGTTAAGCTTGCAGGAAAGCGTATCCGAAGCGCCGGAAAGCGCTAAGCTCGCCGCGCCGTCCACCACGAGCACCGTTTTTTCCACGGCGAGGTTGCTGATCTTTCCGTCCGCAGCGCCCGCGATTTCCAAACCAAAGCGGGGAACGCCCGTGGCGTCCACATCGATTTCATAGTCCCCTTCCACCCTGATGTATTCGCAGGGCGCATACACGGTTACATGGAAGGAATCCGTAAGAAAAGTGCGCGTTCCGTCCGCCTGAACGGTGATGGTATCGCCCGTGATCTCCGCCTTCAGTCCGTGCTTGTCGACAAGCGCCTTTGCGCAGTCCACTTCCACGCGCGGCGCGCCTTCCGCGGGTTTCACGGTGAGCGTTACATCGTCCGTAGACAGGAACACCAATCCTTTGATAGACAGCGAATACGGCCCCTGTCCCGCCGTACCTTCCGCGGTGACGGTGGTATGCGGCCCATCCACGCGGGAGGCTGCGCGCTCAACCGTGCGCTTGGTAAATCCACAGCCGGCCAGCATCGGCGCGAAAAGCAAAAGCGCCACTAAGCTGATTATTTTCTTCATATACATTTCCTTCTTTATCAAAATTTGTTGTACTATTACTACTTTATTATACCATGTCAAAAAGGGCCTTTTGTTAAAAACACATTAAAGCTTCCTTTTATTTATCGAAAAACTGCCCTGAAAGGCAGAAAAGGGCGCAAGCAAATTGCCTGCGCCGTTTCCCGCTTTCACCGTTATGGCAACTGCGCCAGTTCCAAAATAAATTCTTCCGCAAGCGTCATTTCACCCACGCGCTGGACCTTACCCGTCATGTATACGGATTCGTCGGGCAATATGCTGATAAACAGCTCCCCGCCCGGCATGTGGACGGTCACTTCCCGATCCACCAGGCCCAGCTTATACGCTGCGCTCGCGGCGGCGCAGCTGCTGCTGCCCGAAGCAAGCGTATAGCCCGCGCCGCGCTCATAGATCTCTATTTGAATATTATGCCGGTCCAGCACCTTGAGAAGCTGCAGGTTGATGCGGTTGGGGAACTGCGGGGCGTGCTCCACATACGGCCCGAGCGCGCATGCCTTTTCCTTTGTGACTTCCTCCATCGGGATGACGCAGTGCGGATTGCCGATGGAAAGGCAGGTCACACGGTAGGCTTTTCCGTCAAATGTCATGGACTCATCGATCACCTCACGGTCCTCCCCTGCCACGGGAATCTCTATGCTGCGGTACGTGGTTTTTCCCATGAGTGCCTTCAATACGTCTCCGCTTTCATTTAAATATTCCACATCCACATCCCCGCCGAGGGTGGAAAGCACAAACCGGCGGTCATGGACATACCCCGCGTCTTTGAGATATTTGGAGAAAATGCGCACGCCGTTGCCGCTTTTTTCCGCCTCGCCGCCGTCCGGGTTATAGATTTTGACCACAATCCGCCCGCCATCCAATACCGGACCATAGAGAATACCGTCCGAACCTGCGCCAAAGTTCCGGTCGCAGATCAGTCGGATACGCGCAGGCGTAAGCGGAAGCCCGTTCTGTTGCGGATCATAGATCAAATAATCGTTGCCCAGGCCATGATATTTCTGTACGCGCAGTTGCATGGTTCCTCCTTTATTGCCGTTACATCATTCGATGTATGCGCGGCGTTCTTATTTTCTTTCCCCGCCGCCTTTTTAACATTTTTCGGCGCATACATACTTTACCATGCATCCCCCGAAGCTTCAATTATGTATCGTGTAAATTGCAAGCGCCGCCTGACAGTACCGGTTATAGGTTTTCCCATATACTGTATTCTCTTTCCTGATATTTTGTATAAAATTAAAGTTTCCGTAAAGATTTGGGCATTTTACGACAAAAAATCACTAAATGTTTCAAGAAATATCACGATACCAATGAGTAAACCCAAAAAGCATAAAGAGGTGCCGCATGAAGCTAGTCAAGCCAAAGGCTCCCAAAAGGGTGCCGACAAAGGCCGGTACGAAAGCCGGTATCGCCACCCTAGCAAGAAAGCTATATATCAAAATTCCAGCACAGCTTGCCATTTTTCTTCTCATCATTGCCATTCTTGCTCTCAGCGTCGTTCAAACAGTATTAACTTCCTATATGACAGAGCAGGCGCATCAGGACATTACCGCCCTTGCGAAAAACAATGCGCAGATGGCGCGGGATTATTTTGAAGCGATGCAGACGCAGTCCAAGACGCTGGCGATGATGCTTTCCAAAATGGAGGCGGACGTCAAAGGCAGCTCGGATAGCAGCACCTATGTCATCCCCATTATCCGAAGCGTCCTCTACGGCGCGCTGGAAGATAGCCGCATATTCGGCGCGTACGCGGCCTTTGAGCCCAACAAATACTTCCCGTATACGCCCGAAGGCATCTCTTTTTACGCCTACCGTGACGGGGACGCCGTAAAACTGGAGACCCTGTACGATTATAAGGACTACAGTACGGCGGACTATTATGCCAACACGGTCTCCACAAAGCGTTCCTCTATTACCGAACCCTACGACTATACGCTCGCCAACGGTCAGACTGTGAAGCTTGTCTCCATCAGTAACCCCATCATCAATGGGGACGGCGAGTGTGTGGGCGTTGCCAACTGCGACATCGTCATCGATACGATCAATCAGCTCAGCTTCGATATGGGCGGCCTTGAAAGCTCCTACCAGTTTATTCTGACCGGAGACAAGCATTACCTTGCCCATTCCAAGAAACCGGACGTTCTGGGCGCGGCCTATCAGACGACTGATGAAGTCAGTTCCGCCGAAATGATCAGCGCCTCCACCGGAAAGAACGCCATTTTGACAGCGGGCAAGAGCGCGATAACCGGCAAGGAATCACTCGTTGTGTTGATGCCTTCTCTTATCACGGGATTGCAGAAGCACCTCATCAGCGTATTTGTGGTGGAAAAGTCGGAAACGCTCGCAGCGCTCACCAACATGCTCAGTCTTGTGCGTCTGGGCCTGATTGGGTTCGTGTTTGTATTCCTGGTGCTCTTTGCCCTTCTCATGCGGCGCGCGCTCTCGCCTGTGGGTAAGATCGTACAGTTCTCCATGGATGTGCAGAACGGTAACCTGGATACGGATATCAAAATAAAATCGCGCGATGAGCTACTGGATCTTTACAACGCCGTCGATGGCATCCGCAAGACCATCCGCACGCTGGTCTCCGATTCCATTCTGCTTACGGAAGCCGCCGTACAGGGCAATCTCGAAGAGCGCGCGGATGCAGAGCAGCATAAAGGCGAATACAAACGCCTGGTGGAAGGCATTAACAGCACGCTTGACGCCATTGTGGAGCCGGTGGTGGAAATCATCGATATGCTCCAGCAGCTCCAGCGCGGCAACCTCGGCATGCGCATTGAAAAGGACTATCAGGGCGAGTTCGCGCTCATACGCGATTCGTTCAATGAAACGATGGACGCGCTCAACCGCTACATTGGCGACGTCGCGACGGTATTGAAGGCGGTATCCGAAGGAGATCTCTCGCAGGAGATCACCTCCGATTTCCATGGCGATTTCGTCACGCTCAAGGACAGCATCAATAATATTGTCGCCTCGCTCAACGCGACGCTTTCGAACATCAATATTGCGGCGGACCAGGTATCCTCCGGTACCCGTCAGGTTTCCGCGGGCAGCCAGAGCATCTCCCAGGGCGCGACGGAACAGGCCAGCGCCATTGAGGAACTTACGGCGACCATTACGGAAATCGCCGCGCAGACCAAGGAGAATGCAAAGGGCGCAAACCGTGCCAATGAGCTTTCCATTGCCGCAAAGGAAGAAGCTGCAAAGGGCACCGAGCACATGCAGAACATGCAGCGCGCGATGCAAGAGATCAACGAAGCTTCCGAAAACATCAGTAAGATCATTAAGGTGATCGACGATATCGCGTTCCAGACCAATATCCTGGCGCTCAACGCCGCGGTGGAAGCCGCGCGGGCCGGCCAGCACGGGCGCGGGTTCGCCGTGGTGGCGGAAGAGGTGCGAAACCTTGCTTCCCGCAGCGCGCAGGCCGCAAAGGAAACCACCACGCTGATTGAAGGTTCCATCAAGAAAGCGGAAGCCGGTACCAGGATTGCGGACAGTACGGCGGCGTCTCTTGCGAGCATTGTGACGGGTGTAGACAAGACCGTGGAACTGGTCGGGCAGATCGCAGTAGCTTCCAACGAACAGGCGACGGGTATTGCGCAGGTCAACCGCGGGATCGACCAGCTTTCCGACGTGGTGCAGACCAACTCCGCCACGGCGGAGGAAGCCGCCGCCGCAAGCGAAGAGCTCTCCGGCCAGGCGGAGCTGTTGAAATCCATGGTGGCGCAGTTCAAGCTGCAGGAAGCAAAGCCGATGGAGGCGGTTCCCGAACCCGAAGCGCCCAAGAAGAAGCGCCCGGGCATAAGGGACGCAGCAATCGAAACGCACAAGGAACCGGCCGAAGCGCCCAAGATCCTGCTGGAAGACTCTACGGAGTTCGGAAAGTATTAAGCATAAAAACCAAATGAACATGAGCCCTGCGGAAAACTCCGCAGGGCTTTTTCTTGCTTTTTCATGTTGGGCATACCGCCCCTGCGGGTAAGATATAATGCAAAAGGTTCATGTTTCCGGCCAAACGCGGAAACGGAAAGGCGCAAATGCATGTTATTTGAAACAATCTGCACGAAGGAGAAAGAATATAAGAACCTGGTAAACGGCGGATGGGTGGCCTCCGGCACCGGTGCGGGGATTTCCATCCATTCCCCTGTTGACGGCTCATGTTTGGGCACAATTCCTTCCATGTCCCAGCAGGAGGTGGACGCCGCCATACAGGCGACCAAGACCGGCTTTCGCCAATGGGCGGATACGCCGGTATACAAACGCGCGGATGTGTTTTACCGCGCGGCGGATCTCTTGGAGGCGCAGGCAGAAACCATCGGGGACGTGCTGACCATGGAGATCGCGAAGGATAAAAAATCCTCCGTGGCGGAAGTTGTCCGTACGGCGGATTTCCTCCGGTATACGGCGGATGTGGGCAAAAGCCTGCAGGGCGAGGCGATCGGCGGCGGAAACTTTCCGGGCGGCTCCAAAAACAAAGTTTCCTATGTGCAGCGCGTGCCGCTTGGCACCATACTCGCCATTTCCCCATTCAATTATCCCGTAAACCTCTCCGTCTCCAAGATCGCCCCAGCGCTGATCGGCGGCAACGCCGTGGTGCTAAAACCGCCCACTCAGGGAGCGATCAGCGCGCTGTACCTTGCGCGGGTGTTTCAGGAGGCGGGCCTCCCCGCGGGCGTATTGAATACCGTGACGGGGCGCGGCAGCAAGATTGGAGACTATGTTGTAGCGCATCCGGGTATTCAGTTTATCAACTTCACGGGCAGCACCGAAGTCGGGCGGCATATCGCCCAGGTAGCCGGCATGGTGCCGCTGATGCTGGAACTGGGCGGCAAGGACGCCGCCATTGTGCTGGGCGACGCGGACCTTGATTTTGCGGCGGAAAACATCATTTCGGGCGCATACTCCTATTCCGGGCAGCGCTGCACGGCGGTCAAGCGCATCCTTACCACCCATGACGTCGCAGACAGGCTTGCGCCGCTGCTGCTTGCCCGCGTTGAAAAACTGACTGTGGGCGACCCGAGAAACGACGCCGCAATCGGTCCCCTCATCAGCGCAAAGGCGGCGGACTATGTGCAGGAACTCATCGACGACGCCATAGAAAAAGGCGCGAAGGTATTGACCGGCAACCGCCGCGAGGGCAACACGCACTACCCGACGCTTGTGGACCATGTGACTACCGACATGCGTCTTGCCTGGGAAGAACCCTTTGGCCCTGTGTTGCCCATATTGCGCGTACACAGCACAGAGGAAGCGATTGAGATTGCAAACGGCTCGGAATACGGGCTGCAATCCTCCGTATTCACGCGGGACATTAACCTGGCCTTCCATATCGCAAACCGGCTGGAGGTGGGCACCGTGCAGATCAACAACAAGACCGAGCGCGGGCCGGATCATTTCCCCTTTCTGGGCGTAAAAGCCTCCGGCATGGGTACGCAGGGCGTGCGCTACTCCATTGAGGCCATGACCCGGCCCAAGGCTGTGGTGGTGAATGTGGAAGAGCGATAAATTATCAAAGAAGTGGTATTCACCACTTCTTTGAGGTTTTGCATGGAGGCTTGACGGGAGCAAGCCTCCACGCGGGGTGTCCAATCTGACGCACATGTCGTCAGATTGGACGGATTTATATGCACGCTTCTCAGTTTCTTCCGTTGCAGGGCGGTGGAGCTTTTTGTTATGCCTATTCCGTGTAAGCCGCGCTTTGTGACCGTACCCCGCTCTTAAGGAAGGAGTTTGGGGAAACATAGTTTCCCCAAAGTAAAAAATAATTGTCGGCGCTCTAAACGCCGATACCTTGAAACCCTAAAGCAGGTTATTCATACTCTGAGCCGGGCATTTTTGCCCGGCTTTTCGCATTCAACAATATGAAATGGGTGTTACAGACTCCGCACAGGCCGGGCTTCGATATAGCCGCGGTAGCCCTGCGGCTCCAACTGAATGCGCGGGCCGTCCTCATCCGCCCAGGTAAAGCCGTACAGCTTGGGATCGTAGCGGTCCATCGCTTCCACGGCATAACCAATTTCGTCCATAAACGCGTCGTCGTCATAAGGCGCACCCTGGAATACCATCAGCTTGCACGGCGGGAGATCAATGAGCTCAAACCCTTCCGGAACGACGTTTGCGTAATCTACCGGCACTTCCACGCCCTGCACATACTTGGAGGTGCCGGGCTTGATCAATGCTTGGGGCAGCCACATGCCCACGGGCTCGTAAAGCGCTTCTTTGACGCTCACCAATATTGCCCACACGTCGCAGCCAACTTCCTCGCAGTAGGCAAAATACTCCTCCGCCGCCTTGCCCCGGCGGATAAGCGCCTTTCTTTGCGGGCGCTCGATTACCTGTACGAATATGGTGCGGTCCTTCTTTTCTTCCATTCTTTTCACTCCCTTTTCTTTTTGCATCAGGGGGTACTCCGAAGCCGGATAGGGCAGGAACAGCGGAATGGGCGGCGTCGTCTCGCTGTACTTTTTGGGAGGCAGCCCAAACGCTTTGGTAAATGCGCGGGTAAAGCCTTCGTGCGAGTCGAACACGAAATCCAGCGCTACATCCAGTACGCGGACCTCATGATCCCGCAAATACAGCGCGGCGCGGGAAAGCCGCCTGGCGCGAAGGTATTGGAACGGCGCTTTGCCCGTATGCGCCTGAAACAGGCGCGCGCTGTGGTAGGGCGAGTACCCCGCGGCGTTGGCGAGCTGATAAAGCGTAATGGGCTCAAACAGATGCCGTTCAATATACGCCTGCATCCTGCGTACCGATCGCACCACTTCCGAAAGTTCCATACCCTGTTCCCCCTTGCCATACCAGAATACCGTACCCGGGGCATAAGCTTCTTGACCGCGCTTGCGGAAAAGGCAGTTTTCCCGATACGATTTATAGAGCATTCGGCTGGTTATTTACGTGCCCTTCTTGTCCGGATACAACAAACTTTGCGCTTGGCTGAAGGCCCTAAAGAGCCCCTTTTACCGGAAAACATAAAAACTTGCGGGCTTTCCAAAAGAGTTTTTATGCAAAATTTCCTCTAAGTTCCCGCAGAAATATCACGATATTATACGCATTACATGAAGGCTTTCAAATGCCCTTGCCTTTTGGGGGCGCGGCATTTCCAATAAAATGCAGGCTGTGTCTGTAGCGCCGCCTCCATTGGAAACCGCCTGGAAACCACCCTGCTTTGTATGTACCGCCGACGCCATCCGCTGCGTGGCCCGGCGTGCAAATATTTTCCACTATAAAGGAGTTCATGATGAAAAAGAAGCGCGTTTCAGCCGCAGGAACTTTCAAAAAGCTTTCCGTGCGCATTCCCCTGTTGGTCAGCCTGATGTTTGCCGCCGTCATGCTTGCGCTGCTTTTGGTTGCACGTACCGTGCTGATGGATTCCATGACCAGCTTTACGCAAAAAGACATTGCGGCGCTCGCCAAAAGTAACGCGGATATTGCGGGCGAATATCTGGAAACCATGCAGTTCCAGTCCAAAGCCATGGCCACGTTCCTTGCGCAGCTTGAAGGCAACGCCAGCACGCAGGATGACAAAGCCAAGACCATACAGTTTGTACGGGAAGTACTCTACAGCGCCCTGGACGATGCGCGGATCTATTCCGTGTACACCGCGTGGGAACCGAACAGCTACTTTTACAACACGCCGGATGGAATTTCCTTCCTCGTATACCGCAGCGGCGAAAAAACCACCATGGACATGCTCTATAATTATAACAAATATAAACTGCAGGACTACTATGCTTATGTAAAGAAAAATCTCAAGCCGCACATGACGGAGCCGTATGTGAGCACGCTTGCAAACGGCGAAGAAGTGATGCTGATGACCATCAGCAATCCCATCCTCGACAGCAACGGCGAATTTGCGGGCGTGGCAAGCTGCAACATCCTGGTGGACACCATCAATACTCTTGCCTACGAAACAGGCGGATATAAAACCTCCTACCAGTTCCTCCAGACGGACGAGCAATCCTACATTGCCCATACGAAGGACACGGCCAAAATAGGCACTACAGATAACGCCGGGGTCGAAGCCGAGGCGGACTCCGTCTCCAGCGCAACCCTAAGCGAGGGCGTCAGCTTTACAGAAGGCCAAAGCGAGCAAACCGGCAACGAAGCTTATTTCGTTTCCGTACCGTTCTCCGTCGTGGGAATCGACGAGCCGCTCAGGAGCGTGTTTGTTGTGGAACGGGCGGAAACGGAGCAGGAGCTTTACACCACGCTGACAACCGTTACGCTGGGCCTGGTCGGCGTTCTTGGCGCAATTGCCCTTGTTCTGACGCTTGCAATGCGCAAAGCGCTCAGCCCCATCGGCCAAATCGTGCGGCTTGCGACGGACGTGAAAAACGGCGTACTGGATACGGACGTCACCATCCGCTCCAAGAACGAGCTTCTTGATCTCTACAACGCAGTCAACGACATCCGCGCTACCTCCAGGCTGCTTGTGGCCGATTCCATTTTGCTTACGGAAGCGGCGACAGCAGGGAGATTGAACGAGCGCGCGGACGCCGGGCAGCATGAAGGCGAATACAAACGTTTGGTGGAGGGCATCAACCGCACGCTTGACACCATTGTGGAGCCGATTGTCGAAGTGACCGATATGCTCCGGAAGATGGAAGAAGGCGACTTGGACGCGCGCATGGAAAAGGAATACCAGGGCGAGTTCGCGGTGGTGCGCGATACGCTCAATTCCACCATGGACGCGCTCGGCCGCTATATTTCCGAAACCCGGCGCGTACTGAACGCCGCCGCGGAGGGCGATCTGACCAAGTCCATTTCTTCCGAATTCAAGGGGGATTTTGACGAACTCAAGAATGCGGTCAACACCATTGTGGATACGCTCAACAGCACGTTCTACAGCATCAGCTCCGCCGCGGACCAGGTCGCCTCGGGCACCCGCCAGGTGGCGGACGGCAGCCAGGCAATTTCTCAGGGCGCAACCGAACAGGCGAGCGCAATTGAAGAGCTGACGGCGACCATCACCGAGCTTGCCGCACAGACCAAGGAAAACGCCAGGAGCGCAAACCGCGCCAATGAGCTTTCCATCGCCGCCAGGGAGGAAGCCGCCAAGGGAACAGAACACATGCAGAACATGCAACGCGCGATGGAGAAGATCAACGAGGCTTCCGAGAATATTGGAAAAATCATCAAAGTAATTGACGATATCGCGTTCCAGACCAACATCCTGGCGCTCAACGCTGCGGTGGAAGCTGCCCGCGCGGGCCAGCACGGGCGCGGGTTCGCCGTGGTGGCGGAAGAGGTACGAAACCTCGCTTCCCGTAGCGCGCAGGCCGCAAAGGAGACCACCGCGCTCATCGAGGGTTCCATCAAGAAGGCGGAAGCCGGTACCAGGATTGCGGACAGCACGGCGGAGTCGCTCAACAGCATTGTAGAGAGCGTGGAGAAAACCGTGGAACTGGCGGGTCAGATCGCCCTCGCCTCCAATGAACAGGCCACGGGCATCATGCAGATTAACAAGGGCATTGATCAGCTTTCCGATGTGGTGCAGAACAACTCCGCCACGGCGGAAGAAAGCGCCGCCACCACAGAAGAGCTTTCCGGCCAGGCGACCATGCTCAAGAACATGGTCGCCCAGGTTAAGCTCCGGGATGATGCGGCAGAGGACGATGAAACGGAGTCCGAGCAAATCACGGAGAAGGCACCGCAGTCTTCTCCCAAGCCGGAGCTGATTTTGGATGACGACGAGTTTGGCAAGTATTGATTGCCTGAAACCCAATTCAGATTACAGCACACGCCCTGCGGCACATACCGCAGGGCGTGTGTCCGTCAAATGGCTGGGTTTGGAGGCTCCGCCTCCAACAACCTCCGCTTAGGGCCGTTACGGCCCTAAGAACCCATTTTAAAGAGCTGCAATCAAAAAGGACGGGCTACTCGCCCGTCCTTTTATATCTTATAATCCTTTACTTCCCCTTCGCGTGCGTCTTTGCCGCGCGCACGAACCCTGCAAATACGGGGTGTGCGCTGTCGGGCCTGGACTTGAATTCCGGGTGGAACTGCACGCCGATAAAGAACGGATGCCCGGTCAGTTCCATGATCTCAGCAAGCTGCCGCTCCGGATTCCAGCCGGTAAAGCGGACGCCCTTTTCTTCAAACGCCGGTACAAAGCCGTTGTTGATTTCATAGCGGTGGCGATGGCGCTCGCGGATCATGTCCGTGCCGTAAAGCTGTTCCGCCAGGGAACCGGGGGTGATGGCGCAGGCGTAGCCGCCCAGGCGCAGCGTACCGCCGATGCGGATGGCGCCCTCCTCATCCATATGGTTGCGCTGGTCGGGCATGAGCGCCACGACGGGATGGGTGGTGTTGGGGTCCACCTCGGTGGTGTGCGCATCGGAATATCCCAATACATTGCGTGCAAACTCCACGATGGCCATCTGCATGCCCAGGCAAATGCCAAAGAAGGGAATGTTGTTTTCCCGCGCGTAGCGGATGGCGGACATTTTGCCCAATAGGCCGCGCTCTCCAAAGCCGCCGGGCACCAGGATGCCGTCCACGCCCGACAATTGGGCCGCAACGCCGTCCCGTGTGACGTCTTCGGCGTCCACCCAGCGGATATTCACCTCCACGTTTGCGGCGATGCCGCCGTGGTGCAGGGACTCGGCAACGGAAAGGTACGCATCGTGCAGGCCCACGTATTTGCCGACGATAGCGATCTCACATTTTCCTTCCGGATGCAGTTCGCGCTCTACCATGGCTTCCCAGTTGCGCAGATCCGGCTTGGTGGCTGGCAACAAGAGGCGCTTGAGTACGGCGTCGCACAGGCCGTTACGCTCCAAGAGCAGCGGCACTTCATACAGCGAGCGCGCGTTGAGGTTTTCAATGACGCAGTCCTCGGATACGTTGCAGAAGAGCGCGATCTTTGCCTTCATGCTCTGGGGAATGGCCCTGTCGCTGCGGCAAACGAGAATATCCGGCTGAATGCCGATGGAAAGAAGCTCTTTTACGGAATGCTGCGTGGGCTTGCTTTTGAGTTCGCCCGCCGCCGCGATATACGGCACCAGCGTCACATGGATAAAGCAGCAACCTCCGGGCGCGCAGTCTGTTTTTAACTGGCGGATGGCCTCCAAAAACGGCTGGCTTTCAATATCGCCCACCGTGCCGCCGATTTCGATGATGAGCACATCGGGTTTGACTTCTTCCACCACGCGGTACACCCTTGCCTTGATTTCATCCGTGATATGCGGGATGACCTGCACGGTGCCGCCAAGGTAGCCGCCCTGGCGTTCGCGCTCGATCACGGTGGAGTATACCTGCCCGGTCGTCGTATTGTTTGCGCGGGAGAGCTGCTCGTCTATGAAGCGCTCATAATGTCCGACGTCAAGATCTGTTTCCGCGCCGTCATCCGTGACGTACACCTCGCCATGCTGGTAGGGGTTCATGGTACCCGGGTCCACATTGATGTAAGGATCGAGCTTGCAGATAGAGACGGAGTGGCCGCGCGCCTTTAAGAGCCGCCCTAGCGATGCCGCCGTAATCCCTTTGCCCAGCGATGATACCACGCCTCCCGTTACAAATACCAGCTTGGTTGCCATACTTTCCTCCTATGCTTCTACTTTTTTCGGCTGTTCAAAAGGGTGCCTTTGCCATTTTGCGCCGTATATGCCGTTCCGTAAAAAAATAAAAAACGCCTCCATATCAGGAGGCGTTCGGCGTTTCTTTCGAGCCCTTATTAGTATAGCATCATGGCGGATGCCCCGCAAGATGTTTTTCACACTGTTTCTTTCTTCCACTACTCCGCCTGGGAAATCCGGATATCCCCCGACGTGGTTCTGATGGCAAGCGTGGCACTGGGGTTTTCGCCCACCTGCCCGGTGGCATGTTTGCCGTGCTGGTCAAAGCTGAGCGGCAAGCTGCTTCTGACATCGCCGGAGGTGACGTCGGCCTTCAGGTTAACCGCAGCCTCTTTAACAAGCTCTATGGAGGCGCTGCCCGATGTCACGTGGATATCCAAATCGCCCTGGGGCAACGCGCTGCCAATTTTGATATCCCCGGATTGCGTGGAAATATCCCCGTAGCCTGTAAACTGCCCCAGCGTAATGTTGCCCGAAGCGGTAGAAATATCCTGCGCGCCGCCCGTGAGGCTATTTACGCGGATGTTGCCGGAGGAACTGCCAATGGAGCCCGTTCCTTCCACATTTTCCAGCGTCGTATCTCCGGAGCTGATATCTATCGCATAGCGCGGGCTCTTAAGGGCAGACAACCGGATGTTACCGGACGTTACGCCAAGACTGAAGTCTTCCGCTTGGATGTCGCCGCCGCTCAGGTCCCCGGAGCTAAGACGCAGCTTTACCGCTTTGAGCGCGAGCGCATCGGGCAGGGCGATGTTGCCGGAAGAGGTCTTGAGCCCGAGCGTTTCGCTGTACTGTTTGGGCAGGTATACCTCCAGCTTTTTGAAGCTGCTGATCATAAAGAAATTAAACATGGAAAAGCGCTGCTTGTTTTCGATGGAGATGCGTCCGTTTTCCGTAGAGGAGATAAAGCGTTCTTCAGGCGTCAGCTCGCGGTTTGCAAGCAGCTTCACCTGCAACTCTTCCCCATCGGTCAAATACACATCGATATCCATGCTGGAAAAATCAAATTCCAGTTCATTGACCGCATCAAGCGGAAAGCTTTCCTCCTGCATGGTACGAAGGTCGGCCCAGGACGAAAGGCTGGGAATGCCGCGCCAGCCAAGTGCCGAGCGGCTAAGGAACACGGTAAGCGCGCCCAGCAGCAGGAACGCGATGACGCCCCAGACAATGATCTGTACCAGGAGGCTGTTTCGGTTACTCATGACGGTCCTCCCGAAGCTCAAACGACAGTTTGATAATGCGGTCCACCGCCGCAGCGATCAGGAATATGATCCAGGAAAACGCCCAGGTGCCGGGCAGCAGGAACCCGATAAGGAAGTAGATGATGACCGTCACCATCCACAGGATGGAGGAAATGGACTTCCTGAGCCGTTCGTTCCGGCCGGTGGTGGATTTCCACTGCTTGAATTCTTCCACCAAGGTATCGTCCGCCTTTACATACTTGGGGCGGGACAAAAAGTGGTAGACCAGCATGCAGCATGCAGCCACAATAAGGGCGATCATGATGACCGTCATGACGACGGGGTTCCAATGCAGCGCCGCCACGCCCAGTATCAAAATCAGCACGCCCAGCATAATGATCGCCAAGGCGCTTGTTACGATAGTTGCCGTCTTTTTTCTTTGGCGTTGCATTTCCGAGTGATCCATAACATCCGTCTCCTTTAATCCGCGAATGAGTTCATCCACATCCCCGATGCCGTTGATCACGTTTTTGAGCGCTTCTTCCTCCGAAATGCCCTGCGCGACCAAATCGTTATACTTTTCGTTGAGGTTGCCCAGGAGTTCTTCCTTGAGCTCCATTGCCCTGCGGGTCTTCGGCGCATCCGCAAAGAGCCGTTCCACTGTTGCGCGTAATTTTTCGTTCATGTTTGCTCCCCCTACAGCAAGCTGTCAATGAGCGTCTTGGCCTCCTGCCAGTCCGCCTTGTTCTTTTCGTACGCCGCTCTGCCCGAAGGCGTAATGGAGTAATACCTGCGTCGCGCGCCCGTCATTTCATCCCCCCAGTAAGAGTAGATGAGCCCGGCAGCTTCCAGCCGCCGGAAGGCGGAGTACAGCGTAGCCTCCTTGGCCTCGTAAGCGCCGCCGGTTTTTTCCTGTATGGCCTTATTGATCTCGTACCCGTAGCTATCCTTGTTAAGGAGCTGCGCGAGTATGATGGTATCCGTATGGCCGCGTATCAGATCCGCCGTAATAGACAATCTGACGCCTCCTCCCTGTTTTTTCCTTGCGTGTTATATCATAATATGCAATACCTCGCCTGTCAAGGTATATTTTTTTATAAAATATATCAAGTGTGAAAAAAATCGCTTGTCCGTTTCCATTTTTGCGCAATTGCTTTATACTGTAACCAACGAGCAATGGAACTTATAAACCAGAAAAAGGAAGCAAAAGATTTTCGTGCGCCGCCAGGAACCGGAATGAGGCGTAGCAGCGCTACGCCGAGTGGAAGGCGACGCTGCGGCAGACGAAAAGAACCGCTAAACTTTCCGGTTTATAAGTGGAATTGCTGTAAGCAAAGGGGGCTACTGCATGTCGCTCAAGGATATGCCCTGCCAGGAAGGCTGCCTTACGCTGTTTGGCGCGCTTAACCGCCTTACGGTGCTCCGGGATTCGTTGGAGGAACCGCCGTTTGCGTGCCTTGCCTCGATGCTCTCCCATCTGTTGCAGAACGATCCGCTTGCCGCAGCAAAGGAATACCATGGGCTTTGCGCCGCGCTCATCCACGGCAATTATCGCCGGGTGAGCGGGGATCTGTTCCGCGACTTTTTAATTTGGGTGCTGACCGAGCGGGAAAATGTGTTTTCTGCCGCCGCCGCGCGCGGTGTGTGGGACGAGCCCCTCTCCACCGCCATGCGCGCCGACCTGAAGCACATGGATGTATTGTTTTCCCTCAACAGCGTCATCGCCAAGCGGTGGATCGGCGAAAAAGCGCGCGAACAGCGCAATCCCCGCCGCACACAGCAGAAGGACAATATCAGCGTGCTTTCCTCCGCCGTATGGGCAGGTACGACCAGCCGCCCCCTGCCGCAGGCTGCGCCCGCGGCCGCCCCGGCCCCGGCGCCCGAGCCGCTTCCCCTGCCCATAGATGAAAACGACTTTATCAGCTGGCGCTACCAGACGGAAGAGCACAGGGAACCATATGCCGCCGATCCCTCTTTGGAAGAACTCTATTTAAGGCTGGATACTTCGGCCGACCGCGGGCTGCTGCTGGACGACCTTTGGAATTACGCCGCGACCTGCGGGTACGGCGTGTTTACGCGGTACCGGCTGTTCCTGGTGGAGGAAGACGGCACGCTCTCCGGCCTGCCTGCCCAGTTTTTGCCGGAAGAGGATGCGTTCACGTTTTACCAGGCCCAGCGCGAGCAGGCCATGCACAACGCCATCCGCTTTATGCGCGGTGAAAAGGCGCAGAACTTTTTACTGACCGGCGGCGCGGGCGCTGGCAAAACCACGCAGATCTTCTCCTTGGCGCGGGAGCTGCCCGAGCTTCGGCTCGTCTACTGCCCGCCCGGACATTTGGGAGGCTTAGCGCGCGCGCTGCCGCAGCTATTGAAGCAACCCCTAAAGTTCCTGCTGTTCCTGGATGAATTTGATTCGCAGGACGCCGCCTGGCCCAAGCTTCGCGCGGCGCTTTCCCTTGCGCTTTTGACGGAAGTAAACCTTCTTGTTTGCGCCGCGGCCAGAAAAGCGGAGGACGCGTTCTTCCCGCTGCGTATCAGCCTGCCGCCCCCGCAATTGAAGGAATTCATTGAGCTTGTCCAGTTTACTTTGCTCCGGGAAGGCAAGGACGTGGATGTGGACAGCATCCAGAACGCCTGTATCGATTATGCCGCCGCCGCCGGGGTGAACGGCGGTTCCCCGCTTTCCTTCCGTTCCGCCGCCGCCATCGCACAGGAACTGCTGGGGAAATAATGCGCTCTTAGCGCGTACACGTTTGCATACCATATTGGGTACGATATTATTTTAAAAAGAAAAGAGGTACAGCTATGGATCCAATCACGCCTTATCCGCCCCTTACCCGCGCGCCGCTGCGCATGCGCGGGATATTCGGCATTGCCTGGCAGCTTTACAAGCGCGGTTTCTGGCAGATGTTCCTGGTCTCCCTCTTATTGGTCAGCCTGCCCACGCTGCTGCTCGTGCTTCCGCAGTTCGCGCTATATGGCCGCATGGGACTTTGGGCGGACATTCAGAATGACTTTTCCCAGTTCGGCCAGCTAAGCGCCTTCTCTCCCGACATGGGGTTACAGGATGTCGGCGCACTCTTTGGCGTAATGGGACTTTTGTCCCTGCTTTCCCTTGCTTTTGGTTTTCTGCTCACGCCCATGTACCGGGGCGCTGTTTTCCTGGAAATGGAAGAACGCATGGAAGGCCGCGCGGGGACGCTGGGCCAGCTGTTCCGTTACGCGCTGCCCATTGGCCTTAAGCGCTTCTATACGACGTTCCTTTCCGAGTATGTATTGAATTTGGGCATCGGCATGGTCCTCTCCATCCTGATATCCATTATCGCCGTGATCGGGGCTTTGTCCTCCGTCTTTGCCTTTATGCCCTATTTTGAAACCGGGAGCCTTCCTGCGTCCTTCTTCTTGATATTGGGCGTATTTGTTCTATTGATCTTGTTGATCTCCGTCTGCCTGAGCGTGTTCCTGATGCTCGTCTACCCCGTTGCGGCGCACGAGAAAAAGTTTGCGTTCTCCGCCGTAGGCCGGGCATTCAAGCTTACCGTCAAGCGCTTCTGGCGCATCCTTGGCGCGACGCTGCTCTTTACGCTGGTGACAAGCGTGATTTCAGGCGTTTTGTGTCTGCCCGCGCTGCTTCTGTGGCAGAATATTGAAGCAATGCTTGCGCTCTTTGCCGTGCTGCTGTCTCTTGCGGCAGGCCTTGTTGCGCCCTACTCCGCCGCGTTCCAGACCGCGCTGTACGTGGATACCGTGGCGCGCGTGGATGGGACGGAAATTTCCGTGATTGACCCGGACTCTGTGCCCGACCCGGATCCGGACGAACTGCGCGAAGGTCCCCGTACACTCTAAATGGAGGTGTTAGCTATGGATCCCATCACGCCTTATCCGCCCCTTAATCGCGCGCCGCTGCGCATGCGCGGGATATTCGGCATTGCCTGGCAGCTCTACAAGCGCGGCTTCTGGCAGACGTTTCTTGTTTCCCTGTTGCTGGTCAGCCTGCCTGCGCTGTTGATGACGCTTCCGCAGTTTACAGCATTGAGCCGCACAGGATTCTTTACGGATATGCAGGAGGGCATTTCCCAGTTCGGCAAACTAAGCAGCCTTTCCGCCGATGCGGAATTGGCCGATATGAGTGCTGTTCTTGGGTCCTCGCTGCTTGTGTGGCTTCTTTCCCTTGTGGTCCGCTTTCTCATTACGCCCATGTACCAGGGCGCGATGTTCCTGGAAATGGAGGAGCGTATGGAAGGGCGCGCGGGGACGCTGGGCCAGCTGTTCCGTTACGCCCTGCCCATCGGCCTTAAGCGGTTTTACACGACGTTCCTTTCGCAGTTTGCGCTGGAGATAGGAATCGGTATCATTGTCGCTGTGGTCTATCTATTCCTTGGCGTTTTCGGCATGATGGCTTCCCTGTTTTCCTTTGTTTCCTATGCGGAAGGCGGGGCCTTGCCCACGCCTTTCTTTATTACCATCGGCGTCATCGTGCTGCTGATCATTCTGATTGCCATAGTTTTAAGCGTGTTCCTGATGCTGATTTACCCCGTTGCGGTGCATGAGAAGAAATCCGCGTTTTCCGCCGTAGGCCGCGCCTTCAAGCTGACCATCAAGCGCTATTGGCGCATTCTTGGCGCGACGCTGCTCTTTTCTCTCGTAGCAGGCGTGATTTCCGGTATTTTGTGTTTGCCCGCGCTGCTTTTGTGGCAGAATATTGAGGCGATGTTCGCGCTCTTTGCCGTACTGTCCGCTTTTGTAACGGGCCTTCTCGCGCCCTACGGCGCCGCCTTCCAAACCGCGCTGTACGTGGATACCGCGGCGCGCGTGGACGGGCCGGAAATTTCCGTGATCGACCCGGACTCTGTGCCCGATCCCGATCCGGACGAACTGCGCGAAGGGCCGCGCACGCTCTGACCCCGCTATCCTTTAACCCCGGCCTGCTGTTTGGGCCGCCCCGCTTATTCTATCTATACAGGAGGACTCATATGCCCAAGACGTTACCCGCGCGGCAGGAACTCGACGCCGCCCTGACATGGGACCTTACCGCCATGTATGCTTCCGATGAGGCGTGGGAGGCGGAATTCAAAGAAGTACAGCAAGAGATCGCCGCGTTTCCCCAGCTTTCCGGCACGTTCACAAGCGCAGACGCACTCCTGCGCGCATTAAAAGAGGAAAGCGCCATCTCCCTCAAGCTGGAGCGGCTCTATGTGTATGCGCACATGCACCGGGATGAAGACAATGCCCTTGCCAAATACCAGGGCATGACCGACCGGGCCATGCAGCAGAGCGTCGCGTACGGCGCAGCTTCTTCCTTTATGACGCCGGAAATCCTTGCGATTGATCCCAATACGCTACAGGCCTGGATTGATTCCCCCACCCTGCAGGAATACCGCCGGGTCTTAAACAACTTGGTCCGGCGCAGGCCGCATACGCTCACCGCCAATGAGGAAAGGCTCATGGCACTCGCGGGCGAACCGCTGGCCGCAGCCGACTCGGTGTTTACCATGCTCAACAACGCCGACATCCGCTTTGGCAACATCACGGATGACGACGGCGATACCGTGGAGCTGACCCAGGGCAACTACCGCAGCTTTTTGGAAAGCAAGAACCGGGACGTGCGCAAGAACGCCTACAAGGCGCTCTATGCTTCTTATTTAAGCCTAAAGAACACGCTTGCCGCTTCCTATGGCGCCAGCGTGAAATCCAACGTATTTTTTGCAAAGGCCCGCAGCTATGAGAACGCCATCGGCGCGGCCCTGTTTTCCACCAACGTTCCCCTTTCCGTCTACGACGGCCTGATTGAAGCCATCAAAAGCCGTCTGCCCTCCATAGAAAAGTACCTGCAGCTGCGCCGCAAGGCGCTGGGGTTGGACCAGCTCTACATGTACGACCTGTACGTCCCCATCGTGCCGGCGACTCCCAAGAAGCTCCGCTATGAGGACGCGAAAGCGCTTGTCAAGGAAGCGTTGCAGCCTTTAGGCGAAGATTACGGGAAAATGCTCGACGTCGCCTACAGCGAACGCTGGGTCGACGTACCGCAAAACCGGGGCAAGACCACCGGCGCGTATTCCTGGGGCGCGTACGGCACACACCCGTATGTGCTCTTAAACTATCAGGAGGAAGAGGATTACGCCTTTACGGTAGCGCATGAGCTCGGCCACGCGCTGCATTCCTATTATTCTGACGTAAGCCTCCCCTATCAGGATGCGCAGTATAAGATCATGGCCGCGGAAGTCGCCTCCACCGTCAACGAGGTACTGCTCACCCGCCACCTGCTACAAACCGAGACCGATCCCGCGCGCCGCGCCTACCTGATCAACCACTACCTGGAGCAGTTCCGTACCACCGTCTACCGCCAGACCATGTTCGCGGCGTTCGAGCAGAAGACGCACTATATGTGCGAGGCGGGCGAACCCCTTACCGTTGACGCGCTGTGCGAGGAATACGGCAAGCTCAACGAACTGTTCTACCCCGGCGTGGTGGTGGACGACGAGATCCGCATCGAATGGGCGCGCATCCCGCACTTCTACAACGCGTTTTACGTGTACCAGTACGCCACCGGCTTCTGCGCCGCGGTTGCTCTTGCACACGGCATACTCGAGGGGCACGGGCTGGAAAATTATCTTGCCTTCCTCAAAAGCGGCGGCAGCGATTTCCCCATTGCCCTGCTGCAGAAGGCGGGCGTGGATTTGACCAAGCCCGAAAGCATTCTGACCTCGCTCGACGCGTTCGACAGTGCGGTGGACGAACTGGCGGAGTTGTTGAAGTAACGGACACTCTCAGGGGCTTTGCCCCTGAACCCCCACCAAAGGGACACGTCCCTTTGGAATCCCGCCCTAGAAACTCCCGTTTCCGAATATGGGTTCTTAGGTCGTAACGACCCTAAGCGGAGGTTTGGAGGCAGCGCCTCCAACGTACTACTTTTGCCCCGCCTATGCACAGGCGGGGTTTCTTCTATTCGCCGTTCATCAAAGCTTTACACCCTTCGCCCGCGCAAAACCCCTATTCTCTTGCATGCTTGCCTGCCTGCTGATAAAATGGTACTTTAAGGGGGGATCAGGAAAGGAGCGGCATGCGCAAGGAAGCGGAAGATACTTTTTTCAGTTACGTTTGGCCTGTGCAGGGCGTACAGGCGCAGTTCACGGTAGACACGGGCTACGACGAGCCCATGGCGGGATACGAGACCCTGATGTATTGCGCGCTCTCCCCGCGGGAAAACGGGGCGGACGCCTTTACGCCGCGGGAACTGCGCCGCTTGAATAGGATAGAACGCAAGCTGCTGCGCGCGCTTTCCGACGCCGTGTACGTAGGCATGATCCATATGGACGCGCTGCGGCAATACTATTTTTATGTGCGGGACCCGGAAGAAGACATGGAAGCCGCTAAGCGCATTGCGGATAAGGAGAAGCTATTGTATGTTTCCCCCGGTTCCGCGCATGAGCCGGATTGGCTGACCTACCACGCGCTGCTGCTGCCCGACGCGGCCAAATACCAGACGGTGTTGAACGAGGAACTCATTGAGCGGCTCAAAAAGACTGGGGATGGCCTTGTGGCCGTGCGCCGGCTGACGTTTTCCATATGCTTTCCCAGCGAACAGACGCGGCTGTTGTTTCAGGAACAGGCGAAGGCCGCGGGTTTTGCCATAGGCGAGCCGCAGTTCAGGCCCGAGCTTGATCTGCCGCATGTGCTCACCATCCATGCGCTGAGCGCTTTGAACCTTGCCGATGTGAATGATCTGACCACCCGGGCCATCCGCGCGGCGGAGCCGTTTGGCGGCGAACTTCTCAGGTGGAGCTGCCCCGTAATGCCCAAACGCAACCCGCTTGCATAATTGCATGAAACTGTGCATAAGCAGGCGGATCGGCACGTTTTAGATATTGAAATACGTTTTGGCGGATACATTGTGAATAACCCGCGCTTTTACGACAGAATGCCCATTTGTTCGGTAAAGTCCATGTAAAATCGAACACAAGCGCAGGCACATGCAGGGAATAAAAATATTTCTGCACACCGTTCCCGGAATGTTTTGCACAGGACTTATCAACATTATGCACAGAGTTATCCACCGATGCCCCAAAACGGGGAGTTGTCCATGCACATCCCATGTGCATGAAGCGCAGCGGTATGTGCATGAAAAAAATGGTGCGCGTTTGCCCTGATACCGCGCAGGCAATCCTGCACTTTTGTTGCAAAAATACAGAAGATTACATTTTATACAGGAGGTTTGGCATGGGCTATACACAGGAAGAAATCCTCTCCTTTGTGGAAGAGAACGACGTCAAGTTCGTCCGGCTGGTGTTCTGCGATCTGTTCGGGCGCGGGCGCAACATCTCTTTATTGAGTTCCGAGCTTGCGCGCGGATTGAGCGATGGCGTTTCCTTTGACGCTTCCCTTATACCCGGGTTTTTGCGCATTGCAGAATCCGACCTGATGCTGCTGCCCGACCCCAACACGCTTTCCCTTTTGCCCTGGCGGCCGCAGCAGGGCCGCGTGGCGCGGCTGCTGTGCGACATCCAGCACCCGGACGGCACGCCCTTTGCGGGCAGCAGCCGCAATCTGCTGCGCGAGGCCGCGCGCAAAGCGCTCAAAATGGGCTATACCTGCCAGATCGGCGTGGAGTGCGAATTTTACCTCTTCCAACTGGATGAAACGGGAAGCCCTACCCGCAAACCGCACGACAGCGCAGGGTTCTTGGACCTTGCCCCGCGGGACCGCGGCGAAAACGTGCGGCGTGAAATCTGCCTCACGCTGGAAACCATGGGGATCGCCGTGGAAAGTTCCCATCATGAATCCGGCCCCGGCCAGAATGAAATCGTATTGAAATACGCGGGCGCCCTTCGCGCGGCGGATAACCTGATGACATTGAAGCAGGTCATCCGCACCATCGCCAACAAAAACGGGCTGTTCGCGTCCTTTTTGCCCAAGCCCATACCGGGCGTCATCGGCAGCGGGCTGCATGTGAACATGAGCCTGCTTTCGGGCACCACCAATCTCTTTGAGACAAACAGCGCGCACGCCCCCGAGGCCGAAAGCTTTTTGACGGGCATCCTCCGCCGCGCTTCGGACCTGACCTTCCTGTTAAACCCCATGCCCAACTCCTACGAGCGCCTGGGCAAAATGGAAGCGCCGGGCTCCGTCAGCTGGTCCCACCAGAACCGCTCGCAGTGGATCCGCATCCCCGCGGCGCAGGGCGAATCCTCCCGGATGGAGCTTAGGGCCCCGGACCCCGCCATGAACCCATATCTCGCGTTCGCGCTGCTCATCCACGCGGGCCTGGAAGGCCTGGAAGAAAAATTGCAGCTGCCCGGCCAGGATACCGCCGAGCGCCTGCCGCAGACGCTGCTTGACGCCGTGCAGATCGCCGAGAAGAGCGCGTTTATTGCCCGCGTGCTGCCCAATGAGGTACGCAAGCACTTGTTTCAGGTACAGCGGGACGCGGACAAATACGAGCCCGCCGCCCTCCCCGCGCTCGAAGATCCGCTCTTCGACGTGTAAAGCGGGGAACGGACGATGCACATGACATGCACGCAAAGGGGGTGGCGGCAACGGACCGGATCCTTTTGATTTCAAGCACAGTAAAGGGCGGCCAGCTCCTGCAGGATATGCTTTCCGCCATACCGGGCGAACTTACGCTTGCGCAGAGCGGCGCGGAAGCGCGCCGGGGGCTCATAGAAGGCGACTATGCGATGGTCGTTATCAACTCGCCGCTTTTGGATGAGTTCGGCCATGATCTTGCGCTGGATTTTGTGACGAATACCGCCGCGGGCGTCATACTGCTCGTAAAGGCGGACCTGATTGAAGAAGTGGCGGAACGCGTGGAGCCGGGCGGCGTGTTGTGCCTCACCAAGCCCATGACGCGCAACGCCATGCTGCATACGGTAAAGATCGCCATGGCCACCCATACGCGGTTAAACCATCTGTTGCAGGAAAAGCGTGCGCTGGAGCGGAGACTGGAGCAGCAGCGCCTGGTGGACCACGCCAAATTCGCCCTGATGGAGCATGCCGCCATGACCGAGGCGCAGGCGCACCGCTACCTTGTGAAGCAGGCGATGGATTTGAGAACCACCAAGGAGGCTGTCGCCAACCAGGTGCTCTCCCTGTACGAAATCTAGTATTACCGCGCCCTTTTGGCGCTTCTGTGCTGCAATGCGAACCCTGAAATCCGGAGGACAGGCAGCGGCATGCGTGATCCGCGCCGAATTCCGCCTGAAGGAAAGCCTGAAAAGAACGCCGCTTTCCTGTCCAGGTCAAGAAGGAGCCTAACCCAATGGAAAGTAACCGCCGAAGAAAACCAAAGAACAGGCGCAAGACCGTATTGCGCCTGTTGTTCCTGTTCGGCATTTTGCTTTTGATACTCGCCGGTATCGTCGCGGGTATCCTGCTTTTAGGCAACTCCATGTCCGCGCAGGCGGCCCTAAACCAGCTTCCTTTTGGCCCGCAGGATAAAGCGCTCTTTACCGGGCAAGGATTTTTATACGTCAAGGACGGTACGCTTTACTATAAAGACCTGTACAATGAAGGCAACGACTATAACGCGGCCGTCACCGCAACCGACGTGAAGCTTGCCGCAAGCGGAACCATACACGCGCTTTACAACAGCGTGGCGCTTCGAATTGTGGACGCGACCTACCCCGTACAGTTTACCGGCACGCTGCTGTACGTGACCTGCGGCTCTACCACGGTGGCGGCTTTAAAGACCGACGGCACCGGTACGGAAACCATACAGGTGTTTGACAAGACCGGCGCGCAGAAGGACGAACTGACATTCCCCGGGCAGTTCATTGTGGATTACGGCTTCTATACCGCGGGCAACGAGTACCTGTATGTGCTCACAACATCTTTGGACAGCGGCACACCGCTTTCCACCATTACCATTTATGATATGACCCGCGCTGCGACAAGCGGTGTGATGCAGATACAGAACCAGCTCATTGAGCATATCTACTTCACGTCCTCGGGCATTTACGCGGTGGGTACCAATCAGCTTATCCGCTATTCGCTCGAGGGGAACCGCGAAAGCTACCGCGAAATGCTCTACGGCTGGGAAGTGATGGACTTTGAGGGCGCGTCAAACCCGCTTTTCCTGCTGCGCCCGCGCGGCTCCGAAAAACCCGGCACCGTCAAGCTGCTGACCGCGAAGGACGCGGATGTTGCCGGGACCACACAGCGGCTTTTCCAGCTCCCCGCGGGTACCGTTGACGCGTTTATGATGGGCGGAAGGCTCGTGGCCGTTACAAACGACGGGTATACGGTATATGGGGCCGACGGCAAGCTTTTAAATACCCGCCATGTGGAAGCGGAGATTGTTTCCGCACAGAAGATCGATTCCGGCACGCTGCTCTTCAACACCGTGTCGGCCTGCTATACGGTCAAGGTGTCGTAGCCCTTGCCCGCGCCGGTCAGCATACCGGCGGAAACTGGGAACGGAGGCTTTTACCATGAATTTGTTGGATATCGCCGTGCTGCTGCTGTTTGCGGTGTTCTTGCTGGGCGGCTGGTACCGCGGCTTTGTGCATACGGTACTCTCGCTGGGCGCGTATGTGCTTGCGTTTGCGCTTGCGCTTGCCTTCCGCCCCCTTGTTACCAATTCCATCAAGGCGGATGAGCAGCTCTATACCATGGCGCTCTATTATACAGAGGGCGCGGAGCTGGTGCAGGATGTGGAGCTTTCTAGAACCCCCATCTCGGCGCTGAGCGCGGAACAGCTTTCCGGCGTCATGGAAAACGCCACGCTGCCCGTACCCATGGGCGAGCGGATCTCCGAGAACATTGCCCGCGAAGCGTTTGCGGAAGACGGCGCTTCCACATTGGGCGAATACTTCAACCAGACCATCGTCAACGTGTTTTTGAACCTGCTTGCCGTGCTGGGGTTGTTTGCCGCGATACGGATGCTCTTTGCGTTTGCCATACACCTGATCACCTATGCGCGAAACGGGCTTCCGGTGCTGCATTCGGCGGATGGGCTGCTTGGCGCGTGCTTTGGGCTGATCCGCGGGTTTCTGGCAATGTACTTACTCTTCCTGATGGTCCCCATCGTGCTCATCATATTGCCTAAGGCGGGCGATTTTATCGACGCCTCGTACTTTGGCAGCTTTTTCTACAACTCCAACCTGCTGCTGCGGCTGATACCGGGGATGTAAGCGGAGCAGCTTTAATGGAAAGTATCCTCACATTGAGAATATTGCAAAAAGAGGCCCCAAACGGCCTCTTTTTTTATGCCCCGCTCTCTTTTTTAGGCGGAATGGCTTTTGGATTGGCACGCGTCGCAGCGCCCTGCGCATTGCCACAGTTCATCCGCCGTCTGCGCCCAATCCGTGGCGGCGTCCCTGCACTTTGCCGAAAGCCCGCGCACATCCTCCGGGTCCTGCAAATCCGTAGAGTGCGCGCCGGAGCGCTCCACCATGTCCACAAGCGCGTCGGGATTATCGAGCAGTGGGCAGGGCCGCAGATGGTTCTCGTTAAAGGGCTGCCCTTTCCTGTAGGCCATAAACAGCGGGGAATGCAGCGCCTGAAGCAGCGTTTTTTCATAGACGCTGGAGTCGGAATAATGGATAAACGCACAGGGCTCCATATCCCCGTTCGCGTTGATGTGCAGGTAACTCCTGCCGCCCGCTATGCACCCGCCTGCGAACTCGCCGTCATTCCAGAAATCCAGCGTGAACAGGGGTTTTGTTTCCCTGAACTTGCGGATTTGGCGGTACATGAACGCACGCTGCTCGGCACTCACCATCAGTTCCGGAACTGCCTCCTTGCCCACCGGCATATAGGTAAAGAACCAGCAGAACTTTGCGCCCCATCCGATCATCTGGTCAAAATACGCTTCCGACCCAATCATGTCCACGTTTTTGCTGGTATAACAGCAGGAAATGCCAAAGGGTAGGCGTTTTGCTTTTAATATCGCCATCGCGCGTTCCACCTTTTTGAATGTGCCTTCCCCTCTTCTAAAATCGGTATCGCCCTCAAAACCCTCCACGCTGATGGCCGGAATAAAGTTTTTGACCCGCAGCATTTCATCGGCAAAGGCTTCGTCGATCAAGGTACCGTTGGTAAACGCGGCAAACTGGCAATCGGGATGCGCCTCGCAGAGGCGGATAATATCGTCTTTACGCACCATAGGCTCGCCGCCCGAGTACAGATAGAAATAGGTGCCCAGCTCCTTGCCCTGGCGGATGATGCCGTCCAGCGTTTCGTAAGACATGTTGAGCTTGTTGCCGTACTCTGCCGCCCAGCAGCCCGTACAGTGTAGGTTGCAGGCGGAGGTGGGGTCCATGAGTAGGGCCCATGGAATGTTGCAATCATGCTTCTCCTGATTGGCCTGCTGTTTTGGCATGCCGATGATACTCGCGTTGAGCACAAAATTGCGGAATGTGGTTTTTAAAATCTCGTTGTCGATATCCTTCCAGATCCCCATGATAAACTGATACCAGTTGTTCTCCGAGTCCTCCAGTACGCTGTGTATTGCCGCACTGTGGGTTGTAAAATTCTTGCCGCCCCAACCGATGCTGTCCAGCCACGCAAGCAGTTTGGGGAGATTCTTCGCGGGATCTCCCGAAATGTAGTTCATCGCCTGATTCAGGGCAAACGCCTGTATCTTCTCTTTCGCCTTCATCCGTCTTTTCCTTTCTTGCTGTCCATCTGCGCCTGATCCTGCACCATAGTTTTCGGCAAAGCGTGTCCCGGGGGACCGTCAGGGCAATCACAAGGCACAAAATGGCCTGATATAAAAACTTTCCATTATAAAACACCGTCGTCCCATCCAGCATACGGATCATATTGATCTGAACGCAGGCCAGGTAAAGCGCGACATATGTCCAACGAAACACAAGGCGGGTACGGGCAATTTTTTCTGCTCTATATTCCGTGTTGTTCCTGTGCCGTATCATCTGCGCGGCGAATGCAACCATATAGGCAACCACCGCCGCGCAAATAACGGGCACCATGTTCTGCTCCTCCCGGTTTCTCAACAGGAGCAGAATAAATCCGCTGATCCCGGCCAAGCCGATGGAAAGATTACGCCACATTTCTGCTATGTTTGGGGCATTTCTTTTCGTCTTTTTGCCGCCTTGCTCTTCTTGCATTTTTTATACCTCCTCATGCTCTGAGGAATTTCTCATTTGCGGCGCTTCCTGAAAGCGGCCACGGCGGCCACAACAACAGCGACAATGGCTATAATGACAATAGCGGTTCCCATCTTCCCCTCCCCTTTCTATTCTTTTTTAAAACATACTGTTGCCTACGCTGGGATGCATAGAACAAACTATGCCAGCAGGCCATTGGCCTTTTCGCACACGTCATAGACTTCGTCGTATTTCTGATCGATCAGGGGAGCGACCTGTTCGGTTTTCTTCCTGCGGATGTTCACGTAGCTAAAGTATGGGATGATCCAGCCCGCAAACCCGGGGATCGCCAGAATGACGGAAAGGGGCAGCATACCGCCAATATGGGCGAACACGGAACCTGCCATAAACGCTGTTCCGACAAGCCCGATTGTATAGGCGGCGGTGGAGGCGCCGACAACCTTGGAAAACTCCAGATTTTCAATTTCCGTAACGCAGGCATCAAACTGGCGCTGCAGCCTGGAAAGTTCCGCTTTGTTGCGGATCTTGCGGTCGCGTTTAAACTTCATGGTGACCGAGCCGATGCTTTGAAGCGGGACCGAGGTGCTCTCCAGCGTCCAGCCAAAGTTTGTGTACCCATCGGCGTACACAGGCTCCATGCTGCGTTTTACCGTAACATCCTTGTACTCATACCCTACAAATCCATCTGCGTTTTTTGTGACCTCACTCATGATACATTCTCCTTTTTTGTTACAGATTTTTGATCCATTTGACGTGCCTATCTTACCGAAGGATTGTTTGCGAGTTGCTTCTGAAATGTTTGAGAAATATTAATCCTAAAAATGCAAAGGCGAAACTATTTTAAAATCAAAACAGCCCGGATTTACTTGCCAAATCCGGGCTGTTTCGTTTGGTATTAAGGCGCACCGCTTATGGTCCGACCTTTAATCTTACGGTGAAGATTGACCCTTTCTCCGGCTCGCTCTTTACCGATATGGAACCGCCCACAAGCTCTATGACGCGCAATGTCAGCGCAAGGCCAAGGCCGTTGCCCTCACCCGAGTGGGAGGTATCGCCCTGATAGAATTGATCAAAAATATGCTTCATGGTTTCCTCATCCATACCGCAGCCGGTATCGGAGATGGAGACCGTCACGTAATCTGCATCCGAAGTCTGCGTCAGTGTGATTTTTCCGCCGGGCTCTGTAAATTTCACGGCGTTGGAAAGAAGATTGTGCCAGACAATCTCCAGCATGCTCGCTTCCGCGCATAGTATGGCGCGGTCCTCAATCTCCGCCTCAAACGCAATGCCCTTCTGCTCCCACGCATTCTCAAATGCCAGCGCGCTGTCGCAAAGCTGGCGGCACAGGTCAAAGGGTTCCGCGGCAGGCGCAATCTCCTGGTTTTCCAGCTTGTTGAGCTTTAAGATATTGGTGACAAGCGCCGTCAGATTTTTTGACGCGCTGATGATCGTATCGGTATATTCCCTGCGTTTTTCCTGCGGGAGATCCTCCTTTTGCAGCGCCATGGCGTAGCTCTGGATGACGGAAAGCGGCGTCTTGATTTCATGGGACACGTTGGCGATAAAGTCGTTTTTGAGCGTCTCGATGCTGTTTAGTTCCTCCACCATCTTGTTGAAATCCTCAAACATCACGTCCACATAATCCAGTTTATCCGCACGGTGTATGGGCCCCAGATAGGCAGAAAAATCGCCACCGGCGACCTGTTTGGCGGCTTCGCTCAGTTTCCTCATGGGCTTATCATAGGCGCGGATCTTCTGGCGGGCGGTGATCAGACAAAAGACGCCGGTGACGATTGCCCAGTATCCGAGCATACCCCAGATATATTCAGGCGGCATGTGACCAAAATACACATACTCGTTATAGATCATCCACTGTCCGGCAGCCAATGACAGCAGGATAAAATAGGTCAGCAAGAGTTCCTTCCAGGAAAAATGCCTGGCTTTGACCCGGGCGTCGTTTTCGATCTGCCTCTTTCGCTTCCGTTTCATTGCAGCACCGCCTTATACCCGAGACCGTGCACGGTGACGATCTTAAAATCCCCGCAACCTGAAAACTTGTCCCGAAGCTTTGTGATATACACATCTACGGCGCGCAGGCTGGTTTCACTTTCTATCCCCCAAAACTCGTCCATAAGTTGTGCACGGGAGAACGTATGCTTGGGATAGGATAACAGCTTATACAAGATATTGAATTCACGCACGGTCACCGGTATCTCCTCGCCGTTCACGGTTGCGGTCATGGCGTCGGCGTCCATCACAAGGCCGCCTACCGCTAGGCGCTTTTCATTGGCGATGTTGGCGCGGCGCAGCAGCGCGCCCACCCGCAATACGAGCTCGTCCATATTGACGGGCTTTACCATATAATCG
Source organism: Bacillota bacterium (assembly GCA_023455425.1). GTDB lineage: Bacteria > Bacillota > Clostridia > Christensenellales > CAG-138 > JAEYLA01. The sequence goes on along the minus strand of JAEYCM010000047.1, from coordinate 48,473 downwards.
TCAATGCCAATGCGGAACCCCTTTTGCTTGGAGGATATATCGTCACGGGCAGTCATGAACAGGATGGGAATGCTCCTGTTGACATCCCGGACAGTTTGGGCAAATGCAAACCCGTCAATCTCCGGCATCATGATATCCGAAACGATCAGATCGTACAGATTATTGTACATCAAATCATACGCCTCCCGCGGGTTGAAGCACCCTTTGGCGGCATATCCGTTTTCAACCAGATACGCGCAAACGATTTGATTGAGCTTTTTATCATCTTCCACCACGAGAATGTTGACCATACGCGCATCTCCATCTTCTTTGGGTTACCATCATTATAGCCGGAAATGTTAAGGAAATGTTTATGCACAAAAACGGTTGGAGGAAAACAACGCCCGTCGCTTCATTCTGTCACCACCACATCGAACACAAACGGAAATTCTTCCGCCGTCTGTTTCTGAAAATCCACGTTGTATCCGGTTCCGTCTTTGTAAAAAAAGCCATGGTCGGGTTCCATTTTTATATAGCACATATTCGCGTCGTTCTCATCATTGTGCTTAAAATACCAAGGTTCAAACGCGTGGATCAGTTTGCCCCTGATCCGGCTGTTTTCTTCCTGCAGCGGATGCCCGATACAATGCGCCGTGCCGCTGAACCGGTACAGCTTCTCGCACAGGGCCACCCTTTCGTTTGCGGAAATTTCCATGGCCTTTTGCGAGGTTTTGTAAGTGACCATATAAAACGCACCGTCTTCATAGAAGGTATCCACCACCCTGACCGACGGAACATTTTCCTTTGATGTTGCCAATGCAAACTGATAATCCCTGCCGAACAGCTCGGTCAGGACGGCAAGGCTCTTTTCATAGGTCGTCATTTTCGCATCCTCCAACCAAATATTGTATGCCCTTATAATATCAAAAAAAGGGCGAACCTCAAAGAGGGTCGTCCTTTCCATGTGTTTTTAGAGCATGTCCCGCCGTTCTAATGCATAAGCAGTTTCTTTAAATATCCCTCATTCAGCAGATGCGCCGTTCTAAATGTTCCATCATAAAACACGGCCCAATTATTGAACACACAGGGAACTGACTTTGCTTTTTCCAGAGTATCAACCGCAAATAAGGTAAGCGGTATATGGTTCGCTTTGCAATAGTTTTCCGTTTGTTCGATACAATTGGGAATATAGGGGCACTGCGGACTATAGTAGACCGTCAGTCCTTCTCCCGCAACGCGCTGCGTTCTTGCCTGCTCTGTAAACTTTGGCTTTGTTCCGTCAAAAGACAACGTCAACAGCAAGTATTCATCGCCAATTGTGTCCGCCGTTTCAAAGCCAAACTGCTCCAGAAAGGTCTTGTCGGACAAAAACGGCTTTTTCTTTTTTGAACTGATTACGCAAATGCCGGATTTGCCCTGTCTCTTGGCGTCGGCGATGCAGTATGAAAGAAGCGCTCTTCCATGCCCTTTTCCCTTGAAGCTTCCCGACACCCACAGGCAATAGATGTATAAATAGTTTTCGCCAATAACGGGCGCCCAAGCTCTTTCAAGAGGCGCGTATTCGATAAAGACCTTGCCTCTTTCCTGTAATTTGCGAAACACATGCCCTTCCCCTATTCTCTCTTGGAGCCAGGCGCGTTTCGTGTCCACGCCGCACTGATGTTTTTGATCGGCAATGGCGCAGCATAGATGTTCCTGGCTTACATTGTCCAGTGTCAGGTTGCTGTATTGCGTTTCCATCCCCTTGCCCTCCCGTACCCGTTTGCGCCTATCGTATATGACAAAACCTGACAACAGTGTGTCAGGTTTTTTATGAATCCAGAAAACAGAAGTATGAAAGTGGCCGGCTTGTCCCTTAATTCCGTGAACACGGTTTCCGGCCGTACGGTCCTATCCTGATTACACGATCTCCACCTGTATCCCCGGCAAGCGGCGCTCCAGGCGGGAAACGAAGTTATCGCCTGAAGGATTGGGCGACGCGCCCAGCACCAGAACGGACGCGTCATGCGCCCTGGCGTAGGTTTCAAGCGTCCCTTCCACATCGTCCGCGCGCAGCATGGCAAGCGAGCCCCCCGCAAGCTGCGCGGCGGTAAAGAGATATTCCAAAGCTTCCCCTTCTATTGCATTTCCCAGGAAATTCTCCCCTGTTCTGACCGCATGCACGATATGCAGCGGCACATTGCGCGCGGTCGCGATCTCTTCCCCGCGCTCCACTAGCCTTGCGCAGGTGCGCTGGCGGGTCACGCACACCATCACGATGCGTTTTTCATGTTCGTGTTCCATCATGGAAGCGGGTGAAAGCGTCTTCTTCATACGCTGCCCTCCGTTACCTGTAATTTATCCGGCAAATCGACCGGGACATACGCCTTTATCAAAGCCACTGCTTCGCGCGCATTGCATGCAACGGCGTACATGGCGCGGTAGGCGACATCCGCAAACTTTTCCGCGTAAAACCGTTCAAATTGCTCCAAAATGGGATCAAAGAAGCCATCCAGATTGATGATGACAATGGGCTTGTCATGGTAGCCAAGCTGGCGCAGCGTAATGACTTCAAGCACCTCTTCAAGCGTACCAAAGCCGCCCGGCAGGGCGATAAACGCATCCGCAAGGTCCTCCATGCGCTGCTTACGTTCATGCATGGTTTGGGTTTCATAGAATTCCGTGCATTCGGTGTAGGCGATGCCTGGCTGGTTGAGCCGGACTGGGATGACGCCGATGATGCGCCCATTCTCCCGCTTGACGCCGCGCGCCACCGCGCCCATCAGGCCGTGCTGGCCGCCGCCAAATACCATGCCCGCGCCCGAGCGCGCCACGGCAGTACCCAACTCCTCCGCCAGGGCAAAATATTTCGGCTCCAGCAATTCGCTGGAGGAGGCGAAGATACAAACATTGTTGCGATGCTCCATGAACTTTAGATACTCCTCTTTTCGGTACAAAGGGCTGAATATGTGAGATACATGAGTAAGTCCAGCCCTAATATATACTATAACCGATTTTACTTTTGCGTCTCTTCCACTTTATATATTATTGCGCGCGCCGCGCGCGCAATGCGGGTGGCTGTCCGATCTTTTACGCGCTACTTCAAAAGCTCCCGCGCAATATCGAATTTGGTCTGGGAAAACGCTTCCGAATTCGCGGGTACTTCCAGCATAACCAGCACCAGCCTGTCCTCTCCGGTTCTCAACCGGTATCCCACAAACCAGTTGATTTCCTTTGTACGGTCGTTGCCAACCTGCGCCGTACCGGTCTTGCCCGCGATGTTGTCCATGTGCAGCCAGTTGCCGGTACCGGATTCAATAACGTCCTCCAACATGGGGGTCAGCGTGTCAACGGTACTTTGCTTGATGATATTCGCTTTCCAGACGCTGTTCTCATGCTGCGTGACAGGCGTATACTCCGCGCCATCCGTGCGGTAGAGCCCTTTTACCACATACGGCGCCTCTATGCTGCCGTCGTTTGCAAACGCGGAAAACATGCACGCCGCCTGCAGGGGGGTAACGAGCACCTCGCCCTGGCCGAACGAGCTTTCCGCCAATAACATGGGCGACCATTCCGATTTTTTGTTTTTAAGCTGTGCGGGCAATACCGACGTATCAAACGGAACGCTTTCCGTATACCCCGCATTCTCCATAAAGCTTACAAACGCTTCCGTGCCGGTCTTGAGCGCGGCGTAGGAAAAATAGATGTTGTCCGAATCGATCATGCCGCTGTGCATGTTAAGCGGCGGCGAATGGCGGTGGTCCAGATGCACGCGGGTAATGGAGGCATATCCCCAGGGACCGAATTCGCCGTTATCGGAAGGAAGCCACTTATCCTCTTCAATCGTTTCCTTGTTCATGGGAAACGTGGACTCTGTCGTCATGGCGCCACTCTCCAGCGCAACCGCCGCCGTATAGGGCTTGAATATGGAGCCGGGAGGATACAGGCCGCGGGTGAGCCGGTTAAACAGCGGCGCGTTCTTCTGCGTGCTCAGTCGCTGCCAGTCCGCCTCGGGAATACCGCGCGCGAACAGGTTGAGGTCGAACGAGGGGTAGCTTACCATCGCCTCAATCTCGCCGGTCTTGGGGTTCAATACCACCACGGCCCCCGCCGTATCCTCCCCAAAGAGCGAGTACTGCAGCAGCACTTCCGCGCGGTGCTGCAAATCCGGGTCCAGGGTCAGCTGCACATCCAGCCCGTTTTCGGCCTTCTTTTCATAGAGCGTCTTTTTGTTCAGGCCGTCCGACGCGCTGATGTAGATGTAGTACCCGTCCGTACCCCGCAATTCCTTTTCGTAGATGCTCTCAAGCCCGCTTTTTCCGATGCGCGAATCGGCGGTGTAGACGTCATTCCCTTTTTCGTTGCCGGTGAGCGCTTTTAAATCCTCCGGCGAAGCCGCGCCGACATAGCCCAGAATATGCGCAAGCGCGTTCTTTTGCGGGTAATAGCGCAGGGTACCGAAATTGCTTTTGTCTATGGAAACGCCGGGCACAAGCAGCAGCTGCTCCTCCAGGCTTTCGGTCATTTCATCCGGATAGAGCTGTTTGAGGATCACAAAATCCCCATATACGTTTTTGAGCTTTTTCTCCACCGCCTCGATGGACATGCCTAACAGCATGGCCGTCTGGCGGACAAACTGCGCTTCATCCTCTATTTTATCCGGCACGGCGATCACGCTCACGGCGTTGACCGTCTGCGCGTACACCACGCCGTCGGCTAAAATTTCCCCGCGCAGCGCCGTGGTCCTGCCCACGCGCACAGTATCTCCCCAGGTCATTTCTGGGATTAGCAGCGCTGGCGTCCACTCCACCGTCCACACGCCGTTTTCGCGCCGGGCAGACATGCGGAAGTCCATTTCCTGATCGCCAATCAGGGGGCTGTCGTAACTGAGCCTGTAATCGTACACGCAGATGGCCTCGCCCTCCACGGCGGAAAGCGGCGTATAGGTGAGGCCGCCGATTTCCAGTTCATCGAAGATCGCCTCGTAGCGTGCAACGAACTGTTCCTTGGAAATACGGTCGATGGGCTGCTTCTTGTTTTCCGCAAGATCCTTCGCCGCGCGGTCGGCGTCGTACCGCACGGAAGAGTGCAGCATATCATAGACCGCACCATACTCCCCCGCATTGATCAATTGCAAAAACACATCCCGCGCATCGGCGGCTGTCGGCGCTTGGCAGGCCGGAACCGCCATGAGCAGCAATACAAGCAGTAGCAGCAGGCTCAGGCTTCGCTTCATGGCATCCTCATCTTTGGTAATGTGTGGTACCAGTGAACCATCCGCTATCAGTATACCATAGCGGGGAACCATAGTTATAGGAATAACAGTGAAATTATGATGAACGATGATGGCAATATGTAAAGAATATGTATGGTAACGGACATCAAGCGCCCGGCCGGAACGGCGTGCTGGATACCACTGCAGTGCCTACGGGGTATGCGTACTGCGGAAATTGCGCCGTTATTCCATCGATCATATAGGTCGCCATATTTAAAGCGTTTTGATAGATGGAATCATAGGTAGGAATGGATGCGGAGAATTTATCCTCATTGATCTGCCGGATGAGCTGCTCTTCGAGCCGATACTGAGCATAGAGCATTTGCTGCCACACCACCTTATCCCAATAAGGATTTAATTTGACAAAATGGGCTGCGATATCATCCGCGTTTGTCTGCATTTTTGATAGCTGCATCGAAACATCAAAGCCGATTTTTATTGTGGACGCCAATTCCGCGAGCAGCAGAATCCGCTCGGCCAGTAACGCCTCATATTGTTTCGCGTTATCCGCGCCATAGAAAGGCGTAAGCTGCCCCGAGAAATCGATGATATTCTGCATGGTACGTATCGTCACATAGCTCAGATCCCGCAGCCGAAACATCAGGCTGATCAAAAAATGCCGGATCCAGACCAAATAATCGGTCCAAAGGAGACGTATATTTTCCTGCCAGCTCATACCGCACCTCTGCCCTCATCTTAACTTACAGCACATTATATGCCTGCAGCGCAGTATTCGGACATGACCGGGACGGGCGGATATATACAGCATAAGGAAAAAAACGCAAGGCCGCGGTAAAATCGCAGCCTTGCGCATCATGCTGTGAACGTTTCAGAATCCGTCTTTGGAATAAGGCCTGCCGCCGATATCAGAAGCCCTTGTCCAATATCCAATCCGCAAGCTCGCCCGCCTGCTGGTGCCGCAGCGCGCGGATGCGCTCCGCCATCTCGCGGGACTGGAAGGGGGAACAAAGGAGCACCGGCGCGATGCGTTCGATAAACGCCTCGTCCATGGCGTCCGAATAAACCTTGGCGTCCACGATACAGCCTTTGTTCAACGAGAGCTGCATTTCAATGCCGCCCCAGGAGAAGCGCTGTTCGAGTACGATATCAAACGACGGGGTCCTGCCCATTTTCCATTCCCAGGAACCGTAGAGCTGGGTCAGCGCGTCAAGCTTTTCTTCATCGAGCTGAAACTCCTGCCCCACGCGCGCAATGCCGTAGGTCTTGATGAACGCGTCGATCAACGCATCCTTCATGGTTTCCACCGTCAGCGCAGGGTTGATTTCATGCAAATTCTGCACACGGGAACGCACGCTTTCAATGCCCTTTGCCGCGAGCTTGTCCGGCGGGGGCGCAAGGTAGCGCGCAAGCTTTTGCATATCCACATCGATGAGCACCGTGCCGTGGTGCATGGCGGTCTCCTGGCCAAAGCGGAAGGCGTTGCCGGAGAATTTTGCGCCGTTCTCCTTCACCACAAGATCGTTGCGGCCGGTAAACTCCGTTTCGATTTTGAACTTGGCCGCCGCCTGCTGGATGACGGAAAGCTGTTTGTGTACGTCATACGCCCGGCGGGGTAAAATAAACGTAAAGTTCAAATTGCCAAGGTCGTGAAACACCGCGCCGCCGCCGGAGGAGCGTCTGGCCAGATGCCCGCCCTCCTGCTCCAGAAGCTGCGTGCGGCATTCCTTCCACGCGTTCTGGTTCTTGCCGATGACCACGGTATTCTGGTTCTGCCACAGGTAGAGCGTGCAGCTCCCCCCCTGCGCGTCGAACAGCAGCGATTCGAGCGCGAGGTTATGGTAAGGATCATAAACGCTGCTCAAATAAATCGTGTTTTGCATGAGGTCCTCGCTTCGGTAATAGGATAGTACTACTATACCCAAATGTGGCCGCGCCCACAAGCGATAGCTTAAAACAGTGGAACTTATAAACGGAAAAAGGAAACGGAAACTTTTCGTTTGTCGCTAGGAACCGGAGCGAATTGTAGCAGCGCTGCGCCGAGTGGAAGGCGACGACGCAGCGGACGGAAGGTTCCGCCGAGCTTTACGGTTTGTAAGCGGAATTGTTGTAAAATGCAACTTCTTCTCTGCGCGCTTGCAAATATATTTGACAACGTTCGTTTCGTGCAGTATCCTGTTATAATATATAAAAAGGGGTAAATTGCGCATGACCGGTCATTTGGAAGAGCTGCGTGCTTACCTTGCTTCGGTAACCGGCGCGATTGCAGGCGAACCCGTATCCGTCCAAGAAATGGACTGCCCGGCGGAAGGCGTTGCAGTGCGGTGCGCGGCACCGTTGCGGCTTCAGCTTAATGCAGGGGAGCTGGCTCAAAAATTGCAGGATTTACGCCCGACCTTAACATATCTTGGCGTACGCCCCATCGCCCGTGTAACGCACGGAGGCGGGCATCTGTTCTTTGAGCTGACCGGCGCACTGTATACGGCGCTTCTTGTACAGGCGCTAGGCGTCTATGCGCCCGTTCCGGGGCCGGGACCTTCCGCCCCGCATGAGGACGCCGTACGCGCGCGGATCTCCTACACCATACGGCGCATGTGGATGCTTGCAAGAAAGGCCGAAGGCACGCCCTGCTGCCCGGAAAACCCCGCCGTACAGCACGCGCTGCTCTTAACCCTTGCCATCCCGGAACGCTTCCATCATCCCCGCGGGTTGCGGCTGCGGCTTTTAGCCGCTTCCGATGCGCTGCTGTGTATGACGCGAAGCGTGCTCCCCAGGCTCCGCCCAGGCCTATGCAAAAACGCGGCGCATGTAGCGGAGCTTAGCTTGCGCATCCTTACCCTTGGCCTTACCACACTTTACGGGCCGCCCGAGCAGCCTAAGGAACAGGAGGAACAGCAATGAACATCAAATGGTACGGACACTCGAGCTTTTTATTGACGGCGCGGAGCGGCCTCAAAATATTCACCGACCCCTGCGGCCCGGAAACGGGCTATACGCTCCATGATATTGAGGCGGATATCGTCACGCTGAGCCACCAGCATTTTGACCACAACTATCTTAACGCCATTCAGGGTACGCCCACAGTAATCCAGGAGGCGGGCGTATTCGAACGAGACGGCGTGCGTGTGACCGGCATCCCTTCCTTCCATGATGAGGTGGAGGGCAAGAAGCGCGGCAGCAATCTTATTTTTTTATTTGAGTTGGACGGCCTTCGCATCGCACACCTGGGCGATCTTGGCGCGCTTCCCTCCGAAAGAACGTTTGACGCTTTGGGCAAACTCGATGTGCTGCTCTGCCCCGTGGGCGGCACCTATACCATCGACCCGCCCGCCGCGTGCGAAATCGCAAACCGTACCTGCACCCGCGTATTCATCCCCATGCACTACCAGACCGCGCAATTAAAGCTGGGGCAGCCCATTTTGGGCATTGAGCCGCTTCTTTCCATTGCGCGTAACTGCAAGATCCACAAGCTCAACCAGAGCGAGGCGACCATCACCCCGGAAAGCTTAGGCGAGGACCGGTTGCTGGTGCTGGATTACGAGAAATAGTTTTCAAGGTATCGCCGCCTGCGGCGGCGCGTCCTTCTTCAGCGCTGATTATGAAATCTAAGTAGGCTGTATGATACGCCGAAGGCCCGCTGTTAGAGCGGGCCTCTTGTTTGCTGTTATCCCCGGTCGCCTTCCGCGTGCGGGAATAGGCTTGCCACCGTTTTCAAAAACATATTGATCTTTACGCCCTGCACCAGCATACCCATTCGTTCCTCCGGCAGGTCTATATCCACAAGTTCCGCCACCGTCGAGTCCGGCTCCATATGAAAGCTGCGCAAAAGGCTTCTGTCGCTGCGAATTTTTGAGGACAGTTCATCTGTCCATGTTTGATGATCCATACATGCTCCCTCTGAGTATATTTCCCATGTATACATACACCGCAGAGGGCAGGGGAAACATGCCGGACACAAATCTTCTTTTTAACGCACTACTGGGGAAATACCACCGTCAAAAGCATCTGGAAACGTTCTTGCGCGCGCACGGCGTGGGGCCTGCCCGCGGGCATTACAATGCTCTCCCCCGCTTTGACCTGATACTCTGTGCCCTCAATTGTGATGACGCCCTTGCCATCGAGCGCCGTTACCAGCGCGTCCCCGCCGGAAGCGTGGGTGCTGATTTCCTCGCCTGCCTCAAAAGCAAAGATCGTAATAGAAACCGCCTTGTTCTGCACCAGCGTACGGCTGATGATCTGGCCGGGCTGGTACGGGACAAGCGAAGCCAAAGGCAGCACGGTGGAATGCTCGATATTCTTTAAAATGCTCATCGTCGTTTCCTTTCTGTCTACCCATTACAAACGTTCAATTCGCTTCTTACGACGGGGAAACCAGCCGTTTTTCGCCGGTAATGGCCTGGATGGACGAAATATCCTGCGTGACTTCCAGCGTGCCCATGAATTTGCCCGCGTCGTCGCGCACCGCATAATAGCGGATGAGGAGATAGCGCCCTCCCATCTTGATCCAGAAATCCTCCTGCTCCTTTTTCCCGGCGCGGAAGTCGTCCAATATGCCCTGCACCACATGCATGCTGGCGGGCGGGTGGCAGTTGATTACCTTGCGCCCGATGATGGCGCGGGTGCGCGGGAATATGCGCTCCTTGTTCTCCGAAAAATACTTGACGGTATCCTCCGCGTCCACAAACGTGATATCAAAGGGCAGCGTATTCAATACGCGCGTGAGTTCTTCTACCGAGAACACGCCGGTGGGCAGGCGGACTTGCCCCGCGGGTATGTCCTGTTGCTCTTTCTGCTCCTGCTCCGCCTGCCCTTTGGGCGTCCAGACGGGCTGTGCGGAGATCAAAAAATATCCAAGATCACCCTGCTCCCGCGAAATTGCCGCCCATTCCTCCGAGGAGAGCGTCTCAAGCAGCATGGGGAAAAGAATGTTCTCTTCCTTAAATATCATCTCGCCGACTTTGACAATCGCTTCTTCCAGCGCGTGTACGGCTTCCCCGCCCCTTCCGGCTTCCAGCGCGAGCAGGGATGTTTTGATCAGCGTGCGGATCTCATCGTCCACGCCCCACATCACCTTGGGCGGCGCGGTGATGCCGTGCTTTTCCAGCAGCGGGAACAGCAGGTTTTCTTTTTTGCTGTAGTGGAGATCGATTTTTAACAGCGTCCGTATGCGTTCAGCCAGTTCTTCCTGCTCTTCTTCCCCGCTGCACAGAAAGAACGCGCGAAGTTTTGGTTTCACTTCTTCATCCAATAGCCGCTCCACCGCCCGGTTCTCCAGGCGCAGCGTTTGCAGCGGATGCCCGGGTTCATACGAAACGTCCTGCGGCTGGCTGTGAATTTCTTCAATGGAGCCCTTGAATACCGCAGCGTGCACGTCGCACAGGCGCTGTACTTCAGTCACAGGCATGCCGCCCGCAATGAGCGCCTGCTCCGCTTCCGAAATCTCCGAAGCGGAAACGCCGGAAAACGCCTCCTCAAACTGCGCCTTGACCTCGTCCACGGTCTTGCCTTCGTGCAATTGCCGGATCAGCCGCTCGATCACCGTCTTGCGGTATTCCCTATTGTTGATTTCCTTACTCATGCGCGTATTCCTTTCCTTATTCCTGCACCGTATAGCCGTTTGCCGCAAGCGCCGCGCGGATGCGGTCCATGCCGATGTTCTTCATGGCGGCGCCCTTTTTAAGCGTCATGAAACGGCCGGCTGTTTGTAGCATGCCCGGTTTTGCAATATCCGTAAACCCAAGTTCCTGCAAAACCGCAATCAATTCCGGATACTTTGTGCACAACGCGTACACGGTTTCGTTCAGGTTCAGTTCCTGCTGCATGTTCCGGCCCCTCCCTTTTCTGTTACATTTTTCTTGCTTAAAGTATACTGCTTTGCTTGGGATTAATCCGTTGTTTCTACAACAAAAACATCCGGAGTCCGGATGTTTTTAGAGTCTCTGCAAAAATACGTGAGGGCTCTGCCCTCAAACACCCGCTTAGGGCTGCTACAGCCCTAAGAACCCATTCTACAATTACCCTGAAAGGGGTGTATAAGCGGGATTCCCAAGGGATGAGTCCCTTGGGCGGAGTTTCAGGGACAAGCCCCTGAATAATAACTTACGCCAACTTTTTCCCCAGTTCTTTGCAGGCCGCCTCGCCCTCGGCATCCGGCGTTTCGTTGACGATCAAACCTTCGGCCACCAGAGAAATGCCATCCTCTTCCACCTCGGACTGCCAGGTGCGCATCCATTCGCCGTCGCCCCAGCCATAGGAGCCGAACAGGGCGACCTTCTTGCCCGAAAGCGAACCTTTGACGCCGTCGAACATGGGCGCAAACTCGCCGTCCTCCAACTCCTCCACACCCATGGACGGGCAGCCGAATGCCAAGGCGTCAAAGCCCGCAACCTGGTCCTTTTTGAAGTCCGCCGCCTGGAATACGGATACGTCCGCGCCCGCTTCCTTTGCGCCTTCCGCGATATAGTTCGCCATAGCCTCGGTATTGCCGGTGCCACTCCAGTACACGATTGCTACTTTGCTCATGATTGTTTCCTCTTTTCTATACAATGTTGATTGAATGCATATTCGTTTCCGGGCTTCCCCGGCAAGAATAGTCTACCAAATTACTTGGGATTTATCGGTTGCATTTCCAACAAACTACCAAATCTACGCCGCGATGGTCAACTGTTTCACGGACCTGCCCATGTCAAAGTGCCGCAGATAGACTTCCGCGCATTTTTTATAGCGCGCAAAGCAGCGCGCGGCGTGACAGGCGTCGCCATAGACTTTCCAGCAGCCGCACAGCGTAAAGTTGCGGCCGTTGTGCTGAATAAAGCCCATAACGTCCTCCAGAGGATAGCTTAAAAACAGGCCGATCTCATGCGGAAACCCTTTTTGCGCGCGAATGCGGCGGGAGAGCGTCATCAGCGCAGCTTCCGCAGAATCGGGCCGTTCGTAGCCGCAGCCCATTAAAAACACGCGTACGGCGGGAGCGGACAAATCTTGCTCCAGCATCACGGGACGGTAGGCGTAGATGAGCGCGCCATTTCGATCCCGGCTCAATACCGTCAATCTGACGCCGCGGGAAGAAAGCTCTTTATCCCAAAAGCCGACTTGCGCGTCGGCATCCATACATGCGCAATGCTGCACACGAAACAACCCGCCCGTTTTAAGGCCCGCCAGCGTGGGCGCGCAGTACGCCACCAAGTTCCGTTCAAAATTTTCCTGTTGCCTGCACATGTGCATATTATGCGCGCTCCGCCAAAGCAAAATGCGAAGAGAGGATGTTTCTTAAAGCGGAGATGCTGCTGGAGTGCACGCGCTCCACACATGCGTTTGCGCGCTTCGCCTCGCACATGGCACACTCCACCATCTTGTGGGAAACCGTATCCGTAAAGAGGATAACAAGATCCGGCGTTCCAATCTTGCGCTTGAGCTCCCCTTTCATCTGCGTAAACACTTTGGCCGTGCAGCCATAATCCGCGCAGCACGATTTATAGAGATGATGCATTTTACAGTTCCCGCCTACGATCACGACGCTCATGTTTCCCGCCCTTTCATTGCTTTTGTTAGTTATGCCTAACCACTTGCCCAAGAAAAAGAATGTACGGCACCCATTCTGATGTATACTATATATGGTTAGTGGCGTCTAATCATTACTATTATGGTAGGATTTTAGCACGGGTATGCCCCCGCGTCAAGAAAACAAACGCGGACCGGCGTCCCCGCTTGTAATCCCGGGCTAACAGACGGATGTTTTTATGGAATAGGCCCGCGAAAAGCACGTTTTTGCCCGGCGCAAAATAGTTTGATAATAGAAAAGGCGTTCCCCGTACGCGATACAGCAAAGGCCCTTGCGGTAAGGGAACGCAGAGATGGAGCGATTATGGTGTTCCTCTTTCGACTGGAGGCGTACGATATGTTACCCGCTTTACTCGGCTTGTTGCTTCTTTACGCCGCGCTCTTTTTGCTGCAGCATTTCTTGCGCAAAGCGCTGCGCAGCAAAACGAAATACCATACGCGAAAGGAGTAAGCCCTTGAAACGGATGATGGAGGAGCGTGTCTACGGTATATCCTTAGAGGTGCTGTATCAGGAAGGGATCTATTCCTTGTACCGCATGCCCTGCCTGGGCGGGACAGGCTGCATGAAGCGTTACGCGCTGCTTCCCGGCGTGGACCTTGTCTACAGCCGGTACGACGCGGGAAGCTGCCTGACGCAGTCGCCTGTTATCGGGACACTGATGGAAATCAACCATTGCCGGCATGGACGCTTTGAATGCGAATTCCGCATGGGCAGCTACGCATATCTTGCCGCGGGGGATATTTGCGTCAATATGATGGGGCACCCCACCTCTTCCTCCAGTTTTCCGCTCAACGTATACGAAGGGGCGGCGATTATTTTAGATCTGCCTGCAGCGCAGCAGTCCCTCGCCCGCGCGTTTCCCGGCATCTGTCTCGATCTAAATCGCCTACAGCAACGTCTCTGCGGGGAAGGAGATATTTTTGTCAACCATTCTACCCCGGTAATTGCCCAGACATTTGATTGCCTGTACGCGCAGGAGAATGTGCTCACACCAGACTATGCCCTGTTAAAGGTGCTCGAAATCCTGCTTCTTCTCCGGGATATGCCGGAGGAAAGCTCCGGCGGCGTGCCGTATTTCAGGAAAGAAATCGCGCTGGGCGTGCGCGCGCTGCATGATGATATTCTACGCCAGCCCGATGTGCACCTGCCCATAGAGCAGCTTTGCGCCAGGTATTCCATCGGTTCCACGGTGCTAAAATCCGCATTCAAGGCCATCTACGGCCAGACCATCTACGCGTTTTTGCGGGAATGCCGCATGCAGGCGGCGGCCGCTTCCCTGGAAGGCGGAGGAAAGAGCATCGCGGCCATCGCCGCAGACGTGGGGTATGAAAACGCCAGCAAGTTTTCTGCCGCCTTCCGCGGGGTGATGGGCATCTCTCCTTCCCAGTACCGGCAAAGCAGATGCATGCGGAGCTTGTAACCGCATTCCCGCCCGGCACATTATGCGGATGCATTTGCCCGGTTCATGATTTCTTGAATAACCGGCGTCTTTGCATCCGCATAGTCCTGCACATTCCCCCAAACCTGCTGGGCGAGGCTGCGCTTGACGCTTGCGTAGTTATTCCGGTCGGCGTCGTTCGCCCGCAGCCAATCGCGGAAGCGCAGCATTCGTTTGGCCTCCGGTGATCCCTTGCCGAACACGTGCAGGTTGACGTCGGTATCGGGCCCCTTGAGCAGGCGATGCTCAAACCACTCGGGCTCCCGTATCCGAAGCGTATAACCGGCCGCCTCCAGGGCCGGAATATAGGATTGCTCATCAGAAGAATCCGCCACAACCAGAAGCATATCGAGATTGGCTTCGCACACAATCCCGTCACCGAGGTCGAGCCCACATGCTCCAGCTGCAGCACCGTATCGCCAAGCGCGCAGCGAATCCGTCCGGCTTCCCGCTCGAATAACGCAGGCCAGCATGGATCGTACTCCACAATGGTAATGGGCGCATTATTCGGCTTCAGCCCTCCCACTGTACCCTTTTGAAGATACGCATCGTCGGCAGGTATGGATCTGTGCCCGTTCTGTACAGATGGCATCTGCGCCACCTCCTTAGAATAATTAAATTCCAATTTCACGGTATCATATCCTCCCCCGGTTTGCACCGGCTTTAAGTACGGTCGGATATTTTCTTTCTATGAGCTGACAAATATGCCGCAATGACACGCGCGTCCGTTTGGAGCAGGGCGCGTCCTTTTGGAGTGGAAAACCCCAGGTGACTGCTATACAATCGCATTGGTTAGATATCGCTAACCAATGTCGTATGATCGGCGCACCCGCGCCATATGAGAAGGAGGTACCATGCAGAATAAAAAGAAAACCGGCATCCCGCGGCTTTTGGAGTTTGCCGGGGCGCACAGGCCGCTTGTCGCGCTTTCCGGCGTATTTTCCGCGCTTTCCGCCGTGTTGATGCTTTCCCCGTTCGTCTGCGTCTATTTTGCGCTGCAGGAGGCGCTGACGGCGCTCTTAACCAACACGCCGCTTGTGGCCACCAAGCTGACCTACTATGGATGGCTGGCGGTAGGGCTCGCGCTGGGGGCGCTTGTGCTCTACTTCGCGTCTTTGATGTGCTCGCACCTTGCGGCGTTTTACACCATGCGCAACATGCAGGTCGTCCTCATGCGGCACCTGACAAGGCTCCCGCTCGGGTATTTTTCGCAGAACACCACGGGCAGGCTAAGGAAAATCATTGACGAAAACACCGCGCAGACGGAAACGTTCGTCGCCCACCAGATTCCAGATCTCATCGGCTCGTTCGTGACCCCGTTTGCCATACTCGCCATGCTGTTTTTGTTTGACTGGCGGCTGGGGCTGTTGAGCCTTGTTCCCCTCATCATCGGCTTTGTGATTGAAATGAAGATGATGAACCAGGAAAACACGGGCTTTTTGCAGAAATACCAGAACTCTCTGGAGGATATGAACCGCGAAGCCGTGGAGTATGTACGCGGCATCTCGGTGGTGAAGGTGTTTTCCCAGACGGTACACTCCTTTAAAAACTTCTACGCCTCCATCATGAGCTACAACAAGTATGTATCCGCCTATACGCTTTCCTGGCGCACGCCGATGACGCTGTTTACCACCGCCATACACGGCACGTTCTTTTTGCTGATCCCGGCCGGCATCCTGCTGACGAACGGCGCCGGGAACACCGGAAGCTACCTGCATATTCTGTTGAGCGTGATCTTCTACATCCTGTTTACCCCGGCCTGCGCCGTAATGCTCAACAAGATGATGTACGCGGGCAGCTACTTCCTGATCGCGCAGGAATGCGTGCGGCGGGTGGATTCAATCCTCGATGAAAAGCCGCTGCCCCAGCCGGAGCGCGCGAAAGCGCCCGAAGGCGCTTCCGTGGAGTTCCGCAACGTTTCCTTTACCTACCCCGGCGGCGGCGTGCCCGCGGTAAAGAACCTGTCCTTTTCCGTAAAGGAAGGGCAGACGGTGGCGCTGGTCGGCCCTTCCGGCGGCGGCAAGACCACCGCCGTGCATCTCATTCCCCGGTTCTATGACGTAGACGAGGGCGCAGTGCTTCTGGGCGGCGCGGATGTGCGGGATATTGCCCACAAAACGCTGATGGATACTGTCTCCTTCGCGTTCCAGAACACGCGGCTGTTTAAGGCGAGCCTTTTAGAGAATATCCGCGCGGCGCACCCGGAAGCCACGCGGGAGGAGGCGCTGCGCGCCGCCGAGGCCGCGCAGTGCGCCGATATCTTCGAAAAGCTGCCGCAGGGCATCGATACCGTGGTAGGCACAAAAGGCGTCTACCTTTCCGGCGGCGAGATGCAGCGGATTGCGCTTGCGCGCGCCATATTGAAGGACTCCCCTATTATTGTGCTGGACGAAGCCACGGCATTTGCGGACCCGGAAAACGAGGTGAAAATCCAGCGCGCGTTTGAGGCGCTCACAAAGGGCAAGACGGTATTGATGATCGCCCACCGGCTTTCCACCGTGCGGCGCGCGGATAACATACTGGTGCTCAACGAAGGGGAACTGCTGGAGCAGGGCACGCATGACGAACTTATCCAAAAAGGTGGCATGTATGCCGCCATGTGGAAGGAATACGAGCGTGCCGCCGCCTGGGGCGTGGGAAAGGAGAAAAGCCATGTTTCGTAAGCTGTTTGCCCTGAGCGAGCAGGGCGCGCGGGATTTAAAGCGCGGCATTGCCGCCTGCACGGGCGCGAACCTCTCTTTGATGCTGCCCGTTACGCTGCTGTTCATGCTGCTTGAGCAGCTGCTGCGCCCGGTATTCGGCGCACCGCAGCCGACCGTGAGTGTATGGGTGTATACCGGCCTTGCCTTGCTTCTGCTGCTGCTCATTTATTGGATCCACAGCATTGAATATACCGAAACCTATGTTTCCGCCTATAACGAAAGCGCAAACCGCCGCATCACCATGGCGGAAAAGCTGCGCAAGCTGCCGCTTTCCTTCTTTGGCCAGCGCGACCTCTCGGAGCTGACCACCGCCATGATGGGCACCTGCACGGAGCTGGAGCATACGTTCTCCCACGCCATACCGCAGCTTTTCGGCGCAATTGTTTCCATATTGCTCGTCACAGTCGGCCTGTTCTTTTACGAATGGCATATGGCGCTCGCGCTGTTCCTTCCGCTGCCTGTAGCGCTGCTGCTGGTGGTGGGCAGCCGGAGACTCCAGCAGAAGATGAGCAACAAAAAGTACTCCGCCAAGCTCGCCGCAGCCGATGGCATACAGGAAGCGCTTGAAACCATGCGCGAAATCAAGGCCTGTAACCGAGAGGCGGAGTATCTGGAAACGCTCAACGAGAAGTTCAACAACGTGGTGAAAGCCTCCATCCGGACGGAGCTTGTCACCGGCTCCTTTGTGGTATCGGCGCAGGCCGTGCTGCGGCTGGGCCTGGCGCTGACCATTCTGACAGGAGCCGCGCTCCTCATTTCCGGGGAAATTCTGTTCCTGCAGTATCTCGCGTTCCTGCTTGCCGCATCCAGGCTCTACGACCCGCTCGCAACCATATTGATGCAGCTTGCGGAGATATTCAACGCCAAGGTCAACATTGGCCGCATGCAGGAGATTGAAAACCAGCCGGTACAGGAGGGCGGAACCAAATTCAATCCCGATGGTTACGACATTCGCTTCGAGCACGTCACCTTCTCCTATAATGAAGACGAGGTGTTAAAGGACGTTTCATTTACCGCCAGGCAGGGCGAGGTCACGGCGCTTGTGGGGCCTTCCGGCTCAGGCAAGAGCACGGCCGCGAAACTTGCCGCCCGCTTCTGGGATGTGAACGGCGGCAGGGTGACGATCGGCGGGGTGGACGTCAAATCCGTAGAACCGGAAACGCTGCTGCGTGCGTTCGCCATCGTGTTCCAGGACGTGGTGCTCTTCCGCGATACCATCATGGCCAACATCCGCATCGGCAGGCGGGACGCGACGGATGAGGAAGTCTACGCCGCCGCCCGCGCCGCGCAATGCGACGCGTTCGTACGCCGCTTCCCGGAAGGGTACGACACCGTTATCGGCGAAAACGGCGCAACGCTTTCGGGCGGCGAGCGGCAGCGCATTTCCATTGCCCGCGCGCTTTTGAAAAACGCGCCCATTATACTGCTGGATGAAGCGACGGCCTCTTTGGACGTGGAAAACGAAACCGAGATTCAGACCGCGCTCTCTACGCTTATCCAGGATAAGACGGTGCTCATTATCGCCCACCGCATGCGCACCGTGGCTGGCGCGGACCATATCGTGGTGCTGGAAAACGGCCATGTGCGCGAGCAGGGCGCGCCGGACGCGCTCTATGCGCAAAACGGCCTCTACCGCCGTATGGTTTCCCTGCAGCGCCAAAGTGCGGACTGGGCGATCAACGGATAATGCAGTAGCTGAACAAAAAAGCCCGTGCACAAAGGCGGATAGTACCGCCCCCTGCACGGGCATTTCATATGCTTTCCACTACCGGGTTACTTCTTTTTCTTTTGATACCGCTCCTCTTCGCTGAAGATGCAGCCGCAGTATTTTTGCATATACAGTTCCATCTCCCGCGCTTTTTGCTGCCCTTCCCGAAAATACGGGCGAAAATCCCGGTACAGGAACGGTACGCCGTATTTCTGCGCCATCTTTTCCCCCGTCTCCCGCAGCAGCTCATGATTCTGATAAGGACTGATCAACAATGTTGTGGAAAACTGTTCATAACCATGTTCCGCCGCGTAGCGGGCGGTCCCTTCCAGCCGCATTTCGTAGCAGTGGACGCAACGCGGTTCACAAGAGGACATGACCTCCGCCAAGAAGGGGCGCAGGCCGTATTCATCCTGCAGGATATAATTGAGCGTATTGTTTTGCGCGTACGCGACAAGCGTTTCCTTCCGGCTCCGGTATTCCGTAAACGGATGGATGTTGGGGTTGTACCAGTAGAGCGTGGGCTCTAGTTCTTCCTTGCGCAACGTATTGACGCATTCTATGGAGCAGGGCGCGCAGCAGGCGTGCAGCAGCGTTTTCATGTCTTTCTCCGCCAAATCTTATGTTCTGACCTTTATTATAGCACGTACACGCCCATCCGCTGGACGCTTTCGCATTCTTGCGGTATCTTATACTTGGTAAGGTAGAAAGAAAATAGAAGCGAGGTGGATCGCATGCCGTACGGCCCGGACCCCAACGCGGTTTATCCCAACGAAGCGATCAAACGGGTCTGCTTCATCAAAAACACCGTCACGCGCCCCAATATTATTGTGGGCGACTATACGTATTATGACGATCCCGATCATCCGGAACGCTTTGAAGGCCATGTGACGCATCATTACGAGTTTTTAGGCGACCGGCTCGTCATCGGGAAGTTCTGCTCCATTGCCAAAGGCGTGGAATTCATTATGAACGGCGCGAACCACCGGATGAATTCCGTCACCACATATCCCTTCAACATCATGGCGAACGGATGGGAAAAGGCGACCCCGGCTTTAGCCGACCTGCCTTTTAAAGGGGATACGGTCGTCGGCAATGACGTATGGATCGGCCAGAATGTAACCGTGCTGCCCGGCATCAACATTGGGGACGGCGCGATCATTGCAGCCAACGCCGTGGTAACCCGCGATATCCCCGCCTACCACATTGCGGGCGGGAACCCCGCGCGCATCCTCCGTGCCCGCTTTGACGACGCGCTGATCGCATACCTTCTGGAGCTCAAATGGTGGGACTGGCCTGCGGAAAAGATATTCGATCACCTTGATGTGCTGTGCAGCGCGGATCTGGAGCGGATCAAAACCATTTCATAAAAAAGGGGAAAGCCGGTTGCTTTCCCAAAGTACGACAAAGTATACGGTGAGGGCTCTGCCCTCAGCCTCCCGCTTAGGGGCGTTACAGCCCTAAGAACCCCTGCGCGTAACCGCCCGAACAGGGCATTCCCGACGTTTAGGATTCCAAAGGGATATTGTCCCTTTGGCGGGGTGCGGCGGTAGCCCATGCAAAAGCTTTATTTATAGCCTGAGGGTTCCCAACTTCCAAATTGTGGGCTTATCCCCCCAATATCGTTTCGTAGATGTCCTGCAGCGCGTCGGCGCTGAAATATTCTATGATGATCTTACCGCGTTTTTTGCCGCCGGTGATCTTCACCTTGGTACCCAGGCGCTCACGCATGCGCTCTTCCGCATCATAAAGGTCGGCGTCCACCGGCTTTTCTTTGCGGGGCTTTTTCTCTTTCGTTTCCTCCCCCGCCGCGGCCTTTACCATCTGTTCCATCGCGCGCACAGAGCAGCGGGTTTCCACCGCCTGCCGGGCCAGGCGTTCCTGCACGGCGGCGTCCTCCAGCACGGCAAGCGCGCGGCCATGTCCCGCGGAAAGCGCGCCGGAGCGTATGAGCTTTTTGACCGGTTCGGGAAGGTTTAATAAGCGCAATGCATTCGCCACCGCCGGACGGGATTTGCTTAACCGCTCGGAGACCTCCTCCTGCGTAAGATCGTGCTGCTGCATCAAAAAGGAGATGGCGGCGGCTTCCTCAATGGGGTTGAGGTTTTCGCGCTGGATGTTTTCAATGAGCGCGATCTCTAAAATTTCTTCCGTGCCGAAGTCCCGCACCACAACGGGCACCTTGGTAAGCCCCGCGAGCTTTGCCGCGCGGTAGCGGCGCTCGCCGGTGACGATCATATACTTTTCGCCGTATTTGCGCGCGACGATGGGCTGCACCATGCCGTGGCGCTTTAAGGAGCCCGCAAGCTCCTCCAGGCGTTCCTTGTCAAACTCCTTGCGCGGCTGGTCCGGGTTGGGGTAGAGCTTATTGAGTTCCAGTTCCCGCACGCCCGCGGCGTCCGGCCTTGCCGTGGCGTCAAAATCCCCCAACAGCGCGTCAAGACCGCGCCCAAGTCCCGTTGTCTTCTTTAAACCCGCCATATTACGCCTCCTTCTCCAAAAGTTCCTGCGCAAGCTTGCTGTATGCGATTGCGCCGACACTCTTGGGATCGTATGCGGTAATGGGCAGGCCGAAGCTCGGCGCCTCCCCCAGACGCACGGAACGGGGGATGATGGTATCGTACACTTTGTTTTTGAAGAATTTCTTGACCTCGGACACCACCTGGGTGGAAAGATTGGTTCTGGCGTCGTACATGGTAAGTACCACGCCCTCCACATCCAAGGCGGGGTTCAAATGCATGCGCACGAGCTTGACGGTGTTCATCAGCTGGGATAAACCTTCGAGCGCATAAAACTCGCACTGGATAGGCACAAGCAGCGTGTTCGCGGCGGTAAGCGCGTTCAGCGTCAACAACCCCAGCGACGGCGGGCAATCGATAAAGATATAATCATACTCCGTCTGCACGGTTTCTAAAGCCCGTTTTAGCACGTGTTCGCGCGCCATCATACCCACCAGCTCCACTTCCGCGCCCGCCAATTCAATTCTGGCAGGAAGGATATGTAAAAGCGGCGTTCCGGTCATGATTTTGGTCTCTCCCGCGGGTACGCGGTTGATCAAAATATCATAGGTGGATTTCTGAATGCCCTCTTTATCCACCCCCAGGCCGCTGGTGGAATTGCCCTGCGGATCCAGGTCCACAAGCAGCACGCGCTTTTTCTGCTCCGCAACGCATGCGGAAAGGTTCACGGCGGTGGTCGTCTTGCCCACCCCGCCCTTCTGATTCGCAATGGCGATGATCTTTGCCATACCCGTACTCCTTTTGTTCCGTAAGCCTACAGATTCACAATCTTTTTCCACACACGCAAGCCAGTTTTCCGCAAGCCCCGGCTCCATGAACAGCGCCGGCTGCGGCCCGCCCGGGATGGAAAGCATATTCATTTCCTGCATTGATTTACAATTCCACTCTATATGTTGGGCTACTCAATCGAGCAACAACACTATTATAGGCTATTTTTTTCCGGGTGTATAGGCGTAACCTCCTGAAAACAGGCTGCAGCGTATGCGGACTCCCTCCGGGAGCGGAAAGAAAAACATTGGAAAAGCGGGGTTTCTCCAGAAAAACAGGACATTTTTTGCGGGATAACGAAGGGCGGATAGCTTGTTTCACGTGAAACAATTTATCCGCCCGATGATTACCGCCGATATATTCCTATTTACGGATCAACCCTTCGCCTGATCAAACTCCGCGCGCATTTCAGCGGAAGGCTCCTTGCCCAGCAGCGAGACGGCTACGATCACGATGCAGGAAACCACAAACGCGGGCAGCAGCTCATAGATGCCGAACACGCCGCCCATGGGCCGGATCAAGAGCTTCCAGATAAACACCATCGCTGCTCCCGCGCACATGCCGGAAAGCGCGCCCGTGCGGGTGGTCCGCTTCCAGAACAGGGAGAAGAGCATCAGCGGCCCGAATGTTGCGCCAAAGCCCGCCCACGCAAAGGATACCACCTTAAATATCACGCTGGTTTCATCCAGTGCGATAATGATGCCGATGAGCGTGATGACCAGCAGCGTAATACGGGAAACACGCATGATCTGTTTATCCGTCGCCTGCTTTTTGAGGATGCCCTGATAGATGTTCTTGGCAAACGCCGAAGACGCGATCAACAGATACGAATCCGACGAACTGATGGTGGCCGCCAGTATCCCCGCCATGGCAAGCCCCGCAAGGAGCGGCGGCATCAGCCTGGTGGTAACGAGGATGAACACGTTTTCAGACTGGCTCACGGTTGTAAGCTCCGTTGGGAACAGCGCGCGGCCAATCAGCCCAATCGCAACCGCAGCCGCCATAGAGATGATGACCCACACGGTCGCGATGCGGCGGGAGCTTTTGAGTTCCTCTTCCTTCCGGATGGCCATGAAGCGCAGCAGCACCTGCGGCATGCCGAAATAACCGAGGCCCCAGGACAGAGTGGAAAGGATCGTCAAAAACCCATACGTGCCGGCCGGCCCGAAGAGGGCTACACCCCCCTGCGCCTTCTGCACACCCTCCGCCACTTCCGGGCTTGCAATGCCAAAGAAGGAGAGGAAGCCGGGGATGTTGTTTAGGTTCTCCCCCACTGCGCCTATTCCGCCCGCCGCCACGGTGGATACAATGAGCGTAGCGACAAGGGCTATGATCATGACGATAGCCTGCATGAAATCCGAGGCGCTTTCGGCCAGGAACCCACCCAGGAAGGTATAGGCTACTACGAACACCGCGCCCAATATCATCATGCTCTGGTAGGAAAGACCGAACAGGGTGCTGAACAGCTTCCCGCAGGTAACAAAGCAGCTTGCGGCGTATACGGAAAAGAATACCAGGATAAACAGCGCCGCAATGCTCATGATACCGTTCTTTTTATCGTGGAAGCGGTTGTTGAAGAATTCCGGTATGGTGATGGCGTTGCCCGCCACCACGGAATACCGCCTTAACCGCCTCGCCACCAGCAGCCAGTTGAGGTAGGTGCCCAGCGCAAGGCCGATTGCCGTCCAAAATGCATCGGCAAGGCCTACCCAGTAGGCAACACCGGGAAGTCCCATCAGGAGCCAGCCGCTCATATCGGAAGCTTCCGCGCTCATGGCGGCCATCCAGGGGCCCAAGCTCCTCCCGCCCAGGAAGTAGTTTTCCGAACTTTGGTTGGCCCGCTTTGCGTAATACAGCCCGATGCCGATGACCGCAAGCATGTAACAGGACATGGCGATCAACACTTGAATAGAGTCCCCGCTCATTGTGTTTCCCCCAATCATTTTTTATGTAATACGTACTTTCTCTCTATGATACGTATACAGACAGGATGCGACCTCTTTATCCTCATGTTTAGCATTATAAACTGTAATGATAAGGTAATACAAGGCCTTTTTAACGCCCGGCACGTCATTGCGCCGGAATATGCGCTGCATATTTATTACTTGCTTGGCGGTAAGTATGCAAAAAGGCGGATAGATGGACGTTCCTATAAGCAAGTCCATCTATCCGCTCATGCTACTTAGGGCCGCTGATTATCAGCGGGTTTCCTTGTGGTTAAAAGTGCGCTTTTACGCGCTTTTTTCTCAAATCTGACGTACACTGTGGGGATTTCGATCCCCACGCCCTATATGAGAAATTTTATAATGTAATTTGGGATTCCTAAGGTCCGCCGGTCCTTGGGCGGGGGATCAGGGGCAGCGCCCCTAACGTGGCTCAAGCCGCTTTGCTGCGGTTGAGCACCTCCATGAACGCTTCGCCGGTGATGGTCTCCTTCTCCAGCAGATACTCCGCAAGCTCGTGCAGTTTCTCCATGTTCTCTTTCAGGATGCGCTCGGCCTTTTCATATGCTTTGCGGATAATGCGGATGGTTTCCGCATCCACCTTGGCAGCGGTATCCGGCGAGCAGGCTAAAGTGGTATCCGACCCAAGGTACGGGTTGTTGACAGTCTCGAGCGCCACCATGCCGAACGCCTCGCTCATGCCGTAGCGCGTGACCATGGCGCGGGCGATGCGGGTGACCTGCTCGATATCGTTGGATGCGCCGCTTGTGATGGAGCCAATGACAAGCTGTTCGGCGGCGCGGCCGCCGGTGAGTGTTGCGAGCCTGCTTTCCGCCTGCTCCTTGCTCATCAAAAACTGCTCCTGTTCTTCCACCTGCATGGTGTAGCCTAAAGCCCCGGAGGTACGGGGCACGATGGTGATCTTGTGGACCGGCGCGCTGTTTTCCTGCTTGGCGGCGACGATGGCGTGGCCAATTTCATGGTAGGCGATAATCCGCTTTTCCTTGGCGGAAATGACGGCGTTCTTGCGCTGGTAGCCCGCGACGACGACCTCCACACTTTCCTCCAGGTCCGATTGGTTGACCACCTTACGGCCCGCGCGCACGGCCCGCAGCGCCGCTTCGTTGATAATGTTCGCAAGTTCCGCGCCGGAAGCGCCCGCGGTGGCGCGGGCAATGGCGTTGTAGTTCACATCCAGACCGGCCTTGATCTTTTGCGCGTGGACTTTCAATATCGCTTCCCTGCCCTGTAAATCGGGCAGCTCCACGGGCACCCTTCTGTCGAACCGGCCGGGGCGCAACAGGGCTTTGTCCAGTGTTTCCGGGCGGTTGGTGGCCGCGAGTATAATCACGCCGCGCGTGCCGTCGAATCCGTCCATTTCAGAAAGAAGCTGGTTTAATGTCTGCTCCCGTTCGTCGTTTCCGGCAAAGCCGGAATTGTCGCGCCGTTTGCCGATGGTATCGATCTCGTCGATAAATACGATGCATGGCGCTTTTTCGTTGGCCTGCTTAAACAGGTCGCGCACCTTTGCGGCGCCCATGCCCACGAACATCTCCACAAATTCCGAACCGGAGATGGAGAAGAACGGCACATCTGCCTCCCCCGCCACGGCTTTTGCTAAAAGCGTCTTGCCTGTACCCGGAGGGCCGACGAGCAGCACGCCCTTTGGCAGGTCCGCGCCGATTTCCGCATATTTGCGCGGGTTGTGGAGGAAATCCACAATTTCAGAGAGCGCTTCCTTGGCCTCATCCTGCCCGGCGACGTCCGCAAAGGATTTTCCGGTTTCCGCCTGCACATATACTTTTGCGTTGGATTTTCCGAACTGCATGGAATTCATCCCGCCGCCGCGCTTTTCCAGCCCCTTCATCAGCGTGCGGCCAATGAAAAAGAAAAACACAATGGGCAGCACCCAGCTAATGAGGAACGCCAACAGCGGGGATGTTTCTTCCGGCACCACGCGGCTGAATTCCACGCCCGCGTCATACAGACGCTCTGTTAATCCATCGTCCGGCATAGCACCGGTAGAATACACAACCTCTTCGCCGTTTTCCTGCGTGGTAAAATAGATTGTCTCATTCTCCAGTTCAAATTTTTCCACCGCGCCCGCGTCCACCTGTTTTAAAAACGTGCCGTAGTCCGTCTCCTTCACAGGCGTTTTCAATAAGGACGGAAACACAAAAGAATTTAAAAGCAGAAGCGCCACAAGCACGAGGAGCCCGTAATAGAGCATCGGCTTGCGCGGGGTTTTGTTGCTGTCGCTGATCATAGTCATATCCTTTCATAAGGCAAAAGCGCCGCTTTTCCTATAGATATCATCTTATCCATACTAATACCCGCAATCTAGCGCTCCAATGTGAATTAACCTTGACGGCAAACGTACAGGATTATTGCGGTTGTGTGAAGTTGCTCCCCAACAAACGCCTGAAACATCCTGGAGGTCAATCTGAATTCACTTTTCCATTAAGTGAGCAATTATTTGGTATACATATGTTTCACGTGAAACAATACGCCAATGTTTCATATATTTGGCGCATTGTCGGCTTTTAAGAGGTGTGCTAGACTCAAGCAGGATAGTATTGATTGTTGGGGGCAGCAAATGAAGAACGGGGCGTTGTTTCATAAGGCGGAGGATTGTTACGCCGCAGGGAACTACGAAACGGCACTGGAATTGTTTACACAGATTAGCCGTATGGAGGAAACCGAGGAGTGCCTCAACTACATCGGCTGCTGCGCGCTCTGCCTGGGGGACTATCATGAGGCCATCTCCCGCTTTGAAACGCTGATGCAGCAAAACCCCACATGGGTACGCCCGGTGTTCAACCTGGGCCGCGTGTACCTTGCGCTGGGGGAACAGGACAAGGCGCTGCACTTCTTTAAGCGCGCGGAACGCATGAATTCGTTTCACGTGGACGCGCTCTATTATCTTGGCGTCTATTACGACAGCGTCCGGGACTATCAAACCGCAAAGAAATATTACACGCGCTCGCTGCGCATCCAATATGAGCAATCCGAATGCCACCAGAACCTTGGCGTATGCTACCTCACGGAGGGCGCGTATACCGCGGCGCTTCAGGAATTCACCATTGCCTACGAGCAAGACCCGGCCAACCCGGAAGCGCTCTATTGCCAGGCGCTTGCACTGATGTACGCCGCCTCCTACCGAGAGGCGCTCCAACGGCTCCTTCTCTTAATAGAGCACAGGCCGGACAACGTTTCTTATATGAAAGATATCGTGCACTGCTGCTGTAAAGTACGGGATATCCGGCGCGCGCTGTACTGGAACGGAGAGCTGCTAAAGCGCCTGCCGAAAAGCGAGGCAGTGCTCAAAGCGACCGGAAGGTTCAAGCGGAAGCCGCGGCGGCATTTAAAACTCATCTAAATATACAAGCCGCGCCGTCCTGTGGTATTCTTGTGAAAAGAACACACGGAGGCGCGGCTTATGTTTTTCATCCAGCCCGTATGTTTAAACACCTCCCCTGTGCTTTCCGCATTTTTGGCGGAACATTGGGGCGGCCATACGATCGTATCGCGCGGGCGCATCCATAAAACCGATGCGCTTTTCGGATTTGCGGCCATGCAGGGAGAAGAACTGTTGGGCCTTGTCACATATGACATACGCGACGGCGCATGCGAGATCGTCACGCTGGACAGCGTCGCGGAAAACCGGGGCGTCGGTACCGCCCTCCTTTCGGCTGTTGCCGACCATGCAAAATCGCGGGGCTGCAGCCGCCTATGGCTCATCACCACCAACGACAACACCCGCGCCATCCGCTTTTACTAGAAGCGCGGCTTTACCATGGCGGCGCTGCATGTAAACGCAATTGCGGAGTCGCGGCAGCTAAAGCCGCAGATCCCGCTTGTTGGGTTTGACAATATTCCTATCTTGCATGAGATTGAGTTTGAGAAGATGCTTTAACATACACGGTGTAATAGAGGACTGCATTGCGGCCCCATCCT
Organism: Bacillota bacterium; assembly: GCA_023455425.1. Taxonomy (GTDB): domain Bacteria; phylum Bacillota; class Clostridia; order Christensenellales; family CAG-138; genus JAEYLA01. Next base: position 20,686 of record JAEYCM010000047.1, on the reverse strand, counting down.
CAAACTTATGAATAATACTGCACTCCGGGCATTCCTATTCCGCCTGATCTTTTCCGGTATTTACGCCGCTCAATGCCTTTGTTAACAATGGTGACGCTATATATAGCGCTTTAAGATTATCCCCCAGCATCGTATGCTGCCAGGTGCCTTGCGCTAATTTCCCCCGGGCCTTCTCACTTTTGCTAATCAGTGAAGCGATAGGCGCCAGCGCCTTTTCCAAGTCTTCTTTCGTAAATTTACCCGATGCATCACTCTCCTCCAATTCATTCGTTATCAATGACGAGGCTACATAGAGCGCCTTGATCCTGTTCTTTTGCAACGTGTGCTGGGAAGTGCCTTGTGCAAATTTTTCTTGCGCTTTCTCACTCCGTTCAATCATGGAACTTATAGCCCGGAGTGCTTCTTCCAAATCTATCTTCTTGAAATCATCCATACGCAAGCTCCCTGCAACATATAAATTTGCGCCCCAGCACGTACTACGGACGTAATAAGCTACTTTAAATATTATCAGAAACATTGGCTTTTAAAAAGAACGAATACTATTACCCCATATCTAACCAGAAATGCTTTTAGGTTTTACCAGGCCCATAGTGGGTTCGGTCAACACCCAAAGCAGAATAAGAATCCGGTATTGTTTCACGTGAAACAATATATTTCTTTCATACCATGCAATCTAGCCCTACTGCCCAAGCTTTCCTGTTGCCTGACGCCCTAAGATGCGGTAGTATTAAACGGTATTCAAGTTTTTGAACATTCAACGAAAGGAAATAAGCATGAAGGAACGCATCGTGGTGCTGGATTTCGGCGGCCAGTACAACCAGCTCATTGCGCGCCGCGTACGCGAGGCGGGCGTATATTCCGAGCTTCTGTCGCACAAGGCCAGCATCGAACGCATCAAAGGCGACGTGTTGTCCGGCGTGATTTTGACCGGCGGGCCGGACAGCGTGTATGCCCCCGGCGCAAAGGCTTGCCTGGAAGAGGTTTTCTCCCTTAATGTGCCGGTGTTGGGCATCTGCTACGGCATGCAGTACATCGCCAAGGTGTTTGGCGGCGAAATTGACCGCGCGGCTGTGCGGGAATATGGCCGCACCGAAATTGAATTTTCCGAACACCCCCTCTTTGAAGGCGTGGACCAGGGCATCGTATGGATGAACCACAACGACGCGGTAAAGAAAGCGCCCGAAGGCTTCCTGCCCATTGCTCGTACGGACAACTGCCCGGTTGCCGCGTTTGCGGATGAAAGCCGCAGGCTCTACGGCATCCAGTTCCACGCGGAGGTCAACCATACCCCGCAGGGCGCGCGCATCATTAAAAATTTCCTCAAAAACATCTGCAGGCTTACCTGCGATTATTCTCCCGAGAACCTGGCCGATACCCTCATTGCGGATATCCGCAAGCAGGTGGGCGACGGCAAGGTATTGGGCGCGCTTTCCGGCGGCGTGGACAGTTCCGTTGCGAGCGTGCTTGTGCACCGCGCGGTTGGGGACAGGCTCACGTGCATTTTCGTGGATCACGGCCTTTTGCGCCACAACGAACGGGAAGAAGTCATCGGCTTTTACCGGGACAAGCTGGGCCTCAATGTTATCGCCGTGGACGCACGGGAACGTTTCCTTACTAAGCTTGCGGGTATCACCGAGCCGGAGCAGAAGCGCAAGATCATCGGCACGGAGTTTATCCGCGTATTTGAGGAAGAAGCGAAAAAGCTCGGCGGGGCGGACTACCTGCTGCAGGGCACCATTTATCCGGACGTCATCGAAAGCGGCACCGAAAGCGCGGCCACCATCAAGAGCCACCACAACGTGGGCGGGCTTCCGAAGGATATCGGCTTCAAGGGTTTATGCGAACCGCTCCGCATGCTGTTTAAGGACGAGGTCCGCATCTTAGGCGAAAGCCTTTCCATCCCCCACGACCTTGTGTGGCGGCAGCCCTTCCCCGGCCCCGGCCTCGCCATCCGCGTACTGGGCGACGTCACCGAGGATAAGCTGAGCATTCTTCGCCACAGCGACTGGATCTTCCGCGAGGAAATCAAGAACGCCGGGCTTGACCAGGCCATCTGGCAGTATTTCACCGTGTTTACCGGCATGCGCAGCGTGGGCGTGATGGGCGATGAGCGCACCTATGATTATGCCATCGGCGTGCGCGCCGTCACCTCCACCGACGCCATGACGGTGGAATTTGCGGAAATCCCCTTCCCCGTATTGCGAAAGATTTCCGAGCGCATCATTGGCGAGGTCCCCCATGTGAACCGCGTGGTGTACGATATTACGAGTAAACCCCCGGGAACGATTGAGTGGGAGTAATCTGAAGTAAGAAATCCCCGGGAACTTAACGTTTCCGGGGATTCTTTTGTGACATTTGCTTACGCTACCGCTACGCACCCTTCAGCGATTTGTTCTCAATGCGCGTCACATCCTCAATGGCATGAATCTCACTAGGCAGCGCTTCCGCATACACGCCCGAGACCTTCGCCACAACCGTAAAGCCCCACGCAGAATCCGAGCGCCGCACAATCAACCGCATGGAATCCGGCACAATTCCGATATGGCTTTCTTCGGGGTCCGGCGTACCGTAATCGTCCCCATCAAACGTCACATCAAACAGTCCGTCTCCTAGGTAGCGGTAAGCACTAACCAGCAAATCTGGCAGCAGGATATCCTGCTCACGAATCAGGTAATCACCATCCCTGCAGATGATCGCACCGCCACAAAATTCTCCTTCACCATTCAGATCGGGAATGCCCATTCCCGTCACCTGACGGATGAACGCATCCGCTTTCTGCGCAGACATGGTGCAATAGGATTGCTCTGTATTCATAACATCCGGCGGATAAGCCTCATAAAACGGGAGCGTATCCCAGCCGGGCCGCATATACAGGGGCATCCACATCGACATGCCGTAATAGATTTCTAGCGGCAACAGAAGGTTATCCTTGGAGAGCTCCCTTGGGGATAGGCAGCAGTCCGTAAAACTCATCAGATAGGCGAGTGCCGAAAGGCCCCTGCATTCGTCCTCGGTCAACTGCTCGGCGGGAATACCGCTGATGTCTGTAAGCGCATCCCACCAGCATTCACGCAACGCATCTTCGCCAGGACCGGGGCCATTTGCCTGCATGGCCTGGACAAGCGTATCCAGCGTCCGCGCCTTCTCCCCCTTTTGTAGATAAACCGCCGCTTCACGCGCCAACTCCGTCTGACTTCCCTGGGGTAGGCAGCCGGACACAGAGAATAGGAACACAAACAAGAGGACGTATATTCTAGCAAAGCGCATAAGAATCCCTCCCGATTTTGTCTTTAGTATATCAGCCGCTTATAAGTAAAACAACACTATGAACGCGGGCGGGCGTATCCGTATATTACATAGCCTGCACCTTCCCATATATCCCGTTCAACTACGGCATCTTTGCTTGTGCTTGAATCTATAATTTTTCCGTCTCCAATATAAATTCCTACATGATGAATTTCATTCCATCTATGGCAGTTCGGCTTGGAGCAATCTGTTCTCTGCCAGAAAATCAAGTCTCCTGGTTGCAAATCTCCTTTTGAAATAAGCCAACCATTTTGTGTACATAATTCTGCCTGATCAGCCGCACTGCCTTTGATATCAATTCCAGCCGCAGCATATGAATGATAAGCTAACTCGTTACACTTCATATCATTGTATTTCATACCCAGCCTTTCTTTTGCGGCTTGGATGATTGCATCCACCTTTTCTTTGGGCTGCTCCTCTGGATGTGACACCGTCAAACCGGTAGAATCCGTTGGTCTTATACTTGTTGTAGGGCTGGGCGTCAGTGTTGGTTTGGGCGAAGGCGTGGGCTTGGGGGTGGAGCTCGGCGTGGGCTGCAGAGTCGCAGTCGGCTGCGCCGCAGAGGAAATTTCTAGTACGGACCATTCGGGATACAGTTTATTCAACTCGGTTTCCAGCTGGGCAATGCCATCCTGGAGTTCTTCCTTCTGTTCCAGCGCGTCCTGATACCGCTCGCTGTAGAAAAACGGTATCTTCTCCCAGATTGAGATTTGAGAGATACTTTTTTCAAGCGCCTGAAGCTCCCATACGAGATTGTTATACTTGTCCTCTTTCTCCTCGACCTCGTCCATATTGACGGAGACGCTTTTTAATCCAGACTTCATGGGTACATCCTTTGCTGGCTGTACTGCCGTATTCAAGAATTTCATCGCCCCTGTGTTTACCGATGTATTGACAGCTATATTCGCCGCGTTCCCGCCCGAATGGCCGAAAGGCAGTCTTGCCGCCAAGACGCTTCTGGCCGCTCCTTCGCCGGGAAGCACCGCATTTTCATACAGCCGCTTTGTATTTCCCGTTGCCAAGGAATATGCACCCTGGTCCAATGCCTCGCGTGAAAAATAAGCATCCACGCCATCCAGCATAACATCCAGCAACAAAGCGTCCTGCCGCCCCTGATCTAACGCACCCACCACATACTTTGCGCGGTTCTTCAGGCCGTCGCTTAGCCGGGAGGTGTTGATGATGTTATAGAGCTTATCTTGACTTGAAGCGTCAAAGGCAAGCCCAGAGAGAGTTGTTCCCGGTATGGTCTCAATCATTTTTTCCAAGGCTATACGGCTTAACCCACCCCAGGTAGCGTCCGTAGGCACAAACAGAGAACGAATTTGGAGATCTGTTCCGGTTTTGAGGGCACTGTCATAGGCAACCTGCGTCTTTGGCCCCCACTTTCCATCGTCCTTTACGCCAAGCTTGCGCTGTACATCCATGACCTTGTCGGTAGAATCAATTCCGTTCGGTGTTTGGAAGCCGGGCAAAACATAGTCCTTTATCATAACATGCCTCCTAAAAAAATGGAGTTCACGCTGAACCCCTTTTGTTTTCAACAATATACCATTTTCAGGGTGTTGGGCGCCTCACATGAATGATTCTAAAACCAGTCCTTAGAATGCCACATACACAAGATGGCATCTTTGAAGAAGAGAATCCCCCCATAACGCTTACCAATATCAGGTCAAAAAAATCTAGTAATGAAAACTAGTCTTTTATTTCTTCCCCGACGCTCTATGTTATACTGTGCATACATTCTCCAGATAGCAGGATGCGGAAAAGGAACCCCATACTCATCAGTGCAAGCAGACGAACCGCCATCCCCGCTTCTAGGGTGGCGTAAGGATGGAAAATTCATTACAATATACATTATTACAATAAAGAGAGGAAAGCGGAAAATATTGTGCTGATTCTTCAGTTATTGAGTGCTGCCATTTTGATTATGGTTATTGCCAACATCGTTTTGACTTTAAAAAAATCCGTGCCTGTTGATACCGAAAAACTGAAAAGAGAGCTCTTGAGCGACATGGCCGGGCAGCAGTCTGCGGTAGCCGCGCAGGCGAAAAACGACGTCATGAACGAAATTCGGTCATCCCGGGCCGAGATGAATACCTCCGTTCAAACTACAATGAGAGCCTTTGCCGACGCCATTGTTACCTTGCAGCGCCAGACCGCCGAGAGGCAGGATGTCCGGCTCAAAGAACTGATCGACAGTATTTCCAACAACCAGAGCCTTTTGCAGAAGAGCATTAGAGACACCACAACCATGCTTTCAGTTGCTCAGGAGAAGCAGTTTGAAATGCAGGACAAGCGTCTTCTTGAGATATCCAAAATGCTGACGGAGGCGCAGACACAGTTGCAATCCGCGGTATCCGACCGCTTAAAAGCCGTCAACGAACAGTTTAATACCTTTGCACTGCAAAGCAAAGAGTCTATGGACGGTATCCGCACTACTGTGCAAAACCGCCTGGAGGCTCTGCAGAAGGACAATAATCAACAGCTTGAAAAAAATGCGGGCTACCGTTGATGAAAAACTGCAGAAAACGCTTGACGACCGGATCACCCAATCTTTTAAGCTGGTCAACGACCGGTTGCAGGAGGTATATACCGGGCTTGGAGAAATGAAAACGCTCGCAAACGGCGTTGGCGATCTAAAGAAGGTCCTGTCAAATGTGAAAACGCGCGGTATTGTCGGCGAGTACCAGCTTGGAGCCCTTATAGAAGAGCTGCTGGCCAAAGAGCAGTATGACGAAAACGTCGTTACCAAGCGCGGGTCAACAAACCGCGTCGAGTATGCCATCAAATTACCCAGAGAAGGCGAGCGCTGCGTATATCTTCCCGTAGATGCAAAATTTCCCGCAGATACGTACGGACAGTTGGCGGACGCCTATGAAACAGGCGACGTCGGTGCCATTTCATCTGCCCAGGCCATATTGGAAACGAGAATTAAAAACTGCGCCAAGGATATTCGTGACAAATATATTGATACTCCCAATACGACCGATTTTGCCATTATGTTTTTGCCCTTTGAAGGCCTATATGCGGAAGTGGTTCGAAGGGGCCTTGTTGATACGCTGCAAAGGCAATACAAGGTCAATATTGCGGGCCCCACAACCTTTGCGGCGCTGCTGAACAGCCTTCAGATGGGATTCAGAACGCTTGCGATACAAAAGCGTTCCAGTGAAGTGTGGAACGTGTTAGGCGCAGTCAAAACGGAATTTACGACCTTTTCCGAGGTTTTGGAAGCGGCACAGAAGCGTATTGAGCAAACGGGCGTAGAGCTGGATAAGCTGATTGGCGTCCGGACAAGAAAAATAAAAAGCAAGCTTCGGGAAGTCTCCGAGCTTCCGGCCGTAGAATCGAAAGAACTGTTGGATACGGTCTCAGAAATAGATGAATGATATGGTCCTCAACGAGGTGCCCCATGTGAGCCGCGTGTTGCACGATATTGCCAGTAAATCCCCCGGGAATGATTGAGGGGAGTAAAAAACAAGGCCCTGGAAAGTTCGCGTTTGTGCGACTTTCCGGGGCCCTTTTTGTAGCGGTTGGCAATATAGGCTGTTCTCCCGGGCCGGTCCTACGCCGCATAGAGCGGTAGAGGGAAATCGGCGGGCAGCAGGGAATCGTTCGCACCTTTGGGCTCGGCCAGGACAGTAAAGCCCCATGCCGAGTCGGAACGGACCACGAGCATGCGGCAATAATCCGGCACATGGCCGATGCGGTTTTCGCCGCCGCCAGGCAATTTACGATCGTCCGCATCAAAGGAGAGGTAAAATACGCCATCTCCAAGGTGCTGATACGCGCGCAGCGAATAGGCCATGCTTATGTAATCGCCCTGTTTAATATAGTACTTGCCGTCTCTGCTCACAACGGCCGATTCCTCCCATTCGCCACAATCGGATGTAAACTCAGGAATATCCACGCCATACACATCGCTAATGAACGCGTTCGCCTTACTTGCGGAGGTTTGGGCATACGTTTCTCCATCAATTACCTCCACCTTGTCCGGCGGGTAGGCAAGCCCCTCACGGATAACATAGGAGCCCTTCTTTTTGTCGTAAATGCGCAGTTCCTGATAATAGATATACAACGAAAAAGTAATTGCAGACTTCTCCTTCTCGTAGGAATGAAGGAAAGGCTCTGTACCGATGGTCAAATAACCCAGCTCGTTAAGCCGGTCGATTTCCTCGCGGCTGAGCATTTGGGAGGGGTCTGGGGAAAATTCTGTTACTCGTTGCTCCAGCCAGGCAAGCGGCTCTGTTTCAAATTCAGAGGCAGAGGTAGGCCGCGCGAAGGGAGCTGTTATCGTTTGCTGAGGAATACAGCCTGTGGTAAAGCATAGCAACAGGATTATGCACAGTACCTGATAGCCCTTAATTTTCATACTAGAGGCCCCTCTTCCGCTAAATAGCAGCATAATTTGTATAGAGCATCTAAGTTGCAGCTAGTCTCTAGGTTATATCACGGGGGAGGCATATCCATATACTTTAAATCCCGCTTGTCTCTTATTTTCTGCCCAGAGCACTTGTATAGCAGGGCCACCCTCCGAAGGTGTGGAATCAATAATCCACTGTCTCCCTTTATTGTCCGTATACAAGTAAATCCCCACATGATGAATATTATTCCAGCGATCATTTGCATCAGAATCATCCCAAAATATGAGATCGCCCGGCTGCAATTCACTTTTCTCTATACCCCATCCACTCGTAAAGACATATTCTGCAATGTCATCAGAAGATCCATGTAATGAAATTCCGGCTGCATCATATAGCGCTTTTACTAAGTCGGCACAATCTTTACCTTTCGGATGATCCTCATCGCGATAAGGATATTTCCCAACATACTTTGCACTTGCCTGTATTATCTTAAATCTCTGCTCGGCTGTCAAGCCGCCTTCAACCGGGACGGTCTGCTCCAGTTCTTTCAAAAAATCATCCCAATGCGCCGCAAGCTTGGCGTTGTCCGGAGCAGGTGCGTCCTTCATATACGCAGGGAGCGGAGTAGGTGTTGGCGTAGGCGCGGGTGTCGGCGTGGGTATAGGTCGGCGAAAGCGTGGGCTTTGGGGTAGGCATAAGCGTGGGCTGCAGAGTCGCTGTCGGCTGCGCCGGGGAAATCTCCAGCGCCTTACCCCACTCGGGATACAGTTTATCCGGTTCGGTTTCGAGGCGGATAATGCTATTCTGGAGTTCTTCCTTCCGTGCCAATGCATCCTGATACCGTTCGCTGTAGAAAAACGGTATCTTCTCCCAGATCGAAATTTGAGAGATCCTATTTTCCAGCGCCTGAAGCTCCCAGACAAGATTGTTATACTTATTCTCTTTCTCCTCGACCCCGTCCATATTGACGGAGACGCTTTTAACTCCAGGCTTCATAGCTACATCCTTTGTTGGCTGCACTGCCGCATTCAAGAAATTCAACGTCCCTGTGTATGCCACGGTATTGGCGGCCATATTTGCCGCGTTCCCGCCCGAATGGCCGGAAGGCAGTCTTGACGTCAATACGCGTCTGGCAGCTCCTTCGCCGGGAAGCACTGCATTTTCATACAACCGCTTTGCATCTCCCGTTGCCAAGGAATATGCGCCCCGGTCCAATGCCTCGCGTGAAAAATAAGCACCTACGCCATCTAGCATAACATCCAGCAGCAGAGCATCCTGCCGCCCCTGACCTAACGCACCTACCACATACTTTGCACGGTTCTTCAGGGCGTCACTCAGCCGGGAGGTATCGATGATGTTATAGAGCTTATCTTGACTTGAGGCATCGAAGGGAAGCCATGTAAACCGCGTGGTATACGATATTACGAGTAAGCCCCCAGGAACGATTGAGTGGGAGTAATCTCAGCCTTTATAAAGTTGGATTGCTAGCTTTTTAGTCCCCTGATACCGTCGTTTAAACAGCAAAACATTCAGATATAAAAGTCCGTTGAAGCACCACCTCAACGGACTTTCTTTAAGCAACAATGTCATTTATCAATAACCACCCATTACACAAACAAACACCAGCGCACGCCAAACCGGTCCACGAGATCCGCCATCAGGGGGCTAAAATCACATACGCTCAGCGGATGGCGTATTTCGGCGCCTTCTTTGAGAATATCGTATGCTTTCTGAACAAGAGGTTCTTGCCCCTCCCCAAAATGCAGGCAAAACTGCATGGTGTTTCCTGTCACTGGCTTTCCCTCGCCAATATATTCGGCTTCAGACAACGCAAGTATCTGCCCATAAATATCAAGCTCGGCATGGTAGTAGGTTCCGTCCGAATTTTTATGGCTGGATACTATGTGCGCATCAAACGCCGTTTTATAGTGCTCAGCCGCCTTATCGCTGTCTGCTACATAAACCTGTAACATAGACCGCTTCATAGAAACACCTCCTGCTTTCATCATGTATGTAGGCACTTTTATCCAATAATACTGTTTTACTTCTCCCTAGTCAAACCGTATAATAGCCGCAGGGAGCTGAAGCATTGCATACATTCAAACAAGCTATTCAGCTCAAAGAAAAGTTCAAATGGATGGGAGCCCTCATGCTCATCAGCGCAAGCAGACGAACCGGTATCCCCGCTTTTTATTCTGGCTGGCTTTTTAACGGCAGTACTAATCCTGTTGAGAGTCCAAAGCCGAAATTTGCCTATGTAGAAGTTATGTAGTACTATTTAGACATTGCAAAAAATGGGAGGGCTACTATGGTTGTTGTTGAAAAACTGCACAAAGATGATTTGGCTGGATTAAAGCAGCTTTACGATAACGGGTTTGAAGGAACAAATACAGATTTCTCCAGAATGCAAGAGGGCTTTGCGTGGATGGAGGAACATCCTGATTACACGATTTTATGTGCGAAGTACGAAAATGAAATCGTCGGCACATTAATGGGCGTTGCAAACCGGGAGATCATAGGAGAATGCAGGCCCTTTATGGTAATAGAAAACGTTGTTGTTTCAGACCGTCACAGGCGCAGGGGAATCGGCAGATTGCTCATGGCCGGGATTGAGAAAATAGCAATAGAAAAAAACTGTTCCTTCATGATGTTGATTTCAAGGGTGCACCGAGCGGAAGCGCACAAATTTTACGAATCGGTCGGCTTGCGTGGTGACGTAGTAAAAGGCTTCAAAAAATATCTTTAGCAGTACCTTGCGCACTATGGCCCCTGACAGCATGCTTATGACTTATGAACAATCCCGCAACTGCAGCCTGCATTTGCGGGATTTTTGTTTTCCTGCTACCATGTACTTACTCCTAAGGAACGGAGGCCCCATGCTCATCAGCGCAAGCAGACGAACCGATCTCCCCGCCTTTTATTCCGCCTGGCTTTTGAACAGATTGCAGGCCGGGTTCGTGTACGTGCGCAATCCGATGAATCCGAAACAGGTGAGCAAAGTATCTCTTGCGCCCGATATGGTGGACGGCATCGTGTTCTGGACCAAGAACCCCTCCCCCATGCTCCCCAAGCTTTCCGCGCTTAAAGAATACGCCTACTATTTTCAGTTCACGCTGACTCCGTACGGGACGGATGTGGAAACGAATTTGCCAAGCAAGAACGACGTCCTTGTGCCGACGTTCCAGCGGCTCTCCGATACCACCGGCCCCCGCCGTGTCGTCTGGCGGTACGACCCGATTTTAGTTAACCCCCGCTATACGGCGGAGTATCATATCGAGTATTTTGAAAAGCTCGCCCGCAGGCTAGCGGGCTATACCACAACCTGCATCGTCAGCTTTCTGGATTTCTACCGCAGCACTCTGCGCAGCACAAAAGACTTGGGTATCACCGACCCAACGGATGAGGAAAAGCGCGCGCTTTTATCCGCACTTTCCTCTATTGCGCAAAGCTACGGCCTCACCATGCAGGCATGCGCAGAGGAATTGGACTTTCGAAGTTGCAACGTTTCCCCTGCCCGCTGTGTGGATGCGGCTTTGTTGGGCGAGCTCTCCGGCATACCGCTTTCCTCCCGCAAGGACCCGAACCAGAGGCCCGAATGCGGGTGCAGCGAAAGCATTGATATCGGCATGTACAGTACCTGCGGAAACGGCTGCCGCTACTGTTATGCCAACCACAGCACTGCCGCCGCGCTGGAGCATCTGCAAGGGCATGATCCCGCCTCTCCCCTGCTGTTTGGGCAGCTTGCAGGCGGGGATGTGGTAAAGGAGCGGGAGATACGATCATTACGGGATGGGCAAACGAGGCTGTGGGAGTGAGGCGGATTGTCAAGGAGGGTCCATCATTCTCCTATAACTCCTTTTTAAGAAAAGCCGATAGGACACCTACCGAAAGTCAACGCGGCCCGGACTGCATGCAATCCGGGCCGCTGATTTGCTCAAATGTCTGAAGCCTATGCCTAACCACATGCCACAGAAACGTACCAACGCTACGCCTGCGCGCCATGCTGCGAACGCGCCTCGCGCGCGGCCAGCTTCAGCGCGGCAGGGTCTTTTTTATACAGGGATTCCACCTGCTTGTTGTAGCCGACCGCAATGTCCGGGTAAATCGCCATCATGTAGGAGAGGACCTCCTGCGCGTTTTTCTCGGAACGGACATCAAGGCTGTAGGTCTTCCTGTCGTTTGTGAGGAAGAGTACACGGTAGCTGCTGAATACAGGGATAAAGTATACGCGGTGGCGCGTCTGCTTTATGTATACCCAGGCAAGGTTCTGCGGATCGATCAATACGGAATCCATACCCGCTTGAAAGAGCAGCCGAAATTGGTCCATCCGCACGCCGTGGACGGGCGTTGTCTGCTCGTAGAACTCACCCAGTTCAGAGAGGAACTGCTGCGGGTTAGCGGCAACTGCCGCCGCCGCAGTGATCTTCTTCTGGAAGCCGCCGGTGAGCGCCTTTATGGGGAAGTATGCCATGAGCAGCCCCATGGCGATCAAAAGCGCGCCCATTACAAGCGTGGTGGTATGCTCGGATTGGGGAGTATAGCCATTGTCCTCCAGGTAGTAATACGCAACAGGAATGTCGGCGGGGACCTCCTGCTCAACCAGCATCTCCTCGAAGTAGGCGCGCGCGTCGCCGCTGAGGGTATAAATATTGCCGAAAGCAGGAAAGCCTGCCTCTACCATCTCCTCGGTTTCAAATAGCGGAGCAAGCGTTTCGCTCCGTTCCTGCGTGGTACGCAGCCCCATGAGGTAGAGCTCCTCGTTGGGGGCGACCACAGCGATGGTATAGTAGTGGTAAGTATGCCCATCCTCCTCCTCTGTGGCAAACTCGGAAATGGGGTAAAAGTGTGCAATAGAAACGCCGGTCCCGCTCCCGACGTCCTCATAAGAGACGCCAGTGAGCTCCAACGGCGCCTCCGGCTTCTCCATGAGTATCATGACGCCCGGTACTGTAAAGAGCGCAAAGAATATCATCAGAATGATAGACCGTTTGATACTTTTCTTTTTCAGGTAATCAAGAATGTCCATGCCTGTTTCTCCCCATCGAAATGTCGTGTTCCCTACATATCCGATGTACCATTGGCATGCAAAAAACACTATCACTTGCCATCATACAGGGATGAACCAATATATTCAAGCTGAAATCAATGCACTGGCACAGATGGGACTTCACCAAGCCTTGAACGGACCGTGCTGTGCTAAAAAGTCGCCTCCTGATCGGCGGCTTTTGCATGTTCTGGTGGTCCTAAAACGGACAGCTTTGCGTCCCCTTCCAGATAGAGCGCCTCGCACGCCTGCTGGGCGCGCTTCAGGCAGTTTACCGCATCCTCCAATCCATTCAGAAGCGCCAAATACATCGCCTGATACTCCGGCATTTGTATCACCTCACGTCCATTATGGGACAATTAGTCCCAAACGTCAATGGACAATATGTCCTATTTTTATAATGGACACGGGTGATGGAAGTGAGATTAAAAATCCGGGACATGCGTGAAGACAATGATTTTTCACAAAAACAGATCGCAGAATATTTAGAATGCGACCGTTCCCTTTATTCCAAATATGAGCGCGGCGAGCGGGATATCCCGCTCCACCTGATGGTACAGCTTGCGCTGTATTATCAGACGAGTGTGGATTATCTCGTTGGGCTGACAGCGGAAAAAAGGCCCTATCCGAGAACAAAATAATGAAGAAGCGCTGTTAGAAAGAGGGCGTAATGATGTCTAACCATAAAATGGAATTTATCGTACCAGATAAATATTTTAATGATCCAACCGAAGAGCCGATTATCGGATTAATAAGGTATTTAAGAGAACAAGGAAAAGCTTGCGAATTTCTTGGTTTTAATGGGCATCCCAGCAAATTACTATCTATTGGATTTGCTTGGTCTGACAACTATGTTGTCTTGATAGATGGCGTAAAATATTATGGAGGGGTAAGCGGACAACCTGATACAAACTATTGTGCAACATTTTTCGTTGTTGGTGATGAAGAACATGATTATATTGAAAATCACCTAAATAAAAGAGTAAGTCATCAGAGGCCCTTGAAGATAGGAAATCGTCTTTGTAAATATTTACAATTTTAAATGCGTTCTGTCATTATTTTGAACTTAGTAGGGGGAGCACATCCCTCCTGCTATTGCATTCAATTACCAATATTATTATCTAACAGAGCCAATGAAAAAAATCCCGAAGGGCATCTGCCCTTCGGGATTGCCTATGCATACAGTCTATGCCCTACTCCCCCACGCTTCCCATCAGCTCTTTCACCAGCCCGACTACCGCATCCGCGGCCTCGGCAACGGGCACCTTGCGGCTGACCTTTTTATCTCTGGTCGAAAGCTCCACGCAGCCCTCCTTGAGGTTGCGGGGGCTGACCACCACGCGCACGGGGACGCCCAAGAGGTCCGCGTCGGAGAACATCACGCCCGCGCTCACCGCGCGGTCGTCGTACACCACCTCCAAGCCCTTACGCTGCAGGCTCTGGTAGAGCACATCGGCAAGCACATGCGCCTCCACATCGTCCGCGCGCACGCAGCACAGGTGCACATGCCAGGGGGCGATAGAAATCGGCCAGATCGGGCCGTAATCGTCATGATGCACCTCGCACACAGAGGCCGCAAGCCGCCCTACGCCGATGCCGTAGCAACCCATGATGGGGTTTTTGAGCGTGCCGTCCTTATCAAGATACTGCATGCCCATGGATTTTGAATACTTCGTGCCGAGCTGGAAGATGTTGCCCACCTCAATGCCCCGGGAAATGGTGACGCTATGCTTGCCGCACGCGGGGCAAATGCCGCCTTCCTTGGCCTTTGCAAAGTCCTGATAGGTGATCTTCCCGCAGTCACGCTCCAGCTGCACGCCGGTATAGTGATATTCCTCCTTATTCGCGCCGCAGCAGAGGTTGCCAGCACCCTCCAGGGATTTGTCAAAGAGCACCGTCGCGTTCGTCTTGAGGTTGTAGGGCCCGATGTAGCCCGCATGCAGGCCGGAGTCCGGCGTAATGACGGCGGGGTGGATATCCCCCACCATATTCGTCAGCTTCGTTTCGTTCACTTCCAGATCCCCGCGGATAAAGAGCAGCACGTAGCTGTCGTCCGCGTTGCGCTGGTACACCACAGCCTTGATGGAATGATCCGTGGGGAGGTGGAGGAAATTACACACATCCTCTATCGTCTGCTGGTGCGGGGTATGGACCAGCGTTGCCTCTTCCAGCGTATCCGGCATTTCATTGTGGATGATGCTTTCCGCTGTCTCCATATTGGCGCGGTAGCCGCACTCGTTGCAGAGCACGATGGTATCCTCGCCAACCGGGGTGAGCAGCATGAATTCATGCGAGACGTTGCCGCCCATCATGCCGCTATCGGACAATACAGAAATGACTTCCGGTATCCCTGCCCGGGCGAAGATGCGCTCATACGCGTGCAGGCATTGTTCATAATACTGCTCCAAATCCTCCTGCGAGGTATGGAAGGAGTACGCGTCCTTCATGGTAAACTCGCGCACGCGGATCAATCCCCCGCGCGGGCGTGCCTCGTCGCGGAACTTGGTCTGGATCTGGTAGATCATGAAGGGGTATTTCGTATAGCTCTGGCCGTATTCGCGCACGAGCTGCACGGCGGCTTCCTCATGCGTCATGCCCAGCACCATGGGGCTGCCGTTCCGGTCCTTCATGCGCATCAGCTCGCTGCCCACACTTGTGAACCTGCCGGATTCCTCCCACAGGCTGCCGGGCAGCACTACGGGGAACAGGACTTCCTGCCCGTCGATTGCATCCATTTCCTCCCGGATGATCTGCTCGATCTTGCGCGTAATGCGCTTTAATGGCGTATAGAGCGAGTAAATGCCGTTTGCGACATACTTCATGTAGCCGCCGCGGATCATCAGCGCGTGGCTGTCTATCACGCAGTCCGACGGACGCTCCTTAAACCGTTCCCCCACCAGCCGGTCGATCTTCATATTACTGCCTCCTACAATCCCTAAAAATAAAAACGCCCCAAGCGACATTTCGCTTAGGGCGAACCCTGCGGGTCCGCGGTACCACCTAAATTCAGAGAATTTTTCTCTGCGCTCATGCGTACAACAATACGCCTCCCCTGTGACGGTGGGATTCCGGCAGGCCTTACTGGAACACATTCGTTATGGCCCGCAGCTCCAAGACGGGTTCCGCATATTCCCCTGAAGATTTGCACCAACCATCTTCTCTCTTAAAAGGTTCCGTATGCGTACTGGTTCTTTTCATCGCCTTTGTTATGCAATTCGTAAGTAGGATAGCAAATAGGGCGCATAAAGTCAATTGACAGATGCTAGATTCCCTGTTATAGTATGCACAATTCTTACCCGGGGGTACTCCATGCGCGGTTTTAACAGGACAGTCGCTTCCTCTTACGAGTCTGTTTCTTACTATTACGGAAACAGGCTTGGGTTGCTGTTGCCTTTGTAACCACACTTAGGCGATCCGGCGGCTCAAGGCAAAAAGCTTTGGGCCGCCTTTTTATTTGGCTTCAGAGAAAGGAACAACAATATGGACCGGAATGAAATATTGGCGCTTATTCAACGCGACGCGGTGGACATTTTCTCTTACGAAGGGTTGCAGGAACGCTTGGGCAGCGGCAGGCCATTGAAAGTCAAGCTGGGCGCAGACCCTTCCCGTCCGGATTTACATCTGGGGCATTCGGTGGTACTGCGCAAATTAAGGCTGCTGCAGGACGCGGGGCATGAAATCTGGTTCGTGATCGGCGATTTTACCGGCATGATCGGCGACCCTTCCGGCAGGAACAAGACCCGCCCGCCGCTGACATTCGAGCAGACGCGGGAAAACGGCCAAAGTTACTTTGAACAGGTGACAAAAATACTGGACCCGGAAAAGACGAAAATCACCTACAATTCGGAGTGGCTTAATAAACTGAGCTTTGCGGAGGTGCTCTCCCTTGCGGGAAAATACACGCTTGCGGGCATCCTGGAACGGGATGATTTTAAAAACCGTTACCTCTCGCAGCAGCCCATCGGGCTGCACGAGCTTTTCTATCCCTTGATGCAGGGGTACGATTCTGTGGCGCTGCATGCGGATATCGAGGTGGGCGGTACGGACCAGACGTTCAACCTCTTGGTAGGGCGCGCGCTGCAAAAGGATTACGGCCAGCCGCCGCAGGAGGTCATCACGTTCCCGCTTTTGCCGGGTCTTGACGGTATCGAGAAAATGAGCAAGTTATTGGATAACTACATCGGCATCAGCGAGCCCGCGGGCGTAATGTTTGAAAAATGCATGCGCGTGCCGGATACGGTACTGGGCGACTATTTCCGCCTGACGACGGATATTGACGCTGCGGTCTACCTCCCTTTACTGGAGCAGGATATGCACCGGGCGCATTTCCTCTTTGCCCGGGAGATCATAACGCGCTACCATGGAGCGCCTGCCGCGGTGGAAGCGGAGCGGCGTTACCTAATGATCGCCGCAGGCAACGCGCCCGAACAGATGGAGACGCTCTTCATTGCGCAAGAGGGCGTTTCCATACTGGAGCTTTTAAAGCTTGCGGGCTTTGCCTCCTCCAATTCCGAAGCACGGCGTCTGATAGAAGGAAAAGGCGTCAAATTTAACGGCGAGCCTATCAGCGACAGCGCCTTGACCGTACGGACGGAGGGCGTATTGAGCCGGGGAAAAAACAAGTTTATGCGCGTGGCATTCAAAAGGCGCGGATAACCGCGCCCAAAAACAGCTTTCACACAAAAAGGCCGCCGGAAGTCATTCGGCGGCTTTTGTTTGTTCCTCGTGACAGTCGGGAACAATATGCAGCGAAGGCTCCGCGCTTTCTATATACGCGTTTTCCACGTTGCATTGTGCGGCTTTCAGATGATCGATGGTTGTAGATACGGTGTTGAGAAGCGTCAGGTACAGCTTTTTATAATCCGGCATAAATATTGCTCCCCGCTCCATTATCGGAGCAATTATAGCATGCCCTTTTTCTATAATCAATGCATTGTGCTAAAAATTTTTTAGTTTGGAATAAATGTAACTTTATGGAACAACCACATGAGATGCATCAACATATAAAATCGAATAAACACATGGGCGCAAATATCCGCCGGCTGCGTACGGCAAAAACCATGACACAGGAGCAGCTTTGCGCGCAGCTGCAGGTGCGCGGCTGCGATATCTCCCGCGGCACTTTGGCAAAAATTGAAGCGGGTATCCGCCACATCTCAGTAGAAGAGCTCACCGCCATCAAAATCGTACTGGATGCTCCCTATGAGGAGCTTTTTCAATAAACGCGCTCTTTACAGCAGGGATTCCGCCCCATTCCAGTACCATAGCAGCGCTTCACGCTCCACCTGTTTTACAAAAGCGTCCTTTCCATCGCAATACGCTTCAATATCCGCCGGGAATTGCTTCGCAAGCCCGGCTTTTAATGCCGCATATTCGTCCCGTACGGCGGGGAATGCTCTTAAATACGCGCAAAACGAAGCATGGCGGAGTATGCCGTACGCATTGTCGTACTGGAACGCGTGGATATGGTGCGTGCGCCGCTCCCCTCCTTTTCTGTAAAACCGCCTGCCGGGGATGCCATACTCGCCCATAGGCTCATACCCAAGCGCCATAAACTCCGTATCGTATGCATCGAGCCTTTGAATGTCCCTTACCACCGGCATCAGATCGATCACGGGCTTTGCCTGTATGCCGGGCACGGACGTGCTGCCGATATGAAACACGCGCACCAGCTCATCCCCCAATATTCCCCGGATCCGTTCCGCTTCTTCGCGGAACATCTCCTTCCATTCCGCACGATACGGCACCACTTCCACAATCACGTTGTTATTCTCCTTTTCTTCGTTGACTTGCGCACTACGGCCTAAGCGCAAAAGCAATCTGATTTTCCGTATTTCGGTGGGCAAATATCGTGCCCTCCAGGGTGGAAAGGTTATACACCACCGACCACTGTAATTTATCTTGCAGCCCGTCGCGGATGCCGACGTCCTTTAGCACACCGGCCGCCTGCTCGATAGACAATGCGCCGTTACCCGCCCGTATCGCGTCTTCCACCGCGTCATACCGCTCAAATTCCGTATACCCTTCCCCGATGTTCAGGTCCTGGTAGGCAATGAAGTTGGAAGCGATCTGGTACGGTTCCTCTGTTGTCACCGTTTGTAACGCGCCGTCCCAGAACTCCACGATCACGGATTTTCCGGAAGCGTCCGCAATCAGGTAGTGGCACGTAACGTCGGCGGAAAAATAGATGTTGTAGTGTTTTAAAAGCTCCACCGCTTCCTCCACCGTCGCCGCATGGTCCAGCACAAGCCGGATGGCAGTGGTGGTGTTGAGCGTCACCTTCTCTTCCTCAAAGTTTAGCTGCGCCTCCGGCACCGCCAGCAGCGCAATGGCAAGGCCTTTTTCGTTCATTCCGTCAAACGGCAAAAACGGCGCCGCAAGCGTGAGAAAGCTTTGAAGCCGCATGCCATCCGGCAAACGCTCTTCCGAATACCCCGCAAAAGAAAGATTTACGGTGGAAACCGACGCATATCCATGATCCGGCTTTGTAAATACCTGCAGCGAAGGCGCATAGGAAAAATCAAAGTTTCTTGCGTAGAGCACTTCCCCGTTTTCATTGCGCGTAACAAAGGCGGTGCATCCGTCTCCCGTTACGCCCAGATCGATGGGGATGCCCTTTAACAGCCGCTTTGTAACGAACGCCTCGATATCGCTGTCCTTCTTTGCGCCCGTCTTTAAAAACTCCTCAAAGCCGTATTCCCCATAATAGGTCATTTGGAACATGCCATAGCCGTCCAGCTTTTTGAGGGAGGACAGGCTTCCAAGTTCGTTCCAAAACAGCGCAAGCGCCGCCGCCGCAAGCGCGAGCACAATGCAAAGCAATATCCCCGCCGTCCGAAGCAATCCACGTTTCATGTTGTTCCTTCCAGATCATTGCAAATTTTCCGCCAAACTATTATAGCATACATTTTTGATAAAAAATTCACCAACTATCCCCAATCCTGCTACAATATAAAATTGAAATGTAATATTCGTTGCATTAGAATGTGTGGGTACACATATATGCGTAAAAAATGAATACGCATTGTGCGAAAAGACTCAATTATTTCCCGGAAAATGACGATATATGGATTACTTCGTCATGACGCGGGAAAGAGGGAACGCTATGAAACTGCTTGTATTTTCGGATTCGCATACCGATATAGAAACCATGGCCGACGCCATCCTGCACGAACAGCCGCAGATGGTGCTGCATCTGGGGGACCATTACGGCGATGCGCTCTCTCTGCGGGACCGCTTCCCCTATATCCCCATGCATTTTGTCATGGGCAATACGGATTTTTTTGGCTCCGGCGAGACGGAGCAGGTGCTAAAAGTAGAAGGACGCCGCCTGTATATGACGCACGGGCATCTATTTAACGTCAAAAACGGCCTCAACACCATCTATCTCAAAGGGCGCTCCGTCAACGCGGATATCGTGCTCTTTGGCCATACGCATGTGCCGTTCAATGAGGAAGAACAGGGTTTTACGCTCTTTAACCCCGGTTCCTGCAACCTCTATGGCCACGGCAGGGCAAAGCCGACCTACGGGTGCATCAGCATCTCCTCCGCAGGCTATGATTGCAGGATTTTGGAGGCCCGGGCGTACGCAACGTATCAAGGAAGACAGGCAGAAATCAGAGCCTGAAGAGATGCGGTCGTTCTGAGGATGGAGATGCGCATTGCCAGTGTAGATGGAAGCTGTCCCCGGAGCGTTTGTTATTTCCGTTTCTTGCTTTTAAATCACGCGGGAGGCCTGCTCCCGCGTGATTTTTTCATAACCAGCCCGTGAAAAGGTATTACGCCCTTATCACCTTCATCGCCCGCATGGCGTTCAAAATAGCAATGACCGTAACGCCTACGTCTCCAAACACCGCTTCCCACATGGTCGCCATGCCCAAAGCGGATAAGCCGAGCAATACGACCTTTACGCCCATGGCAAACAGGATGTTCTGCCATACGATCGCCCTCGTCTTGCGGGCAACCCGGATTG
>JAEYCM010000004.1 GCA_023455425.1 Bacillota bacterium | reverse complement strand
ATGGAGTGCATATCCACCACGCAATAATATGCGTTGAAGTCCGCCTGCAGCTTCGCCCAATTGCGGAGAGCCCCGATATAATTGCCCAGCGTGAGCACGCCGGATGGCTGGATACCGCTCAAAACCGATTTTTTCTGTTCCACAGTCTCTCCTCCTCATGCGTGATTCCTTTATAAAGCAGCTATCATTATATCCGTTTCGGAAGTTGCGCGCAAGCGCGTAAGGCCGGAGGCCCTGATATAGGGCGGATGTAACTTAACTATATGCTAAAAGCAGGCGCTGCGCACTGGATTTCTTTGAGCCAAGCAATTGTTTTGGTAGCATAGCAGGGCGCTCTGTCGCCCTGCATGGAACGCGCAAAAGCGGCGAGCCGCTTTTACGATATAAATAAGCACCGCCCAAGGGCGTCCCCTTGGGCGGTGTGAGGCTTTTTTTGAGCGTTTCGCTCTGGAGGCTTCTGTATAAGGTTGTAAGGCAGTGCAGGATGCGTGAGCGGCCCGCTGCCCGGTTGGAAGAGGGTACCGGTTTTCCCTTTCCGTATTACATATATATGTGCGTCTATATAGGATGGTGATGCAGGTTGAAAACATTTTTATTTCGGATACGGGTCGCCCGGGCGAACGTATCGGCATACCATAAGGAAAACCGTTGACAAAGCGCATAACGGACGGTATAATGCGTTCATACTATTGGTTAACTTAGAAAAAGGGCGATGAAGAGACGAGTAGCCTGTATGATACGGCACAGAGAGCTGCTTATTGGTGGAAGAGCGGTACGGCGCGTACAGGGGAAGAACAGCTCGGAGCCTCCGACCGAACAGCGTAAGCGAAGTAGACTCGGACGCGCCCGGCGCGTTACAGCCGGAAACGATCCGCCTAATCCTTTTAGGAAATGGCGCGTCGTCACAGAGTGAGTGCTTTGCGCTACATTGGGTGGTACCGCGTGAGACTGCAGTCTTTCGTCCCAAACGGGATGGAAGGCTGTTTTTTTATACCTTTGAGCAGAGTCAGGAGGAAAAAGCATGTTTCGAACAGCGCATTGCGGGGCTCTTACAGAAGCGCAGGTAGGCGAGCGCATCAAGGCGAGCGGATGGGTGTTCCATAAGCGCGACATGGGCGGCGTCATATTCCTGGATCTCAGGGATTGCAAGGGCACGCTGCAGGTGGTGTGCAACCTGAACGCGCTCACCAGGGAG
This sequence comes from Bacillota bacterium, assembly GCA_023455425.1. Lineage (GTDB taxonomy): Bacteria > Bacillota > Clostridia > Christensenellales > CAG-138 > JAEYLA01. Next base: position 19,060 of record JAEYCM010000004.1, on the reverse strand, counting down.
GAGTTCGCCGTTGCGGAGAACGTAAAGCTTGAATCCGTGCTGATGGTGGAAGGCATCTTGCGCATCCGGGACGAGGAAACGTATAACGATAAGCTATTAACCGGTACGATCGAGCTTGCGGCGGACAAAGTAACGCTCATCAGCGAGGCCGACCCGCTGCCGTTTTCGCTTGAGGACAACGCGAAGGTGCGCGAAGACCTGCGCATGGAATATCGCTTTCTGGATATTCGCCGGGCGCAGATGCAGGAAGCTCTGCGTTTCCGGCACCGGGTGGTCAAAGCCGCGCGGGATTATCTGGACGCGGACGGCTTTGTGGATGTGGAAACGCCGATCCTCACGAAAAGCACGCCCGAAGGCGCGCGGGATTACCTGGTGCCCAGCCGCGTGCATGCCGGTTCCTTCTACGCGCTGCCGCAAAGCCCCCAGATATTCAAGCAGCTGTTGATGGTGGGCGGGCTTGACCGCTACTACCAGGTGGCGCGCTGTTTCCGCGATGAAGACCTGCGGGCTGACCGCCAGCCGGAATTTACCCAGCTTGATATGGAGCTTTCCTTTGTGGGGCAGGAAGAAATCCTGCAGCATTTGGAGCGCCTCTTTAAACACATGATGCGGGAAATCAAAGGGATCGATATCACGGAGCCTTTTCCCCGCATGACCTGGCACGAGGCCATGGACACCTATGGCAGCGACAAGCCGGATATCCGCTTTGGGCTCCCGATCATAGACGTCACGGATATTACCTCCAAAAGCTCTTTCGCCGTGTTCAAAAACGTGGCGGAAAAAAAGGGTTATGTGCGGGTGCTTAACGTCAAGGGCGGCGCAAGTTTTTCTAAGACCACAATCGAGGAACTGACCGTGCGCGCGCAAAGCTACGGCGCAAAAGGTATGGCGTGGATTTTGATCCGCGAGGACGGCAGCATCAACTCCATCCTGCCGAAATATTTCAGCGACGACGTGTGGCAGGAATTATTAGACCGCGTGGACGGCAAGCCCGGCGATTTCATCCTGTTCTGTGCGGATAAGCTTTCCACCGTGCGCAGGGTGCTGGGCGGGTTAAGGCTGGAGCTTGGCGATATGCTAAACCTTAGGCCCAAGGACCAGTTCGCGTTCCTGATCGTGACGGATTTCCCGGAGTTTGAGTATTCCGAAGAGGAAAACCGCTGGATGGCGACACACCATCCGTTTACCATGCCATATGAGGAGGATCTCCCCTACCTGTTTTCCGATCCAGGCCGCGTGCGCGCGCAGGCGTATGACGTGGTATTAAACGGCATTGAGCTAGGCAGCGGCAGCATCCGTATCCACAACAGCGAGGTGCAGAAGCTGATGTTCCAGGCGCTGGGATTATCCAATGAAGAGGTGGAACGCAGGTTCGGCTTCTTTATCCGCGCATTCCGCTACGGCACGCCGCCGCACGGCGGGTTCGCATTCGGTCTCGACCGGCTGGTGATGCTGCTCTTGGGCGCGGATTCTTTGCGCGACGTCACGGCCTTCCCCAAGACCAAGGACGCAAAGTGCCTGCTCACCAACGCGCCCGATCCGGTGGATGCGGCGCAGTTGAAGGAGTTGCATATCCTCACCGGGGACGCTACGCCCGAAACGGTGGCAGCAGGCGAAAAGCAAGTAAAGAAGAGGATAGCGGAAGAAGCGTTCGATATCGGCCGGGTGGCGCAGCTTGCTTCCCTGCAGCTCACGGATGCCGAGAAAAAAAGCATGCAGCAGGAACTTTCCGCCATCATCGGCTTTGCGGGGCAACTGGATGGCGTGGACACGGGCTGCGTGCCCGTGACCGCGCATGTGGTGCCGCTCCACAACGTATTCCGCCCGGATGAAACAAAGCCGTGCGAGCGGGAGGCGCTTTTAGCCAACGTCCCTTCCATGCATGGGGACTATATCCGCGTGCCCAGCGCCATCGAATAAGGGGGAGCCATGAAAGAATTGACGCGTTTGAGCGCCGCGGCGCTCGCAAAACAGCTTGCAAGCAAAGAAGTCTCCGCGCGCGAGGCCACGGAGGCTTACCTCAACCGTATTGAAGAAGCGGATGGGCGCGTAGGCGCGTACCTTTCCGTCGCTTCCGAGCACGCCATGAAACAGGCGGATCGCATCGATCAAAAGCGCAAAAATGGAGAGACGCTCCCGCCTCTTGCGGGCGTACCGCTTGCACTCAAGGACAACATGTGCACCACCTGGGGGCATACAACCTGCGCTTCTAAAATACTACATAACTTCCGTTCACCCTATGACGCGACAGCGGTACAAAAGCTGACGGATGCAGGCTGCGTGTTCCTGGGTAAGGCCAACATGGATGAATTCGCCATGGGTTCCAGCACCGAAAACTCCGCCATGCAGCTGACGAAAAACCCCCGCGATCTTACCCGCGTGCCGGGCGGCAGCTCCGGCGGATCCGCCGCGGCGGTCGCCGCGGACGAAGCGGCGTTTGCGCTTGGCTCCGATACCGGCGGCTCCATCCGCCAGCCCGCCGCGTTCTGCGGCGTGGTGGGCATGAAGCCGACCTATGGCCGGGTTTCCCGCTATGGGCTGATCGCGTTCGCGTCCTCGCTCGACCAGATCGGGCCTTTGACAAAAACGGTGGAGGACGCCGCGTTGGTGTTGGACGCAATCTGCGGCTACGACAAACAGGATAGTACCTCCGTACCCGGAAAAGAGACGGGGTTTGCCGCAGCCCTCACAGGCGATGTCAAAGGCAAGCGGCTGGCGCTGCCCAAGGAGTTTTTGGGCGAAGGCATTTCCCCCGGCGTCAAAGCCGCCATACTGGAAGCGGCAAAGCGCTTTGAAGGGATGGGTGCGACAGTTGCGGAAGTGAGCATGCCCATGCTTAGTAACGCGCTTCCCGCCTACTACATCATTTCAAGCGCGGAGGCCTCCTCAAACCTTGGCCGGTTCGACGGCGTGCGTTACGGCTACCGCGCCGAAGGCTGCGAAACGCTGGAGGAATTGTATTTAAAATCCCGCAGCGAAGGGTTCGGCCCCGAGGTCAAGCGCCGCATACTCTTGGGTACGTTCGCGCTTTCCGCCGGATATTACGACGCGTACTACAAAAAAGCGCTGCAAATCCGTACGCTGCTTTCAGAGGCATATTTGAAGGTGTTTGAAACGTTTGACGCGATCCTCTCCCCCGTCGCCCCCACGGCAGCCTACCGCATCGGCGAAAAGACGGCGGACCCGCTGGAAATGTATTTGGGTGATATCTGCACGGTGCCCGTCAATATCGCGGGGCTTCCGGCGCTTTCCCTTCCCTGTGGGGAAACGGAAGGCCTGCCGGTGGGCATGCAGCTTGTCGGGAAAGCGTTTGATGAGTATACGCTGCTGAACCTTGGCGCGGCGTATGAACGGGAATACGGCGCATACCACCTGACTGCGCCCGCATTTGGGAGGTAACACAATGCAATACGAAATCGTCATCGGTCTGGAAATCCATATTGAGTTAAAGACGGAGAGTAAAATCTTCTGTTCCTGCCCCACCATATTTGGCGCGCCGCCCAACACGCAGATTTGCCCTGTATGCATGGGCATGCCGGGGGCGCTTCCGGTGTTGAACGAAAAGGTGGTGGAGTACGCCGTCAAGGCGGGGCTTGCAACGCACTGCAACATTGCCCCCTACTCCAAGCTTGATAGGAAGAACTACGTCTACCCCGACCTCCCCAAGGCGTATCAGATTTCTCAGTACGATCTGCCGCTGTGCGAAGGCGGGTACCTGACCATCGAGACCCCTGCAGGCGAAAAGAAGGTACAGCTAACGCGCATCCACATCGAGGAGGATGCAGGCAAGCTGACGCACGACGCGAACCTTGGGACGCTGTTCGACTGCAACCGCTGCGGCGTACCGCTCATTGAAATCGTCACCGAGCCGGATATGCGGAGTGCGCAGGAGGCCATTGACTTTTTGGAAAAGCTCCGCGCCACCATCCTTTACACCGGCATATCGGACTGCAAAATGAACGAGGGCAGCATGCGCTGCGACGTCAACCTTTCCGTCCGCCCCATGGGTTCGGAAGTATTGGGTACGCGTACGGAAACCAAGAACCTGAATTCTTTCCAGTCCGTCCGCCGTGCGATTGAATTTGAGACGGCACGCCAGATCGCGGCGATTGAAGCGGGCGAACCGATTGTGCAGGAAACCCGCCGGTTTGACCAGGCGACAGGTAAAACCTCCTCCATGCGCAGGAAGGAAAACGCGAACGATTACCGATACTTCCCCGACCCGGATCTTTGCGCTGTGGAATTGTCCAAAGAAGAGATCGAACGCCTGCAGCGTGAAATTCCGCTGCTGCCCGAAGAGCGCAAGCCAATTTATATGCGGCAGTATGGGCTTTCCGGCTACGACGCGTCGCTTTTGACCAACGAGCAGGCGGTTTCGGATTATTTTGAGGAAGCGGCAAAGCATACCGCCTACCCCAAACTGCTTGCAAACCTCTTAATCAGCGAGGTATTCCGCCTGCGAGGACAGGAAGAAGACGCCGCCATCCGGATTGGCGCGGGCCATTTGGCTGCGCTGTGCGAACTGATCGGTACCGGCAGCATCAACAGCAGCGCGGGCAAAAAGGCACTTGCGGTCATGTGGGAAGCGGACGAAGCACCCGCGGGCATTGTGAAACGTCTGGGGCTGGAGCAGATCAGCGACGAAATTGTGCTCAGGGAGCATCTGACTGTTGCCATCACCGCAAACCCCAACGCCGTAGCGGATTACCGTGCGGGTAAGGCAAGCGCCCTGCAGGCCATTATGGGCCACGTCATGAAGGCGACCGCGGGCAAAGCCGACCCGGTGAAGCTCAGAAGCCTATTGGAATCCGCCCTGAAAGAATAAACCATATCGTATAAGTATGCATTTATAAGCAAAGCACCCTGCGCCCTTTCATTTAGAATTTGTCCAACAGGAGCGGATATTTTTGCCGTTCTTGTTTTTTTTGCATTGATTTTTTGATGATATGTCATATATAATATATCTAATGTTCGTCATTTGCAGGAACTATGGCCCACAAATAATGATGGACATTCAGGAAGAACACATAAATATGCGCAAAGATGCGGCATATGGCGGCAATCCAGATTGGTTTCCCATACTCTTACCGAAGCGCTTCTTAACAGGGAATGCCCTGTACGATATTTGTGCAAGATTACAAGGAGGTAATATGCAAGTCCACGATCCTTATATTGCAAGCGTGCTCGATACCCTCGCACGCCGGAACCAACACGAACCGGAATTCCTGCAAGCCGCAACAGAAGTGTTAGCCTCCCTCGCCCCGGTTGTCAAACGCCGCCCGGAATTGAAAACAATGGGCATCTTAGAGCGCATTGTGGAGCCCGAACGCGCCATACAGTTCCGTGTAAGCTGGGTAGACGATGCGGGCAATGTGCGGGTCAACCGCGGCTACCGCTATCAGTTCAATTCCGCCATCGGCCCGTATAAGGGCGGGCTTCGGTTCCACCCTTCCGTGAATGCCTCTATCCTCAAATTCTTAGGGTTCGAGCAGATATTCAAAAACGCGCTGACGGGGCTTCCCATCGGCGGCGCAAAGGGCGGCGCGGATTTTGACCCCAAAGGCAAAAGCGATATGGAAATCATGCGGTTCTGCCAATCCTTTATGACGGAGCTTCGCCATCACATTGGCCCGGATACGGACGTGCCCGCAGGCGACATTGGCGTCGGAGCGCGGGAAATCGGCTACCTCTATGGGCAGTACAAGCGTCTCAAAAACGACGTCACCGGCGTGCTGACCGGAAAAGGCCTCTCCTATGGCGGCTCGCTTGGCCGCAAAGAGGCGACCGGTTACGGCGTCTGTTATTTTACACAGGAGATGCTCAAACAAAAAGGAACTTCCTTTGCGGGGAAGACGGTCGTCGTTTCCGGATCCGGCAACGTGGCGATCTACGCTGCGGAAAAAGCGGCGGCGCTTGGCGCAACGGTTGTGGCCATGAGCGACTCCTGCGGCTATATCTATGACAAAAACGGTATTCAGCTGGATATTGTCAAGCAGCTCAAGGAAGTGGAACGCTGCAGGCTGCACGCGTATACAACCCATGTCACCGGCGCAGAATACTACGAAGACTGCCGCAATATATGGCGCGTTCCCTGCGACATCGCCCTGCCCTGCGCAACGCAGAATGAGCTGGATGAAGCAAGCGCCGCACTGCTTATTCAAAATGGCTGCATTGCCGTAGCCGAGGGCGCAAACATGCCGTGTACGCCCGAAGCTGCGGACGCATTCTTACGGGCCGGGATATTGTACGGACCGGGCAAAGCCGCAAACGCGGGCGGCGTTGCGACATCGGCGCTGGAAATGTCGCAAAACAGCCAAAGGCTCAGTTGGACGTTTGAAGAGGTGGATGCAATGCTTAGGACCGTCATGGCGGGCATCTACCAAAAGGCATACGCCGCCTCCGAAGAATTCGGCGAACCCGGAAATTTAGTGCTGGGCGCGAATATCGCCGGTTTTTTGAAAGTAGCGGACGCCATGCTTGCCCAGGGTATCGCGTATTAATATATACCATATATTTTTCACTTGACAGTGGGCTTGCCTCTAAGGTACCATTGCATACAAACCACGACACGCGAGGAAAGGAGGAACGTTTTAATCATGAAGCCGTTCGCAGTTGTTTTCATGATGATGCCCAAGCGCGGAATGATGATGCGTTCCGCGCCAATTTGCGTGTTGCGAATGCCGGTAACGGCAGTTTAGCGGGAACGCCATTTGTTGTTATGGCCCTGCTTCGCAAGACGCGAAGCAGGGCCTTTTTCATTGGTACGCGAATGATGATTGATAAAGAATTGAGGAGGAAAACACATGGCAAAACAATATCGGTTTGATACCTTGCAGGCGCATGCAGGCTATGCGCCGGACCCTACGACAGGCGCGCGCGCCGTCCCCATTTACCAGACTACCGCCTACCAGTTTGAGGATGCGGCGGACGCGGCGGCGCAGTTTGCTTTGGAAAAGCCCGGCAGCATCTATACGCGGCTAAGCAACCCGACTGTCGCCGTATTGGAGGAGCGCGTCACGGCGCTCGAAGGCGGTGTGGGCACGGTCTGTTTTGCCTCCGGCATGGCGGCCATTTTGGCGGCGATACAGAATTTGGCTGAAACCGGCAGCGAGATCATTTCCCTTTCCACGCTCTATGGCGGCACGTACACGCTCTTATTCCAGCGGTTTACAGTCCGTTACGGCATCAAGGTGCATTCCGTCAACCCGGAGGATTTTATAAAGCTGGAGTCCCTGATCAATGAGAAAACCCGCTGCGTGTACCTGGAAACGCTCGGCAACCCCAACATCAACATTCCCGATTTTCACAAGATCGCGGAAATCGCGCATAAACACGGCCTGCCTGTGATTGCGGACAACACGTTCGGCACCCCGTATCTTGTTGACTCCAAAGCCTGCGGCATCGATATTGTGGTGCACTCCCTCACCAAGTACATGGGCGGCCACGGCAGCTCTATGGGCGGCTCCGTCACCGACCTTGGCACATTCTCCTTCAAAAACAATCCCCGTTTTAAAGAATACAACACGCCGGATGAAAGCTACCACGGCCTTGTTTACGCGGACCTTGGCGCGGCGGGATATTTGGCGAAGCTGCGCGCGGGCTTTTTGCGGGATACCGGCGCGTGCCTGTCTCCCTTCAACGCGTTTTTGCTGCTGCAGGGCATTGAAACCCTGAGCCTGCGCATGAGGAAGCACTGTGAGAACGCCGTAACCGTCGCAAACTATCTGAAAAACCATCCCAACGTGACATGGGTCAACTACCCCGCACTCGAAGAAGACGCCTATTACGAACGCGCCAAGCAATATTTCTCCAGGGGCTGCGGCGGCATCTTCACGTTCGGCATCCGGGGCGGCATCGAGGCGGGACGAAAATTTATCGATGCGCTGGAGTTGTTCTCCCTGCTCGCCAACGTATCCGACGTGCGTTCGCTCGTTATCCATCCCGCCAGCACCACGCACGCGCAGCTCGATGAAGAAGGCCTCAAAGGCGCGGGCGTCACGCCGGATATGATCCGCCTTTCCATCGGCATCGAGGACCCGGAAGACTTAATAGAAGACCTCGCCCAGGCGCTCAAGAAATCCCAGGAATAAAGGAGGAACAACAAATGCCCGTGAAAATCCCCAACGGTTTGCCCGCTTACGATATTTTGACCGGTGAAAACATCTTTGTGATGGACGAGGACCGCGCTATTAAGCAGGATATCCGCCCGCTGCGAATTGCGGCGCTTAACCTGATGCCCACCAAGACGATCACCGAAACGCAGCTATTGCGCTTATTAGGCAACTCCTCTTTGCAGGTGGAACTGACGCTGCTGCGCACCGCAAGTTACCAACCCCGCAATACCGATCACACGCACCTTGACACCTTCTACCGCACGTTTGACGAGGTAAAGCACGAGCAGTTCGACGGCCTGATTGTGACCGGCGCGCCTGTGGAGCAGATGCACTTTAGAGAGGTCGCCTACTGGCAGGAGCTTTCCCAGGTGTTGAATTGGGCGACGGAGAACGTCTTTTCTTCTCTATTTATCTGTTGGGGCGCGCAGGCGGCGCTGTACCACTACTACGGCATCGAAAAGCAGCCCCTTCCGAAAAAACTGTTCGGCGTATACCCCCATACGGTGGAAAACCGTACGCACCGGCTTGTGCGCGGCTTTGACGATCTGTTTTACGCCCCCCACAGCCGCCACACCACCGTGCGCACGCAAGATGTGGCCGCCCACCCGGCGCTTGAGGTGCTGGCGACCTCCAGGGAAGCGGGGCTGTACCTTGCCGCCAGCCGCGACGGCAGGCGGGTGTTTGTCACCGGACACAGCGAATACGACCCGGAAACGCTGGAGCTGGAGTACAAGCGCGATCTGAACGCGGGCCTGCCCATCGATCCGCCTGTCAACTACTATCCCGACAATGACAGCTCCATGCGGCCCCGCGTCACTTGGCGCGCGCACGGGAACATGCTCTTCGGCAACTGGCTCAACTACTTTGTCTACCAGGAGACGCCGTTTGTCGTGGAAAAGATCAAGGAATATGCCCATACGGACAAATAGGGAGCGCTTTTCCTATTGTGCCAACCATCGCCGCAATGGTAGAGTAATTCCAATAAACGGCTTTTGTAGCCGCAACCGACCAGAAAGGTACAATCCATGCTCATACGAGACCTACTCAGGGAAAAACACGTCACGGTATCCTGCGAGCTGTTCCCGCCCAAGCAGGATGCGGAAATTGAACGCGCGGAAGAAGTGGTGCGTGAAACCGCAAAGCTGAAGCCGGATTTTATTTCCGTCACCTACGGCGCGAGCGGCGGCACCTCCAAAAACACGGTGCGTCTGGCGGAGTACATCACAACATGCGAGGTCACTGCGCTTGCGCATTTGACATGCGTTTCCTCCACCAGGGACGAGGTCAACAGCCTCATCCGGGAGCTTTCCTCCCGCAATATCCATAACGTGCTTGCGCTGCGCGGAGATATCCCGGAGAACGAAGCGTTCCCTTCCCCGCAGCAGTACGCGTACGCAAGCGAGCTGGTGCGCGAAGTCCGTGCGCACGGCGGGTTCTCCATCGGCGGCGCATGCTACCCGGAAGGGCATGTGCAGAGCGTCAGCCAGAAGGAAGATATCGCCCACCTGAAAGAAAAGGTGGAGGCCGGGTGCGATTTTTTGACCACCCAGATGTTTTTTGACAATAACGTGCTTTACCGCTTTTTGTATAAAATTCGCGAGGCGGGCATATCCGTTCCGGTACTCGCGGGCATCATGCCCGTGACCAACAAAAAGCAGATCACACGGATCGTGAAGCTTTCCGGCACCTCACTGCCGCCGCGGTTTTTGAATATCCTGGACCGTTTTGGCGACGATCCACTTGCCATGCAGCAGGCGGGCGTCGCGTATGCGACGGAGCAGATTATCGACCTCATCGCAAACGGCGTCAACGGCATCCATATTTATACCATGAACAAGCCGGAGATCGCCGCGGGCATCTTCCACAACCTCTCCCATATCATCCGGGCAAAGGGGTAATCTATGAACGTGGATCGCCAAGAAGCGCTCCGGTACCTGGGGTATAAACGGGGCCAGCAGCCCGACGAACAGACGGAAAGCGTATTAAACGCCTGCATTCCGGCGCTGCAGAATGCCGCACGCTTTTTATGCGTCCATCTCCGGGTAAACGTGCGCACGGAAGGCGAGCAGATCGCGCTCGGGCCGCTGCGGTTACAAAGCCGCGGGCTCACAAGGCATCTGATTGGATGTAAGGAGGCGTACTTGTTCGCGGCAACCCTGGGGGCCGGGGTGGACAGGCTGATGCAGACGTATACTAGGACCGATCTCCCCGCGGCGGTGGTGCTGCAGGCCTGCGCCGCGGCGCTTTTGGAAAGTTATTGCGACGAGGCGCAGGCGGCGCTGGAAGATCGTCTTGACTGCAAGCTCATGCTGCGCCCGCGGTTTTCCCCGGGCTACGGCGACTTATCACTGGATTGCCAGCCCGATATTCTGCGTATCCTCGACGCGCCAAAAAAGATCGGACTTTCCTGCACGGAGACGAATATGCTCACGCCCACCAAATCCATCACGGCGGTGATGGGCATCAAGCCGGGCGAACGGCGGATTGCGACACACGATTGCTCCGCCTGCAATCTTACGCTCTGCGCATATAAAAAGGAGTGACCATGGGATTTCGGGATGTTTTAGGCAAGGAACTGCTGTTTTTTGACGGCGCGATGGGTACCATGCTGCAATCTGCGGGCTTGGGGCCGGGCGAGGTGCCCGACGTCTGGAGCATGACGCATCCGGAAGAGGTACGCGATATCCACGCGCAATATCTTGCGGCGGGCTGCAACATCATACTCACCAATACGTTTGGCAACAACGCAAAGAAGCTTGCGGGTACCGGATATACGCCGGAGGATGTGGCCCGCGCCGCGGTAGCGCGCGCAAAAGAAGCAATCGCCGCCGACTCCGGCACGCAGAAAAAATACGTGGGGTTTGACGTAGGCCCCACGGGGAAGCTCTTACAGCCGCTCGGCGACCTTGGGTTTGAGGACGCGATCTCGATGTTCGCCCAATCCATCAAGGCAGGGGCGGAAACCGGGGCCGACCTTGTGCTCATCGAAACCATGTCCGACACGTACGAGCTAAAGGCCGCCGTGCTTGCCGCCAAGGAAAGCTGCGATCTGCCCGTATGCGCCACCGTCGCGCTGGATTTAAACGGCAAGCTGTTGACAGGCGGGGACATCCACAGCGTGGTAGCGCTTCTTGAAGGCCTGCGGGTGGACGCGCTTGGGTTGAACTGCGGCCTTGGCCCCGTGCAGATGCTGCCGTTTTTAGAGGAGTTGAAAAAAATCAGCTCCTTGCCCATCATCCTCAACCCCAACGCAGGGCTTCCGCGCGAGGAAAACGGCGTCACGGTGTTTGACGTGGGGCCGGAGGAATTTGCGGAGTTAATGGTGCAGGCAGCAGAGGGTGGCGCGCATCTTTTGGGCGGCTGCTGCGGCACAACGCCCGCGCATATCAAAGCGCTCGTTTCCCGCTGCCGCGAGATTACGCCGCTGCCCGTCACAAAAAAAGACCATACGGTAGTCTCCAGCTATTCCCGCGCGGTGTATTTTACAAAGCGCACCGTGCTTATTGGCGAGCGCATCAACCCCACCGGCAAGGCACGCCTGAAGCAGGCGCTCCGTGAAGGGGATATGGACTATATCCTGCGCGAAGGGTTAAACCAGCAGTCCGCAGGGGCTGATATTCTGGATGTGAACGCAGGACTTCCCGATATTGATGAAATTGCGATGCTTGCCCGCATGACGACGGAGCTGCAGAGCATCACAAACCTGCCCTTGCAGCTTGACACTGCCGACCCAAAGGCGCTGCCGCTTGCGATGCGCCTTTACAACGGCAAACCCATGGTCAATTCCGTCAACGGTAAAGAGGAGAGCATGCGCGCCGTGTTCCCGCTTGTTGCAAAATACGGCGGACTTGTGGTGGCGCTCACCCTTGATGAAGCCGGTATCCCGGAAACGGCGCAGGGCCGCGTGGATATTGCGCGGCGCATCGTTGAAACTGCCGCGACCTACGGCATCGAAAAAAAAGACATCATTGTGGATACGCTGACCATGACGGTCAGCGCCGGCGGAGACAACGCGAATATTACGCTCGGCGCGCTCTCCCGCGTCAAACGGGAGCTTGGCGTGAAAACCTCGCTTGGGATATCCAACGTTTCCTTTGGGCTTCCAAGACGCGATCTGTTGAACGCCAATTTCTTCGCGCTCGCCATGGGCGCGGGGCTTGACGCCGCCATCCTCAATCCCCTGCTTCCCTCCATGATGGATGCGTACCGCAGCGTGCAGGCGCTTTTGGGCAACGACGCCCAGTGCGAGGCGTTTATTGACCAATACGCCGGGCAGAACCCGCCGCCCCCTTCCGATACGCCCGTTGCTCCCCCGCCACCGGGTTCTGCCCCCGCCCCGCAGGGCGACATAACGCTGGAACAGGCCGTGAAGCAGGGGCTCAAGCAGCAGGCAAATCTGCTTGCGCTTGCGGAGGTACAAAAGTACCCGCCGCTTGCCGTGATCGATCAAAGCCTTGTTCCCGCTCTCAATGATGTCGGGGCTGCTTTTGAAAAAGGAACGATGTTCCTGCCCCAGCTTTTGATGAGCGCGGAAGCCGCCAAGGCCGCCTTTGAGGTGCTGCGCGCGCACATGGGCGCGGACGCGAGCAAGACGTTAGGCTGCGTGGTGCTTGCAACCGTACACGGGGATGTGCACGACATCGGCAAAAACATCGTGAAGGCACTCTTGGAAAACTATCGCTTCCAGGTGGTGGACCTTGGAAAAGACGTGCCGCCCGAAACCGTTGTGGAAGCGGCCCTTTCGCACCACACCCGGCTCATCGGGCTTTCCGCGCTCATGACCACTACAGTTGCCAGCATGGCCAAGACCATCGCCATGCTACATGAATCCGCGCCCCATTGCCGCATTATGGTAGGCGGTGCCGTGCTGACGGCGGATTACGCGAAGAAGATCGGCGCGGACTTTTACGGGCGGGACGCCATGGCCTCCGTCCGGTACGCGCAGGAGATTTACAGTGCAGGAAAGCAGTGATTGCATGATGCACAAAAAAGCAGCGAAAGCTGCTTTTTTTGTTGCCACGCTTCGTTTGAGGGGTTCCCCCTTTTTTATCTTAGCCCGTACTGCGCCCTTGCCTTCTGGGGCAGGTCCGCGAGCCTGCCTAGCGCGGCGTCAAGCGTTGACAGTTCCTTTGCAAAGTGGAACCGGACAAAGCTTTTCACGTTCTCGCGGAAGAAGCTGGAGCCGGGAACAGCGGCGACTTTGATTTCACGCGCCATCCACTCGCAGAACTCCAGATCACTGTCGCAGGCGTAAGCGGAGATATCTACCATGACATAGTATGCGCCCTGCGGATCGGTATAGGAAAATCCGAGCGACTGCAGGCCGTTGAGAAAATGCGCCTTTCGTACGGTATATTCCCGCAGCAACTCCGCGTAATACGCATCGTCAAAGTTGAGCGCCGTGACCGCCGCCGCCTGCAGGGTAGAAGCCGCGCCCACCGTCAGAAAATCATGCACTTTTCTGGCCGCCTCCGTCACATGGCGCGGTGCGATCAAGTACCCCAGCCGCCAGCCGGTGATGGAATAGGTCTTAGAGAGCGAGCTGCAGGATATGGTCCGTTCCCGCATGCCGGGCAGGGACGCAACATACGTATGCACATTGGGCGCGTAGACGATATGCTCGTATACCTCATCCGTAATTACAAACGCATCGTATGTTTCCGCCAGCCTGCCGATTGTAAGCAATTCTTCGCGCGTAAACACCTTGCCGGTAGGGTTTGCGGGGTTGCAGACGATGATCGCCTTGGGGCGCTCGCGGCGGAACGCTTTCTCCAGTTCCGCCGCGTCAAACGTGAACGCGGGCGGGCGAAGCGGGATGTATACTGGCACTGCGCCCGTCAGAATGGCGTCCGCCGCATAGTTTTCATAAAACGGCGAAAATACGACGACGCGGTCTCCCGGATCGCACACGGTCATGACGGCCACCATCATGGCTTCCGTACTGCCGCAGGTCACGACGATATCCGTCTCGGGGTCGATAGGGATGCCCATGAAGCGCCGCTGCTTGTTGGCAAGCGCTTCCCGGAAATCCTGCGCGCCCCATGTCACAGCGTACTGGTGAATGGAACCCGCCGCCGTTTCCCTCAGCGCGTTTTTTAACGCCTGGGGCGGATCAAAATCCGGAAAGCCCTGCGAAAGGTTCACGGCCTGGTGCAGGTTTGCGATGCGCGTCATCCGACGAATGACGGAATCCGTAAACTGTTCGGTCTTTTTGCTCAAAGCAGGCATATACGCTTCCTTGCTTTTCATATTTTATATATATGATTTTATGGTATTGTATCGGTTCCATTCCATATTGTCAATAAAAAACATATACGGAGGCTTGCCTTTTCGCAAAAGAGCCCGTATAATAATCCCTTGAAGTCAGTTAACCGCAGGAGCATGCATGAACGATATTCTCAAAAGCCTGCATAACCGCAAGTCTGTCCGCGTGTTTGAGGACAGGGAAATCCCTTCCTCCGTCAAGCGGGAGATTCTGCTGGCCGCCATGGCAGCGCCAAGCGCTGGGAACCAGCAGCTCTATACCATACTTGATATTACGGACCAGGCCATCAAGGGCCGTCTTGCCGTTACCTGCGACAATCAGCCGTTTATCGCAAAAGCGCCGATGGTGCTCATATTCCTTGCGGACTGCCAGAAATGGTACGACGCGTACAAGGCGTTTTCCTGCAGCCCGCGCCTGCCCGGCGTGGGGGATTTGCTGCTTGCCGTGTCCGACTGCTGCATTGCCGCACAAAACGCGGTGACCGCCGCGGAAAGCTTCGGCATCGGCTCGTGTTACATCGGGGATATCATGGAGCGTTGCGAGGAACACCGGGAATTACTTTCCCTGCCCCCGTACGTCTTCCCCGCCGCCATGCTGGTATTCGGCTGCCCGACCCCGCAGCAGAAGGCGCGCAAAAAACCCGAGCGCTGCGCGTTACAGGATATCGTCCACGAAAACGCCTACCGCCGCACGGACCCCGCCGCATTCCCGGAAATGTTCAAAAAGCATTCCGGAAATCAGGAATTTGGGGAATGGATCAACGCGTTCTGCGCCCGCAAGTACAATTCCGATTTTGCCAAAGAGATGACACGTTCCGTAGCGGAATATTTGAAACAATTTCAGACGTAACTTCAGGGCCCGGATTTTCCGGGCCTTTTTGTTTACCTAATCATGACGATGCATAAAATACCGAAATAATAAATAATTATTCAAAATATTGTTGACATTCAGGCTTTTGAATGTATAATTATGAGTAATATTCAGGCAAAGGAGGACGCGCATGTACCGGGTGTTCATCGACGGCAAAGAAGGCACGACGGGCCTGCGTATTTATGAGCGGCTGAGCACGCTCGACGGCATTTCGCTCCTCACCCTGGACGAAGCGCAACGCAAGGAGCCTAAGGCGCGCCAAGAACTTCTCCATGAGGCCGATCTTGCATTTTTATGCCTGCCCGACGACGCGGCGCGCGAATCCGCGGCGCTTGCACAAGGAAGCTGCGTGCGCATTATAGACGCTTCCACCGCCCACCGGACGGCAAATGGCTGGCGTTATGGATTTCCGGAACTTTCGCTTTCCCACCGGGCGGGCGTCATCTGCGGTTCCCGCATAGCCGTGCCGGGCTGCCACGCGAGCGGGTTTATTGCGCTCGTCCATCCGTTCATCACAGCGGGCGTGCTTTCCCCCGGAGCCCCGCTTAGCTGTTTCTCCCTCACGGGCTACAGCGGCGGCGGCAAGAAGATGATTGCGGAATATGAAGACACGGCGCGGGATAGCGCTTTTAGCGCACCCAGATCATACGCCACCCTGCAGGCGCACAAGCACCTGCCTGAAATGCAACACTATGCGGGCACGGCCTCCCCGCCGGTATTCACCCCCGTGGTTGCGGATTTTTATGCGGGCATGCTGGTGAACGTACCCCTGCACCAAACTATGCTGGAGAAGCGGCTGCGGCCGGAGGAACTCCGCGAGATTTACGCACAACACTATGAGGGCAGCAAGCTGGTAAGCGTTCTCCCCTATGCAGCGGAAAATCAAATGCTTTCCGCCAACGCCCTTGCAGGCAAAGACAGCATGGAACTGATGGTAGCGGGAAACGCGGAGCGCATGACGCTGCTGGCCCGCTACGATAACTTAGGCAAAGGCGCTTCGGGCGCCGCCATCCAGTGCATGAACCTGATGCTGGGGCGGGAAGAAACCGAAGGGTTAACGTTATAAACGGGCACGCTGGAGGCTCTGCCTCCAAACTCCGCCCAAGGGCCATATCCCTTGGGAATCCCCATCCGCTTTCTTTTGTTTCTTTTCTTTCGTGGAAAGAAAAGAAACGTATCCTTTGACCATAAGGAGAAAATCATGCACACAATACCAGGCGGCGTGTGCGCCGCAAAAGGCTTCAAGGCTTCCGGCATCCACTGCGGGTTGAGAAAAAACAAGGCGTTAAAGGACCTGGCGCTGATCGTAAGCGACGTTCCGGCGAGCGCCGCTGCCGTTTATACACAGAACCTGGTAAAAGGCGCGCCCATACTCGTGACCAAAGAGCACATTGCAAACGGCATGGCGCAGGCCATACTCTGCAATTCCGGCAACGCCAACACCTGCAACGCGGACGGCCCCTATATCGCAAAGCGGATGTGCGAGCTTGCGGGGAACGCGCTGGGGCTTGATACAGCGGATATCATTGTGGCCTCCACAGGCGTCATCGGCCAGCCGCTGCCCATCGATCCCATTGAAACCGGCATGGGCTCTTTAATCGGCGCGCTGGGATATGAAAACAGCCTCGACGCCGCGCGCGCCATTATGACGACGGACCTCGCCGTAAAAGAAACCGCGGTTTCCTTTCCTTTGGGCGGCAGGGAGTGCCATATCGGCGGCATCGCCAAGGGATCGGGCATGATCCATCCCAACATGGCGACGATGCTGGTGTTCATTACGACGGACGCCTCCATCTCTCCCGCGCTTTTGCAGAAAGCGCTCTCCAACGATATCCTCGATACCTTCAACATGGTGAGTGTGGACGGCGACACCTCCACCAACGATATGGTGGCGGTGCTTGCAAACGGCCTTGCGGGGAATGAACCCATTGTAAGCGAAAATGACGATTACCTTGCGTTCTGCGCCGCGCTCAAAACAATCACCTCCTACCTCTGCCGCGCAATCGCAAAGGACGGCGAGGGCGCGACGAAGCTTTTGACCTGCAAGGTCTCGGGCGCAAACGATGCCGTGACGGCGCGCAAGGTCGCAAAATCCGTAGTCTGCTCCAGTCTCTTTAAGGCCGCCATGTTCGGCGCGGACGCCAACTGGGGCCGGGTGCTGTGCGCCATCGGTTATGCGGGCGCTGATGTGGAGATCAATAAAGTGGACGTTTCCTTCGCTTCCAGCGCCGGGCAGATCGACGTCTGCCGCGACGGCGCGGGCGTGCTGTTTTCGGAAGAGACCGCAAAAGAGATTTTGCTCCAGGATGAGATCGACATCCTCATCCGCCTCAACAGCGGAGAAGCTTCCGCTACCGCATGGGGCTGCGACCTCACCTACAATTACGTGAAAATCAACGGCGACTACCGTTCATAAGAGAGCAGGTTAAGGCGATGAAGGACATTACAAACGCCCAGCGGGCAGAGGTGCTCATCCAGGCGCTGCCCTATATCCAGAAATACAACAACAAGATCATCGTCGTCAAATACGGCGGCAACGCCATGGTCAGCGAAGAGCTGAAAAAAGCCGTGATGGGCGATATCGTGCTCCTTTCCCTTATCGGCATCAAGGTGGTATTGATCCACGGCGGCGGGCCGGAGATTTCCGACATGCTCAAGCGCGTGGGCAAGAAAAGCGAGTTTGTGGGCGGCCTCCGCGTGACGGACAAGGAAACGGCGGAAATCGTGCAGATGGTGCTCGCGGGCAAAATCAACAAGGACCTGGTGGCGCTTATCGACAGCATCGGCGGGAAGGCAATCGGCCTTTCGGGCATGGACTGCCGCATTTTAAACGCCAAACCATTTGATGAAACACTCGGATATGTGGGCGAGATCGTCAGCGTCAATACCCAGCCCATCCACGATCTGCTGGAAAAAGGGTATATCCCCGTCATCTCCACCGTTGGGTGCGACGACAAGGGCAATACTTACAACATCAACGCGGATACCGCGGCGGCCCGTATCGCGGGATGCCTGAAGGCGGAAAGCTTTATCTCCATGACGGATACGCATGGTATCCTCCGGGATATGAACGACCCCAGCACGCTCATCTCCGAAATCCCCGTAAGCGAAGCGCCGCAGCTTGTGCGGGAGGGCGTGATCTCCGGCGGCATGATCCCCAAGGTGGATTGCTGTATCGACGCGATCCGGCGCGGGGTCAAGAAGGTGTTCATCATCGACGGACGCGTGCCGCATTCCATCCTCATCGAGGTCCTGACGGATGAAGGCGTGGGTACGATGTTCAAGTAGAGTTACGCTTCTTTTCTTTCCACGAAAGATAAAGAAGCAAAAGAAAGCGGGATACATAAGGGACGTCACGTCCCTTATGCGGGAGTTTGAGGGCAGAGCCCTCAACGTACCTTTCTCGATAAAGGAGGCGGCACAATGACCATCAAAGAACTGGATCAGGCGTTTATCGCGGGCACATACGGCAGGCAGGACGTCGCGTTCATCAGCGGCAAGGGCGCGGAGCTGTACGACGAAGCGGGCAAGCGCTACATTGATTTGGGCGGCGGCATTGCGGTGAACGCGTTCGGCATTGCGGACGATGTATGGGCGGATGCGGTAAAGGCGCAGGTGGATAAACTGCAGCATGTGTCCAACTATTATTACACCCAGCCGCAGTCCGAGCTTGCCAAGGTACTATGCGAGCGGACGGGGATGAAGAAGGTGTTCTTCTCCAACTCGGGCGCGGAAGCGAACGAGTGCGCCATCAAGGCGGCGCGCAAGTACGCAAGCGACAAATACGGCCCGGTGGCGCGGCCCAATATCA
>JAEYCM010000031.1 GCA_023455425.1 Bacillota bacterium | reverse complement strand
CCAGGCTGATGAGTTCATCGATCTGGTTAGCCTGGTCGTTCGCGTTTTCAGAAGCGACGAGGCGGTAGTTGAGGCCAAGCTGGTCGGCCGTCTGCTTTGCGGACCACTGCACAGCCGCAACCCAGCCGGTGGGGTTGTTGGGTACGGAGATGCCTACGAGGGGCGCTTCCTCAGCGGGAGCTTCGGTTGCCGGTGCTTCGGTCGCGGCGGCAGGCGCCTCGGTTGCCGCAGGGGCTTCAGTTGCAGCGGGCGCGGCGGGAGCAGCGCAAGCTACGGCACCAAGCACCATGGCGAGGCAAAGTGCGATGGCCAGAAGTTTCTTCATGTTTCTTTCCTCCTGTATGATTTTTACTTTTCTTAGCCTATGGCCAAGCTTTAATTCTGATGTGGTTCCCTGCGCCGGAGGGATTTAGAATGTGCTGCGCAAAAACGCGTATCCTTTTTGCGCGAGCGCGTCAGGGCTCTTGGCGAGCGGACGCCAGAGGGAGACGGCCTTTGCGATCTCCTTGATCTCAGGCGTAAAGCTTTCGATGACCACGGGGCCTTGGTAGCCCGCATCGTCAAGCGCCGCGGCAATCGCGGGCCAGTCAAAATGGTCCTCTCCCGGCGTACCCCTGTCGTTTGCGCAGGAGTGGAAATCGAATATCTTGCCTTTTGCCATACGGATGGCGGCGGGCAGAGATTTTTCTTCAATATTCATATGGAAGGTGTCCAGCAGGAACCCGGCGTTATCGTAGCCGACCTTGTGTAACAGCTCCAGTCCCTGCTCCACGGTGTTCATAAAATCCGTCTCAAAGCGGTTGAGCGGTTCGAGCGCAAGCGCCACATTCCGCTTTGCGGCATAGTCCGAAACGCGCTTGAGGTTTTCTACGGCATAGGCCGTCTGCTCCCGCTTTTCTTCGGGCGTTGCCTGGCGCGCCCGGCCGACGGCTGCATACATGGGGCCCGCCACATAGGGGGATTTGCACACGGCGGCCATATCGATCAATGTGCGGATATATTCCATCCCCTCCGTACGGTACGCCTCCACCGGGCTTGAAATATCCCGGGTTTCGCCGAACGCGCCGCAGATGGTCGCTTCTATCCCCACGCGCTCAGCTTCCCGCTGTACTCTTTCAATATCAATGACGTTGGGGTTCTCTACGGCGATTTCGTAAATATCAAAGCCGATGGATTTTGCATGGGCAAGCTGGTCAAGCGCTTCCGTTTGGAACGGGGAAACCCAGACAAAGGAGCTGACGCCGATCTTTCTCATAAACTACTCACTCTCCCCGGTATTGCTTTTTGTGCTTGCCCTGATTTTCAGTTCGGACGGAAGCATGATCTCCCGCCGCTTTGCGGCTTCCCCGCGCATCAGGTCGTATAGAAGCTCCGCCGCGCATTCTCCAAGCTGGTGGCAGGGCTGCGCCATGGTGGTGATGTAAGGACGGAACATGGTGGCGTGTTCCACATCGTCAAAGCCCAGTATGGAAATATCCTCAGGTACATGCAGGCCCATTGTCTGTGCGCCGTTGATCGCGCCTAGGGCGAGCATATCGGAGATGCAGAATATCGCCGTGGGTTTTTGCTCCATAGAAAGCAGCCCCTGAGCTGCAATCATACCGCTCTGGAAGCTGTAATCAAAGCTGCCGTAGCGAATGTAGTCTTCTTCCGCGGAAATACCCGCTTCCTGCAGCGCGTCAAAATAGCCTTTTAAGCGCAGCCGCGTGCTGGGGTAGCCGTTTACGCTGCTGATGGTCGCGATGCGGGTATGTCCGGTTTTGATGAGATATTCTACGGCCCGCCTTGCGGCCTTGTAGTTGTCTACCGATACATGTGCAACCTTTGTGCCGGGTTCATATTCGCAGCATTGAACAATGGGATATTGCCTTGCGTATTTTTCAAGTTCCTTGGCTGCCATCATGGAGGCCAGCAATATTGCGCCGTCCGCGCGTTTTTTGGGAAGCATGCTCAAGAATTCCAATTCCTGCGCCCCTTCGCCGCCTGTGGTGCAGATCATGACGCTATATCCAAGCCTTCTTGCCGCAGCGCCAATACCGGTTAAAATGTTTGCATAATACGGATTGGTAATATTGGGTGCAAGAATGAGGATGACCCGGCTTTCATTTTTCCGGAAGTTGCGCGCCAATATATTCGGTTCGTAAGAAAGCTTCTCAATCGCAGCCTCTACCCGTTGTGTCGTTTCCGGCATAACCCGTGAATTGTTGTTAAGCACCCGGGAGACCGTTGCCACGGATACCTTGGCTTCCCGCGCAACGTCCGCAATTGTTACCATGACACACCTCGTCTAAGAAGCTTTTACGAAATCGGATACCAAAAAATCGCCGCTGCGATCGCGTTTGTCCGAAAATTACGATTAAAGTTGTTTGAGTTCGAACCAAGTCTGACAAAGAAAAATCGTTTTGTAATCGATTACATCAGTTAAACTCTATATAAGAATAATGGACTATATGTGCATATCATAGCAGCGCAATATCCCGTTGTCAAGCAATATCGAAATATCTAATAGAAAACGCTAGCAAACGATAGACAATCCACCAAGTTTACTGCGGCATTGCCCCGGCCCAACCCGATGCGCACAAAATCCGCTAAGCCATGCTTATAGCACGTTCGCTTCCCAGCCAAATACCTTGGCAAGCTGCAAAAGCGCCGGGGTGACATCCCCGCTGATGATGAGGGAATGATGCGAACTGAGCGCGTCCATCACCTTATGCCCATCCTGATAGCGAATTAGGGCGCCGTTGCGGCAATCCGACCCGGGGTACTGCACATAATCCTCGATTTCCGCCTTGATGATGGAGAGCTTCTTAAAACCGGGAAAAATTTTCGCAAGCGTCACCGGACCCACCGGGAAGCGTCCGTCGAGCACGATGGCGTCTTCGTTGACGATTTCAAGCACCTTCGGCCGCATGGTCCATTCGCTGCAGAACTGGCGCGGCACCAGGCCGAAATATCCGCAGTGAACGCCGAGCGCGTGATTGTCCGGATCCGCAATATCCGGGAAATGGTCGATCTTTTCATGCGCAAGCGCCGCCATGCCGACCAAGAAGGGATACAGGTTGGTCATCATGATGGGCTTTTCCATGGAGCGGTATAGAATATAAGTAGAAAGCAGCGTGAGCGTATCCCCTTCGCATGCCCAGATGATATTGTCCCGTTCAAAGAGCAGGTTCCACGCGAGGCAGGGCGTGGTATCGCAATGGAAGGATTCGTTGAGGCAGTTGGAGCCGACGCCCGCGACATCCCCGATCTCCTCAATGACTTCCTTCACGGCCATATAGACCTTGACAGCCTTGTAATAATTCTTTTGGCAAACGCCTTCCTGATGTACGTCCCAGTCCGCGCAAACCTTCGCGGCTTCTTCGTCGGGTATGCTGCGCGCGAGGTCGTTGAGTTCCTTCCAGCTGCGGTAAATGAGCTTTAAGCCGAACACTTCCTGCATGGTGTCCGTACTTTCCTGCTCCCACCAGTAAAAGCGCTTAAAAATGTTCGCCTGCATGCCTTCGCCCGGCGTATCCTGGAACATCAAAAATTTCGCGCCGTCCTTGAGGCTCCTTTTCACGGCGATAGCGCGCAGTATGGTCTTTGCAAGCTCTACGGTATAGGGCGAGAACACGCTACATCCGATATCCCGCAGATAGGTCACAATCTCCCAGTCCCACATTTCCACCGTGCCAAAGCGGGAAGTAAGCACCACGATGGGCATCTTGATCTGTTGGAAAATATCGTTGTGCCGGAACGCTGCGAATATGAGCTGCGGGAACACAACCGCATCCGCTTCGGGCATTTTATCGCCAAGACATACCGCGGGAAGGAACTCCGCAACGTCCCCATAAAAATCATGGAGCCGTTCCATCTGCTGCTGGAACTCTTTTTGTTCCCTTTCGTTCGCTTCTGAAAAATAAACAGGAACCAACCGCGCCTTCATACCGTTTCCTCCTGTAACCATAGATGTGCAGATTAATGTAAATTACGCCGCTTCCGTCCGACCGGAACACTTGCGCACGCATGGTATTTTTATCCCGGGCATCTCTTACCCGCAAAGATATAATAACATACACGATCAAACGAAAGCAATCACTAATCGATATTTTTCACATTTAAAAAATACCGCGGTTTCAGAAAAGACGATTCGGCACTGCAGCTATGGGTCTCATTGCATGCCGTCCAACAGATATATGCTAATGTTAGAGCTTTTTCTCTTGATAATATTCGTTATTTTGTGTAATATTATTTATACAACGGCGTAAATGTTCACATATTGAGGAGCGGCAATGAAGGAACTCATGGACTATCTTTCCGGCAGGCAATACCCGGGAAGAGGCATTCTTTTGGGCGTAACAAGAGGCGGCGAATATGCTGTGGTTTCTTATTTCATTATGGGACGCAGCGTCAACAGCCGCAACCGCATCTTTACGCAAACGGCGGATGGCATCCTTGCCCAGCCATATGATGCGGCGCTTGTAACCGATCCTTCCCTGATATTATACGCGCCGATCCGCCGCTGCGGGGACGCTTTGATTGTGACCAACGGTGATCAGACGGATACCATCTGCTCGTTTTTACAAAACGGCGGCAGCTTCCGTTCCGCGCTGCTCACCCGCTCTTATGAGCCGGACGCTCCGCATTTTACGCCGCGCATCAGCGGCATATTGCATATCAGGAGAAATCAGGCGCAATACACGCTTTCTATCCTGAGAAAAGAGCCCGCCACTATGAATTGTTTGCGGGATTTTTATGAGTACGCGGATACTTCCGCAGGCGTGGGGCATCTCATCCACACCTACGAAGAAGGTTTTGATCCGCTCAAAACCTTCTCCGGCGAGCCTGTCCAGGTTACATTACCGGAAGGGCCGCTCGAACCGTTTGCCGGCGCGCTGTGGAACAGCCTGGATAAAGAAAACCGCATCTCTCTTTATGTAAGCTTTTTGCCGCTTTCCGGCGGAGCGCCCCTGACACTTGTGCGCAACGCGCATGACAAATAAAAGGAGGCAACGATGATGGAGCTTTCCCTCAAATACGGGTGCAACCCGAACCAGAAGCCCGCAAGCGTTTCCGTCCCGGAAGATGAACTTCCTGTCAAAGTATTAAACGGCAGCCCCGGGTATATCAATTTGCTCGATGCTTTAGGCGGCTGGCAACTGGTTCGTGAGCTGCGCGCGGCTTTAAACCTGCCCGCGGCCGCCTCCTTTAAACATGTAAGTCCCGCAGGCGCCGCGGTGGGCCTTCCGCTCACCAACACGCTACGACAGATGTATTTTGTGGAAGAAAAAGAAACACTCTCCCCGCTCTGCTGCGCATATATCCGCGCGCGGGGCGCGGATCGTCTTTCCTCCTTCGGCGATTTCATTGCGCTGAGCGAACCCTGCGACGCCTGCACCGCCCGGTATATTTCCCAGGAAGTATCCGACGGCATCATCGCCCCCGGCTACGAGCCGGAGGCGCTCGAACTCTTAAAGAAAAAGCGCAAGGGCGCGTACCTCATTTTAGAGATGGACCCCGCCTATGCCCCACCCGCGGTTGAAACGCGCACGGTGTACGGCATCACCTTTACCCAGGGCAGAAACGATTCTTCCATCACGTCGGATCTTTTAAACAACATCGTGACCCAGAACAAGGAGCTGCCCGCTTTCGCGGTACGCGACCTGCTGCTTGGCATGATCGTGCTCAAATATACGCAGTCCAACTCCGTCTGCTACGCGGAAAACGGCCAGGCCATCGGCGTGGGCGCGGGCCAGCAATCCCGCATCCACTGCACGCGGCTTGCGGGCAACAAGGCGGACCTTTGGCATTTGCGGCAGCACCCCAAAGTGCTTTCCCTGCCTTTTGTGAACGGCCTTGCCCGCCCCGCGCGGGACAACGCAATCGACCTGTACCTTTCCGAGGAGGAAAGCGAAGACGTGCTGCGTGACGCCGCCTGGCCGGAATGCTTTGTAAAGAGGCCCGAACGGCTGACGTTAGCAGAAAAGCACGCCTGGCTCTCGAAATTTCGGGAAGTCTCTTTGGCCAGTGACGCGTTCTTCCCCTTCGGGGACAACATTTCCCGCGCCGCGCGCAGCGGCGTATGCTACATCGCCCAGCCCGGCGGCTCCATACGGGACGACCAGGTCATTGCCACCTGCAACAAGTACAACGTCGTCATGGCATTTACGGGGTTGAGGCTGTTCCACCATTAAAATCGAATACCGTTGGAGGCTCTGCCTCCAAACCACCGTTTAGGGTCGTAACAGCCCTAAAACCATTTTGGGGAACGCCCTAATAGGGCGCAGGGTTATCAACTAAAAAACCTCCATGTCATTTTAAGGTGTAGGCCTAAGTATATTAAAAAGGGGGTCTCCGCCTCCCCACGCTTTCGTCAGGCGTTCTAGAGGAAAGGGATTGGGGAAACGCAGTTTCCCCAAAGCAAAAGAAATAATCGTCGGCGCTCAAAGCGCCGATACCTTGAGCCATTTAAGTTAACACTCTGAAAGTGCTAAGCTACTTCACCAACAAAAATGATCTGCATGCCGTTTGACATGCAGGTCATTTTATTTCCAGCCTTACTCTTCCGGCTCCGCCGCTGCCTCTTCCGCCAGCCGGGCAAGCGTTTCTTCATCGATTGGAGTTAATAAACCCTGCAGCAGTTCCTGCGCCCGTTCATAGTCGGAAGCGGGCACCAAAATTTGAACGCCGTAAATGGACGAGCTGACATAAACCGCGCCCGCCCCTCCATACCGAAGCTCGTGGGGGATACCCTCTTCTTCGAGCAGCCCTGCAATCAGCCCCGCCTGCGCGTCGTCCGGCACGGAGCAGAGGCGTTTGACCGTATCCCGCATGGTATTCCTCCCTTCCTGCTGTCAATTCTAATATACCCGAATATAAGAGCGATTGACACCCCTTTTAAAGGGTGTGGGAATTGAAAAGATTAATATGCCGTAGGGATGCTCTTGACCGCAATGATCAATCCGTCGATGACGGGCGTCAGGCGCATGGCGCGCAGCATATTCCCCTGAAAACGCAGCCTGCCGCTTTGCAGCGCGCGCCCCGCGTCAAGATTGCCGTTTAACACCTGAACAAACGTGGGGTATGCGCCCGTAATAACAAACTCCGCCGCAGGGCCGGCACCCTCTCCCGCCTCCACCCTGGCGGCGACGCCGTTTTGGAAATTGAGGTAGAGATATTTCTGCCCCCCTCCCGGCGCGCCCATGTGGCGGAAATTGACGGACGCGTTCACGCCCCCGCCGCGCACGGGCATGCCCGCCCGCAGCCCAATTTTAAGTTCCTCCGTCCATTCGGGGGAAAGATATTGTAGCGGCATATAAAGTTTCCTGCCTTTCTTATTGACTGCTTTAGTATACGCGCTTTTTTGAGGATACGGAACCAACCCGCCACAAAGGTCAAAGGCCTTAAGAAAAGCCGACCTTCCGTATTCCCCGGACAATGCGACATAAATTTTGTATTTCTTTTAACATTCGATATTTTTTGCGTTTCGGAAAGTCACGGTAATTTCACTTGCCCCCCCTTTTCTGTTTGGGTATAATAAAACCAAGATCAAATCTAAAGGAGGGGTTTACCTTGATACGAGTCATCTTCGGCGAAAAAGGTGCAGGGAAAACCAAACGCATCATCGAAATGGCCAACTCCGCCTCAAAAGAGGCTAAAGGAAGCGTCGTATTCATTGATGATGACAGCCGGTACATGTTCGATCTGACGCGGGATATCCGGTTTGTGGACGCATCGCGGTTTGAAATAGACGGTCCGAAAATGTTTTACGGGTTTTTGTGCGGGATCGCCGCGCAGGACTTTGACCTCGAACACCTGTTCATTGACGGCTTTTTAAAGATCGTCCACCACGATTTGAGTACGCTTGAAGGTCTGTTCGAACACCTGAAGAAATTCGCCGAGGATTGTTCTTTGACCATTACCATCAGTATCAGCGGCAAACCCGATACCATACCGGAATTTTTAAAGGAATTCCTTTTTTAAAAGTGTTGGTAGATAAAAGGCTGCCCCATCCCGGCAAAAGCCGTGGGGGGCAGCCTTTTGAAAATTAAGGAGGCTAAAGCATGCAATACGTCAGCACCCGCGGGGGCGCTCCTGTTTCCGCCGCAAGGGCGATTGTGCAGGGCATCTGTCCGTTGGGCGGGCTGTATGTGCCCGAAGCGTTCCCTTCCCTGCCCGTAGACACCCTGATGAAGCATTGCGGGGATTACCGCGCCATCGCGTACGCCGTCATGCGGGAATACCTGGATACGCCGGAAGAAACGCTCAAAGGGTATTTGAATGCAGCGTATGGAAGCAAATTCGACACCCCAATTATCGCCCCCACCGTGCCCCTGACGAATAGCGAAAGCGTGCTGGAACTCTGGCATGGGCCGACGCTTGCCTTTAAGGATATGGCCTTGCAGATGCTGCCGTATTTGATGCGGGATTCTTTGCTGCAAACGGGTGAAGACAAGCAGGTGTACATACTCGTCGCTACCTCGGGCGATACGGGGAAAGCCGCGCTTGCGGGCTTTTGCGATGTGCCCGGCACAAAAGTGCAGGTGTTCTACCCGCACAATGGCGTGAGCCGCGCGCAGTACTTGCAGATGGCCACGCAGGAGGGCAGCAACACCTACGTGTGCGGGGTGGACGGCAACTTTGACGATACGCAGACCGCCTTAAAACGTATCTTCCGCGACGAAGCCGTATTGCAGGAAGCGGCGCAAAAAGGCTACCGCCTTTCCTCCGCAAACTCCATCAATTTCGGCCGGCTGCTGCCGCAGATCGCCTACTACAACGCTTCCTATCTGGAACTTTGCAAATCAGGGCGCATAGCGGTTGGCGACAAGATCAATTTCTGCGTGCCCACCGGCAATTTCGGCGATATTTTGGCGGGTTACTACGCCATGCGCATGGGGCTGCCGGTCAATAAATTCATCTGCGCTTCCAACCGGAATAACGTGCTGACGGATTTCTTCCATAAAGGCGAATACGACAGCCGCAGACCGTTCTATAAGAGCATGTCCTGCTCCATCGATATCTTGGTTTCCTCCAACCTGGAACGCCTGTTATTTGAAGCGGCGGACCGGGACGGCGCGAAGGTACGGGAATGGATGTCCTCTTTGCAGCAGGAAGGACGCTATGACGTCGGCCACGCTGCAGCGGAAAAGCTCGGCAGCCTGTTTGACGCGGACTGGTGCGATGAAGAAGATACGCTCTCCACCATACGCGCCTGTTATGACCGTACCGGGTACCTGATGGACCCGCACACCGCCGTGGCGCAGACCATATTGGAGCGGCGCGAACAATCGGCGGGAATAGACGCGCATACAGTGCTGCTTTCCACCGCCAGCCCCTATAAGTTCGCGTCCGACGTATTGCAGGCATTTGAAGCGCCGTCCGGGGATGATTTTCAAAATGCCGCGCGGCTGAGTGAACTGACGCAAACCGCCGTGCCCAAAGCGATTACAGAGCTGTTTGAAAAGCCTGTGCTCCATACCGCCGTGTGCGGCATTGCGGATATGCCCCGGCGCGTGCTCGAAGTGTTATAGAATTCGGCAGCCAGAGGACGTTGTGGGCTCCGCCCCCAATCCCCCGCCAAGGGCCGTAACGGCCCTTGGATCCCAATTTAGAAACACTCAGTTTTTATGGCGTTTTCGGAGAGGGATTCCAAAGGGATATATCCCTTTGGTGGGAGTTCGAGGGGCGGCGCCACGCGCCGCCAGTGGCGGATAGAGCGCGGCGGAAGCCCAGTGAGCAAGGGAACGCAAGGCAGCAGCTTGCTGCAACGCGGCATGACCTTTGCGAACTGTGTACAAGCCCTCGAAAAGGGCATCATCCTAGCTAAAGCTCGCCAATTTCGGCAGTGTTTTTTGATGGGAGGCATGGATTTGAAGCTTGCGCTGTGCCAAACTACGGTGACGGAAGACAAGGCAAAAAACCTTGTCCGCGCCAAAGAAGCCCTGTTTTGCGCGGCGGACGGGGGTGCTGAACTTGCCATTTTGCCTGAAATGTTCTCCATCGCCTATGTGCCCTCGTTGTTCCGGGACGCCGCGGAGCCTTGCCCTGGCGGGGAAAGCGAAGGAATGCTCCGTGAAACCGCCAGGGAAACGGGTCTGTTCCTTATCGGCGGCTCCATACCGGAGCTTTATGAAGGTAAGCTCTATAACGCCAGCATGTCGTTTGGGCCTGACGGAACTTATTTGGGGAAATACCGCAAGGCGCATCTGTTTGATATCGATATCCCGGGAAAATTCCGCTTTATGGAATCGGAAACCATCGCCCCCGGAAACGGGTACCCGCTGATATTGAATGCACCCGTCAAAACCGGCGTTGCCATCTGCTATGACATCCGTTTCCCGGAATGGGCGCGGCTCATCATGCAGCAAAATGCCGACCTGCTTGCGCTGCCCGCCGCATTCTCCCGCAACACGGGCCCGCGCCACTGGGAGCTTTTGCTGCGGGCCCGGGCTTTAGACAATCAGTTGTTTGTCGCCGCCGTGTCCCCCGCGCAATCCCCAGCCGCATACGGGCATTCTCTCATCGCCACGCCGGACGGCACAGTGCTTCACGATTGTGGGGAGCAAGAGGAAGTTGCGGTTGTAGACCTTGACCTTGGCATGCTGGAGGAAATGAGAAACAGCATCCCTGTACGGCGCAACCGCCGGACGGATCTTTACCGTTTGGAACCGGAGGCATACTGACAACCACACCCGGCCTTACGGCTCTTGTTTACAGTTTCTTTTTTCTTTCCTATTACCTCTTTATGGTATACTTTGGATATTCAATCTACAGGGGAATCGCATGAAAAAAGACAAGCTCAATAAGAAACGCCGGAAGCTGTGGCCATGGCTGCTTATGATTGCGGCGCTGATTGCTGTGCCGCTTTTGATCGACCGCGCGGTGGTAGCCGCATCCGAACCATACCTGGTTTCCGCGGAAGAGGCGACGGGGCTGCAGGCGGACTGCATACTTATATTGGGCGCGGGGGTATGGGAAGGCGAAAGACCCAGCCCCGTGCTTCAGGACAGGCTTCTAAATGGTATCGCGCTTTATGAAAGCGGCGCAGCCCCCCGGCTGCTGATGAGCGGCGACCATGGGCGCAGGGAGTACGACGAGGTCAACGTCATGAAGGCGTTCGCCATGGAGCGGGGCGTGCCTTCCTCTCACATATTCATGGATCACGCCGGGTTTTCCACCTATGAAAGCATGTACCGCGCGCGGGACGTGTTTAAAGCGCAGCGTATCGTCATCGTGACGCAGCAATACCACCTATACCGCGCGTTGTACATCGCCCGCACGCTGGGGCTGGATGCTTACGGCGTCGCGGTATCCGATGCCTATACGGCGCAAATCCACAGGCAGTTAAGAAATATGCGGGAAATGCTGGCCAGGGTGAAGGACTTTTTTTACTGCATCCTGCAGCCCCTGCCTACTTACCTTGGCGACGCCATCCCGGTCAGCGGCAACGGGGACCTGACCAACGACAAAATATTGGCGCTAAGTGCCGGAGATCTATGACAATAGAGCGCTAGTGCAAGGAGATCATATGCTTTTTGTTTGCTACCCGAAGTGCAGCACCTGTATGGCTGCACAGCGCTGGCTGGAGGCGCATGGTATCGGTTATACGGTGCGGGATATCAAATCGGACCGCCCCACGCTTGACGAATTACAGGCATGGATCAATATAAGCGGCCTTCCGATCAAGCGTTTTTTTAATACGAGCGGTTTATCGTACCGCGCATTGTCCTTAAAAGACAAGCTGCCAACCATGCCGGAGGAAGAACAGCTTTTATTGCTTGCAAGCGACGGCATGCTGGTAAAACGTCCGATCCTGATTGGCGATGGGATCGTGCTCGTAGGGTTCCAGCCGGAGGTTTGGTTGAAGGCGCTTTCCCATTAATACCGCCGCCAAATCCGTTTCTGTGGAAGGTACGTAAAAATCACAATAAAAAGAACGCCCGGCATTCGAAACTGCCGGGCGTTCTTTTAATGATCTGGATTCATCAGCGCTTCATATGCCGGGCAGCCGCTTACGCCTGCCGGAAGCGGTAGGCCTTTACAAACGCCATCACAATATCCAGAACGTGAGCAAACACGATCACGCCGAAGAAGAAGGCCGGAACATTGCCGAGGACCGCGTGGCCAACCATATCCCCCGCGCCAAAGAGCGCCGTGACGCCGGGAAGAAAGCCCGGGTTTACGATATCCTTTGTTGTAAACAGCAGCACGAACAATCCCAAGCTTACTATTCCCGTGATCAGCGCAGCAAACGCGACCTTGAATGTATACCGGCCTTCGAGCATCTTCACGACTTCTTTTACAATGCCTGCTGCCGTGATCAGAAGCAGTATGGGCCACATCCGCAGCAATACCTGCTGGTTGAACATGGGTATAAAACCATCGGCATTATAAATCCCAATCACAAACGGCCCCAGCCACAGGAACAGCACAAGAAACACAATGCTAAAGGCTATGCCCCAGACGGTCTCTCCCCGTCCAATGCGTTCATCCTTAACCGGTACAGGCGGCAAGTCGCCCAACAAATCTTCATGGTCCAGCTTGACGCCCTTGCGTTCAAAGAAAGCGAATAGCCCCGTGACAAACGCGAACGCGTAGAGTTCCCCCATGAACAACCCGCCGATCCATTCCATGAACCGGAAGAACGGGATTTGCGGGGGTTCCCCCAGCAGCGTTGTAATGAAGGCTGCAATCGTAAGCCCGCCCGCAACACAGATCATGACGATTTTGAGCAGCATCTTGTACTTGCCGTAATAGGGCGGCCCAATGAGCGCATGGTGCTTATCCGGATTGTATTTTTCGGCAAGCTCGGTAGGCGTGCCTAGCTCCGTCAGTACCACGCGGATGTCATGCTCGGTAGGCGGCAGGTCCCCACAGCGCTGCTCGAGCATATCCGCAATGAGCGTATTTAGCTCCTTTTTGATGTCCGCCCGTTGTTTATAGGGCAGACGCTTTTCCACCGCATAAATATAGCGTTCTATTAAATCTGATTTCATTTTTGTTCCCCCTCCATCAGCCTGCTCATGCTTGCAACCGTTTCGTCCCAGTGCTTTTTGAGCACCGCGTAAATTTCATTCCCAAACTCCGTCATCACGTAGTACTTTCTTGGCTTTGCTCCCCCGGTTTCCCATTCGCTTTTTAATAATCCCTGGCCTTCCAGCCGCCTTAGCAGCGGGTAGAGCGTATTGACCTCCACCGCGATGCCGCTTTCCCCCATGACGTTCACCAGGTTATATCCGTACATGGGGCTTTTGAGCTGGCTGAGCACCGCAAGCACGATGCTGCCGCGTCTTAACTCAAGCACCAGGCTGGATATGATTTCTCCTCTCTCCATATGCACATCCCCATATTTAATATTATATTTCGAATTATAGTGTGTGTTACACACTATGTCAATATGCGCAATATAAGAATATTAAAACTATTTTACAAAATTGATCGAACGAAAAAAGCCGACCCAAGCCGGCTTTTTGAACAGGACGTTTAGCGAGCGCCCCGCCTCTGTTTGGCCTGTTGCTTTTGCTACTCCCCCTCGTAGTAGTCCACCTGTTTGGAAACCGGAAAAATCAAACGGGTTCCTTTGCCGAAAATGCCAACCTTGTTGGAATCGGGATAAAACGCGACTTCGGGATCGTACCTGATATCAAAATCCGCATAAACCAGCGGCTCGGTTTCCGATACGTTCGTTACCTTATGCGCTCCCGTTTCATTGTTCGGGAAATAGAGAAAATCGCCGGCGGTCACCGTTCGTTCTCCTTCGGGGGTCTTTAAAAGCCCTGTCCCGCTAATAATAAAAAACACTTCCTCGTTTCGCATGTGATAATGATAAGGAACCGCGGCCTTACCCGGCGGCACTTCATAGATGGAAACGTCAAAATGCTCCGACTCCTCTTTTCCCACGATGACTCTTTTCTTAAACTCGTACCCATGTTCTGATTTCTCAATGCAGTCCGCCGTTTCGGCCCTCCTGACAAACGCTTTTCCGCTCATAAACTGCCTCCTTATCGCTATGGACCGTATCCTTTGTATCATGATCGCGTATGGCCTGTGAACAAGCGCCTTGATTGACCCAAGCCGTCTAGGTCTGAATATCCTGTTCTTTTTCTTCGGGTTGGAGCGGATCGGCGTTCTCCTTCGTTTCTTCTGCAGAAGGCGCCTCCATCTGTCCGGAACGCACCCTGGGCCGTATCAAGCGACGGTATGCAACGGTTCCTATCAGCGCCAGCACAGCGATAATTGCAACCGCAAGCAGGATATGAATAGCCCCCGGCGCTGTCTGCTGCGCCACAACAGGCGCGGGCGTCGCGGCAGCAGGCAAGGGCGTTGGCGGTACTACAAGCGTATGGGTAATTGCAGCAGTAAACGCATCGGTCCGCACGGCGGCGCTGACTTCGCCCTGTGCCTGCACGTTCGCCAGGAACGAGACCGCATCCCCCGCATGGATGCTGGAAAGCAAAACCACAAATCCGTCGTTTCCGGGTATGATCTCCCACTGCACGTCATCCGGCATACTGTTTGCAGTTGCTTCCGGCCCTGAAGGATCTTGCGGGGTTTCTTCCCGCTCTGCTGACTCCGCCGGGGATGGCTGCTGCGCCAATACAACGGATATGGACTCCGGCTGCAGCAGCAACCCGTTCCCAAGCTGCACGCGAAGCGCCGTCCAAGCCTCTGTCTGTGCGGCTTCTTCCAGCGTAAACGCGTAGCGGATGGTATCCCCCGCCTCTACGCTGCCGCTTTCCTCCGGCTCGCTTTCCCAGGTTATATACGTCTCTTCCGCCAGTGCCACGGCAGGCAGCATCAGGCACAGCGCACAGACCGCCGCAAGCGCCAAGTTCCGTCTACGCATCCGCATACAATACCGGCCTCCTCATATACCGGAAGCCGCTCGACCAGGCTTCGGTCACCACCACGTTATCCCGGCTGGAGGAACAGTGCGCCACAAGGTACGTGCCATCCTCCCGCTTTTCCACCACAATGCCCACATGGTTGACAGGGGAAGCCCCCGGTACCGCGCGGAACGCGAGGTCTCCGGGCTGCGCCTCATCCCATCCAAGCGTAAGGGAATTGCTCCACTGCCGTGCCGACCCTTCGCCTATCGCGTCGGCCAGCTTAGTGTCCTCCGCGGCATTGACAAACGTCCATGTAACAAAGCCGCTGCAGTCAAGCCCAAAGTTTTGTACGGTGCCTGTGGTGGTGCTTCCCAGGGAGGTAACCACCTTGGGTACGCCCCAAAGCGGATTCCAGCCGACCTCGGGGTATTTCCCG
This sequence comes from Bacillota bacterium, assembly GCA_023455425.1. Classification (GTDB taxonomy): domain Bacteria; phylum Bacillota; class Clostridia; order Christensenellales; family CAG-138; genus JAEYLA01. Next base: position 39,089 of record JAEYCM010000031.1, on the reverse strand, counting down.
CCCCAGAAGTACTCCACCTGACCCAAGAGCGAGTAGGCCGTTAAAACAATCTGCTCCCGCTGCATCGTCAGCCCTTGGGGCAGGTTTTGACGTATTTTTTCCTCCTGTTCCTCTGTCATATCCGTAAACGACTTATCTCCCGTGAGCGAGGCGAACAGGCGCTGGAATTCCGGCTGCATCAGTTCATCCAATTGTGCGGCTCTTCTTTCGTCAAGGCCGTATAGAAGCGCCATCTCCTGGCTGCTCTTTTCCTCCAGCATGACCTTGAGCGCGCCGTTCTCCACATGGAACGTGAGCGCGTGCATATCCCAAAATACGTCCCGGATGCCGTCGAGCGGGATTTTTCTTAAGTTATAAAGATCGAGCGGTTCCTCTACCTCCAGAGAACTTTTCGCCACAAATACCGCAAGCACCTGGGACCAGTTGGAGACAGCCGGGGTATCAAGCGCAACAAGCGTGCTTTGGGTCGCGGCGCGTACAGGCTCAATTTCATCCGTTTCCTCCTGCACAGGCACGACGCGCAGTAGCGTAAACTCCTCGGCATCGTCAAAAGCGCCCTTCAGCAGCGCCACGCGCTCTTCAAATTCCTGATTGAGTTCAGATATGACGCGCTGCAGATCCTCTGAGATCATATCCCGGTATTCCCGATATTTGCGGTAGCGGGAATCGCTGGTGCCGATGAGCGTGCTTTTTTGTTCTTCCGTTTCTTCCCCAATTACGGTCACCAAGGAGAACGCTACCGCCGTTTCATGGCTCAATGGGTGCATGGCGGCAAAACGGATAAGGTAGACGCCCGGCACATCGGATGAAAATCCCCCGTCGTCGTGCACCGTTACCGCAAGCTCCTGCCCAAGCTCATCCTCCGCAGACACAAGCATATGTAAGGAAAGCCGCGTACCTGCGGGAATGGTGATGTTGTGTGCGTTGATCCATACGGCATAGGGCAGCGGCGTGGGCGTAGGGCTGGGCGAAGGGGAAAGGATCGGCGTAGGCGTAGGAATCAGCGTGGGTACCGGCGTAGGAGAAGCCGGGAGCACGGGCGTAGGTTCCGGCATAGGCGTCGGCTCACCCGCGGGCGTTTCCTCCGGGGCGGGCGTTTCCTCCGGGGCGGGCGTGGGTTCCGGGGAGAGCGTGGGGCTGGCCGTTTCCTGCGCGGGCGTTTCAAGCGGGGTTTCCACTGCAAGGGTCTCTTGCGGCATGCCAATTTCCCCTTCGGCAAGCACGCGGCGTTCGCCTGCCTGCAAAAAGGAGCCGATCAATAGAATGCAGGATAAGTACATACAAAGCGCGCGTCTGCGCATGAAGTTCCTCCGTGTTTGTTGAAATCAATCCACTGCCGTAACCGCACTATTTCATGCAGTACAGCGTATTTTCTCCATTATATCGTAAATCATGGATCGAAAGGATTCATTTAACAATTCGTTTTCAATTATTTCCGATATTTTCTTCGTTTCGATATATTTCGCTGTACAAAATGCCATCGGACAACGCCTGCCCTTAAAATTTCTTTTGAAATTGGATGAAAAACCCGTTGACAGACAGGCGCAATTTTAGTATCCTTGTCAAAATGAATGCGCATATATGGCGCTCAATACAGAAAGGCAACGAACGTATGAGGCTTCGGCTAATATACAACCGAATAAAACCGACGTAAAGAAAAACACTGGTGCTTTCTAAGCCAAGTGTTTTTTTTTGCAATAAAGTATGCAGCATAGAAAAAAGGCCTCACGGAGTTTCTGCCGATGGCCGCCCGTACACGGAAAGGAGACGCACATGCTTCAAAACAAAAGCCTGATTGCCCCGGGAGATTTCTCCCTCGCGGAGATTGAGGAAGTATTGTCCCTCGCAGAACGCATCATTCAAAATCCCCCCCATTATCAAGAGGCGTGCAAAGGAAAACTCCTTGCAAGCCTTTTTTATGAGCCTTCTACCCGCACCAAGTTTTCCTTTGACGCGGCCATGCTCCGCTTGGGCGGCAGCACCATCGGCTTCTCGGACCCTTCCACCTCCAGCGCCGCAAAAGGCGAGACGATCGCGGACAGCGCCCGCACGGTGGCGCAGTATGCGGATATCATCGTGGTGCGCCACCCCAAGGAGGGAACGGCGAAGCTGATGAGCCAGTACGCCTCCTGCCCCGTCATCAACGCGGGCGACGGCGGCCACCACCACCCCACCCAGACGCTGACCGATCTCTTGACCATCCGCAACTATAAACGAAGCTTTAGAGGGCTGACGGTAGGCGTATGCGGAGATCTCAAGTTCGGCCGCACCATCCATTCGCTGGTGACATGTCTCTCCCGCTACGAAAACGTAACCTTCCTGTTCATCTCCCCGGAAGAGCTGACCATGCCCTCCTACGTCAAGCAGGCACTTAAAAAGGCGAACGTGCCCTTTACGGAAACGACGGATCTCGAAGCCGCAATGCCGATGCTCGATATCCTCTACATGTCCCGCGTGCAGCGCGAGCGGTTCATCAGCGAGGAGGAATATCTGCGCCTGAAGGACTTCTTCGTCCTGACCGCGGATAAAATGGCGCTCGCTAAGCAGGATATGATCGTGATGCATCCGCTGCCGCGCGTCAACGAAATCGCCACCGAGGTGGATCAGGATCCCCGCGCGGTGTACTTTGAGCAGGTGAAGTTCGGCATGTATGTGCGCATGGCGCTCATCATGAAGCTGCTGGGCGCCGTGGAACCGGCGGAACGCTAAGAGTTTAAAAAGGAGGGAAACGCAATGATCAACGTATCCAAACTCAAGGAAGGCATCGTCATCGATCATATCCGCGCAGGGCACGGATATAAGATTTTTCAGCAACTGGGCTTAGACAAGCTTGAAGATGTCGTCGTGCTCATGCGCAATGTGGACAGCACCAAAATGGGCCACAAGGACCTGATCAAAATAGAAACCAATCTGGAGCTGAACCTCGACGTGCTGGGGTTGATCGACCCCAACGTGACCATCTCCTACGTAAAGGAAGGCGTGCGCGTGAACAAAATCAAGCTATCGCCGCCGGAACGGGTGACGGGCATCCTCACCTGTAAGAATCCGCGCTGCATCACCAACCAGGAACACATTGCGCACACCTCGTTCTACCAGGTAGACGCAGAAAAGAACGAATACGCCTGCGAATACTGCGATGCGCGGGCGCGCTTATAAGGAGTGAAACGTATTGATCGTCCGATACTCTAACGCAAGGCTAGTTGACGCCATGGGAGACCGTTTCGGAGACCTGTATGTGGAAGACGGCCTCATCCGGTACTGCGGGGAAGCGAGCCACCAGTACAGCGACCGGACGGTCGATGTCGGCGGCAACGCGTTGCTCCCGGCGTTTATCGACCTGCACTGCCATCTTCGGGACCCGGGCTACCCGCAAAAGGAAACGATGGAAACCGGCATGCGCGCGGCGCTCAAAGGCGGCTACGCCACGCTGTGCGCCATGGCAAATACCAATCCCGTTATTGCTACGCCTGAATTGGTGGAACAGAACCATGAAAAGGCGCGGCAACTGAAGCTGTGCAAACTTTTGCAGGCGGCGGCCGCGGGCGAAAGTTTGGAGGATACCGTCCCCACCGACCGCGCGGCGCTCTCTAACGTAACAAAGATGCTCACCAACGACGGCAAGACGATCTTTTCGGACGATTTTATGCGGCAGCTGCTGCTCGACTCGAAGCGGTACGGTTTTATCATCAGCACCCATTGCCAGCCGGAGCGGCAGATCGTCACGCGGGACATCGCGCTGCTAAAAGAAACGGGCGGGAATTTGCACATCGGCCATATCAGCCGGGCGGAAACGGTGGATCTGGTACGCCGGGCCAAGGCGGAAGGACTTCATTTAACCTGTGAGGTCACGCCGCACCACCTGTTCGGCTATGACGACGCGTACAAGGTCAACCCGCCGCTACGTACCAAAGCCGATGTGGAAGCGCTGATTGCAGGTATCCAGGACGGAACGGTGGACTGCCTCTCCACCGACCACGCACCGCATACGGAGGAAGATAAACGAAACGGCATGGCGGGCATTTCCAATATCGAATATGCCATCGGCATATTCCTTGCGGTATTCCACGCACACGATATCCCGTTGACACGGCTTGCGGAGCTGACCTCCTACGCCCCGGCACGGCGGCTTGAGTTAAAGGCGGGGCTTTTAGCGCCGGGATATCCGGCGGATTTTGTGGTGTTGGATACGGAAGAAGAGTACGAAATAAAGAAGGACGACATGATCTCCAGATCGCACAACACCCCGTTTGAAGGGCGCAAGGCGCGCGGGCGGGTACTACAGACCATTGTGGAGGGGGAAACGCGCTATGAGTATGGACAGGCTCTATAAAGATGTGCAGAAAAAAGGCCCGGTTTGCGTGGGATTGGATACGCAGCTTTCCTTTTTGCCGGAGTATTTAAAACGGCAGGATTGTTCCGCAGGGGAAAAGATATACGAATTCAACCGCAAAATCATTGACGCCACATATGAAAATGCGGGTTGCTTCAAGGTGCAGGTCGCCTGCTACGAGGCGCTTGGCCTAGACGGCATGCAGTCCTTTGCAAAGACGGTAAAATACGCGCGGGAAAAGGGAAGCGTCGTCATTTCCGACGTCAAGCGCGGGGATATTTCCTCCACCGCTGCACAGTACGCGCAGGGGCACTTTACCGGGGATTTTGAAACGGATATCATCACCGTCAACGCCTACATGGGCGAGGACGCTGTCTCCCCCTACTATCCATATCTTGAAAAAGGCAAGGGGCTCTTTGTGCTGGTGAAGACCTCCAACCCATCAAGCGGAGATTTTCAGGATCTGGATATTGGCGGCAGCACGCTTTACCAGCGCATGGCGCAGAAAGTCTCCGAATGGGGCAAGGCGTTTCTCGGCGCAAGCGGATTTTCTGCCATCGGCGCGGTAACCGGCCTTACCTACCCGGAAGAATTTGAAGCCATACGGCAGTTATTGCCGCACACCTTCCTGCTCATCCCCGGTTACGGCGCGCAAGGCGGCACGGGCAAGGATATCGCGGCATTCTTCCGGGACGGCGTGCGCGGGGTGGTCAATTCCTCCCGCGGGCTCATCACGGCGCACAAGGGCAAGACGGAAGAGAGCGATTTTGACGTATACGTACACAACGCCGTCCTCGCCATGCGGGAGGATATCCTGCAATGGCTGTGATCGTTGAAAACATACGCATTGCGGAACATATTTACCGCATGCGTTTATCCGCCGCGCCTATGGGTCGCGCCGGGCAATTCTACATGCTGCGGCAGCCGGATACGCTGGACCCGTTTTTAAGTCGACCCATCAGCCTGTTTGACGCAGACGCGCAAACGGGCGAGCTTTCCTTTCTATATCAGACGGCCGGGCGCGGAACGGAGCTGTTTTCCCGTATGCTGCCGGGCCGGGAGTTGACCGTGCAGGGTCCCTGCGGCAACGGCTTCCCTATACTCCCCGGACACGCGGTACTTATCGGCGGGGGGATCGGCACGGCGCCGCTGTATCTTCTACTAAAAGCGCTTCGCGAAACGGACCCGAACCGGCGCATCGAAACCTATCTCGGTTTCCGCGAGGAGGCGTATCTCAAAGAAGAATTTGCGGCGCTTTCCAATAAGGTAACAGTAAATCTCGGCGGATATGTTATCGCGGATGTGGATTTCACCCGCCCTGCGACCTACTACGCCTGCGGCCCTGTGCCCATGCTGCGCGCCGCGGCGCAAGCGGCGCGAGAAGCAAACGCGAAGCTTTACGTTTCGCTGGAAAAGCATATGGCCTGCGGCGTCGGTGCGTGCCTGGGATGTACCTGCAAGACAACAGCGGGCCAAAAGCGCATCTGCAAAGACGGGCCGGTGTTCCCGTATCAGGAGGTGTACGATGCCATCTAATCCGCTTACGACAACGCTTCTTGGCGTGGAGATGAAAAATCCTGTCATCGCGGCCTCCGGCACGTTCGGCTTCGGGCATGAATACGCGGAAGTGTTTAACGTTTCCCTCCTGGGCGGCATCAGCGGCAAGGGGCTGACGCTCAACGGCAGTGCAGGCAACCTAGGCCAGCGCGTGATGGAAACGCCGTCGGGCCTTCTCAACAGCATCGGCTTGGAAAACCCCGGCGTCGCCCGCTTCGTAAAAAAAGAAGCGCCGTATATGCGCACGCTGGGCTGTGCGGTGCTCGCAAACCTCGGCGGGCACAGTGAAGGAGACTATATCGAAGGCGCGGCGTTGTTGAACGATGCGGATATCGATATCCTCGAACTCAATATCTCCTGCCCCAACGTAAAGGCTGGCGGCATGGCGTTTGGTATGGACCCGGGCTGCGCGGCCGGGATCGTAACGAAGGTCAAGGAGGTCACAAAGCATCCTCTTCTCGTCAAGCTTTCTCCCAACGCGCCGGATATCGTCGCGGTGGCGCTTGCGTGCGAGGAAGCGGGCGCAGACGGGCTGAGTTTGGTGAACACCTTCCTTGGCATGGCGATCGATGTGAAGAAAAAGCAGACCGTGTTCCAGAACGTGTACGCAGGGCTTTCCGGCCCCGCGATCCTGCCCATCGCGCTCCGGATGGCACATCAGGTGGCAAAGCGCGTAACAATCCCCGTTGTGGGCATGGGCGGCATCGCGACCGCAAACGACGCGCTGTGCTTTTTGATGGCGGGAGCTGTCGCCGTTGAGGTCGGCTCCATGACGTTTGCTGACCCAAATGCCATGCTCCGTATCATAGACGGACTTGCGGCCTACTGCAAAGAACAGGATTTACAGAATATCAGCGAGATCCGCGGAATTGTATAGGAGGGAATTATGAAAGACAACCTTACCATCATGAAGGAATGCGAAGCGTTTCTGGAGGGCCACTTCCTGCTCTCTTCCGGGCTACACAGCGGCCAATACTGCCAGTGTGCAAAGCTGCTGCGCTTTCCCAGTCAAGCTGCCGGGGTGCTTGCAACCGTTACGGAACAGGTCAAAGGCCTTTGTGTCACCAAGGTTTGCGGCCCCGCGATGGGCGGCGTCATCGTTTCCTACGAGCTTGCGCGGCAGCTTGGCGCGGAGAGCATCTTCACCGAACGCAAAGATGGGGAAATGCAGCTCCGGCGCGGCTTTTCCGTGGGCCCGGGGGACAATATCCTCATCGCGGAGGATGTCATCACCACCGGAAAATCCACCATGGAAACCGTGAAGGTGCTCGAGGATATGGGCGCTACGGTCATCGGCGCCGCATGCATTGTAGATAGGCGTGCGGAGGACTGCGCGTTCAAGCTGCCTGTATACGCGGCTTTGGCGCTCGATATCAAGACATACGAGGCGGAAACATGCCCGATCTGCAAAGAAGGGAAACTTCCGCTTGAAAAACCCGGCAGCCGGGAACTGCCCAAGAAATAAAGCCAGGAGCCGTCTATAGAACCAATCAAAAAAGGAGCTGTCGCGCTAAGTGCATACGATGCATAAAAATCCAAGTGCACTTAGCGTGACAGCGGGCTCGGTGCCCCAAAAGGGCAAAAAGGGCGCCAGTGACGCCTTTCTAGAACCCCGGGGTTTCGCCATAGGCGAAACATCCTTGCATTATGCATTGAAAATGCTTCATGCGACAGCCTCTTTTTAGTATACAAAAAAGCATAGCGCCTTTCCGGCATATCAATGCGGCGTCGTCATGCGCAGATTTGTGAGCATCTCTTCAAAATCGATCCCTTTTTCCGCAATGATGAAAAACGGCGTATCCTTCACCAATGCAACGCCCGCAGAGCTGCCATCGTGTAAGTCCACAGAGCAATGCATGGTATATTCGCCGAGAATCTCGGTTGTGAAATACGTCTGATCCTCCATCATGTAAGCGCCTCCAGCCTGGGAATCATACCTTTGGAACGCATATATCTCATGCCCGTCTTTTTCATAGATAACGGAGAGTGTCTTGATCGCGATCGTTGTAAAGAATTTAATCGACACCGGCTTTGCGTACGCCTCATCCAATATCACAGGCCAGTAGCCGGTATCTCTGCTGTATTCCTCAAAAGTATTGTAATACGCTTCTTTGGGCCCCCACTCCGAATCTTCCGCCGAGTCCGGCTGGGGTGAAGGTTCGATCGGGGCGACGGCAAACAGGGACGTATCCAGCGCGGAAGCGAATGCCAACCGGTCTAAATACAGGTCAAACTGCTCTTCATACGGCACAGACATAAAAAAGACGCAGTCTTGAGAAAGGCGTACAGAGCCCCAAACAGACGTATTATCATCCTCCACCCTGCAGTACATGGTTCTTCCGTCGAGCACTGTGCGTTCATAGTTATCCGGAAAAATCGTCTCTTTTGCGTCTTCCGCATAAAACTGCGAGGTGCTGATATAACGCTCTCCCGGCAGCTCATAGTCTACCATCAGCGTATAGCCCGTGTTGGGATCCAACTCGTCAAAGATCGATACAATTTTTTCGTATCCGCCGGTCAATAGCACAGGGTCCCGCCCCGTCTCTTCTATGTACTCGTCAATGTTTGAATAGGAATGCATTTCAAACCCGTCCACGCCGGAGACCCGCATTCCGGAACGTTTCAATCCGTCAGACGGGGCTTCTTCGACGCTTTCAATGATGACGCACCCCTCCGCTTTGCGGAGAACCTTTTCATCATAGGAGGTCGCAAGCGACTTATTTTGGGGGTAGAACGCGATATAGCAGGCAAGGACCGCCACGCAGGCCGCGGCGACGCTCCATTGCAGCGCGCGCTTGCCCGTGCGGCGCGGCGGAATTGCCCGCCGTTCCTCTCCCGTTTCCGTCATACGCCGCATGACCTGTTCTTTGATCTGCAGCCGCTTCCGGGCAAGAAACTCCTCCGCGCTCTGTGCCGCCTGAAGCTCCGCCGGCGACGCCCACAGAGCGGGGTCGCCAAACAGGCCCTGCTCCAGTTCCCGCAGGACCTCCGGATTCTTCAGCAGCTTTTCAAGCTCGCGTTGCGTCATAGCTCCCTTTTACACCTCTTATTAAATAAGATGCAGAGAATACAAAATAGTCGCGTTTTCCCCTTATCGTTGCGGATATTCTTTTTCCAGCACGCGCCTTAACTTTTTACACACACGGCTCAGGCGGGATTTTACTTTGGGCAGCGTAAAGCCCGTTACCTCCGCGATCATCGTCAGCTTCATATCCTCATGAAACCTTAAATATAAAATAAGCCGATCCACCTCGTCCAAACCCTGAAGCGCGCAAATTAAGCGCGCTGTTTCCTCAGCGCGCAGGACGGACTGCTCCACGCTCTCTTTGGAAGCGACAGGCAGCACGGAAAGCAGGATCGGTTCGGTCAGGAGTTCTCTGGAGCGGCTGCTCTTTCTAAGATATGTGTAGCTTTCGTTTTTTGCGATACGCAAAATCCAAGGCTTGAGCATGGATTTGTCTTTCAGCTGATCGTAATGGCGGATGGCAAGCACAATGGTATCCTGCAGGATATCGAGCGCATCCTCGCGGTTACGCACAAGCGATAAAATCAATCCGTAAACCAAGCCTTGTATGGGTTCAAACGCTTCATAAAATTCTTCCAGGGCCTTTTCGGTCTCTGTCATAGCGTCCCCAAGCGGAATGATTATAGAAAATTATTCCACTCAAGGATAACGTAAAAATGAAATGCGGTCAACCCAACCGGAAAATTGTTAATAAACAACAAGAGCCTTCCGAATACATCGGAAGGCTCTTGACGCCGTTGCCATCAACCGCGCTTATTTAAAGAGGTTTGAAAAAAAGTTGCCTACCGCGGTAAATACGTTCTTCACGCCGTCCCAAAGCTTGGTGGCGGTCTGCTGTACCTTGCTTGCGCCCTCCAATGTGTTTTTGAGCGACTCCACCTTTTCGGCAAGCTGTTTGGAGTCAAGCCCTTCCATAGAGCGGCACAGGTCAAGGAGCTGGTTTACCTGAGAATCCGTCAGGGAGATGTTGAGGTTCTTTGCAATGGTTTTGATTTCGTTGCGCACCTCGTCATCGGACATGGTCTTGGTCTGCTCCAGCACAAGCTTGAGCTGATTGACAAGCTCAGTGGCGTCCACATTGCCGATCATTTCCGCCAGATTGCCCGTTACCACGATTTCTTCCACTGCAATGGACTTTGCGCTCAAATCCAGCTTTATGCCGGTGATATCTTCGTAGGATTTATACAGCCCGGTCAGCGCGGCGGTGCCGGAGACCGCAAAGGGCGCGGTAATGCGCACCTCGGCGTCGGTAATGCCCGCAGTGGTCAGGGCGTTAATGTACATTTCCTTAGAGCACCAGTTGATGTTGTTGGTGGTGACCTTCAGTCCTTCGCCCTCAGAAAGCGTCTTGATGTATACGCTTGAAAGGGCGACGTTGCCGATTTTACCGTCCGAAACCAGACCTTCCAAATATTCGCGCTCTTCCTCATTGGTTACGGTAAGCTCCGTAACGCTGCCCGGAGTCACGCCAAGGTCTTTGTATACCTGGGCACGCTGCGCCTCATCCAGATTTGCGCCGATCGTCACGCGCTCAAGCCCCGCATCCAAAGCCAGCGCGGGCATTGCGGCCGAAAGGGAGAACGCCAGTACCAGCATCCATATCAACAGTCTTTTTTTCATCCTTGTATCCTCCGTTTCCATCGGTTAAAACGTATTTAAGGATTTCATACGCTTTGCATATGATACCACAGGATGATGGCCCAGAATAAAAAGTTTTTTTGAATTTTTCTCAATGAAAAATATTTCCTTTTGAATGTTGCGTATGAAAAGCATTTTGATTATGCTTTGGCACGAAAATATGTCCTTCTTACCCACAGAATGGTGCTTTATACACCATATTAACAATCCTATTACAGATAGCATGCTATAATCCGAACTGACATGAACAAATGGCAATCAGGAGGACAATCATGAAAACAACCAAGAGAGGCACTTTTAGAGCATTTATCATTTTGCTCGTTTTAGGCATAAGTTTAGCAGCAATTAATATTTATGATAATATTTATGTTAGTACATTTCATGAAGAAAACAAAGGAGAAATCGAAACGGCGTTAAATGAAGTCGTAAAGGAACACGTTAAAAAAAATAAATTCAGTGGATCTGTATTGGTTGCGCAAGGGAATAAAATTATTCTCAATGAAGGTTATGGATATGCAAAGCGCTATTTGGGAAGAACCCAGAACACGCCGAATACGAAATATGTACTTGGCTCAATGACAAAAACCTTTACTGCATTGGCAATCATGCAGCTAAAGGAAAAGAATTTGTTGAACCTTGAGGACAGGGTAATCAAGTATTATCCGGAGTATAAAGGTTGGGAGGGTATTACTATTCATCATCTCTTAAATCATACTTCGGGCATTCAAAATTACTATAAATCCGTATTAGACTATGCAAGGTATTTTATCACTCATAATACTCCTGAAAAGATCATGTCAAGATTCAAGGAAACACCCTTGTTGTTTCAGCCGGGTACCGATTATGAGTATAGCAATACCAACTATATAGTCTTAACGGGAATTATCGAAATGGTTTCCGGTGATACATACATTGACTATTTAACCAAAAACATCTTCAGCCCATTGGGTCTCGTGAGGACAGGATATAATGAACATCCAGACTCCGTCAGCAACCTGGCAAAAGGATATTTGTTAAATATGGTCGTTGAGGTAAATGGTTTTAATTTATCTAATTTTTATGGCGCCGGTGGATTATATTCAACAACGGAAGATCTGTATCAATTCTTGAAAAGCCTGGATGAGCATGAACTCATAAACGATGCTTCCACGGTTAGCGTAAGGGCAGGCTCGGAATATGAGTATGGTTATGGTATGATGTTTACCAATAACAAAAACTATGGAAAAACTTTCTTTATTACAGGCGGTGGGCCTGGTATCAGCACAGGAATGTACAAGTTGGTGGATAAAGATACTATCATTGTTATTTTAAGCAACAACCAGGGTTTTGACACGGATGAAATGGTAGCGGATTTATATAGTTCCATCAAAAGTTTACAGTCTTAGATGGTATTGTGCCAGTGCAAATCCATCAGGCTAAGGGTTGCCAATATAGTTTTGTGAGAGTACAGCATGACAGTCAATCTGATTTGTTCAGAAAACATAAAGCCGATATTATTGGGAATATTATGCGAAAGAAATATTTCTATTGATGAACAGGTTGATATATGCATTGTTGAAGCAGGGTATTCTGTTCCAAATGATAAGTTGTGCATTGTATTTCCATCGGGCAGCCTATTTGTCTTAATCGAACTTCTTAACAAACTCACAAAGTTGAATGACAACGATAAAATTATCGGAAGATCTGAGAATGAACGGTATATCGTGATATCCTTTGATCGGATATTTTATTTTGAAGCAAGAGGGAACTATACGTTCTGTATCACCGAGGATGGCGAATACAAGGTCAAGGAAAAGCTATATGAACTTGAAGCCAGATTACCTCAAATCAAATTCATTCGGGTAGGGAAATCTTTTATTGCAAATATAGAGAATGTAAAAGAAATTGTGCCATGGTTTGGCAGGCGTCTGATACTTAAATTTGCGGATAGGAAAAGGGAAATCGAGGTATCCAAAAACTACGTCAAAAGCTTCAAAGAATTTCTGGGGTTGTAAGAAGGCAAGCTATGAGTAGAGTGAAATTTATATTATTAAACAGCATCACAATCATATTGCTGGGATCAGCATTGGTAAGTTTTGCAATAGAGATTGCCTGGATGTTGGTAAGCGGGAATGATTATCTGCCTATAAGAAGACTGATATTTAATTTCATTATTGGCTTAATTTTTGGTACAGTAATTGTTCTCTTGCATCTATTGACCATAAAGTTCAAAAAGAAATCGATGATCGGATACATCCTTAGCGCTGTAAGTATTGCAATATTGATATTTATCGTTTATTTGCATACTGGCCTAACAACAGGGTACTGGCTGTTGGATGCAAAATGGTTGGTTATTTTTATAGTCGTAGAAAGTTTCTCCACAATCTTAGTTATATATTGGTACCGCCAAGTAAACATATACAACCAGAAGCTGGAAATCAAAAAGGCCTCGTTAACCAATATCTATGACAGGCAGAAATCAAAAACCCATCTCAAATAAGATCAAATTTCCACCTTCCAGAAGCCCTTTTAGCATTAGCGAAATCCGTATTCATCCTCATACCCGGCGCAATCCCCAACAAGATCAAACACCGCCCTCCCTTTTTGATACAGGCGATACCGGACGTGCGCGCAGGCACTTTCCTTTATCATGCGCGCCATGCTGCCGTTCACGGCGGCATACAGCGGCCTGGGATTTTCCCGCAGCACTTCCACCTGCAACAAATACTCTCCCTGCCGGACGGAAACAAAGTGTTTTTCTATCCGCTCCACCTTTGCGCCAAGATAGGTGGCAATACGGTATTCCCTTCCTTCCATATAGACAAAGCCGATGACGCCGCAAAAGACCCTCCCCGCATAGGGAATATCCGCCACGCTGAGCATGACGGATATTCCCCCTTCCAGCACGCTTTGCGTCCAAAGATATCGCTTGGGAAACGAGCTTCCCCTATCCCCTTCCAGATATCCGTATGCGTTTTCAAAAAGGAGATCCTCCCCGTTGATGGTAAGCATTCCCCATACCGTATGCGCCATGCTGATTACGCTGTGCCTGCACTGCATGTTGGGCACATACCGGAACGGCCCCATGATATCATATTTGGGCCGTACGAAAGTACCGTAAACAAGCTGCCCCCTTACCTCCAGCCGGTCTGTTCGGATATTTGCGGCAATGCCCTCCTCCGAAAATTGACTGGCGCCTATCGTGACGAACAGACTGTCATCGCGCGCGTGGAACGCCTCGATGGGGTACGTCACGCGGTCCGAAAACCGGTTGGTAATAACCTGAATGGAAGCGGAGCGCCCTCCCGCCGCGTCGATGTGCATGGCAGGAATGAGCGCTACCACCTGCCCGCCCGCCTGCTGCCGGAAGTACCAGCCTTCAAAGTATTCCCTGCTCCTGTTCCCGCCGTAAAAGCTACGCACGCGAAGCATCCTCCTGCGCGGGACCGTCTAAGAGATCCCCCGTATGGGAAAAGCGGGAGCCGTGGCACGGGCAGTCCCAACTGGTTTCATCGGGATTATAGGTAAGCTCGCAGCCCAGGTGCGGGCATCGGGTATGTATCGTGAAGCACTCGCCCTGCGCGTTTTTGTATACGCCAAGCTTCTCCCCCTCCACATCCACGACACCGCCGTGGGAGCGGGGTAACTCTTCAAGCGTCTTCCCCGGTATATGGAACAGCTGCTTAGTGAGCCCTTTCACTGCCTGCCCGCCGTCCTTTAACAGCTCCGGCACAGCAGCTATGGGTACATAGCGGTCCGGGGAGAATATGCCGAATGCGTCGTCCTTTCCTTTTGCTATGGCGTCGCTCAATAAAGTGGCAGCCACCATGGAAGTCGTCATGCCCCACTTCTGAAAGCCTGTGGCAACGTACCAATCCGGCGTATCGTGCGAAAACCGGCCGATATAGGGAACGCCGTCATGCGTCATGCAGTCCTGCGCGGACCAGCAGGCGACCTCGCGGCTATTTGGGAAATACTTCGTTGCCGCCTCGCGCAGCAGCGCATACTTGCCGCCCGCCTTGTTGTCCCCCGTGCGGTGCCCGCCGCCGCCCAGCAGCAGCAGCCCTTCATGGTTGCGGAACGAAAGCGCGTTCTCATCCATGCTGATGTAGGTGGCCTCAAACTCCATGGCGCCGCTGAGCGCAACGACATAGGAGCGCTCCTGGTGCATGCGTATGAAATAATAGCCCGGTACATTGATAAAGGGATAGTGACAGGCAAATACAATTTTTTTTGCGCGAACGGAGTGGTTCTGCGTCCTAATGACATTTCCTTCTACCGTGATCGCCCGCGTGTGCTCATACACGGTGATGTGCGGGATGAGCGCATTTAAAAACTTAATGGGATGGAACTGCGCCTGGTTGTCAAAGCGCACCGCTCCCGCCACCGGAAAGGGTAGGCCCGTATCCGTTGTATAGCTCGCCGGAATTCCAAGCTCTGCAGCTGACGCGGCTTCCTTTTCCAACGGATCTTTCTCTTCTGTGGAGTACAAAAAGGCGGATACGCGTTCAAAATTACAATCGATACCCAGCTTTTCAACCAGAGCGGCATACGCTTCGATCGCGCTCTGATTGGCACGGGCGTATTGCAGCGCGCCTTCCCTGCCGAAACGCGTCGTCAGTTTTTCATAGATCAAGCCGTGCTGGGACGTGATTTTTGCGGTAGTACGTCCTGTCTGGCCGGAAAACACCGTATCCGCTTCCAATATAATGGAAGGAATCCCCTGCTGTTTGAGCAAATAAGCGGTCAATACCCCCGCAATGCCGCCGCCTATGATGGCGACCTCTGTTTCCATATCCTGACTAAGCGTATGCTTTTCAGGCCGCACAATGGCGTCTTTCCAAATAGAATTTACATGCATAAGCGCACCTCCCGCTTCCATTTTTCCCATGCATGGCGTCGGCTATCCTGATCGCATAGGAAGAATATTGCGTGATAAAACAGGAATTACATCTTGCAAAGTGGTGTTTTTTTCACAAAGCTATGCTATAATCATGTAGGCATTGTCCGGGGAACGACAAAGATTTTTAAAGGACACCGTTTTGAAAAAGAAAGACTTTATTATCATTGGCATTGTATTGATTGTGGTTCTTGGGCTGTTCCTGTGGACGGGCCTGGACAACATTACGTCAAACAAGGGCGAAGTCGTGATTTATATCGGCAGCGAGGTATATAAGCGCGTCCCCCTTGGCAAGGCGCAGACCGTCGTAATCGACCAGGGCGACGGCAAGGTGAATGAACTCTATATTACGGAAGATGGCGCTGTGATGCACTCCGCCACCTGCCATAACCAGGATTGTATCAAGCAGGGTGAAGTGACATTGGGTAACTACAAATCACGCGTTCTTGGAAGCTGGATCATCTGCCTGCCCAACCAGGTATCCGTGGAGCTCGTTGCGGGGGAAGAACAATGAACGCAAAAGCCATTACCCGCTTTGGTATGCTCACGGCAGTCGCGCTTGTGCTCGGCTGGGTGGAACGCTTTATTCCCATAGCGGCAACCGCGCCCGGCATTAAGCTGGGGCTTGCAAATACCGTACTGCTTTACGCGATTTACCTGATGGACGTAAAAGGCACCGCACTTTTGATGGTAATGAAGGTGTTATTATCCGGGTTTTTGTTCGCAGGGCTTTCCGGTATGCTCTACAGTTTTGCGGGAGGGCTGCTTAGCCTTCTTGTCATGTTGCTGCTGCGCCGTATCAATGGTTTGAGCATTATCGGGGTGAGCATAGCGGGCGGCGTCAGCCATAATATCGGGCAGATTCTCGCCGCATGCCTGGTGGTGCAGTCCCGCGCGCTGCTTGGGTATTTGCCCATACTGCTGCTCGCAGGCACCGTGACCGGGCTTTTGACCGGCATCGCCGCAAAATCTGCCATCAAAGGCATTGAAGCATATGATACCAATAAGGCAAAAAAAAAGCCCGGAAATAACCGTTCACCCGAAACCACGCTTACACCCGGAGAAACAAAGTTATAAAGCAGCCTCTTTTAGGGCTTAACCCGGCTGGGGGACGCTTTTTAATATTGCAGGAGCAAATACCGAAGGGAGAACACACATGAAAAAACGCATACCGGCATGGTTGGTTCTGCTGGTCATCGCCATCGTTGCCGGGGGGCTACTGGTCCTCATCAACTCGCTCACAGCCGAAAAGGCCGCAGATCAAATTAAAGCCGCGCAGAAGTCCGCGCTGCTTAACGTATTCCCCGATGCAAAAGGCTTTACCGAACTTCCCCTTGCGGAAGGCGCGGAAGTTACCCATTGCTATGCCGGCGCTGCGGATAACAAGACCATAGGCCATGTTGCCGAGATTACGGTCAACGGCTACGGCGGCCCCATCGACATCACCGTGGGCGTGGACATGGAAGGCAACATCACCGGAGTTGCCGTGGGCGGCGAGAAATTCCACGAAACTCCCGGTCTTGGCGAAAAGGTGCTCTATCCTGCGTTCACCGGCCAGTTTACAGGCCTTGCCGCTCCCGCAGTACTCAATGAAGGCGTGAACGCCATCACCGGCGCTACCATCAGTTCGAGCGCGGTGGTTTCCGGCGTCAACAAGGCGGCGGCCTATGTGATTGAAGAAGTCCTCGGCCTGGGAGCAGAAGAAGAAGGCCCCGAAGACCTTGTGTTCGGCGGCATACTCCCCGGCGCTACCACCAAGCAGGAAGAAGCCGCAACCGAGGGTATCGACGCGATCTGGAGTTCCGACGCAGGCTGCGTGGTATTTGTATCCAAGGAAGGGTACGGCGGCAAGATTCAGGTGCAGGTTGGCGTTGCGCACAGCGGTGCGATTGCGGGCGTCGCCATCACCGAAGAAGGCTTTGCGGAGACCGACGGCCTTGGTTCCCGCGTGAAGGATAAGGAATTCCTCAACCAGTTCAAGGGCCTCACCGGCGAAGTCAAAGCGGGCGAAAACGCGGATACGATTTCCGGCGCTACCGTCAGCTCCTCCGCCGTTATCGCCGCGGTGAACGACGCGCTCAAAGCCGCGCAGCCCTTCCTTGACCCGAGCAAGGCGACTGCGGTTGCTTCCCCTGAAGCGAAGCTCCTTCCCGGCGCCACCAATGTGACGGAAGCGACCGCCCCCGAAGGCGCCGACGCGCTGTGGACCGCCGACCAGGGCGTGATCGTCCAGACGAGCGAACAGGGTTACGGCGGGCCGATCTCCGTGAAGGTGGGCGTGCTTGCCGATGGTACCGTCGGCGGTATCCAGGTGCTTGAAGACGGCTTTGCGGAAACCCCCGGTCTGGGCGAACGCGTATTGACCGACGAAGCCTTCCAGGCGCAGTTTGCGGGCAAGACCGCTCCGGTTACTGTGGATACGCTTTCCGGCGCTACCATCAGTTCGGAATCTGTCATCACCGCGGTCAACAAGGCGCTTGAAATCGCCGCCGGACTGTAATTGTAATTAACCGTAAACGCCCCGGGGAGCATGCTCCCCGGGGCGTTTTATATACCAGCTTCTCCTTAGAACCAAGACCAGACTCCTGTTCGGATGCGGCATCCCCTGCTATTACCAGGCCATCTGGGACAGGAACGCAGTGTGCATCCTCCCCTGCGCCAACCGTCTCTGGACACGCGGATCACCTCCTTATGACGGTATATCCCATACTATTACAAAACATACGTGATGTTTCCGTATGGATATATGCTATCACAAGGAGGGAGCCGGTTATATGGACTTCAGGAAAGTATCCAGCTTTACCGGCGCTTTCATGCCGTATTCACGGATGGGCAGCACATAGCCTTTATCATCAATTTCAAAGGCGGATTCGTACAGCCGATCCGCAAGCAGGAGTTTCGTCGCGCCGTTTTCCGTGGAAACATGCTTGACGCAGACGACATAAGTTCTCCCCGCTATCATCACGCCCGGCCAGAGTTCGGAAAGCTTGAGCGTGGTACGCTCGATGCCGCGCACCGTCTTTTTTACCGTCAGCGCGTAAGAGCCGCTGACCGAATCTCCCTGCCAAACGGACGTATGCGTAACGGTGGCAACATAGACGCTGTCCGCCCGTTTTTTAACATCCTTGAGGCTTTCTATCACCTCCGTTTGTGGGGTGACGATTTCATCTGTTTCACCCGGCATGGCAATACTATGCCGGGCGTCAAAGTAACCGCCATAAGTGCCCACAACCGCATAGGTTTCCTTCAGCGCTTTATCCACCGCAGCGTCCGCGCCGCAATAGAGGGCAATGCTATTCGCTTTTGCATCGTAGTAATACGTTACGGGAAATTTGCTATCCACATATACCGTTTTCCCGCCATAGACAAGCGTGACGCCTTTGATCATAGCCCGACACTTCTCCATGTCCTTTTCGGTATCAAAATGGTAGAGCGTCAGGGATTCTCCCTTTTTGTTGAGCACAGCGCGGGTTTTTGTAACCTCCGGCGCGGAGGCGAATACGAAACGGGTCTCGGCCATTTCCATGCTGCGCAGTTTGGGGAATGTTTCGCGCAGCCAATCGGCATCCGTTTCCGTTTTCGCCACGTCAACTACAACATACTCCTGCTGTACCGCGACTGTGGACAAAGGGAAAGCGGCCAAAAACAGCAGACATAGAATCAAGCTGAAAAATCGGATTTTCATGAATTCCCTCCTAATAATTATAACCCTTTTAAGAATTGCTCCAGTTTCACTGGCGCTTTCATGCCATATTCTCGAATAGGGAGTACATAGCCGCGGTCGTCGATTTCAAATGTGGAGTGGCTCTTTGTATCCGCATACATGATGTCGGTTCCGCCCACTTCGTTCTCCACATGCTGCAGATAGAGCACATATGTCCTCCCTGAATGCATGACGCCCGGCCAATCCCGCAACCGTATGGAGGTACGGGCAATGCCGCGGACATTCTCTGTGACCTCCAGTTGATACATTCCGTCAACATTGGTTCCTTTTCCCCAAACAGGGACCTTGTTCACTTTTGCGATATAAACGCTGTCCGCCCTCTTGAGGAGTTCTTTCAGGTTTTTAGGCGCGGGGCGTTCCTGAGGAGGCGAAACAACGAGTACATCAAGATATAGGGCCGATTCCGGCAGCGCCGCCTCATCCCGCTTATCAAAATATCCGCCGTATCCGCCCGCAACCTCGTAAGTTTCTTGTAGCTTCTTATCCACCGCAGCGTCCGCACCGCAATAAAGCGCAATCACGTTTCCGGCGGCATAGTAGGTCGCGGGAAACAGCGTATCCACATATACCGTCTTGCCGCCGTAGACAAGAGAATTGCCTTTTATCATGGCGATGCATTTTTGCATATCCTTCTCCGCCTTAAAGCGGTAGAGCGTGAGAGATTCGCCTGCTTTGTTGAGCACGGCGCGGGTCTTCACGGCTTCCGGGGCGGAGGCGAATACAAAGCGGGTCTGAGTAGTCTCCATGCTGCGCAGCTTTGGAAAATTGGAAGCGAGCCACTTTTCACTTCTTGTAAGCCATTCCCCCGTTGCAAACAGGGTAACGGCTTCCTTGTCCTCTACAATGCATCCTGTTACCGCGAGGCCTGTCAGCGGCAGGCTAAAGGAAAGGAGCAGGGTGCAAAGCGCCAGGAGCAGTATCCGTCTTGTCATGTCGATTTCCTCCTTTATAGTCCTTTGATGAAAGCGGTCTGCGTCACAGGCTTTGTCATGCCGTATTCGCGGATGGGCAGCACATAGCCCTTATCGTTCAATTCAAATGCGCTGAAATAGGCGTTGTCTGTCAGCACTAGCGTTTTTTTGCCGCCTGACAACTGCTCCTTTAAAGACACGATATAGCTTTTGCCCTTTTCCATTACGCCGGGCATGGCGGTGACGGTGATCGTACCGCTGAGCTTGCCGCGGATGCTTTCGCGCAATTCCAACGTATACGCTCCTTCCTTTGCACCTACGGGCGCGCTTTTTACGATACCCCGCACGACCGCGGAGGAAAGCTTTGCAAGGGCTTTGGGCGTATCCGGTGTGTTTCCATCCGGCTCAACACGAATAGTACCATCTTTATAGATCACACTGTTGCGCCGGGCAAAAAACCCGCCAAGCCCGCCCGCCGGGAAAAAATTACGGTCCTCCAGCCTGCCGAATATGCGCTGCGTGGACCCGCAGTAGAGGGCAAGCATATTGCTGTTTTCGTTGTAGAAATACGTGGAGGCGAACTCCGTATCCACATACACCACATTGCCGCCATAGACAAGGGACGTTCCCCGTACCATGGCCTTGCATTTTTCGTAATCCTTTTTGTTGGCAAAGCGATACAGCGTGAGGCTTTCGCCAAGCTTATTCAACACGGCGCGCGTCTTTGTGACCTTGGGCGCGCCGGAGAACACAAAGTGGGTATTTGTTGTGGTAAATTCCTTTGCGTCGGGGAATACCTCCTTGATCCACGCCTCATTGGTGACCTCTATCGCGTCGTATTCATCCAGCTTCGGGACAAAATCCGAGCCGACTACCTGTACCTTATCGCCGAAGCGTTTGAAATACTCGCGCGCCGCGGCTTCCCCGCCATAATAGACGGTAACGCTGACGCAGCCCTTCATGATATCGATGCCGTACGTCGTCCACTCGAATTTGCCGTTGGAGTCGATCTGGTCAAATACGGCTTGCAGCTCTTTAACGGAGTATTTTGCAGCCTTAAATACTAGAATATCCGGGTTTTTTACCATGGCGCGGATTTCGTTTCTGCGTGCCTCCGTCGCCTTGACCAACAGCACAACCACCTTGGTTGCATTTTCCGTAAGATAAACGCCGCCGAAATCCTTCTCCGTATCGAGGCCGGAGAGTATTCTTGCAGCCTCCACCGCATCGTCTGATACCGGGACTGGCACTCTGTTCGCCATGGCTCCCACAGGAAACACAGTGAAAAGAAACAGCGCACAAAGAATTGTGATAAAAATCCGCTTATACATAAAATAAAAACCCTCCTTCTTCCGTCATAGTATTGACGGAGCAAGGAGGGATATTGTTGCAGATTATTACTCTTCTTCCAGCAATTCAAAAATTATTCATCATTTTATTGGGCATTCATCATGAGCAGGCCTTCGCAAAAACGCCTTTGCCTCTTTTGCAAATTCCTCCGCATTAGAAAGCATGGCAGGATGGCTGCCGTGAGGAAAGAGCAAAACCGGGCAATTGGGTATTTTTTCGGACAATGCCGCAAGGACTTCCCGAATACCCGGAATCAGTTCGTCCTCCCCGCTTCCTGTCAGCAGCACAGGAACGTCAAGGGACAATAGTTCTTTTTGAAAGTAGCCCTTCTTTGTTTGATATTGGCGCACGATGGCCTGCGTATCCCAATCCACAACGCGCACCCAGTCCGCGCCATGCTGCGCTTCCCAGAACAGTTGGCCTTCCCGCTGCCTTTTTCCCATCTCCCTTTGGGAGGGAAGGTCCCTGACGAATTCTTCCCGTGAGCCTTCCCCCATAAGACTGTCCGCAATCACCGCACGAACAAGGCCGGGGCGCTCAAGCGCGATGTTAAGCGCCGTGATTGCGCCGCCGCTTGTGCCAATGATATTGACTTCCTGGCAGCCCAATAGTTCCAGCAGGCGGATAGCCTGTAAGGCCTGCTCGTACCACATATTCTCGGGCAGTTCCTCCACGCGGTCCGATTGCCCGCAGCCTAAGAAATCCAGCGTGATGATGCGGTAGCTGTTTTCATACAGGCCGCGGACGCTTTCAAACAGTCTCGAAGAAACGGAATTCCCGTGCAGCAGGAGCAAAGGCTCCCCCGCCCCGCATTCCTCATAATAAATGTGGTATCCCCGATATAAAAAATACGGCATGCACTCTCCCGTCTTGCCCCTTTAGAAAAGACGCCGGAATATCCGGCGTCTTGTGATGCGAAAGTCAGGTTATTCTTCTTCCAGCGTATCAATGTCGTTGTAATCAAGGCCCGACATATCCACAAGATGCACGCTCAGCGTCTGTTCCTCACCATCCCGTGCGATGGTAAGCGTAATGGTCGTGCCGATGGGTTTGGATGTAACATAATCCGCAAGCTGGCTTTGTTCTGTAATGAGAATGCTGTCGCAGGCGGTGATGATATCGCCCGGCTTTAACCCCGCCACGCTTGCAGGGCCGCCACGCACCACGCTCACCACCAGCACGCCGCTCGTCACACCGCGTTCCGCAAGCTCTTCCTCCGTGGGGGTGGCGATATGCACGCCCAGTGCCGCGCGCTGCACCACGCCCTTTGTGATAAGCTGCTCGGCGATCTGTTTGACGTCATTGATGGGCAGGGCAAATCCCAGCCCTTCCGCCGTAATGGCCATGCCATATTCATCGTACCCGGCGTTGAGCGTCTTTGCGGTGTTGATGCCGATGACCTCTCCGTTCATGTTCAGAAGCGGACCGCCGCTGTTGCCGACATTGATGGCGGCATCCGTCTGGATATAGGTGTTAGTGTGGTCGCCTATGGTAATGGAACGCGCCCGCGCGCTGATGATGCCCATGGTGACGGTACCCTCAAGCCCCCATCCGAGCGGATTGCCCACGGCCACAACATAGTCCCCCACGCGGATATCGCTGGAATCCCCGAGCTTCAACGGCTTGATGCCCGCCCGGTCAATCTTGACGACCGCGACATCGGAAATTTCATCGATACCGACGAGTTCCGCATCGATCTCCTCGCCGTCACTCAATGTGACGGCAAGAGATTTCGCCCCTTCCACCACATGGGCGTTGGTCAGGATATATCCCTGGGAAGAAATGATGAACCCGCTGCCCATGCCCTGAAGCAGGTCTTCCTGGTCCGTCTCCGCATCCCCGTCGTCATAGTTGAGGATACCGACCACGCTGGGGCCAACGGCATCCACGATATCCGGTATGGGGTTGCCCTGCGCGGGCAGGAGCGGAGCCGTGCCGTCCAAATCCGCCATAGGCCGTTCGGTCGGCGCAGGCGTTAGGGAAGGCAGGGGCGTATTTTCAGGCGTCTTGGTACCGGAAGGAGTATTATCGTCCGGCAAGGGCGTATAAGGCTCTGCTGCGGACTGCAAAAATCCCGCGAGCAGCATGCCGATAATCAGGAACACCGCCGCAACCACCACCAGCATCAGCGCAATTCTCCCGCCGGAGCGGCGCGGAGGCTGGGGATCGTACGGATTCATGTTTTCATAATAGCTCTCGTAATTCATGGCGCTCTCCTTTTTGTGCATGCTGCGTTCCATGCTCTGCGCGTATTATATCATGCGTGTCTTGCCTTAACCGGCATAACGCTATGCTTTAATGTAAACGTAAAACGGGTTCCTGCACCGGGCTTGCTCTCCACCCAAATATCCTGCCCGTGTTGGTCTATTATACTCCGAACAATGGAAAGCCCCAACCCCGTACCGCTCTGTGCGGAGGGCGTATGCGCCTTTTCCACCTTATAAAACCGTTCAAACACATGCGGCACATCCTCTTCCGGAATCCCGCAGCCCTGGTCCTGTACCCAGATCTGCGCAATGCGGCGGTCTATGAGCTTGGTGCCGATTTCAAGGCCTTTCCCTTCCGGGGAAAACTTGATGGCGTTGTCTATGAGATTGCGCAATACCTGCGCGATCTGGTCCGAATCCGCCTCCACAAAGAGATTGGGCTTATTCAGGCGCAATTCCACGTCGAGCTTTTTCTGGTTGACGCGGGCTTCGAACGTGATAAGCGTGCGCAACGCAAGCTCGTTGATGTCAAACCGGGCAAGTTTGAGCGCGGACTGGCCGCTGTCCATCCGCGCCAAATCCAAAAGGTTATTGACCATGCCCGTCATGCGCTTGGTTTCCGCAATGACAAGGTCCAGGTATTCCCCGCGTTTCTCCTCCGGAATGGTGCCGTCCTGTATGGCCTCGAGAAACCCTCTAATGGAGGTGAGCGGGGACCTTAGCTCATGGCTGACGTTGGCGACAAGGCTCCTCCGCATCTGCTCCAGGTCGTTTAGCTCATTGGCCATGACATTGAAGCTTTTTGCAAGCTGGGCGACCTCGTCGGAACCGGAATCGTCAAGCCGTCTTTCAAACTCGCCTTTGGAGTAGCGCCGCACGGTGCTGTTCATATCCGTAATGGGCTTGGTGATGCGGGTGGTCAGATAATAGACCGCCAGCACCGCCGCCGCTACCGCCATGAGCGCGGTCAACAGTACGTCGAGATACACCTTGGTGATGGAAGCGTTGACCGCGCTCATATCAAGATGCATCAGCACCACGCCATCCGGCGTTCCGTCATTCTTCATGACGGCGCGGAGTATTGTCATGGTCGGCATATCCGTCATGCCGGAAAACAGGTTGTCTAATAGTACGCCTTCCGCTGAGAGCGTCACATTTGCCGTGGTACTCCAGAGGCCCTTGCGCTCCATCCTGATGGCGTTTTGCCCCGGCCATATGGTAAGGCCGGACAATGTGACGCTGACAGGATCGCTTCCCTTTAAGAGCGTTGGCGCTTCCACAAGCGCGCCCCATTTTTTCTCGGACTCCACATCGTCATAGAATGAGCCGATGTTGCCCAAAGTATCGATCACCTGGATGAGCGCGCCATATTTTCGCGCGATGGTCAGAAGTTCCTCAACCGCAATGGGACGCTTTTCTTCGAAGATATATTTTTCAATGAGTATTGCGTTGATTTTTTCCGCTTCCCGCCGGAGGGATTGCTCCTCCTCCTGCAGGTACTGGTTTTTAAACATATTGGAGACCGTTATCCCCATCACCAGCAGCAGGCAGAAGATAACGGCCAAATATGTGGACAGCATGCGGGAAAACAGCGTTTTGAAAAAATCCTTCCTCATTGCGTCCGTTTTCTGTTCTAAGCGTCGCGCGCGGATTCGAACTTGTATCCCACACCCCAGACGGTCTTGATCTGCCATGCCTCGCGCTCGCCCAGCTTTTCGCGGATGCGCTTGACATGAACGTCCACCGTACGGCTGTCGCCAAAGAAATCAAACCCCCATACCTGCTCCAAAAGCTGCTCGCGCGTAAACACTTTGTTTTCATGCGAGGCCAGGAAGTACAATAGCTCAATCTCCTTGGGCGGCATTTCCACGGCTTTCTCGTCCAATGTGACCGCGTAGTTTTCCAAAGATACGGTCAGCCCGGGGAAGCTTACCATGCGTTCCGTCTCCGGCACGGAAGAGCGGCGCAGCACCGCCTTGATGCGGGCTAAGAGTTCCTTTGCGTCAAAGGGCTTTGCCATATAATCGTCCGCGCCCAAATCCAAACCCTGTACGCGGTCGAGCGTATCGCTCTTGGCAGTGAGCATGATGACGGGGACATCGCTTTCTTCCCGGAGCTGGTGCAATACCTTCCAGCCGTCAAGTCCCGGCAGCATAACGTCGAGCACCACCAACGCAGGCTTGGTTTCCCGAAACAGTGCAAGCGCCGTATCCCCGCGCTCGCCGACATGCACGGCATAGCCCTCCTTATTGAGATAAAGCTTGATGATCTCGAGTATGTTCCTGTCGTCGTCTATGACCAGTATGGTGTTGTTTTCCACAGGCGTATCCTCCTGATATTCCGCCCTATGAGAGCGGGAGTTTCTTCTTCGGCAATGTGGCAATCGTAACCCGCCCAGCCGATAACGAATCAGCGCGCCTCCACCTCTATGCCGTTTTTCCGAAGCAGCGCCGCCGCGACGCCGTCCCCCGCGCGGGTATTGCCGGAAAACGTGCCGTCATATATGATGCCTGCGCCGCAGGACGGGCTGTTCGCTTTGAGTATTGCCTTTCGCGCACCCGATAGACGGGCGATGTTCATCGTCTCCTCAGCGCCCGCTATGAATGCTTGTGTGACATCCTGCCCCAGGCGGTTGCGGACACAAGCGGAGCCGCCCAATACGGCTTCTCCGTCGCCTTCCATAATCTCGGCCGGAGGCCTTGGCACGGGCAGCCCGCCCAGTTGCTCCGGGCAAACGGGGATCGCTTTCCCCTCGCGAAGCAGGGCGATGACCGCTTCATCCGGCTTGGCGTTTCCGTCGTAGCGGCATTTTACGCCACACAGGCACGCGCTTACCAGTATCATAACATACTCCTTTTCTTTGAGCGCCTGCAAAACGAAAAACTTACTATGAATTTTGCAGGATTGCCGTAATTGTTTGCATGGATGACAGCTTTTCACGGTTCGGGCTGTTGGGCCTTAAGCCTGCTTAATAGTAAGCCTTTTCGAGGGCTTCACTCTCGAACTCCCCACCCAAGGAACACGTCCCTTAGGAATTCCTTTCCTTCAAACACCGTATCTAAGATGTTTGCAAATAGGTTCTTAGGACCGTTACGGCCCTAAACGGAGGTTTGAAGGGACATAGCCGAGTGCCGGCCTGTGGCGGAAGAAGAGCGGCATAGTCCCAATAAGCAAGGAGCATAGAATATTCTGTGCGACCATTGCGAACTGTGCTAAACCTCCAATTCCTTCCTGCTTTCCTACTACTTCAGCGTCACAACCGTCACGCCCGCGTCGCCCTCGCCGTAGTTGCCCAGGCGGAAGCCTTTCACCTTGGCGTGGTGCCGCAGATAATCCTGTATGCCTTTTCTAAGGGCGCCCGTGCCCTTGCCGTGGATAATCTGCACCTCGGCGCGGCCGTTGAGTACGGCGTCGTCAAGATAGCGGTCCACCTCCATAAGCGCCTCATCCACCAGCCTGCCGCGGACGTCAAGCGACAGCCCCGCGGGTTCGCGCGTGGGGTCAAGGGTCAGCTTTGTGCTCACGGAAGCGGGTTTTACCGTTTCCTCAATCATACGGATATCCGAAAGCTTGGCCATCATTTTGATGACGCCCGCCTGCACCTGCACCTCGCCGCGCGCATCGGCTTCCTTCAATACGGTGGCGTTCTGGCCGATGTTCACTAAGCGCACGCGGTCCCCCGGGCGCACGGACTTGGGCGCTATCCCTTTTTGTTCCTGCTGGGCAAGGGGGTCTAAGAGCGCTTCCTCGCGTTTTCTCGCGGCGTCCCGCGCATGCTGTATGGCGCGCTCCACCTGGCGCATGTCCAATCCCTTTAAAGAACGCAGCTCAGCAATAATTTGTTCCATTTCCTCGCGGGATTGGCGCACGATCTGGCGCGCCTCCTCCTTGGCCTTGGCGCGGAGCGTGGCTTTTTCGCTTTCCAGGCGCTTCTTCTCCGTTTCCAGCTCGCTGCGCAGCCGTTCGGTTTCATAGCGCAGTAGCGTCGCCTGCTGTTTTTCCTGCTCTGCCCGCTGGCGCTGGCTCTGCGCGCTTTGGATAACGTCCTCAAACTGCACGTCTTCCTGTTTTAAGAATGCGCGCGCATGCTCGATGACGTCCATGGAAAGGCCCAGACGCTGCGCGATCTCAAAGGCGTTGGACTTGCCCGGTATCCCCACAAACACGCGGTAGGTGGGCGCAAGCTTATCCACATCAAACTCCATGGAGGCGTTCTCCATACCCGTGTGGGTCAGCGCGAACGCCTTGATCTCGCTGTAGTGCGTCGTCGCCGCCGTGACGCAGCCTCGGGCGTGCAGGGTTTCGAGTATGCTCATGGCAAGCGCAGCACCCTCCACCGGGTCCGTCCCCGCGCCAAGCTCATCGAGCAGCACCAGAGAATGTTCGTCCGCCTGCTCCAGGATACGGACAATGTTCTTCATATGGGAAGAGAAGGTGGAAAGGCTCTGTTCAATGCTCTGCTCGTCCCCGATATCCGCAAACACTTCCGAGAACGCGCATAGCTTTGTCCCTTCCGCCGCAGGCACGAACAGCCCGGCCTGCGCCATCAGCGTAAACAGGCCGATGGTTTTTAAGGTGACCGTCTTGCCGCCCGTGTTGGGGCCGGTAACGATGAGCGTCTGGAACGCGTCGTTGAGCCAGACGTCGATTGGCACCACGCGCTCCGACGGAATGAGCGGATGCCTGCCCGAAACGATCCTGATGGGCGCGTGCTGCGCGATTGCCGGGCGGATGGCGCGCATCTCCCGCGCAAGCATGGCTTTGGCGAATATCAAATCAAGCTCGCCCAATATGCCGATGCTTTCATACAATTCATCCGCATACGGCTCCACCATGGAGGTCAAGGACGCGAGGACGCGCTCGATCTCCTCCTGCTCCATGCCGATTAGCCGCTTATACTCGTTGCCCAATTCCACTACGGCCATAGGCTCGATAAAGAGTGTCGCGCCGCTGCCCGATTGATCGTGCACCAGGCCCGGCACATACTGCTTCGCTTCCTGCTTAACAGGCAACACGAACCGCCCGTTGCGGATGGTGATGATGGGCTCCTGCAGATACTTCTGGAACGTGGCGCTTTTCACCATATTGTTGAGCTTTTCCCGCGCGCGCTCGTTGACGATGCGCATCTGGCGGCGGATGCTCGCAAGCTCCGGCGAGGCGGCGTCGGAAACCTCTTCCTCACTGACAAAACAGCGGGTGATGTCTTCTTCCACACTGCGGTGGGCACAAAGCTGCCCCGCCATGTAGGAAAGTAATGAGGGCGCGTCCCCCTGCGTCAGGCGTTCGCGCGCAGTGCGGCTGACCTTTAAGCACCGGGCGATTGCCAACAGTTCCCGGATGCTCAGATACAGCGCCGCACGGATGCGCTTGAGCGTAGGCCGCACATCCGTGAACCCTTCGATGGGGCTTTGTCCGCCGTGCAGGAATACGCTTTCCGCCTCGGAAGTCTGCTGCAGCAGCGTGTTGATTTGGACCGGATCCTGCACGGGGCGTAAGCCTTCCGCGTTTTCCCGTCCAACATCGGACGCGGTCAGCCCCTTGACGCGTCCCACCACTTTATCGAATTCCAATAGAGACAATACTCTACGATCCATACTTCCTCCTATGTTGTAAGCCCGCGCGCCCAATGCCCGCGGGTTGTGCCGCGGCGGGGCGGGCGTTTGCCAGTCAGCGCGTCATGCGCGGCGCATATGCGCTCCGCCACTTCGCCCTCCGTTTCATAAACGAACTCCAGCGCCACAAGTCCTATCGTCGGCAGTTTGGGCAACACATCCAAAATATCCATGACCTCGCAATTGCGCACACGGGTGAGGCAGCCGCCCGTTCCGTCCCGCACCGGATCAAGCGGAAATACGCGCCCTTCCCCATCTGTAAGCGTATGCTGCCTGCCGCAGCCCGCGCAACCGCTTTCCCTCCGATGCGGGCAATGCCAAAGCTGCATGAGCTGCGCCCGGCCATAGCCGTAAACGCCCGCGCCCGTCTGCAGGATAAGGTCCCGAAGCTGCGGCTTGCTTAATTCCAGGGAAAGCAATACCCGCGTAAACCCCCACTCCAGAAGCTTTGTGACCGCCTGCGCGTTTGTCGCGTTGCAGAGATACCCCGCGATGCGTTCCCCCCGCATCAAGGCAACCTGACCCGCGTTCTGCGCTACGCCCCCGTCCACGAGCCCGTTTGCAAAAACCGCCGCCCAATGCTTTTGCGCGTTGCCGGAAAGATCGGTTGCCGGAAGCTGAAGCAGCAGCTTCTGTTTACCGGTCCGAAACGGCTGCAGGCTTAGAAGCTCCTCCCCTGCCCGCAGAATATCCCGCGGCTCCAGCGCCACATACTCTGCGCCCGCTGCAAACGCGGCCTTTGCATGCGCGGCATCCGGCACAACGGCAAGAACATCTGAAGATGCTGATTGCTTGTGCTGCGGAATTTCCGGCAACAACACTTCAAGTCTTTCGCGCCGCACGGTCAGCGCTGCTCCCAGCGCCTCCGTAGCGCCGCGCCTTAGAGCATTGAGCGCGGAAACGGGAATGTAGGCGGGCACGGGCATCTCCACGGTTCCTTTCCCAAGCACGAAAGGCGTATCCCCCAGCTTGCCGATCTGGGCGAGATACCGGGAAGCGTCCGGCTCTGTCTTTGCCGCCTGTACGGTTTCGCCGGTTACACTTACCTTGTGCTGCCCCAGCGTCAGCGTAAGCCCGGCGGGCTCTCCCACCGCAAGCGTCAGTTGTGCTTCAATGGGCCGTTTACGCCGCTCCAGACGGTAGGTTTCCTGTTCCTTTGCAAGCGGCGCGTCCGAGCCGCTTAAAAGTCCCCGGGCGTTGGCGGGCACGTCCCGCCCGTAAAAATAGCCGGTGGACACGCCGCGCGAAAAAATACGCTGCAAGGAAGTAAGTTCTCCTTCCAATGCGGCTTGGTCCGCGCCGTCGATGGCCATGCGGTATGCGCGCGTGACCGCCGCGACATATTCCGCCCGTTTCATGCGCCCTTCGAGCTTGATACAAGCGACGCCCGCCTGCTGCAGCTCCTTTACATGGAACAGCATGGAAAGATCCGAAAGGCTCAACGGATATTCCTGCTTGCCGCCGTCGAGTGCATGGGGCTTGCGGCAGGGCTGCGCGCACGCGCCCCGGTTGCCGCTCCTCCCCCCCGCCAGCGAGGAAAACAAACAAACACCGGAAACGGACGTACACAGCGCGCCGTGCGCAAAGCATTCCAGTTCCACGGGACTGATCCTGGCAAGCGCGCCAATGCGTTCGAGCGAAAGCTCCCGCGCGAGCACGGCGCGCGTCATGCCCATGGCGTGCGCCATATTAAGCCCGTTTTCGTCATGGATGGTCATCTGCGTGCTTGCGTGCAGGGGCAGCCCGGGCAGCGCAGCGTTCAGCGCGCGCACAAGGCCGAGATCCTGCACAATGAGCGCGTCTGCACCCACCTCATATAAGTAGGCAGCGTAAGAAAGCGCCTCATTCAGTTCCCGATCCAGCAGAAGCGTGTTGACGGCCACATAAGCCTTGGCGCCCCGTATATGGCAATAGTCCAACGCCTCGCGCAGCGCGGTATCGTCAAAGTTTCCCGCATAGCGGCGGGCGCTGAACGCGCGCCCTCCTAAATAAACGGCGTCCGCTCCATTCTGTACGGCAGCCGTAAGGCTATCTCTTTCACCCGCAGGCGAAAGCAATGTAAGCGCCATGTGCGCCTCCTCAATCTTTAGAAAGCAACGGGTCGAAGCCGCATGGCCTGACCCGCCTCATTTACCAGTATAACACATTTTTTGCAGGCTGCATCTGTGTTTGCTCAGAAACGTAGGCAGCGTCTGTGCTAAGGGCTAAAAGGCGATGTCGTATTCCATCCTGCGGGCGGTGGCCTTGGCAGTTTCTTCCCCAAGAAGCTTTTTGATGATGTGCAGCGCCATATGGATGCCGGAGGCAACCCCGCCCGAGGTCATGATACTGCCCTCGTCCACGAAGCGTACGCCGCTCACCACCTGCACCT
This sequence comes from Bacillota bacterium, assembly GCA_023455425.1. GTDB lineage: Bacteria > Bacillota > Clostridia > Christensenellales > CAG-138 > JAEYLA01. The sequence goes on along the minus strand of JAEYCM010000031.1, from coordinate 7,485 downwards.
CCGGAAACCGGTGCTGGAGTATTTCCGTATCCATCCAGTGGGTGGTGGCGCGCTTGCCGTTGAGCAGCCCTGCCTGTGCGATCAAAAACGCGCCCGTACAGACCGAGGCCGTAAGGGGCGCCTTCGCTGTGGTCTGTTGAATAAAGCGGACCAGCTTCGCGTTGTGGATTTCGATCTCTTCCGCTCCGTAGCCGCCGGGAATGATGAAAATATCCAGCGGGGGAGCGTCCAAAAACGTATGGTGCGGCTGCACCAGAAGTCCGTTTCTCGCTTTGACCAGCCTATTCTGCTCCGCGATTGTACACACGGAAAAGGGCCGCGTTCCATCCGCAAACTGCGTGATGGAGAATGCCTCGAACGGTCCCGCGAAATCCAGCACCTCCGCCTCGTCAAAGAGCAGGATGCCCACTTTGTATGTCCGATCCATGGAATGCCCTCCCATCTGCTTATCTGATAACCTTATAAAAAATCCGATTGCTCTGCAACCGGATTTTAAGATGCCTGAATTTATCCCTTCAATGGTTAGAGTGATTTGAGGAATACGGAAATCCGATCGACCGCCACTTTGATCTTTTCAAGGTCCGTCGCGTAGCAGCAGCGCACATGGCCTTCCCCCGCCTCACCGAACGCGGTGCCGGGAACGGCCACGATCTTCTGTTCCGCCATCAGCCTGTCGCTGAATTCTTCAGAAGAAAGCCCCGTACAGCGGATGGACGGGAACACATAGAATGCGCCCTCCGGCTCGTCGCAGGTCATGCCAAGATCATTAAACGCATCCACAAGATACCGCCTGCGGCGGTCATATTCGCGCATCATGGACATGGTATCCTCCCAGTCATACTGGAAGCCGCGCTCCAACGCAACGATTCCCGCGATCTGCGCGGGCGTGGGCGCACACAGCATGGTTATCTGGTGGATCTTCGTCATGGCGGCGATAAGAGGCTGCGGACCCACGGCATAGCCAAGCCGCCAGCCAGTCATGGAGAACGCCTTTGAAAACCCGCTTAATATAATGGTCCTGTCCCGCATGCCGGGCATGGAGGCAAAGGAAACGTGCCGCTTGCCGTTATAGGTCAGTTCCGCGTAGATCTCATCCGTAATAACGAGGACATCCGTATCCTTCAGTACGTCCGCAATGGCAAGAAGATCCGCGCGCTCCATGATGCCACCCGTGGGGTTGTTGGGGTACGGCATGATCATGGCCTTGGTCTTATCGGTAAGCGCCTTGCGCAACGCCTCAGGTGTAATCTTAAAGCGGTTGTCATGGTTCATGGCGATGGGTATGGGGACGCCGCCCGTCAGCTTGACGATCGGCAAGTAGGAAACATAGTAGGGTTCTGGTACAATGACTTCGTCCCCGGGGTTGATGACCGCGCGTAGCGCAAGGTCAATCGCCTGGCTGCCGCCGACAGTAATGAGCGTTTCCGGCAGGGAATACCCGCGTATTGCAAACCGCTCGTCCAAATAGCGAAGAATAAGCTCCCTCAGTTCCGGCATGCCCGCGTTAGAAGAATACGGAATTCTTCCTGAGGACAGACGTCTGATCGCTTCCTTGCGGATGCCCTCAGGGGTGGCGAAATCCGGCTCGCCTACGCCCAAGCTGATGCAGCTGTCATCCAGAAAATCGAAATATTTGCGAATACCCGAAGGTGGGATCTCTGTAACAACCTTCGCTACGAGGGTTTGGGTTTCCATACATCCTCCTTGATGCGCAGGCCCACTCTTTATGAAAATACAAGCTAGCGCGATATACGAAACGTAATTACCGTCTATTATACCCACGTTATCCCTCCGCCGTCAATCGGCATCATCCAGGCAAATGTATAAAAAACCATCTGATTTCGATGCGTTTTGAGGCGGAACGTTCTCCCTTTAACCCGCCTCCTTACAGTTTATCCCAAATACACGTTGGGATTTCTTCCGTTACTTGGCTGTAATACCAATGTAATTCACATATTGTTTAAGCTTTCTTTCTTTTAAACGGCAGCGCGGGGTGCTAAAATACGAATTAAGGCGTTTGCAGTCGATCCGCCATTTCAGCGCGCTTCTTACCATATACTTGAGCAGAATGGTCCGCGGCTGGCATTTAGGAGGCAGTTCCATGCGCGTGCGCATGAAAAAAACCATATATACCCTGCTTGTGTTGCTGCTTATCTTTTCAACCTGCAGCACCGCTTTCGCCGTTACCCCACTTTCTTCCGCCAGCATGCGCCTTGGTTCTTCCGGCGAAAACGTAATAATTCTACAAAAAAACCTGATTGAGCTTGGGCTTTACTCTTTTGAGGCGGACGGCGTATATGGCGCACAGACGGCGCTTGCCGTAAGGCAGCTGCAAAACCAATTGGGCCTCCGGGCAGACGGGGCCTGCGGCCCTTTGACCATACAGGCATTTAATAAAGCGTATGGCAGCGCCGCCGCATCGGCAGTACCCGCCACACCTTCTTCCGCGCAGGATGAAAAGAGTGCCAATGCGCTTTCTCCGCTATTAGGAAAAAAGATCGGCATTGACCCGGGCCATCAATTAACAGCCGATACGGCGCTCGAACCCGTAGCACCCGGCTCTTCCCGCATGAAGCAGCGCATGAGCGCAGGCGGTATCGGCGCAAAAACGAAAATACCGGAATATGAAACGACGCTTATCATTTCAAAAAAGCTTCAGGCCCTTTTGGAGGAGGCAGGCGCCATCGTATATATACTGCGTACGGAGAACGACGTACAGCTTTCCAACGTGGAACGCGCCCAGATCATGAACAAAGCCTGGGTGGATTGCTGGATTCGCGTACACTGCGACAGCAGCAAGGACGCTTCCGTAAATGGCGTACACGTGCTCTCCCCTTCCGTGGCAAGCTCCCCGCAGATCGCGGAAAACAGCCTGCGTTTGGCAAAATTGGTGCTGCGGAATGTGAGCAAAACAACGGGCGCAAAGGAATTATCCGTTTTATTAAAGTCCGATCAGACGGGGTTTAATTGGTCCGAACGCCCCGTGGTGACAGTGGAGCTTGGCTATCTTTCCAACCCAACAGAAGACGTACGCCTCAACCGCGCATATTATCAGGACGCATGCGCAAAAGGCATGTATGAGGCGCTGATCGCTTATTTTTCCTGATGATGCGGCAATCCTTCCGTCATTTAAAGGCCCCCCGGGCCTTTTTTTATTCCCGCTGTACTTTTGTACCTGCGTATTGACACTTCCAATATTTTTCAGGTTCTCTTAATTATTTTATTAACGAGCGTATGCGATGTTTGACTTCATCAAAATGTGCCGAATAACAGTACAGCACCATTAAAATTCCCAACGAACAGGAAGCATACCCTTGAAAAACAATCATCCGGCCCAAAAACGGTCGGAGGACTATTTGTTATGCAAATGATTAAAGAGGAGAGCCGCATATGAAAAATCTTTCTATTCCCAAGAAACTGACCCTTGCCTTTGTTGTTATCATTTTACTCTTTGTCGGCGCGGTGATGGTGGCGATGCTCAATCTTTCCAACATCTCCAGCGAATTTACGGCGTTTCACGACCATTCCTTCGTCACAAACAGGCAGACCATGACCATCCGCAGCCTGCTGCATGAGATTGAAAAAAATCTCATCAACGCCTGCGTCGCGGGAAATGTTACGGATGCGCAGGCGTACTTGGCGGACGTGGACGGTTCCGTGACGGAACTTACCGCCGTACGAAAGACGCTTTCCGAAGTGCTCATCGGCAACGAGGAGCTGACCGCGCAATTCAACGAGGAAGCGACCGCGGCCGCAGCGGTGCGAAGCAAAGTCGTTGAGCTGATCCTTGGCAACCAAGGCCAGGCCGCGCTTACCCTGTACCGGCAGGAATATGCACCCAAAGCGCAGTCCCTTCGGAATACGATCGAACAGATCAGCCTGAATGACGCGGAGCGCGCCGACAACTTTTACCTGAATGCAAAAGCGGCGCAGAACATGGCGACCATACTTGTCATTGGCCTCACCGGCGTGACGTTCCTGATAGCCGTGTTGATGAGCGTATACATTATCCGCAGCATTACAAGGCCCCTGCGCGAAATTGAGCAGGCGACCAAGCGGCTTTCCGCCGGCGAACTGGATGTGACGGTAACGTACCAGTCCAAGGATGAGCTGGGTTCATTGGCCGAGAGCACTCGCACTCTGATAAAGAGCCTGCGCGCATATATCGGCAATATTTCGGAAGTACTCGGGCATATGGCGGACGGCGACCTCAGGGTGGACGTGACAATGGAGTACCAGAAGGATTTCGCCCCTATCAAATCCTCTATGGAGACGATCCTGTCCTCGCTCAACGCCATGTTCCTAAGAATCCAACAATCCGCCGAACAGGTGGCGAGCGGTTCTTCCCAGGTAGCAAGCGGCGCGCAGGCGCTCTCCCAGGGCGCTACGGAGCAGGCAAGCTCCATTGAAGAACTTTCCGCAACCATCAATGAAATCTCCGAACAAATTAAGGAGAACGCCGCCAACGCCCAGCACGCCAACCGTACGGTAGCGGAGACCACGCGCGAAATCGAAAACGGCCAGGCCCAGATGACGCATCTGGTCGCCGCGATGGGCGATATTTCGCAGACCTCCAACCAGATCAACAAGATCATCAAAACCATCGACGATATCGCGTTCCAGACCAACATCCTGGCGCTTAACGCCGCGGTGGAGGCCGCGCGGGCAGGCACGGCGGGCAAGGGCTTTGCCGTGGTGGCGGAAGAAGTAAGAAGCCTTGCCGGAAAGAGCGCAGAGGCCGCAAAAGACACGACCGCGCTGATTGAAAATGCCATCCGCGCCATCGGCAACGGCACGCACATGGTGACCACCACCGAGCAATCCTTGCACGCGATTGTGGAAAAGGCGGAAAACGTCACAAGACTTGTCAATGAAATCGCGCAGGCCTCCAATGAACAAGCAACCGCCGTCATGCAGACGACGCTCGGGATTGAGCAGATTTCCAGTGTCGTTCAGAACAACTCCGCCACAGCGGAAGAAAGCGCCGCGGCAAGCCAGGAGCTTTCCGGCCAGGCGCTCATGCTCAGCGAGCTGATTGCAAAGGTACGCCTGAAAGGCGAAGACACGCAGCCACAGGCGCAGGCTTATGTGCCGGCAGAGGCCACGTCCACACGTTACACATACGCGCCCTCCCCCGTGGCCATGCCCAGCCCGGCCTTCGCCATTGCGCTGGACAAATATTGATCCGTCCCAATCAATCTGAAGTCCGAAAGCGCCCCTTCCATGGGACGCGCTTTCTGCTGGGCGGCTACAAATCCTGGTCCAGACAGTCCGTTTCAATTACATATATTTTACTTGCCTGCCAATTTGTTTTATGTGAAAATAATTACAATGTTATGAAGCGACATAGAAACAAATCAATTGCTTCAGGCAAGGAGACCGCATGGAAAAAATCATTGAGGTGGAAGGGCTCAAAAAGTCCTACGGACCGGTAGCGGCGGTAAAGGGCATCAGCTTTTATGTAGAGGCTGGTAAGCTCTTCGCTTTTTTAGGCCCCAACGGCGCGGGAAAGTCTACGACCATCGACATCCTCTGCACTATTCTTGAAGCGGATGCGGGCGCCGTCACCATAGACGGGCATGCTTTGGGCGCGCAGGACGCGGCCATCCGCTCCGCAATCGGCGTGGTGTTTCAGGACCATCTATTGGACCCGCTGCTTACGGTGGAAGAAAACCTCCGCGTGCGCGGCAGTTTCTACCACAAGACCCGCGCAAGCCTCAACAAAGCCGTGGAGTGGGCGGCAAACGCCGCAGCCGTCAAGGAGTTTATCAAACGCCCGTACGGCAAGCTTTCCGGCGGGCAAAAACGCCGGGCGGACATTGCGCGGGCGCTTATCAATACGCCTAAAATCCTGTTTCTGGATGAACCCACTACCGGCCTTGACCCGCAGACCCGAAAAAACGTGTGGGAAAGCATCCAGCGCCTGCAAAAAGAAACCGGTATGACGGTATTTTTGACCACACATTATATGGAAGAAGCTGCCGAGGCGGATTACGTCATCGTAATAGACAACGGCGAAATTGTGGCAAAGGGCACGCCCACGGCGCTCCGCGCGCAGTATGCGAGCGATTTAGTTAAGCTCTTCCCCACGGATGAGGCGGCTCTTGTTTCCCTGCTTGAGGAGCTGAAACTGCCGTATACAAAAGTATCCGACCGTCTTGTCATTAAAATTTCTTCCACCATGGAGGCGCTGCCCCTCTTAGAGCGCGCAAAACCCTATATCGGCGGGTTTGAAGTATTAAACGGTACGATGGATGACGCCTTTATCGGCATCACCGGAAAGGAGATCCGGCAATGACGGCATTCGTTTCAAGAAACCTGAAGGTGTTTTTCCGGGATAGGGCCTCCGTGTTCTTCTCCCTTCTCGCGGTGTTCATCATTATCGGCCTGTACGTGCTCTTTTTGGGCGACGTGTGGCTCCAAGGCCTCCCCGATATGCCGGGCGCAAAAGCGCTGATGGACAGCTGGATCATGGCAGGCCTGCTTGCGGTCACCTCCATGACGACGACAATGGGCGCATTCGGCACGATGGTAGATGACCGGGCGCACAAGCTCATCAAGGATTTCAGCGCCTCCCCCATCCGCCACAGCCAGATTGCGGGCGGCTATATCTTTTCCTCTTTTACGATCGGCATCATCATGACGCTCATCACACTGGTGTTGGCGGAACTCTATATTGTAGGGGGCGGCGGAGCGTGGCTGACGTTTGGCGCGCTTTGCAAGGTACTCCTGCTGCTGCTGCTTTCCGCGTTATGCAATACGGCGATGATCGCGTTCCTGATCTCCTTCTTTAAAAGCAACAATGCGTTCGGAACGGCCAGCAGCATCGTCGGCACGCTGATCGGCTTCTTGACGGGCATTTATCTCCCTATCGGCATGCTGCCCGAAGGCATCCAGTTTGTGATCAAAATATTCCCGGTTTCCCATGCGGCGCTGCTGCTGCGGCAGGTGATGATGGAAGTACCCATGCAGACTGTGTTCGCAGGTGCGCCCGCCGAAGCGGTGGAGGGATTCCGGCAGGAAATGGGCGTGGTGTTCAAAATGGGCGATACGGCCATGACAACCTGGACCAGCATCCTGATTTTGCTTGGCGCGGCGCTGGCGTTCTATGCGCTCTCCATTTGGCGGTATTCCAAGAAGAGCAAGTAAGGCAGCATATGATTGCGATTGCTTCCCCCGGCATGGCCGGGGGAATTTTCTGCTAAAATGCGGAAAAGGCTTGATGATCGTACTATTTTTCTGACCTGGGCGGTTCTTTACCCGATCTTTTGAACCCCATCTAAGAGGCCGGAGGTTGCGCTGCCTCACGTCCATGCCCGAATTTGTCCGATGATATGGGGGCAAAAAAACCCTTGCAATTCACTTCCTGCTTTAGTATAATTATTTTCGCTGCGATGAGCAGAATGCATATCTGGGTGTGGCGCAGTTTGGTAGCGTGCTTGAATGGGGTTCAAGAGGCCGGAGGTTCAAATCCTCTCACCCAGA
>JAEYCM010000027.1 GCA_023455425.1 Bacillota bacterium | reverse complement strand
TCCGGCTTTTCCGTAAGCACGGTTTCCCCAAACGCATGCTTGATGGTAATGGGGTATTCCGTGGCCTCAACGGACGCTTCTGCTGTTGCTTCGGGTGCTGGCGTTGCTTCCGCGGCGGCGGGGGTGGCTTCCGGTTCCGAGGGCGTCGCGGAAGGGGCGGCGCATGCTGCCAGAGAGGAAAGCAGGGCAAGGACCAAAACAAAACCTATCAGTTTTTTAAGCTTCACAGTGTAACTCCTTTTGTTGTAACGCTATTTGGTTAGAGTACTCTAACCAGTGGTTAAGGTATCATCTGCGCCCCGCTTTTGTCAAGGACCCTACTGTTTACATAGGATTACTATATATGCCGGGAAGCCTTGGAGACCAAGCAAAGGGGATGCGCTGAATAGGCAATCCATTGTTGCGTGAAAGGGCCCAATATCATGGGGAAAACGGGGCCTGCCGGTTTTTCATCACAGACCGGCGTCGCCGCGTTGTTGGGTGAAGTTACCACAGGCAAGCGCCTAAGAAACCACGCAGCGATAGGATCAAAGCAACAGCGTTTTATATGGCGCTTTTCTAATGCTGGAGTTGTGAACGGGCGTGAAATGAAAATCGGACCGCGGCGAAAGCCGCGGCCCGAGGCTGTCAAAAAAAGCTAGAGATTACATTAGGGCGCCGCCCCAAACCCCGTTTAGGGCTGTAACAGCTCTAAGAACCCATTTTGCAAATGCCCAAAGATGGGCATTTGCAGAGTAAGGGATTCCCAAGGGATGTGTTCCTTGGGTGGGAGTTCGAGGGCAAAGCCCTCGAACAAGGTTTATCGACAATATGGGGCCGCAGTGAAAGCCGCGGCCCATATAACAGTTTAAATTGACCGCAAAAGGAATCCCTACCGCACGCGGAAGATCGTCCTGCGGGCTTTGCCGGAAATGACGTCGCTTAATTTGTTCCTGGCATTCGCGATAATGACGGTAGTGCCCTGTTTGATGGGTTCTTTAATAAAATCCAGCTTGGCGCGCGCGCCGTTTGCGCCCGCGCGGCTTGCGCCCACGCAGGAAGTCTGCAAAAACGTGATACCGTCCAACACTTCCTGAATATCCTTGCCCTCTACGGCCTCCACCAGCGTGGAAGGGTCGGTGGGATCTTTGTAGATGCCGTCCACCGAAGTGAGGATGACAAGGTACATGGAATGAACCAACGTGCAGATGACGGAGGCAGTCTCGTCGTTATCCACACACTCCACCACGTGCTCCGTTTTTTCCCGCAGCAGGTCCAGTTCCCAGCGGCGGTTTTCCTCGGAGGAAACGGGATCGTTGTAATTGATGATGGGGATGGCGTTTTGCACGGCGCAGCGGAGCAAGAAGCGCTTGATATGGGTGCGCTTTTCTTCATCGTTAAAATGCGTGTGCTCCACTAAAAGCTGCCGAACGGAATACTGGGAGGGCACAAAGCGCCGGTACTCCTGCATCAGGATCGCCTGGCCCTGCGCGGCGTAATCCGTCTTGACGTCTTCCATGTCGCCGATCAATTCCCGGCCGCTGCGCTTGATGTAATCGACGCGCCCAATTTCCACAGCGCCCGAACTGACCCAGATGATGCCAGGGCGCAGTTCTTTCCCAAGGCGGCTGAATATGTTGTAATCGATGTCGTTGTCCTCTTTGCTGATGAGGGCCATGGACCCGATTTTCCCTACAATTTCAAAATCAAACTTCGGCATTTGCGCTCCTCCTCCAGGGCGTGCCCAATCCAAAACAGTATAACACACAATTATGTAGATACAATCTCCGCCGTGTCAAACCCGGGGTAGACGACGCGCATCAGCATCAGCCCGTGCGCGGGCGCGGTAGGCCCGGCGTCCTGCCGCAGGCCGGAAGAAAGCGCTTTTTGCATGGCGTCGGGCGGCAATGTTCCCTTTGCGGCAGCGAGCATGGTGCCCACGAGGATGCGGACCATGTTGTATAAAAAGCCGTTGCCCTCCACGTCGTAATACAAAAGCTCCCCTTCCCGCGTCCATTCGGAGCGGGAGATTTCCCGCACGGTGTTCTCCATTGCGGTGTTTGCCGCCATAAACGCGCGGAAGTCGTGTGCGCCTATGGCGTCCTTGGCCATTTGATGCAGCACGTCTTCATTGAGCCTGCCGTGCACGTGCAGCGCCGTGTTTCGCAAAAACGCGCGGGCGTGCTCGCCGGTTTGCAGCGTATAGCGGTACTGCTTGCGCTTTGCACTGAACCGGGCGTGGAAGTCCTCCGGCGCTTCTCCCGAATACCGGATGCGGATGTCCCGCGGGAGCCCGCTGTTGAGCGCGAACGCGAATTTATCCGCGGGCATGCGGGCTGACGTATCAAAGTGCGCCACCTGCGCGAGCGCGTGTACGCCGCTGTCCGTCCTGCCCGAGGCGTGCAGCGCGATTTGCTCCCCCGTGATGCTGCGCAGTTCCTTCTCGAGCACCTGCTGCACGGCAAGGCCGTTCGGCTGCGTCTGCCAGCCGACGTAGTTCGTACCGTCGTATTCGATGATGAGGCGAATTCGCCGCATGGGGGACCCTCCGATTTGTATTGAGCGCTGCCTCAAACTTCCACAGTTCACAATGGCCGTGTTGCGTCGCAGCAAGCACATCCTTGCTCACTGGGACCTTGCTTCGCTGTTTCCCCCACCGGGGGCGCTCAGTTCCGTCCCCCACCCAAGGGGCATGCCCTTGGGAATCCCTTTCTCTGCAAACACGCCAAACAGGGGTGTCTGTGAAATGGGTTCATAGGGCCGTTACGGCCCTATGCGGAGGTTTGGAGGCAGAGCCTCCAACGTATTTCTAATATTGCCTATGCTCCCAGCGCCTTTACCGCGTCCGAGCCCGTAACCTGCACAAACGCAAGCTCGATTTCGCCGTCTACGAGGTAGAGCGTAATGACGTCGTTTCCGCCAACATTGGCCATTACCAGCGTGACAGTGCCGGTCTTTGTAACATCCGAAGAAAAACCCGCCTGCTTCGAGACGGATATGGCGGCAGTGAGCTCCGCGTCCGAGAGCAGCGTCTTGACATTGGTATTCTTCCACTCGCCTGCGGGGTAGAGATCATCCGCGGTCAGGGTATAGCCATAGGAATTGAGCGTATTCGCCAGGGCAGCGCCCGCACCGCCCGAAAGGAACAGGCTCCACACGGCGGCAACCAACAAAAGCGCCCCCGCCGCAATCAAGAAACCCCGCCGCCTGCGCGCGTTCATAGCGGGAACGCCTGCAGCAGCACGACGACTGCGCCGATGCCGAGGGTGACGGCAAAGGCAAACCAATCCGCCCGCTGGTAACGCAGCACATGCATGCGCGTGCGCCCTTCCCCGCCGTGGTAGCAGCGGGATTCCATGGCCATAGCGAGCTCATCCGCGCGGCGGAAGGCGGAAACAAACAGCGGCACCAGAATGGGGATCATGCTTTTCGCGCGGTTGACAAGATTGCCGCTTTCAAAATCCGCGCCGCGGGAAAGCTGCGCTTTGCGGATCTTATCCGCCTCCTCCATCAGGGTGGGGATAAAGCGCAGGGCGATCGTCATCATCATCGCCAGTTCATGCGCGGGGAATTTCAGCTTGGAGAGGGGCTTAAGTAGCCGCTCCAGCCCATCGGTGAGCGCGATGGGTGAGGTGGTGAGCGTCATCAAAGACGTGCCGCCCACTAAAAGAACGAGGCGCAAAGAAATATACACGGCCTGTATGAGCGCTTCCTTGGTGACGCGCAGGAACGCGTACTCCCAAAGCAGCGTCTCCCCCGGCGTTAAAAACAGGTTCATCAAAAACATGAAGATCAGCAGGAACCGCAGCGGCTTCAACGAACGCAGCACGTAGGAAAACGGAACGCCGGAGAGCAGCACGACAAGCGCCACGAACGCGAAGGGCAGCAAAAAGAGCAGAAGCTCCTTCACCATAAACACGATGACAATATAAAGGAGCATCATAAGCATCTTGGTGCGCGGATCCAGGCGGTGGATGATGGAATCACCCGGGAAATATTGTCCTAATGTAATGTTTGTCATTTGAGCGCCTCCAGCAGGAACGTATAGAGTTCCTCCTCGCGGTATGCGCCCGCGGGCGCCTCTATGCCCCGTTCCCGGAGCTTTAATGCAAGCTGTGCCGCCTGCGGGATATCAAGGCCAAGTTCTATGAGCTTTTCCGGCGCAGCAAACACGTTTTCAGGCGTATCGAGCATGACGAGCTCGCCCTTATGCAGCACCGCGATGCGTTCCGCGTTGCGGGCGACGTCGTCCATGGAGTGCGATACCATGACGATGGCGCAGCCCGTTTTTTCCCGCAGGGCCTGCAGCAGGTCGATCACGCTTTGCCTGCCCCGGGGATCAAGCCCCGCCATGGGTTCGTCGAGCAGCAGGTAGCGCGGACGCATGGCGAGTATGCCCGCCAAAGCGGCGCGGCGCTTCTCGCCGCCGGAAAGATCAAAGGGGGATTTATCCGCAAACAGGTCGGGCGCCAGCCCAACCAGCAGCATGGCTTCCTCCACGCGCTCCTTGATCTCTGCCTCCGGCACATGCAGGTTCTTGGGGCCGAACGCGATATCCTGAAACACCGTTTCCTCAAAGAGCTGGTATTCCGGGTATTGGAACACAAGGCCCACGTGGCTTCTTGCCTCAATGCGCTGCTTTTTGACGGAAAGATCCAGTCCGTCCACCGTGATTTTGCCGCTGGATGGCTGCACCAGTCCGTTCATGTGCTGCAGGAGCGTAGTTTTCCCTGAGCCGGTGTGGCCGATGATAGAAAAAAACTCGCCTTCTTCTATCTGGAAGGAGACGCCATGAAGCGCCGTCTGGGACATGGCGCTATTTGGCATATAAATGTGGGATACGTTTTCTAATACAATGGGCATGGCTGCTCGCTTTCTGAATATCGTGCAGGCGGAATGGGATCGTGCCGCTCTCCCGCCGCTACGCGCCTCGTTTCATTCGGATGGCCTGTTCGATGGAGGCCGCAAGCTCCTCTATGCCGATGGGCTCATCCGGCAACGATACGCCCGCTTCCGCCAAGCTGTTTCTTAGCTTTACCATGGCCGGTACGTCGAGGCCCGCAAGCTGCAGCGCTTCCGCTTCGCGGAACACCGCGCGCGGGGTATCCAGCATAATGAGGTTGCCTTTGTTGAGTACGGCCACGCGGCCGCACAGCGCCGCTTCCTCCATGAGTTGGGTGATCATCACTACTGTCATGCCCCGCTCCCGGTTGAGTTCGGTGATGATGGAGAGCACCTCCCGCCTGCCTTCCGGGTCCAGCATGGCGGTCGCTTCATCCAGCACCAACACTTTTGGGTGCATAGCGAGCATCCCTGCGATGGCAATGCGCTGTTTCTGCCCGCCGGAAAGCATGTGCGGCGCGCGCTTTGCGTATTCCGTCATGCCCACCATATGGAGCGCTTCGTCCACGCGGCGGCGGATTTCAGAAGATTCCACGCCCAGGCTTTCGGGCCCGAAGGCCACGTCTTCTTCCACAATAGTGGTCACAAGCTGGTTGTCCGGGTTTTGGAACACCATACCCACCCGCTGGCGGATGGAAAGAAGGTTTTCCGGGACCGCGGTATCCATGCCGTCCACCAGCACCTGGCCGGAGGAAGGCAGCAGCAAGCCGTTCAAATGCTTGGCAAGCGTGCTTTTGCCCGAGCCGTTGTGGCCTACGATGGCAATCATTTCGCCGTCCGTAATGCGGAACGAAACCTCGCTCAACGCGGGGCGCGGCGCAGTATCGTATGTAAAGCTTACGTGGTTCAGGTCAATCATTTGTTTCCTCCAAACGGACGGAAAACCCGCGCCGTTTCACTGAACTTTTATTATAGCGCATACGTACGGCGCGCGCAAATCCGCTGCGGGCAAAATTGCCGGATACCGGAAGCGGCCCTGTGTTGAAGAAAGACGCCGAACGGGTATAACAAGAATACGGCCCCAAAATAACGGCATGGGCCGATCCCTTTCGCCAGCTGTGGGAGCGGCGCATGGAGCGGCCAATTCATGCGTTGACATTTTGGGGCCGCCTGTTACAATATGTAGTATCGAGTGTGGGAGTTCGATACAATATCATGTGCTTTTCGGAAAGGATACCACCATGCAATTGAGTGAAAACGCATTGCGGGTTTTACAAAAACGCTATCTGACCAAGGATGAAAGCGGCAACACTGTGGAAACGCCGGATCAACTGTTCCACCGCGTGGCCGATGCCGTGGCCGGGGCTGACGCCCGCTATGAAGGCGCAGATATCAAAAAAACCGCGCAGGAATTTTATAATGTGATGACCAGGCAGGAATTCTTGCCTAACTCCCCCACTTTGATGAACGCGGGAAAACCTCTGGGCCAGCTTTCCGCCTGCTTTGTGCTGCCGGTGGGCGACTCTATGGAGGAAATATTCGACGCCGTCAAGAACGCTGCGCTCATCCACAAAAGCGGCGGCGGCACCGGGTTTTCGTTTTCCCGGCTGCGGCCTGCGGGCTCCACGGTGCGCTCCACGGGCGGCGTCGCTTCCGGCCCCATCAGCTTTATGAAGGTATTCAACGCCGCTACCGAGGCCGTCAAGCAGGGTGGCACGCGGCGGGGCGCAAACATGGGCATCCTGCGGGTGGATCACCCGGATATTCTGGACTTCATCCGCTGCAAGCAGGACGACGCGCAGATCACCAACTTCAACATCAGCGTGGGCCTGACGGAAGCGTTCATGCAGGCGGTGGAGCGCAATGAAACTTACGCGCTCCGGGAACCGCGCCGCGGGACGGTGGTGCGGGAAATCGACGCCCGGGAGGTATTCGACCTCATCGTGGATATGGCGTGGCGCAACGGCGAGCCGGGCATCGTGTTCTTGGACAGGCTCAACCGGGACAACGTCGTGCCCCAGCAGGGCGAAATCGAAAGCACCAACCCCTGCGGGGAGCAGCCGCTGCTGCCCTATGAAAGCTGCAACCTGGGTTCCATCAACCTGGTGCGCGTCCTGAAGGAAGAAAACGGGGCATATTCCGTGGATTACGAGGCGCTGGGCCGTGTGGTGGATACGGCGGTTCATTTTCTGGACAACGTGATCGAAGTCAACAAATATCCCCTTAAAGAAATTGAGGAGCGTACGCTCCTGACCCGCAAGATCGGCCTTGGGGTGATGGGCTTTGCGGACATGCTGTTCCGCCTTGAAATTCCCTATAATTCCGAGAAAGGCATCGAGCAGGCCGAAAAGCTGATGCGCTTTATCGAAGCGCGCGCGCATTCGGCGAGCAAGCGTCTCGCGAAAACGCGCGGCGCGTTCCCGCTCTTTTCGGAAAGCACGTATGCAAGCGGGGAACCGCTGCGCAACGCGACATGTACCACAATCGCCCCCACGGGTACCATCTCCATCCTCTGCGGCGCGTCCAGCGGCGTGGAGCCGCTCTTTGCGCTGGCGTTTGTGCGCAATGTCATGGACAACGATGAGCTCCCGCAGGTGGACGAATACTTCTTGGAGGTCGCAAAAAAAGAGGGCTTCTATTCGGAGGAGCTGTTGCGCCGTATTGCAAAAGAGGGGACTCTCGCGCATATTGAAACGGTGCCGGAGCATATCAAAAAGATATTCGTGACCGCGCACGATATTTCGCCCGAGCACCACATCCGCATGCAGGCCGCGTTCCAGAAATATACGGACAACGCGGTATCAAAGACCGTCAACTTTACTTCCGAGGCGACGCGGGAGGATGTGGCCACCGTCTACCGCCTGGCGTTTACGTTAGGCTGCAAGGGCGTCACCATCTACCGCGACGGCAGCCGCAACGAACAGGTGCTCACCGTGGGCGCAAAGAAGGAGCAGGAAAAGACCGGACCGGTGCTCCGCCCTGTGCGAATCACCCCCCGCCCCCGTCCCGAAGTGACGCGCGGCATCACGGAAAAAGTGGTGATCGGCTGCGGCAACCTGTATGTGACAGTCAATTATGACGATCAGGGTATCTGCGAGGTGTTCGCGAACCTGGGCCGCGCGGGCGGCTGCCCCAGCCAGAGCGAAGCGACAAGCAGGCTGGTTTCTACCGCGCTGCGTTCGGGCATGGATGTGGATACCATCATCGAGCAGTTAAAGGGCATCCGCTGCCACTCCACGCTGCGGCAGAAGGGCACGAACGGCAACATCAAGGTGCTTTCCTGCCCGGACGCCATCGGCAGGGTACTGGAAAAAGTGGCGAAGCTGCTGCGTGAAGGCGAGCAGGTGCCCATGCTGGAACAAAAGCCGGAGGCAATTGACGCCATCCCGCATGGGAATGAGGAGGAAGACCAGTTCGGCCCTGATGTGGAACACAAAAAAGAGCGCCCCACCACCCCCTGCCCCGAATGTGCGGGCGCGGTGGAACATGAAGGCGGCTGCATGATCTGCAGGACTTGCGGATACAGCAAGTGCGGATGAAGAGATTGTCCGATATGAATAAGAAAGCCCAGCGATGGGCTTTTTTGTTGCTTTCACGGGCGCCATTTGCGCTTGGACAGGATGACTGATAAAGTAAATTATGTAAAGTATGGCAGTAAAGGGAGCTGAAAACATATGTTAAGAATTGTTGCGTATCAAAATGATCTCCCGGCAGAATATGCGGCATCCATCTTCCGCCTGTTCCAAAAACAAATGAAATCTATTGGAACCCCCAAGTCCCTTGCATACATTGAGCGAGCGGCGGCGAACATGTTTCAGGAGCGCAGCCAGACGGTCGTTTTTATAGGGTACGAGAACGAAAATGTACCCGTAGCGTTTGCATTTGGAAATATTGGGGTTGGACTGCAATCCGGGGGCGATTACTTTTGGCTCAACGAATTGTATGTGGACGTTGATTGCCGGAGGAATGGGTATGCGACCGTACTATTGGCCTATGTGGAAAACTGGCTCAAGGAAAAAGGCATTCGCTATATGGCCTGCGTGACAGGAAGCCAAAATACTGCTGCACAGCGCCTGTATCAAAAAAATGGCTTTGAAACAGAAGCGCTTGTTTGGGTGGAAAAAAACCTATAGTCGTTTCACGCGGGCGATGCCGGATGTACCCTTTTGCTTGAGTCTGTATAAAATAGGCTTTGTGGTACGCAAACTGTAAGAAAAACGAAAGCAGGCTTTACCATGCCCGTATGGATTATCATCGCGTTTGCGGTGTTTTCGGCGCTTGTGCTCTACGCGGCCGCCGCGCTCAACAAAAAGGGACAGAAGCAGCCCGCAAAAGCCGCGCTGTCCGCGTATCTTACATTTACGCTGCTGTTCCTGATTATCTGGATATTCTCGTTCTCTGTCCCGTCCTATATCATTTTGCTTGCCATGGCGGCGGTTTTCATCAACTGCTTTTGCGGATATTATCTGGATCTTTATAACCGCTCCAAGGTGTTTGACCGTTACCTGCACGCCTACGGCTCGTTTTCGTTTGCGCTGTTTGTATATTGCCTGATTCAAAACTTATTTGAAACGGGCGGAAGCAAGTCGTACCAATCCCTGTTTGTGTTTGCCGTGGGCATGACGCTGGGGGAGATATTTGAATTGATAGAAGCCGCGATCGATCAAAAGAAAGGCGCCAACGCGCAAAGGGGACTCAAGGATACCGATACGGATATGCTGGGGAACCTTATCGGCTCCCTGCTCGCGGGCGTATTCGCTTATTTCTTTTTGTTCTCCTGATGGGGCGCAAAAAAGCCGCCGGTAATACCCTGCGGTTTATCAGCGGCTGGAAGCGGCGTCCGCCGCCTGTTCGCACTAGACCTGGAACTGCTTTAAAATCCCGTATGTCAGCTCATCCGAAAGCTTATACGCCTGGTTCATCAGTTCATCGTGCTGTTTGATGCTTTCTTCAAACGCTCCGTCCCGGATGAGCATGGTTTCATATTCGATCAAATTGATGATCTCATAGAGCATGACCTGCAGGGTCGGCATATCCCAGTAGCGGTTGATCCGTGAAAGATAGGCGGCGATATCATTCGCGTTCGCATACAGATATTCACGCGCGCTGCGGATGGCCTGGGCATCGTTGGCTTTATACGCCTCGATCATGCGGATGGTGCCGTCAAGCCCATTGTTGATAAACCGCCTGATCTGGTCGGCTGTTTGCTGGCTGTAAAACTGCGCAAATATCGTGGCGAAATCATCCGCGTTTTGCCTTAGACGGCTAATGAGTTCATCCCGGTCCCCCTGATTGTACAGAATGCTGAATATCAAAGCCCTGGTCCACTGGTTGTTGTCCACCCAAAGCCTGCGGATGGAATTGGAAAGTGCAACCTGGTTGAGCAGGTATTGCGAATGCGAGCTTGGCGAAAAAGCCATGCCGGTATCCTCCTAATAAGCAGGTAGTCCATTGTATGCCATTTGCCGCGCTTTTAGGCCGAAGCAGGGGATTTTTTGTTGTCTGAGCAATCCCCATTCCAAAACTCCCGCATATACTGATGTTAGAACGCGGCAATTAAAAAATATGCTTCGCCGCAAAATACGGGAGGAAACCCATATGGCAAAAATTGTGTGTTTTAGTGGCTGCCGGAATGACTCGCCCAGCGAGGGGTTTTTGCGTTGCCTTAGCTCCATGCCCTGCGCCCAGGTTGCAAATAACTGCTGGTTAGTGGAAACCCGCCAAAGCTGCGTACAGTTGAGAGATGCGCTGCGCCAATTCACCTGCCCGGAAGATACCTTGTTTGTCGCCGAGTGCGGCCCGGAAGCGGCATGGTGCAATTTACCGTCCAACCCCAATAAAGTAAGAGATATACTCAACAGCTCCTGCTCCCGCTAAAGAAAAACAAAGAACGCCAATGCCCGCATGCAATATGCATGCGGGCATTTTTGCATATGAAAACTGCTGGCGCGGCGGCTCAAAGGAACTATGGCGGTCGGGGCGATGCGGGCAAGCATTCTGAAAATCATTCTATTCTTTACGGATGCGGCCATTTGTTCTTGTATCGTTGGTAAAAATATGCTACGTTAGATGCAAACATATGTTCTAAACATGCATGCATATTACTTTTGAACGGAGGAATATGGCGATGGAGTATGAAGGGCCCTGTGCGGACGAGCAGGCGTTTTTAAACAGCCACGATGGGGACAGGGAACTGGAGCAGGCGCGCTGGATGCTGATGCAGCTATCCAAGGAGCATGGGATACCGCTGGACGCCGTGCGCAACGCGCTGCTGCGCACGCATATCCGGCTGGAGGCGCGGCGCATTGCGGAGGATGCGGAGCGGCTTAGCGCGCTTGCGGCCTATGTGACGCGCGGCAATATCCCGGCGGATGAAACGGATTACCTTGGCATGAGCGCGGAGGAGTTCCGCGCCTGTGAGCGGCGGATGCTGGAGGCTGCGCAAAACCGCCGCGGCTGAAAAAAGAACAAATTATGAAAAGTGTCGACGGAACAAAAAGCCTATTGAAAGCGGAGGGGTAAAATGACAAAATATAAAGATAATAACACATACAGTCAAAACAATACAAATTCCGCGCTGGAGCGGTACGCGATGGAGGGCTATACGCCGCCCGCAGGGGTGGTTGGCAAAGCGGCCGTAAAGGAAATGCAGCGCTGGCTGGGCGGGCTGACGGTGGACGGTATGTGGGGCCCCAAGACGCAGAAGCAGTTTGATAAGGCTATGGCCACCGTCCTGAAGACAACCCAGGTGCCGCCCGCGCCCGCGGATGCGGAGCGGCTTGGCTACGCGGAGGACCTTTATAAGTTGAGCCTCGGCATCGGCAAAAGCGGCCTGGGCAATTATATGGTGCGGGGCTATGACCCGCCCGCAAATATCAAAAGTGCGGAGGATGTACGCGCGTTTCAGGAAACACATGGGTTGGATGTGAACGGCGTATGGGGAAGAAGGACGCAGCAGAAGTTCGACCAGCTGCAACAGCAGTGGGCGGGCCAGTATGATATAGATGAGATCGCGCGGCTGGTTGCGGAAGGGCTGAACAAGCTTACCGGGGCGGCGGGAAGCGCAGCGCCGGAGGGCGTAATCCCCTTAGGGACCGGCAAAGAAACGGGGATTATACAAATGAGCAGCGGTAGCGCGAGGCCGGGGCAAATCATGGGCGCGCAGACCGGCGCAAAGCCGGTAACGTCTTCTGCCCCGACAACTATGGAAAACCGTGCGGCAAAGGGCTATACCATTCCCCAGGGCGTTGACGATGTTGCGGCCGCGCAGCGCATGCTTGGCGTAGAGGTGGACGGTGTATGGGGAGGGGAGACGGACCGCGCCTATAAAAAACTGGTGTCCGGAGGTGGGAACCCGCATATATCATCCGCGCAGGCGGTTGCCGCCCAACTGAAACAACTGTATCAGGATGTGGCGGCGTCCAATCTCAGCGCTGCGCAAAAAGAGAATGCCCGCGCCCTGCTTTTGGCGCTGGAACAATACGGCGACCCGGAGTATCAGCGCAAAACCCTGCTTGGCATCCAAATGAAGGGCGGCGCGGCGGCATTTTTCAAACAGCCCAGCGGCCCGGCATGGAACGCCATGATAGATACCCAGAACGAGCTGTACGAAGACTTGCTAGGTCGGCTTGAGCAGAAAAAGAACGAAATTGCGCAGATCCCCATATGGGAAAGGATTTTCTCCAATGCGGAATACAAGGAACTGCAAAGCCAAAGGACCGAGCTTGAAGAGCAAATAATGGTTGTGGACAAGCGGCTGAGACAACCCGGTTGGAATGTGCTTACATTCTGGGACTGGAGCGAGGTAGACGATTGGGAACGGGCGCAGCTTATCAGAGACGATGCAAAGAACGCGTCCGCGGAAAAACAGGCGAGGGATGAGGCGGCAGCGGAGGCAAAAGCGGAAGTGAAGGTAGAAAAGAACCAAATAGATAACAAGGGACGATATATGTCCTTTAATACAAATCAACTGAGAGATATTGGATGGAAATCTGCAAATGATAGTATAGTTACGGGGCTCAATGAAGCCATTGTTAGACTAAACTTGAATACACCTGAGAAAGTATTGTATTTTCTTGCAACAATTGCACATGAGTCAAACAGTGGGGAAAAGCTAACGCAGAGTGGAACTAACTGGAAATATCGAGGAAGTGGATATATTCAAATAACGGGAGAGAAAAGATATCGGGCTTTTTCCCAATATATGAATGATCCGGATATTTTGAATAAAGGTGCAGACTATGTTGCTGAAAAATATCCTTGGGAATCTGCAATTTGGTATTGGGACGTTCATCGTAACATCAATGCAGTCATAGATGCGGGCGGAGATTTCGCTAAAGTTACTGAGTATGTCAAACAATTTGGAGAACCAGTATCCGATAAAAGAAAACAAGCTTACGAAAATATTAAGAATGCATTGTTTGCAGACTATGACATTGATTAGGATGCAATTAATATTCAGAACTCTGCAAGGATATTAATACAAAGGTATTTGTAATATCCTTACATTGCTAAAGAGTAAGAAGATAGGGTGTGATCTAATATGAGAAAAATGTGCATTTGCATTTTACTTGCCCTCTGCATCAGTTTACTTACTGGTTGTAAAGGAGAGACAACCACTATTTCACCACTCGCTCCTGCATTTACAGCCGGATATCAAATCAACAAAATGGAGAACACTTTTGTTTTACAGCAGAAGATCACCCCTGTCTCAGGAGAGGATACCGCCTTTCTTCTTATAATTGATGGCGTTTTAGACGAAAGGCAGTACTTCCTGCTCGCGCAAAGACTGCGCATTCTGGATGCAAAAACAGGCGAGGAACGGCAAAGCTTTCCGCTTTCCTATTATGATGAGCCGTTGCTTATGACGACGCTGCCCATGATTGATGATATTTCCGATGCTGTGATCGTCGAAGATCTGAATTTCGATGGTTATACGGATTTTCGTATTTCAGCAGAAGATGGGGTAGTGTATTTTTATTGGACATGGGATGCGCATAACAAGCAATTCGATAAAGATACAGAATTGGAGGCATTGAACCTACGCTATCCGGAATTCGACGCCACAGAGCATACGATACTCTCCCGCTATGCGGATAGCGCAACAGACAGTGAGGAACGGATGTACCAGTATATCGATGGAAAGCCAAAATTGGTGAAATGGGTAAAATGCAGCTTTGATTCCTATATTGAGAAACTGCATGTTATAACGGCAGAATTGCAGGATGGAGGGCTTTTTGTAAAGGAAGAGTATGTGGAAGAGTAAAACCAAGTCAATATTAGTGGATGAATATAAGGAGAACCCATGCAAAAGACAAAGCTGGTTAGCCTGATACTTCTTTTAACATTGCTGTTATCCTCCTGCGCATTCGCGCAGGGGGATAACTCCCCCCTTCCCATAAATCCTATCCTTTCCTCAACGTCCCCCACGCCGGAAGCGGAATGGGGTCTGTGGGAGGAGGCTACTTCCGCACCGGCTGCACACGATTGTGATTTGGAAAACTAC
>JAEYCM010000038.1 GCA_023455425.1 Bacillota bacterium | reverse complement strand
ACTTCAACATACTTCCCCCTGTGTGCGAATAAGTATTGTAAAAACGCGCAACGGGGGGAATCTTATGTTACACAAAAAACGCTATGCGCCGGCGGTACTCGCGTTGTGCTTGCTGCTGGCATTGCTGCTGAGCGCCTGCTCGACCGGTGTATTCTCCGAAAAAGAACTGGAGCAGCCCGTGGATTCCGATGCCGGATTCCGCCGGACCGTACTCTATTTCCAAAGCGACGACGGCCTGATGGTTCCCGTCATGAAGCTGCTGCCGTGGGAGGAAGGCATTGGCCGCGCCGCCCTCAATCAGCTTGTGGATACGGAGGAGAACCAGATTTCCGCAGCCGCAATGGGGCTTAAGAATGTCGTGCCGCAGGGGGTCACATTCGTACTTTCCATCTCAGACGATCAGGTAGCAACCCTAAATATCCAGGACCTGCCGAAGTTGGAGAGCGCGGAAGCCGAACAGGCGCTTGTCACCGCCGTAGTCAATACGTTGACCGAGTTCCCGACCATAGAGCAGGTACAGCTGAAGTTTGACGGTAAGATCAAAAGTAAGCTTTCCCACGGCACCCGGGTCAAAGACGTCATGCGCACGATCCCCCTCAACGAGGAGCCGATGCCTGTAAGCGCCTCCGGGGAGGATATGGAATACCGCGTAAAGCTTTATTTCCCCAACCAATCCGGCAGCCTGCATGTGCCGGTCACACGCCCGGTGCCGCAGGAGCCGGACATTGAGGTCGCCATGCGTGAACTTGTGTTTGGTCCTGTGGACGGAGCCCTCCGCAGTTGTTTCCCGGAAGGGACGCAGGTGCTCTCCGCTTCCATTGTGGACGATGTTGCTACCGTGAATTTCTCCAAGGAGTTTGCCGCCATTTCCGATACGCCAGATCTTGAGGCGCTTGCGCTGACGTGCATGCAGCTCACCGCGAAGCAGTTTGGCGGCAGCATCGCTTCTTTGCAGGTACAGGTAGAGGGCAAGGATTTTAATGGCAGCGCGGTAGAAACCATGGCGATGCCTTCTTATGACAACGAGTACCGCTAATTAGCCGTCTGACAAAGTCCTCGTACTTTGTGCGGAGGATTGCGATCCTCCACACCCCCAAAGGTGTGTTTCGGCAAAATCCTCAACAACATGGTCAAATCCATATTATTCCTTTCTGTACTGCACTGCGGCCCCTTGGCATAAATCGAGCCAAGGGGCCGCGGTTCTGCGCTTTTTCTCTTTTTTCTGTTGATATACCGTGATATACTAAGAAAAACCGCGTGGGGAGGTTCATTTTCTTGTATACATGGGATAAATGGGATATCCGTTTTATGGACCTGTGCAAATCGATTGCCAACTGGTCGAGCTGTTATCAGGAAGGGCGAAAGATCGGCGCGATCATCGTTAAAAACAAGCGCATCCTCACCACGGGTTACAACGGCGCTCCGGCGGGCATCAAAAGCTGCGTGGAGCGCGGCGAGTGCCTGCGACGCAAGCTCAATATCCCCTCCGGAACCCGGCATGAGCTATGCTACGCCATCCATGCGGAGCAGAACGCCATCATCCAGGCGGCGAAGCTCGGCATTTCCATAGAAGGAGCCACGCTGTACTGCACGCACCAACCCTGCGTCATCTGCGCGAAAATGATTGTCAACGCGGGCATCTCCCGCGTGGTCTATGCGGAAGGATACCCGGACGCGTTCTCTCTGGAAATATTCGATCAGGCCAAAGTCAGCCTGGAGCGTTTTGAAAAACCGGAGAAAACCTTAGAGCCCGACCCCGCCTGATTGTATTATACGTTTGCCGCCCGCAGGGCATTTTCCACCGCCTTTTTGATTATGATGCTGGAGTTGGTCGCGCCGGACACGGCATCCACATTAAGCGTCTGCCGTTTGATGATTTCCCCAATGATCGCTTCCGCCGGCTTTCCGCGGCCATTCTCATGTTCAATGAGCGCGATATCTGAGACCGCGCCGTCCTTTACCGTGACGCGTACCCGCACGCGGATAAACGTCTCATCGGCCGAGCCTTCGTACGTCCCATCCGGAATGCTTGAAAAGTCGACGTCTGCAACCGTCATACCCGCCACATGCTTCTGGTACTGGTCCACGCGGTCCAGGTAAAACAGTACGCCCGCCAATACGATAAGCAGTACGATCCCGGCCGCCATAAGCGGCCATTTTTTCTTCGTTTTCATATTTCAAAATCCTTTCCATAACAGCCAACTCGTCGTTGACTTTTATAATCAAATCCCGTTATGCGCGCAGGGATTGCAGCAGCATGGAAAACCCCGCCTCCAGGAACGCCTCCCGACTCAGCCCCATACGCTTTGTGTAATACGCTTCCTTGGTATGCGCCATGCGGATGATGCCGCACAGGCTGGCCCAAAGCAGGAACGCACAGGGCAGCGGGTCGATTTCCTTGCGCAGGACGCCCTCTTCCCTGCCGCTGTTGAGCAGGCGTTCAAGCACCTCGTTCATCTCTTCCCCCACACGATAAATCTCGCGCAGTACAGGCTCTTTTCGAAACACCTCTTCACTTACGGGAATTTCCCCCGTCAAACTTTCAAAGAACAGGGGGCATTCTTCATAAAAGCTTGCCGTAGCCCGGCAGCACGAAAAAAAGCGATCCACAAATCCTTTCGTGCCGGAAATGCTGCGCTCGATGCCGAGCTTTAACAGCACCATGCTTTGGCAGACGATGTGGTCGTAAATCTCCTCTTTGCTTGCAAAGTACACATAGACAGTGGACTTGCTGTACCCCGCGCGCCTGGCGATCTCATCCATGGTGGCCGCTTCCACGCCTTTTTCCAGAAACAGCGCTTTTGCCGCTTCCATCATTTGCGACCGGTGAAAGGCTGTAAGCGCTTCTTTTTTTTCGCTCATCTTTCCCTCCATACTTACAGTATTATTATCGTACTATTAGTACGATTTTGCAAGCAAAAAAAGCACCGTTGCGGTGCACAAAGCATTAGTAAGCTTGCTTGAGGGATTCAAATGTCGCGCCGCTTCCTCGGCGGGAGACGCCTAGGGCACTAGGCCCGCAGGCCGTGCGATAGATTTTTAGAGAAACTACGTGCCCCGAATGATATATTCCGGGATCCTGCAAGGACTGATGTGCCGCCTTTGCTGCACAACCGATCCCCAGCTCCTTCCCTTCCTTAAGAACGCCCGTACTCAGGGGGCGCGGGGGGCGAAGCCCTCCCGCTATTAAATAAAATAGTCTATCGTCGCCGCTGCAGATGGCGATACCTCATGAATAGAATATATAAAGCATATGTGCATGCAATTCTGACAAGCTCGGCGCCGCTCCCGTAGCACAGTAGTTTTAGTATATGTCACGCTTCCGGAATATCGCCCACGCCCTCCAGCACATACTTGGGGCGGTACGGGAACTTGACAAGCATATCCCGCGAGGTCACGCCGGAAAGCACAAGCACGGTGTCGATTTCCGCCTCCACGCCGGCCATGATGTCCGTATCCATCCGATCCCCCACAATAGCGGTATCGCCGGGCAGCGTCTGCAGATGTTTTAACGCGTGGCGCATCATGAGCGGGTTGGGTTTGCCCACAAAGTAGGCGTTGACCCCCGTAGCAAGCTCGATAGGCGCAATCAGAGCCCGGCAGGCGGGAGCAAGGCCCTGCTCCGTGGGGCCGGTGAGGTCGGAATTGCACCCGATCAGGCGCGCGCCCTTGTTGACAAGGTAGGTGGCGCGCTCCAGCATTTCATAATTGAGGCTGTAGCTTTCGCCCACCACCACATAATCCGGATTAACGCTGTTCATGGTGATACCCACGTTATAAAGCGCGTTGATAAGCCCCGGCTGGCCCAGCACATAGGCGCTGCAATCGGGGTATTGGCTGGCTAAAAAGCTTGCGGTTGCAAGCGCGCTCGTATAAAAGCAATCCGCATCCACGTCTATGCCCAGCCGCGCCAGCTTCTGCTGCAATTCGCGCGGGGTGTAGCCGCTATTGTTGGTCAAAAACAAAAATTTCTTGTTCTTTTCCTTGAGCCATTCCACAAATTTGGGTACGCCGGGGAGCAGTCTGTCCCCGTGATACAGAACGCCGTCCATGTCGCAAATAAAAGCCTTTTTGTTCCGTAAGATATCCATGTAATACCCCTTGTATTCTTTTATTCTGTCCGTCTCCAGTATACCGCAACACGCAACCGCGGGCAAATAGTTTCCCCCGGAAAACTCCGGACGCTCTCGCAAGCTTCATTTCCCCCTGTTTCAAATGGGGGATATGGCATTATACTAGAGGTAACGAACCACTTTGAAAGGAGCAGGACTTATGGCATTGTACCAAACCACCGCGCGCTCCGTGAATGGGCGCAACGGCGTTGTCACCGTTGAAAACAGCAAATTGACATTTGAACTTGCTTCCCCCATCGCCATGGGCGGAAAAACCGACGACGCGGTCAATCCCGAACAGCTTTTTGCAGCCGGATATGCCGCATGCTTTGGCGGCGCGCTGCACCATGTCATCCGCGCGCGCAAGCTCCGCGTACCCCTTCCGGAGGTACAGCTCGCGGTCGGGCTTGATAACGTGGACGGCGGATACGTCCTTTCGGCGGAAATCACGGGCTTATTCAAAGAGCTCGACCAGGCCACTGCGGACGATATCATGCGGGAAGCCCATACCGTCTGCCCTTACTCTAAGGCGACGCAGGGCAATATTCCCGTAACGCTCAAAGCCATTCTCTTATAATTCACATCCATTATTCGGATGTCTCTAGTAAGGCAGCATTTGCTGCCTTTTTATTGAGCGGCCCCTGACATTGACACAACCGTTTCCCCTGTGCTACGATAGGGACAAGTTTTATAGGGTTCCGCAGGGCAACTTGGTCTGGTCCGAGATAAAACGCACAGGCAACTGTGTTCACGGAAGGATAAAAGCCTGGGAGAGTTTCTCCCGGGCTTTTTTATTTTAGGAAAGGCAGGATTACAAATGAAATGGTTGTACTTGGTCATCGCGGGGGTATTTGAAACATGCTGGGCCGTCAGTCTCAAGCATACGATGGGGTTTAGTAAACTTTGGCCCAGCGTCATCACGGTTGCGGGCATGGCCGCAAGCTTTTACTTCCTCTCGCTCGCGCTCAAAGAACTTCCATTGGGTACCGCATACGCAATATGGACCGGAATCGGCACCATCGGCACGCTGATTTTGGGCGCCGTCATTTTCCGGGAATCCATCACGCTGCCGCAAATTCTTTGCGTAGCGCTGATTGCCGCCGGCATCATCGGGCTCAAATTATCCGCGCATTGAAAGGACTAGGCCCCGTATGACGGAGCCCAGCTTCTAACCTGTCAAAAAAATTCTGTTGCATAGGGGCTCAAACCCCGCTTAGGGCTTAACAGTCCTAAGAACCCGTTCTCAATTACCATATTCTATGGCATTGCGGAGCAAGAATTCACAAGGGCTTTCCTAAGGAAAGCGGGTTCGGTGCCCTTGGGTGAGATCAAGGGCAAAGCCCTCTAAAAAAGATCATCTAAGCCTGAAAACTGGGCTCCGCCATGCGGAGCCCAGCTCTTGCTTAATCCGTTATAGCGACATCGTAAGCTTGATGTGGGTCTGCTGCATGCCCTGCTTTTGATAAAACGCATGCGCGCGTTCTCTTACGCGGTTGCTGGCCACCTCAAGGCGTATACAGCCGTTCTCCTTGGCTAACTGCACCGCCGCTTCCAACAGCAACGCACCGATACCTTGAGAGCGAGTATCGGAACGGATGATCAACTCCATGATTTCCGCTACCCTTCCGCAGCGGCAGAGCTGCTCTTCCATGCGAAGATGCAAGAACCCGATAACAGCGCCCGCTTCCTCCGCCACCAGGCAGGGAGACAGTGGGTTTTTGAGCGTATCCGTATAGATGCGCCGGAACGCCTCTTCATCGAGCCTAGTCACTTCCATATCGCACATCAACTCATAGGCGGCGTGGACATCCGCTTCGCGGGCAAGCCGGATTTCCATTAGGCACCCTCCCGCATTCCGCATCAGCGGCCAAGCTCTTGTAAGAATTCCCCTGCGGACAGTACTCTTGCAAACCGTCCGTCCAATGCTGCCATATATGCGGCGTGGACGGACTGCGCCGGTATGGTTTCATTCTGCCAGACAAGGTCCTTTGTGGCGCACGCGTCATGCAGCAGCGTTACTTGAAGCCCATGGTCCCTGGCCGCACGCACGGAAGTATCAATGCACATGTGGCTCATCATGCCGCAGACGACAAGTTCCCGTATCCCGCGTTCTTGTAAAACCTGCAAGAGCCCGGTTTCAAAGAACGCATTGGGCGCGTGCTTTACAAATACCGGCTCCCCGCTTTGCGGGGCGACCGCGCCATAGATCTCCGCGCCCGGCGTGCCGGGCAGGAAAAACGTAGCCGAACTGCCTGTGCTCACATGCTGGATGTGGTAGACAGGCCAGCCGTTTTGCCGGAAGAACGTAAGCACGCGCGCGGCGCTTTGCGCCGCCTGCTCCGGGGCATATAGCTCGTTTCTGCCGCCGGGAAAATAATCGTTCTGGATATCGATCAAAACCAACGCGCGTTCCATATACCCTCCAAATACAAATATGGTAATATCGGGCTTACTCCACCCGGTACCCGCACGGATCAATGTTAAGCAGCCTTGCTTTCCAGCCGCCCTCCAGCGCCTTTAATTGCGGCTTTACGGCGTCCAAAAACCCTTCACCGCTTTTTAAGAAGGAGATCATTGTCGGCCCCGCGCCGGAAAGGCAGGTCGCCATTGCCCCCGCGCCCTGCGCGATACGGACAATTTCCGCATACCCCGGCACAAGCGGCATACGGTAGGGCTGGTGCAGCGCATCCCGCATGGCATATTGTAAAAGATCGATTTCCCCGCTTGCGATGGCAGCAGTCAAAAGCGCTGCGTGGGAAAGGTTGAATACCGCGTCCTTTAATGTGACCAGTTCCGGCAGCGCCGCACGCGCCTTGCGGGTGGAAAGCGAAAACGGCGGGATGAATACGGCGCAGAGCAAATTCTGCGGCGGCGTAAACCTTGCGTAGCGCACCCGCTTCTCATCCATGCAGCCCACGGTAAACCCGCCTAAGAGCGCCGGGAGGATATTGTCCGGATGCCCTTCGTGCCCGGTGCACAAATCGATCATTTGCTGGATATCGAGCGTTTGGCCCAGATATTCGTTTGCCATGGCGACGCCCGCCACCACGCAGGCAGCGGAACTGCCCATGCCGCGCATGGCGGGAATGCCGTTTTTCTGCGCGAAATGGACGCCGGGGATTTCCCTGCCGTACCGGCGCAATGTATCCGCAAACACGCGATAGATGAGGTTCCTCTCATCCGCAGGGATTCTTCCGAGATCGGTATTCTGCAAATCGATCGTAAGACCGCTTTGTATAAATTCAAAGGAAACGGAATTGTAGCAGCCCAGCGCGAGGCCAAGGCAATCGAACCCTGGGCCAAGGTTGGCGCTTGTGGCCGGAATAGTGATGGTACGCATAGGACTCCTTACTTTGGCGCCTGCAAATCTAGATTATAAAAACGGGGCCGTATACAACGCGTACGCGCAAAGCAGCACGCGTTGTATACAGCCCCATTGCCGATACGGTTTATTCTTCTTCGTCCTCTTCCTTCTTGGCCTGCTCGATGATCTTCTGCGCGATGTTTCCGGGAACGTCCTCATACCGCACGAATTCCATCTTGAAAGAGCCGCGCGCCTGCGTCATGGCGCGAAGGTCGGTCGCATACTTGAACACTTCCGAGAGGGGAACTTCCGCGACGACTTCCTGCCCGCCTCCTTCCGCGGGGTTCATGCCGATGACACGGCCGCGGCGGCGGTTCATATCGCCGATGACGTCGCCCATGTATTCATCCGGCACAAGCACTTCCACGCGGTAGATCGGCTCGATCAGCGCGGGGCTGGCCTTTGCGCACGCGGCCTTGTAGGCAAGGCGCGCGGCGGATTTGAACGCGACTTCCTTGGAATCTACGGGGTGGTATTTGCCGTCAAAGAGCGTGGCCTTGACGCCCACCATGGGATAACCCGCAAGCACGCCGCGCTGGAGCGCTTCGCGCGTGCCCTTTTCAACGGCGGGAACATATTCCCTGGGCACCACGCCGCCGACGATGGCGTTGACAAATTCAAAGTCGCCGCCGGGCAGGGGCTCAAAGCGCATCTGCACCACGCCGAACTGGCCGGAACCGCCGGTCTGCTTCTTGTGCTTGCCTTCGGCCTCCGCGGTGCCGCGGATGGTTTCACGGTAGGGCACCTTCGGGTCCACAAGCTGCGCTTCCACATTGAACTTATTCTTGAGTTTGCCGCAGATAACGTCCAGATGCATTTCGCCCAAGCCCGAAATGAGCACGTCGCCGGTTTCGGCGTTCTTTTCCAGGGACATCGTCGGGTCTTCTTCCTTCAGGCGGTTGAGACCGGCGATGATCTTATCTTCTTCGCCCTGCTTCTTGGCGGTGACCGCCAAGCTGATGCAGGGGCGCGGGAATTCGATCTGTTCGAACACGACGGGCGCTGCTGCGTCGCAGAGCGTATCGCCGGTGTTGGTGAACTGGAGCTTTGCCATGGCGCCGATATCGCCTGCGGAGAGTTTATCCACGTTAATGAGCTTCTTGCCGCGCATGATATAGACGGCGCCCGGCTTTTCCGCTTTTTCCGCATTGGAGTTGTAGGCGGGAAGTTCCGCCGAGAGCGAACCGGAATACACTTTGAGGATAGAAATCTTGCCGACGAACGGGTCGGCCACGGTCTTGATGACCTGCGCCGCAAACTTGCCGTCCTGCTTGATTTCCACATCCGCATTCGTCTTTGCGTTCTTGGCCTTGCGGGCCTTCAACTGATCGGCGGTGGGCATGTAGTGAATGAGGTTGTCAATCAACGTCTTGACGCCGATGTTGGGCTGGGCGGCGCAGCAGCACACGGGGGTGACGACGCCTTCCCTTACGCCCGCGCAAAGGCCGGAAACGACTTCTTCCTGCGTGAGCTCTTCGCCTTCAAAGTATTTTTCCATGAGGGTTTCGTCGCCTTCGGCTGCGGCTTCGATCAACGCTTCGCGGATGGATTCCGCTTCAGACTGCAGCGCAGCGGGAATGGCAACTTCTTTATCGCCCTTCAAGTCAAAGAGCTTGGCCTTCATGGTAACGATATCGACATAGCCCTTGAACGCGCCGCCTTCCACGATGGGAAGCTGGATGGCAACCGCACTGGGGCCGAACTTTTCACGGATAGCGGCATAGACCTTGCCGAAGTTAGCGTTTTCGCGATCCATCTGGTTAACGACGATCATGCGCGCCTTGTTGGCCTTCTTGCACATGTCAAACGCCTTTTCAGCGCCAACAACAGGGCCGGAGACCGCGCCCACTACGATCAAAGCGGAATCCGCCAACGTCATGCCCTCGACAACTTCCCCGTAGAAATCAAAAAATCCCGGCGCGTCGATCACATTGACCTTGGTGCCATTCCATTCAAAGGGAGCAAGCGCTGCGCCGATGGAAATGGTGCGGCGGGTTTCTTCCGGGTCATAGTCCGTGGTGGTGGTGCCATCCTCCACACGTCCCATACGGTCGAGCAGCCCGGCATTAAAAAGCATGGCCTCGGTCAGCGTGGTCTTTCCCTCGCCGCCATGCCCGAATATGCCAATGTTGCGGATCTTGTTCGCAGTGTACTCTTTCATGCGTGCAG
>JAEYCM010000014.1 GCA_023455425.1 Bacillota bacterium | reverse complement strand
CGGTCTCGGGTGTCATCGGCACGCTTGCAAGCTCCATGACGCAAAAGTTGCCGACCGGCCCTGCGATCGTGGTCAGCATCAGCATCATCGTAATCGTCAGCATCCTGTTTGCGCCCGGACGGGGCATCGTATCCCGGCTGTATCAGCGCAGAAAGAACCGTATCGCGTACCAGCTGAAAAAAGGAGGTGGCAAACATGTCTCCGCAGCTTGAAATACAACTGATCGCCGTCATTGTGGCGGTAGCCTGCGCGCTGCCCGGCACGTTCCTGGTTCTAAGGAAGATGTCCATGATGTCGGACTCCATCACGCATACCATTTTACTTGGCATCGTGCTCGCGTTCTTTATGACGCACAGCCTGACTTCGCCGTTTTTGATTGTGGGCGCGGCGCTTGTGGGTGTAGCCACAGTCTATCTGACGGAGCTTATTCACAAAACGCGCCTGGTGTCGGAGGATTCCTCTATCGGCATCGTGTTCCCGCTGCTCTTCAGCATCGCGATCATACTCATTACCCGTTACGCGGGCTCGGTGCATCTGGATACGGACTCCGTTCTTTTGGGCGAGCTTGCTTTCGCTCCCTTTGACCGGATGATGGTGGGCGGCACCGACATCGGCGCAAAGGCCATCTACACGACGGGCATCCTGCTGCTCATCAATGTGGCCGTCATCTCCCTGTTCTTTAAGGAGTTAAAGCTTGTCACATTCGATCCGGCGCTTGCGGCAGCGCTTGGCTTTATCCCGGCGCTGGTTCATTACGGACTGATGACGCTCGTTTCCTTAACGACGGTCGGCGCGTTCGAGGCGGTGGGTTCGGTGCTTGTGGTCGCCTTCATGATCGGCCCCCCGGTTACAGCGTACCTGCTGACCGATCATCTCAAGCATATGCTGTTCCTAAGCGCGGGGATAGGCGCGGTCAACGCGGTGCTTGGCTACCAGCTTGCTGCACTGTTTGATGTATCCATCGCGGGCAGCATGGCGGTCGTGACCGGCCTTGTATTTTTCGCGGTGTATATCTTTGCGCCGCGAAGGGGCCTGATCAGCGTCCTGCAAAGAAGAAAGCGGCAGAAGCTGGAATTCAGCGAAAAGACGCTACTGTTCCATTTATATAACCATGAGGGCAGCGAAAACGAAGCCCGCGAGGCGGGCATTGCGACCGTTGAAAAAGAACTGCATTGGCAGCGGGACTTTACCTGCCGCATCATCAACCGCCTGGTAAAGGAAGAGTACTTGATGACGGATTGCGAAAACATCCTCAGGCTCACGGACAAGGGTAGGCAGTACAGCATACGGGCGTATCAGGAGCTGTTCATTTGATGTTTTGAAAAACTGGAGCCCATCTATTATTAAAGTATTATAAAAGTCCATCTATTCTTGCAATAGACATCAATAGATGGACTTCTCCATATCAATCATCAAAAAGGCAGCAACTGTCAGCGTACCAATTCTCATATTTCCGCTGCATCAAT
This sequence comes from Bacillota bacterium, assembly GCA_023455425.1. Lineage (GTDB taxonomy): Bacteria > Bacillota > Clostridia > Christensenellales > CAG-138 > JAEYLA01. Next base: position 55,587 of record JAEYCM010000014.1, on the reverse strand, counting down.
AACAAGAATTTTCTTATATCCCAAGGATTCAACTATAAAAAATAGTGGTAGATATATTGCTCGCCGATTTTACCTTGCCCGCGGAACCCGCGATCTATAAATCCAGCCCTTTGATACAGCTTCTGTGCGGGTAAGTTAGCATGATTCACAATCAATATAAGTTCAGTACTGCCTCGAAAATTTTTTGATGTTGATGTGCTTGTATCCAACGATGAGATATATGTTGTTTCGGGAGTAAATCGGTAGAGCGTGTCGAAAGTAGGTCAATCATTACCCGCATAGCGCTTTTCCCACAGTTCCTGCCGGACCTCATCGATCATGTTCACGACATCCACCCGATTTTTCGACTTCTTCCTCGAACTCCTTTTGCATATTCATGAAGGCAACCGTGGCCGCATTTGCAAAAACAATGTCGCCGCCTTTCTCCATGAAGATGACCTTATCACCTTCTTAACGCCGAGTGGACTATCTGCGATTTGGTGCGCAGCCGCAGGAACATTGAGATTCAAGATTTACAGCCTGCCCTCAAAGAATATGTGTAGACACGCGAAAAGAACATCATCCCGTTGCTCATGCGCTATGCCGAATCCTTTTCGGTTGATAAAATTATCCGCCAGTATATGGAGGTGCTCCTGTAATGATACACACATCAATTAAAAGCTTGTGCGGAACATGTCCAAGGGCGACAGCACCAAAGCGCAAATCATCATCCGCAACTATATCATAGAGCGTTTCCTTGAACGACTGCCGATCTCCCCATACCGTAACAATCTGATTCTCAAGGGCGGTACCTTAGTTTCCGCAATGGTTGGGCTGGACAACCGTTCGACGATGGATGTGGATGCCACCGTCAAGAATCTGTCGCTACCCGTAGAGAGCGCATGTAAGATCGTTCAGGAAATCACATCAATTCCCGTTGAGGACGGCATGGTTTTGGAGAGGGTACGAAGGGCACGATAATTTAATGTTTTCGGGTCGGAACTTGCAGGCAAATCATTCAGGTTATCAATCAGGAAATGGCCGAATTTTAAGGAAAATGGCGTTTTTCAACCTAAAAAAAATCGACATAAAAAAAGCCCGCAAACCTAGTGTTTACGGACCTTTTTCTGGCTCCCCAGGCAGGGATTGAACCTGCGACACTCCGGTTAACAGCCGGATGCTCTACCGCTGAGCTACTGAGGAACGGCTCGCAAATCATGATACCGCAGCTATATGAGTTATCGCAACCTTAACCCTTTTTCAATTACGCGGGTTATCTCTTTCAATCCAATAGAATCTCTTAAATGCTTTAAATTGCTCTCGCGTTTAATTTTTGTGTTTGGTTGACGGTGGGCAAAGCCTTGTTATATCATAAAAGCGTTGGAAACCGATAGAAATGCCCGCGCATTTTTAAAAATATGGAGCGGCGCGGCAAAGAAAGGGAGCATATGCAAAAGCCTTCGCGTTTGCCGGATGTACTTGGCGCATATGCGCAAAGGCAGGTGGCGCGTTTCCATATGCCCGGCCACAAGGGCAGGGGCATGGCGGGTATGCGGCCCGAACTTGCCCAGTGGGATATTACGGAGCTCTCCTTTTCGGACAATCTGCACAACCCTTCCGACATTATCGCGGATGCCGAGAGCGCTTACGCTGAAGTATACGGCGCGGCGCATACATTTTTTTTGGTGAACGGCGCCACGGCGGGGATACTCGCCATGCTGCTTTCCCTGCCGCAGGGGGCGCGGGTGCTGATGGGGAGGGATTGCCACCGTTCCGCCATTTCCGGCGTTGCGCTCGCCGGGCATGATTGCCGGTTTGTGCAGCCCGCTTATGAAAAGAAGTTCGGCCTGTGGGGCTGCGTCACGCCGGAGGCGCTGGAGCAGGCGTTCAATGAAGGACCTGCCGACGCCGTGCTTGTGACCTCGCCCAATTATTACGGGCTGTGCGCGGATATTCCCGCGCTTTCCCGCATTGCGCACGCGCATGGCGCGCTGCTGTTTGTGGATGCGGCGCATGGAGCGCATTTCCCGTTTTCAGAGGTGCTGCCGCCGACGCCCGCAGGCCATGCGGATGCGTGGGTCAACAGCGCGCATAAGACGATGAACGCGTTGGGCCAGGCAGCCATGCTGCATGTCAATAAGAATATGCCGCTGTATGCCGTGCAGCAGGCGCTTTCCCTGGTGCAGACGAGTTCGCCCTCTTACCTGCTGCTTGCTTCGCTGGATTGGGCGCTCTACAGCGCAAGGCACTCACGCTGCTGGACGCAGGCAGTCAACGTCTGCCGTACGCTTACAGCGAGCATGGACGGGCTGCTGGGCCTTTCCCCGTTGCCGCAGTCTATCGTGGGCTCGGCGGGGATTGCGCACATCGACCCGACCCGGATCATTGTGGATGTCAGCCGACGCGGTATTACGGGATTTGTAGCGCAGCGCGCGCTGGAGGAGCGGGATGTCTACGTGGAGTTTTCGGATGTACGCCGCGTGGGGTGTATCTGTACGCCCGCCGATGACCCGATGTGGTATGAAATGCTTTTAAACGGCCTGTGCACGCTTCCGTATGGAACGGAGCTTCCCCCGCAGATGCCTGCGAAATATCCGGTGCTCGAACGCTCCATGCCGGCGCGGGAAGCCGTGTGTGGGCAAAAAGAGGTCCTTCCCCTTGCCGCCTGCGCGGGGAGGACGGCTGCCGATTCCGTAGGAGTATACCCGCCCGGCATCCCGCTGTGGACGCCGGGGGAACGTATTACCGAGGAAGCCGTGGCGTTTCTGCAGGCGCAGCAGGCACTAGGCGCAGAGCTCTTTGGCGCGCCGGAACATCATGCAATCGTCGTGCGGAGATAATCCGCGCGTCCGATAATATTTTCAGGAGATTCATATGGGAAATTATCAGGCGGTCATATTCGATTTTGACGGCACGCTGGTGGACAGCGGCCCGGGGATTGTACTTACGCTGGAGCTGATGCTGCAGGAAATGGGACACGCTCCAATGCCTATGGCGCAGCTGCGCGCGTGCGTGGGCCCGCCCATCCATAAATTCTTCCCGGAGCTGTTCGGTTTTCAAGGGGAAGCGCTCGACCGCGCGATTGAGGTCTACCGCAGGATATTCGCCGAAAAGGCCATTCCCATGCTGCAGGTATATCCAGGCGTCCCGGAAATGCTTGCGGCGGTACAAAAGGCGGGTATTCCCACCTGCGTCGCCACCTGCAAACTGCAGCGCACCTGCGAGGAACAAGCAAAGCTGCTGGGCCTGCTGCCGCACCTTGATTTTATCAGCGGCGCGGACCCTGAAAAGAGCCTTTTGGAAAAAGAGGACATCATACAGGCGCTTTTAGACAGGACGGGATTTGATCCCGCCCGCTGCGTGATGGTGGGGGACCGCATGTTTGATATGATCGGCGCGCAGGCTGTCGGTATGCCAGCCATCGGCGTATTGTACGGCTTTGGCTCGCAAGAGGAGCTTTCTTCCTACCACCCGCTCCACCTTGCACAAAGCGTGGAGGAACTCCAAACATTGCTCTTAGGCGAATAAAAGGAGCCCATATGTCCAATGAACTGACTGCCAGACGATTGAATTCGGCCATCCGGAATGGCCGAATTCCCCACGCGATCCTGCTCACCGGGCCGGAAGGCAGCGCGTATGCGGCTTTGGCCCGGCAGGCGGCAGCAGCTCACCTTGGGCTGATCAATGAAAGTGCGCTCAGTAGCTGTCCGGATTATTACGTGCTGGGTCCCAAGGCGGTACCCATCGACGCGCTGCGCGCCCTGCAGGCGGAACTGGGCGCGCGTTCGGTTTCCGGCAGGCGCGCCGTGGTGTTTTTGGATGCGCACAACATGTCCGAAACCACGCAGAACGCGCTGTTAAAGACGCTGGAGGAACCTCCTTCCGGCGCGCTGCTGCTGCTTACGGGGCTGGAAGCGGGGCTTTTGCCCACCATCCGTTCGCGCTGCGTGGCGGTGCGTTTGGGCGCGGAGCCGGAGGAAACTTTGGTTTCTTTGCTTGTGCAAAAGGGTGTTTCAGAAAAGGCGGCGCGCCTTGCCGCAAGGCTTTCAGGCGGCGCGCCCGTGCTGGCCGAAGAACTCTGTTCCGAGGCGCATATGGCGTTTGTACCCCAGGCGGTGCGGTTGTTTTATGAGACGGTTACCGCCCTGCTGCCGCCCTATGCGATGGTTGCGGAGCTGCTCAATGCGGTGGTCGCCCCGCCGGAAGAAAAGCGCACCCCCACGGAAGAAAAACGCCAGACCGCGCGGTACTGCCTGCGGATTATGGAAGCGCTTATACACGATATGCTGCGCGTCCGGCTGGGGCTGGAAGCGAAAACATTCCCCGAAGAGGCGCAAAAGCTTTCTAAATCGGCCCAACGCTTTACAATTAAGCAAATTCAGGATATGATTGATTTGATATTATCGGCCCAAGTGCGTGTACTTGCGGCGCATCCGTCCCTGACGATGGACGCGCTCGTGACCGGCCTTGGCGGTATTTCATCTAACGAAAAGGGCGTTCACCTTTGAAAGGCTTTGATAACATATGACAAAACGGGTAATCGGCGTCCGCTTTCGGAAGTCCGGGCGCATGTATTATTTTGATCCGGGAGAGCTCTCGTTCAGCGAAGGGGACGGCGTGGTGGTAGAAACCTCCCGCGGCGTGGAATATGGCGATGTGGTGCTTTCCCCGCGTGAAATTCCGGAGGAGCAGATTGTAGCCCCTCTCAAAGAAGTCATGCGTGTCGCCACCCCGGAGGACAAAGAAATTCATGAACGTAACCTGCAGCTTGAGCAGGAGGCGTTCTCCATCTGCCAGGAAAAGATCGCGCAGCACACGCTGGATATGAAACTGGTGGATGTGGAATACACGTTCAACGGCAGTAAGATCACATTCTTCTTCACATCGGAAGGGCGCGTGGATTTTCGCGAGCTTGTAAAAGACCTTGCGTTTGTGTTCAAAACCCGCATTGAGCTACGGCAGATCGGCGTGCGGGACGAAGCGAAGATGCTCGGCGGTTTGGGCTCCTGCGGCCTGCCGGTATGCTGCAAGACCTTCCTGGCGGATTTCCAGCCGGTCTCCATCAAGATGGCCAAGGAACAGAAATTGAGCCTGAGTCCCACCAAAATTTCCGGCCTGTGCGGACGGCTGATGTGCTGCCTCAAGTACGAGCAAGACTCATATGAAAGCATGCGCAAGCTGATGCCGCGCGTGGGCAAGGATGTTATTACGCCCGATGGACGGGGCATTGTGATCGACAACAACGTCATCACCGAAAAGACCAAGGTGCGCATCACCCTGCCGGACGGCACGCCGGAACTACGGGAATATCATTTTTCCGTGGTACGCAAGCCCGGCACGCCGGAAGAAGAGGAAGCCGTGCGCCTAGAGCTTGTGGCGCACGCCAAAGCGCGCGAAACGGAGGAAGAGCCCAAAGAGGAAGAATTCCGTTTTGTAACCGGACATGTGCCGGAAACAAAGCCCGCGGCGCCGGAAAAGCCGCAGCCGGAACCGGCCCCCGCTCCAAGGCAGCCGGAAGCGCAGCGCCAGCAGCCCAGGCAGAATAGGCCGCGGCGGGACGACCAACCCCGTCAGGACCGCCCCGGACAGGATAAAAATCAGCAGGGCGGGCAGCAGCCCCGGCAGCAGGGTGGGCAGCGTCCGCAGCAAAGCGCCCAACCAAGGCCTCCGCACCCCAAGCAGCCCCGCCCGCAGCAGCAGGCAGAAGCCAGCCCGGAGGGCCAGCAGCAAAAGCCGCGCCACAGGGGCAACCGGAACCGGCGCAAGAAGCATACAAACACCCCGCCTCCTGCGGAAGGCTAAAAGGAAATGTTCTTGCAAATGCAGGAATCAATAGGGAGTATCTGTAAATATACGGCGCGGCCATACGCATGGCTGCGCCGTCTTTGCGCGGAGCGTATGCGGCAAAACGCTGCAGTATCAGCTGTTTTTGCATGTTGTATCCATTCTGCGAAAGAAACCCGCAAGCGGGTAAGGGTCAGCTAACGCAACAAATGAAGGAGGCGTTTCACATTTTATACATTGCATTTTGTTATACGCATGTTACAATAGAACCAAATGATATGGAGGTAACGATCTATGGCATATGTAATTAACGATGAATGTATCAGCTGCGGCGCTTGCGAAAGCGAATGCGCGGTCAACGCTATTTCCCAGGGCGACACCATTTATGTGATCGACGCTGACGCTTGCATCGATTGCGGCGCTTGCGCGAGCGTATGTCCGGTTGGCGCTCCCAACCCCGCTTAAGGAAACAAACAAGAACATATGCGCCTGTATTGGCGCAGGGAATTGACAAAGACCCGCGTTTTGAAAACACGGGTCTTTGTCGCTGTTGCGTTTCTTGCCGGACGCAGCGCAACGTTATCCTAAAAGCTTAGAGGATGATATGGCGTTAAGACAGATTATCACATTCGAGGATGAAGCGCTTCGCAAAGTATGCAGGCCGGTCGCAAAAGTGGATGACCGCATCCGCTGAACGGCAGCTTGTTTACGGACAAAGTCATCGCGTATATCAATGCGGATGAAATAACATAAACGCAGGCGCGCTGGATTATCCATTGGGCAGGTAATTCTCCAGCGTCGTGCGCACCCAGCCGTCCCCGTAATACCCATAATGGCTTTCCACGGTTTTCGCCTTGAGGTCAAACAGGGAAACGCATCCTTCGATGCGGATCTGTTTTCCGTCTTCGCTCCTGGGGTTCTTTGCGTAATATTCCGGGTATTTGCCGTAGGGTGCCAGAAAATCGGCGATCCGCCGGGCATCCTCGTAACCGATGCTGCCCTTTTGATCCAGCGCCGAGCGGATTTCATGGTTGAGCGCGTCGTAGCGCCACTGGATGTCGTTGACGTTTCCACGCACCACCATGGCTGTCCACGGGTCCATGGCGCAATAGCGCATGCGCGGCGATATAAAGTGGTTACCGGTTATATGCACGTCTCCGTCTGTCCGCTCCGGCGCAAAATAAAAGCTGGAGGGGCAATTTTTTTGTTCCGGCGTGCGGTTGATAAATCCGTCCGGCGCGAGCGCGTTCGGATAAAGCGTGATGGAGGCGTCTTTGGTCTTCTGATAGTCCTTCCACAGCTTAGGGTTATACGTGAGGTATTCTCTGGGATAGGGCATTTTGCACCAGCGCGCTATGGCCCCGTTTTTGAGCGGCGCGCCGGGGTGGGCCAATAAGTATGCTTCATCCGGCAAAAATGGGCGCAGTTCGGGCGCGGGGTAGCTTGTAAAATCCAGTCGGCTGGCGGACATGCCCGCCTCCACCGTGCACGCCATGTCCAGCGTACCGTCGGAAAGGGCGTAGTTCCACGCCACGCCGCGGTCAGCGTTCACAATCACATCCGCGGCAGCCCGGATATCCCCGCCGTACAGGACGGCGTCCCGCGCAAGCAGCAGGGAATTCAGCCCCACTGCGCCGGGATTGGAGTTTGCCCCCGGGGACATGTTGACGCCTATCGCAACGCCGTTGGAGTTCATGGCGCTGATGCTGCCCGCCATACCGGGTGCCGTGACGCTCACGTAAGGGTACAGCTTGGTATTGGGCTGTTCGGCCGGCACATGGATGACATGGCAGAGGTTATTCTGGAACACGCCGCCGGATGCGAACATGAAATCCCGCGCAAAATAATGGCCGCCGGTTGCCGCTTCACCAAATACGGAAAACGCGTTGCACATCATGGTCAGCTTGATGGAGTTCGCCGCCACTTCCGGCGCGCGCTTTTGGAAAAACTCGCCGGAGTAGGCAAGGGCGCATAATACGTCAAACGCCACGTTCATCACGACGAGGCGTTTTTTTGTTACCTTGGTTCTAGGATTGGCCTTTTTGCAGCCGTCGAGCATGCCGGAAACTTCTGCATGGATATGCCCGGGCAACATGTCGAACGTGCGCTCCGAAAGCTCATAGAGCAGTTCCACCAGCAGTTTCTGGAGCAGCGGGAAACGGTTGAGAAACTCGATATCCAGAAAGTCGAATATCACGTTATCCGTAAAGCGGACAGCCATATCCGCCATTTCCCGTTCGGCTAGCAGGCCCATGAGATATCCCCGCTCATATGGCGTTCCCTCCACGTAGTAGCACCGCTTGCCTTTTCCCGTATCGTAAGAAAGGATACGCCGGTGCGCCGCCATTACACCAAGCCGCCCCGCATAGGTGAAGGCTTTTATGATTTTATAGCCGTCTTTCTCAAACGCGGCGTTGAGCTGGTTCATGGTTTGAGAGGCGCGTTTCTGTTCCATGGCGCTTTCCTCCTGTCACGACGCTGTATATGCAATACTATGCGGGAAGGGGGAGAAACTTGATTGCGGAGGCCGGCTTTGAGAATCCTTATACGGACAGGGCAAATCTTAATACAATCTTTATCGCGCGTACGGTATCCTTCATACTGCGTTTATTCATCAGCCGGTATACTCATGCCAAGAGAATGGAAACAAGGGTTGAAACAGGCGCTTACTTATGACGCGTTGGGGGGAAAGGGTGAATGAAACATGCCGGAAGAGAGCGGCCGGGGACTGCCGTGGGAGCAAGAGAAAGAATTCGTTCCGCCTTATATAGCGGAAGCGAAATCGGAACAGAATATGCCAATAGAGCGCAGAAAAAGGGTGTGTGCGCAGCGATATGATGTATAATGGAAATGAACGGAAAGAACAAAACGAAGTGAACGCCAACATCCACCGGCTGGCTGTGGACGAGGTGTTTTTCGCGTTATCGTCAGGCCGGAAGGGCCTGACAGCCGGGGAAGCCTCAGCGCGGCTTTCTGATTACGGCAAGAATATATTGCAGGAAAAGAAGGGCACGCCGCTCATCGTGCGCTTCCTTTCCAATTTCACGCATCTGATGGCGATCCTGCTGTGGATCTCCGGCATCGTGGGCTTTATTGCAAAGCTGCCCGAACTTGCCGTTGCCATCTGGATGGTAAATATTATCAACGGCGTCTTCAGCTTCTGGCAGGAATTCCGTGCCGGAAAAGCGACCGAGGCGCTCAAAAAGATGCTGCCCGCTTACGCGCGGGTCCTGCGCGATGGCGAAGAGCAGCGCATCCTTGCAGAAGAACTCGTCCCCGGCGACGTGCTGCTTTTGAGCGAGGGCGACAGGATTTCGGCGGATGCCCGCCTGGTGGAGGACAACGACTTAAGGGTCAACCAGTCCACGCTCACCGGCGAATCGCATCCGGTGCACAAAGGGCGGGATGCGATACTCCGTACCGACCTTTCCCGCGCGGAGCAGCCCAACATCGTGTTCATGGGGACGACGGTGGCAGGCGGTACCGGCACGGCGGTGGTATTCGCCACCGGCATGCAGACGGAATTCGGCAAGATCGCGGGGCTTACCCAGACGCTCAAAGAAGAGCAGAGCCCGCTCCAAAGGGAAATGGGCAAGCTCACAAAGACCGTATCCATACTTGCGGTGAGCATTGGCGTCGTATTCTTCCTGCTTTCCATGCTGCTTGCGGGCACCCATGTGGCTGTAGCGTTTGTGTTTGCCATGGGCATGATCGTGGCGTTTATCCCCGAAGGTCTGTTGCCCACCGTTACGCTTTCGCTTGCGATGGGCGTGCAGCGCATGGCCAAGCGCCACGCGCTCATCAAACGGCTTTCGGCGGTGGAGACGCTCGGATGCACCACTGTCATCTGCACGGATAAAACGGGCACGCTTACGCAGAATGAAATGACGGTGAGCAATGTCTGGACTCCGGAGCGCGCGTTTGACGTAAGCGGCGTGGGTTATGACGCAAAAGACGGCGCCGTACTATACAATGGAACCATGGCGGACCGGGCTGATCAGCCGGTCAACGAACTTTTTGGGGCCGCGGCCCTATGCTGTAACGCCCGGCTGGTGCCGCCCAATGGCGAAAACAGCCGCTTTGAGGTGCTGGGCGATCCGACGGAGGCTGCGCTTCTTGTGCTGGCGCAAAAGCAGGGATTGGTACTTGACCATCTGCGCGCCACGCTGCCGCGCTTAAGAGAGCTGCCGTTTGACTCCGGCCGCAAGCGCATGAGCACCATCCACCAGGCGCGGTCGGGCCGTATTTCCTATTGCAAGGGCGCGCCCAAGGAAGTGATGGAGCTTTGTACCCGCATCCGGTTAAATGGCGGCGTTGCACCCATGACGGAGGAACTGCGCGCGCGCATCATGGCCGCAAACGACCAGTATGCAAGAAACGGCTTGCGGGTGCTCGCCATCGCCACCCGCCCGCTTGACGGGGTAGAGGGGTTACCCGTCAGCCTGAGCGACTATACGCCCGAGCTGATCGAGCAGGACATGACGTTCCTGGGCCTTGTCGCAATGGTGGATCCGCCTCGGCCGGAAGTCGCCAAGGCGGTGGAAAAATGCCACCGCGCGGGTATCCGCATCATTATGATCACGGGCGATTACGGCCTGACAGCCGAGAGCATCGCCCGCAGAATCGGCATTGTGGAAGGCGAAAGCGTGCGTATCGTCACCGGCGTGGAACTGGAGAAGATGAGCGCGGAGGAATTAAAGCAGGCCCTTTCCGGCCAGGTGGTGTTCGCCCGCGTCGCGCCCGAGCAGAAGCTGCAGGTGGTATCGGCCCTTCAGGAGATGGGGCATGTCGTGGCCGTCACGGGGGATGGCGTGAATGATTCCCCGGCGCTCAAGAAGGCGGATATCGGCGTCGCAATGGGCATTACGGGCACGGACGTCGCCAAAGAGGCGGCGGATATGATCCTGACCGACGACAACTTCGCCTCCATCGTCAACGCGGTGGAAGAGGGGCGCGCGGTGTACAACAATATCCGGAAGTTCGCGCTCTATATCTTCAACAGCAACGTGCCGGAGGCTATACCGGTGGTGGCGTATCTGTTTTCAGGCGGGGCTATCCCGCTGCCGCTGACCATCATGCAGGTGCTTGCCATTGATCTTGGAACAGACATGGTGCCCGGCATGGGCTTGGGCGCAGAGATGCCGGAAGCGGGTATCATGGAGGTACCGCCCCGCTCGCAGAAGGAGCCGCTGCTCACGAAAAAGCTCATTATGCGCGCGTTCTTCTACTACGGTATGGTGGAAGCGGCGCTGAGCATGGCTGCGTACTTCTTCCTTTATTGGACGCATGGCTGGCGGCTTGGCATGCCGTTTGCTTCTTCCGGCCCGGTTTATGCTGCTGCCACGACCATGACGTTTGCGGCTATTGTGATGGCGCAGGTGGGCATGGTATTCAACTGCAGGACGGATAAGGCTTCCATGTTCAAGACGGGCTTTACCACCAACCGCCTGATATTGGTCGGCATTGTGGTTGAAATCGTACTGCTGCTTCTGCTCAGCTACGTCCCGTTCCTCAACGGCGTGTTTAACACCGCGCCGCTTAGATTAGAGGATTGGGCGTTCCTGGTGTTCATACCGCCGTTCGTGCTGCTGATAGAGGAAGTGGGCAAGGCCATCCGCCGCAAGCGGGCGCAACGGAAAGTGGGGGTACAAACCGAATGAAAGAGAGAGTGGGCAAGATGAGGATCATCGTAGTGGGATGCGGGCGCATGGGGTCGGGGCTTGCGGTTGCATTGAGCAAAGCCGGGCACAGCGTCACGGTCATCGACTCGGACAAAACCGCCTTTGAACGGTTGGACGCCCCCTTTAAAGGAGCCACCATAGAGGGCGTGGGGTTTGACCGGGAAATCCTCCAAAAAGCGAATATTGAAAAATCCGACGCCGTGGCGGCGTTTACCGCAAGCGACGAATCAAACGCCGTCATCGCCCGTATGGCGCGGGAAATCTACCATGTGCCCAAGGTGGTGGCGCGGCTGTACGACCGAAATAAAGCGGAAATTTACAGACGCCTGGGCGTGCAGACCATTTCTTCTACTACTTGGGGTATCAAGCGCGCGGCGGATTTATTGAGTTATTCCCCGCTCAACACGGTATTGAGCCTGGGGCAGGGGGATGTGGAGATTGTGGAAATGGAAGTACCGGCGCTGCTCATTGGGCACAAGGTCAATGAACTGACCGCGCTGGGCGAGATCCATGTTGTGGCCATCGAGCGGGAAAACAGGACCATGCTGCCCACCATGGGCACGGTATTCGCGCGTGGGGATATGCTTTATATCGCCGTGGCGATCGCTTCGACTGGGCGGTTAAAACGCCTGCTTGGCTACAACGACGGAAAGGGGATGTGAGCGTATGAAGGTCATTATCGTAGGCGGCGGACAGATGGGCGCTTATCTTGCAGGCCTGCTCCTTGGCCGTTCCCATCAGGTAACGGTAATAGAGCAGCGGGAATCCCGCCGTGCGCCGCTGCTTCGGGATCTTCCCGGGGACGTCATCGTATTCGGCAACGGTACGGACACGAAGGTTCTTGAAACCGCGGGCATCAAAGAGGCGGATGTTGTGGCCGCTGTGACCGGGTCGGATGAAACCAATCTTGTCATTTCCACGCTTGCGCGGTTGGAATACGGCGTGCGTCGCGTGGTGGGCCGCGTGAACAACCCGAAGAACGCATGGCTCTTTACCCCTGTCATGGGTGTGGACGCCGCGCTCAACCAGGCGGATCTCATGGCGCGTCTGGTGGCGGAAGAACTCTCCATGGGGGATATGATGACGCTCTTAAACCTCCACCAGGGCCAATATTCTTTGGTGGAAAAGACGGTGTCCAACACGTCCAGGGTGGCAGGGTATCCGCTTCGGGACATCAAGCTGCCGACAGAATGCGTCCTGGTGGCGGTCATACGAGGCACGGAGTTGCTGCTTCCGCGCGGCAACACGGTGCTGCTCGCGGGAGACAAGGTGATTTCGATTACCGGCGTGGCGCACCAGCAGGAACTAAGCGAACTGCTGGGGCCGCAAGCATAAAAAACCGGATGTGGGGGTAGCAGGTTGGAGGGAACGGCGCATAAGGCGGAATGGCCGCAAAGGGGCGCAAGGCGGGGCAGGCTGAAGCTGTTTTTTGGCTATGCGCCGGGTTCCGGCAAGACATATGCGATGCTCGACGATGCGCTGGAGCTATATAAGAGCGGGATGGACGTGCTTGTCGGGTGCGTCTCTCCCCACGCGTTCCCGGAAACGGCGGAGCTGTTAAGCGGCATTCCCGCGCTTTCCCTGCATCCCACGGAACTTGACCTTGACGCTGCGCTCAAGCGCAGACCGGCGCTCATTGTCATAGACGATATCGCACGCAAAAACCCGGCGGGCAGCCGCAACAAAATGCGCTGCCAGGACGTGGAGGAACTCCAGAACGCGGGGATCGACGTATACGCCACCGTAGGCGTGGAGCAGATCGAAAGCCTGAATGAGCTGATTGCGGCCCTGACCGGGCAGGCGGCGGAGGAAACCATACCCGACGCGGTATTTGACAACGCCGAACAGGTCACGTTCATTGATATCGACACGGAGGATCTTCTTAGGCGCCTGCAGGCGGACCATACGCGCGCCCCGCTTGTAGAGGCGTACGCGGCCAATACGGATACGTTGCGGCGTCTGCGCGAGATTGCGCTGCACAAGGCGGCGGACCGGGTCAGCCGGGAAAACCTGCAGCAGCAGAAAAAGCCCGCCGCGGTCAACCCCAGGACCAAGTACCTGGTCTGCATCGGCCCTTCGCCCTCTTCCGCATCCTGCATCCGCTGGGCGGCGGGCCTGGCGCAGACGATGCACGCGCCCATTGTGGCATTGTACGTGGAGAAAATTGGCGGGCGCGGATTGACGGAAGCGCAAAAGCAGAGCGTGCGGGAGCATCTGCTGTTGGCAGAGCGTATGGGGGCGGAATGCGTCACGTTAAACGGCAGCGCGTTTGCGCCTGTCATTGCGGAATATGCGGCGCTTTCAGGCGTGACGGATATCGTGGTGGGCAAAAGCCGCAACAAGCGCACCGTCAAAAATCTGTTTGAGCTGGATTTTGAGGATCAGCTTATCGCCCTTTTGCCGGGCGTGGAAGTCCACATCATCCCCAACCGTTCCATCCGCCAGTACCATCCGGGCAGGCGGAAAATATTTGGAGAAAGCGCCTTTTCGCTTTCCTGGAAGGATGTCCTGAAGACTCTTTTTCTGCTGACGCTTGCGACGCTTGTTTCCTACACGCTGCGGGAAGCCTCGGTATATGAAAGCAATATTGTCGTCTACATTCTTTCCGTCATCATCATATCCCGCGTGACGTCGGGGTATCTTTACGGTGTTTTCGCGTCCGTGATCAGCGTTCTGTTGTCCGATTTTGTGTTTACTTACCCGTACTATGTGTTTTCGCTGTGGAGCGGGGCGTATCCCGTTACGTTTTTAATTATGCTCATCGTCGCTCTCATTACAAGCGCGCTTACCGTGCGCATCAAGACCCAGGCCAACAAAAGCGTGGAACGCGAGTGGCGCACGCAGATTTTATATGAGATCAACAAGAAGCTGCTGGCCACCCAGGGGCTTACGGGCATCGCGGATGTCGCCAACAGCTATGCCGAAAAGCTCTTTTCGCGCTCCGTCATCTTTTATACGGAGGAGCCGCAGTTCTCCGGAAGCGGCGTACTGCTCCAGTCCAAGCATGAGCCGAAGGCGGAGTTGGATACCGAGGAAGGCCGCGCCGTCGCCCGGTGGGTATTTGTCAATCACAAGTCCGCGGGCAAGGGGACGGATACGTTTTCCGATGCGGAGGCGTTTTATATGCCGGTCAGCGCGCAGGGGCGCGTTGCGGGCGTCATGGGCGTATCCTGCCAAACAGGGCCGCTTACGCAGGACAACAGGCTCTTATTGAGCATGATGGCCACCCAGGTCGCCATGGCGTTGGAGCGGCAGCGGCTTTCGGATGAACAGGGACGCATCCTCCTCGAATCGGAGAAGGAGAAGATGCGCTCCAACCTGCTGCGCGCCATCTCACACGATTTAAGAACCCCGCTCACCGGCATTTCTGGCGCAAGCTCCGCAATACTGGAAAACGGGGACAAGCTGGATAAGGTAACGCACGATATGCTCATCAGCAACATCCGGGACGATTCACAGTGGCTCATCCGCATGGTGGAAAACCTCCTGTCCGTCACCCGCATCAACGAAGAGGAAACCAGCGTCAAAAAGACTACCGAGGTTGCGGAGGAAGTGGTGGCGGAGGCGGTGGGGCGGTTCCGCAAGCGCTACCCTCGGCAGATCATCCAGGTAAAAGCTCCGGAGGAGCTTCTGCTTGTGCCCATGGACGGCACGCTCATTGAACAGGTGCTCATCAACCTCATGGAAAACGCGCTAAAGCACGCCCACACCGAGTCACCCATCGAGGTGGAGGTCAGGCGGGAAGGGAACATGGCCGTATTTGAAGTGCGGGATCACGGTTCCGGCATCGCGCAGGAAGAACTTTCGCACCTGTTTACCGGCGATGTCCCCACCGGCAGGCGCAGCGCCGACGCGACGCGCGGCATGGGGATTGGCCTTTCCATCTGCATGACCATCGTCAAGGCGCATAGAGGCGTGATGGAGGCATATAACCTCCCCGCAGGCGGGGCCGCGTTTCGCTTTACCTTACCGCTGGAAAGTGAGGAAGCGATTGCTCCCCCAACGAAATCTTGAAACATCTTGGCGGTCTGTTTGCCGCCATACTGCGTCAAAAATGCTCGCAATACCAGCGGGTATTCCTGCGCTTTTTCTTGCGAAGGCCTGCAGGCCAAGTGTCCGTAGGCGTCTCCCGCCGAAGGACTGGCGACAAATATCCGCGCCAATCTGAATTCACTATTCATTAGGGGAGCAATATGAACAACCAACCGCTTATTCTGATCATTGAGGATGACGAGACCATTTCGAACTTCATTTCCGCCATCCTCACCGCAAACGGCTACCGCGTGGTAAAGACCCCCAAGGGTTCGCAGGGAGTGGCGATGGCCGCTTCCCACAGCCCGGACCTTGTGCTGCTGGATCTTGGCCTGCCCGATATGGACGGCGTGGAAGTCTTAAAGCTGCTGCGTGTATGGAGCGCCATACCTGTCGTTGTGGTTTCCGCGCGCGGCCATGAGCGGGATAAGGTGGAAGCGCTGGACCTGGGCGCAAACGATTATATCACAAAGCCCTTTGGTACGGCGGAACTGCTTGCGCGCATCAGAAACGCCATCCGCCTGACCCAGCGGGTAGAAAAGGGGGCGCGGCAGGAAACCGTCATCTCCGTTGGGGAACTGGAAATCGACCTCGAAAAGCGCAACGTAACGCTTGCGGGCAAGGATTTGCACTTTACGCCCATCGAATATAAGATCATCGTGCTGCTGGGAAAGAATATCGGAAAAGTGCTCACGCACGATTTTATCATGCGCGAGGTCTGGGGTCCTTACACCAACGAGATTCAGGCGCTTCGTGTGAACATGGCGAACATCCGGAGAAAGCTCGAACAAAACCCGGCGGAGCCCAAGTATATCGTCACCGAGGTCGGCGTCGGCTACCGGATGATGGATGAAATATAAATTGTCGAAGAAGTGGCGCACGCCCCTTCTTCGAGTTTTCCGTGCCGGTTTGGCGTAGCAACCCGGCACGCAAGGTGTCCCATCTGACGCGCATGTCGCCAGATGGGACGGATTGATATGGAGGCTTCCCAGTTTCTTTCGTATGCAGGGCAACGGAGCGCCCTACTATGCGGATGCGTAATTTCTATAATGCATTTTGGCGCATTAAAAGAGCGTACTTAAGGAAAGGGGTTGGGGAAACGCAGTTTTCCCAAAGCAAAAATCTATCGCGACGGCCCGCAGGCCTAGTGTCCGAGGCGTCTCCCGCCGAGGACGCGGCGCTGCAAGCGCCGATACTGAAACCTAGCAAGTTTATTTGACACAACAGCGGCCCGCATGATCATACGGGCCGCTGTTTGTTTTATATTTTTTTATGGTTTAATTGCTCGTTTCCGCGCTTTCCTCGCTGCCCGGCTCATATTTGTCGAGCTCCTGATTCAAAAACACAATATCCACGCGACGGTTGAGCTTGCGGTTTTCTTCTGAATCGTTGGGGGCGACGGGCCGGTATTCACCGTAGCTGACCACCGAAATGCGGGTGGGGTCAACACCCTCCGCCACCAGAAGCTTGGCAACATTGATGGCGCGCTGGGATGCAAGCTCCCAGTTGGAGGGGAATTTGGCCGTGCGGATGGGCACGTTGTCGGTGGAGCCTTCCACGCGGATGTAATTGTCTACCGAACGGATGATGACAATGAGCTTTTCGAGTATTTCGTTCGCGCTCGGGTTGATATCCGCCGAGCCGGATTGGAACAGCATGCCCTCCACCAAGCTCAATGTAATGCCGCGGTCCTCTTTATGGACGCTTGCATACGCGTTGAGATTGCTGGACGTAATGAGGTTGTTGAGCTGCTTTTGCAAATCGTTCACGCTGATTTGCGTGGTGTTCAACCCGACGGAAGCAAGGGCCTGATCCGTTTCGCCGGAAATACCGATAATGGTGCCTTCCAAAAACCCGGTGCCGTTTCCTGTCCCGTTGCCGGTACCATTGCCGGTACCATTGCCGGTTCCGACTTGCGCGCTGGGATTGAGCGTTTGGCCAAGCTGCTCGGCGAGCGCCGCATATTTATCCAAGTCCACCGAACTCATGGCGTACATCATGATAAAGAGCGCAAGCAACAGCGTAATCATATCCGCGTAGGTGATCAGCCAGCGTTCACTTCCCCCTTCGTGCTTCCCTTCTTCTTCATGGGAGTCGCGTTTACTCACTTGCTCCACCTTCCTTTGCCGGAGTGGACTTCTTATTGGAGAACTTCAGGTAGGAGTTCAAACGCTCGCGAATGGCAATGGGGCTTTCAAAATCGTTGATGGCCATTACGCCGTCAATGATCATTTCCTTGGTGACGCGTTCTATTTTGATGCGCAGCGTAAGTTTATTTGCGATAGGGAGGTAGACAAGGTTTGCAAATACCACGCCGTAGAGTGTCGCCACGAACGCAACGGCGATGGATTTTGCAAGCTCGTCGGGTGTGCCCATGTTGGCCAACACCTGAATAAGTCCAAGCACCGTACCGATAATGCCCAGCGTCGGGGAAAAGCCGCCCGCGGATTCAAATATGGAAACTTCTTTCTTTTTGATTTGTTCCTCCACGCGCAGGTCGTTTTCCAAAATTTCGCGCAGTTCTTCTTTATCCAGCTTGTCCATCAAAAGCGTAAGCCCTTTGATCATGAGCGGATCGTTCTTTTTGATAAATTCCGGATCGCGCACCATCTGGTCCAATATGAGCATGCCGGATTTTTTTACCTGCACGGCAATGTCGATGATGGTATCCATCGTCCCCTGCAGATCCACTTTGGGGTTGCTCATTGCGCGGCCGATCAGGAGGGGAACTTTTGCAACGTCCTGTATGGAGAACGCAATAAACAGCACGCCGAACGTGCCGCCGATTACGATGACCGCCGGGCTGAGAATAAAAAGGGACATGATATCGCCATGTTCCAGAATAAACCCCAGTATCAGTGCGCCGAACGCAAAAATAATACCAATTATCGTGGCAATGCCCATATGTTACCTCTCAACACGCAATAAACTTGCGAAAAATCCCACTGTTTATACTTATCGGCAGTTTTCGGATTTCGTTTAGCGCCTTTTGCGCAGGATTTTGTTGCCAGCGTAAAAATATTAAGGGAGATTACGGAAAGTGGCCGGCTAACAAGTTTACATTGACTTTCGCAAGGGTAAGCTATATAATGCGAATGCGAATTGTTCGCAATTATGCGATTTGGGGGAGCACCATGAAACGAACACCAAAGATAGCCGCAATACTAGTATGCGCCGTGCTGATTTTTACAGGCTGTAACATACGGCAGGCGGAACAGGTTCAGGCGGAAGGTAAGCTTTCCGTGTATGCAAGCTTCTATACCATGTATGATTTTGCAAAGAAAATCTGCGGAGACAAGGCAGATATTACTGTCATGGTGCCCGACGGCACGGAACCGCACGATTGGGAACCTGCCGCGGCGGATATCGCGGGGCTTCAAAATGCCGACCTGTTCATTTATAATGGAGCGGAGATGGAACATTGGGCCGAAGATGTGTTGGCGTCGCTGGATGCTTCCGCGCTCATTGTGGTAGAAGCCTCCAAAGGCATCGCGCTGCGCGAGGGAGCGCACGAGGAAGCGGAGGAAGCGGAAGAAGACGAACATGACGGAATTGACCCGCACGTGTGGCTCGACCCCAACAACGCGAAGATGGAGCTTGCAACCATTAAAAATGCATTTGTGCAGGCGGACGCCGAAAATGCCTCTTATTATGAGGCAAACTATGAAAAATGGGCCAAGGAGTTCGACGCCCTGGATGAAGTGTTCCGCACCGCGCTTTCGGGCCTGCCCAAAAAAGAGATCATCGTATCCCATGAGGCGTACGGATACCTTTGCGCCGCTTACGGCCTCACCCAGATCGGCATTGAGGGCTTAGCGCCCGATTCGGAGCCGGACCCCGGGCGTATGGCGGAGATCATCAATCTTGCGCGCGAAAAGGGTGTGACCACCATATTCTTTGAAGAATTATTGAGCCCGGACGTCGCGAACGCCATTGCGGCGGAAACGGGGGCGAACACCGCCGTATTAAGTCCCGTGGAGGGATTGACCGATGAAGAACGCGCTTCAGGCGCCGACTATTTGAGCGTTATGCGCAAGAACCTGGCTGCTCTTCAGGAAGCGCTGCAGTAGCAATCAGGCAAAAGAAGGGATGGGGCTATGCCCGCTGTCATAAAAGCCGCCGGCACAGAAGCGGCTGCCTTACAAGAGACCATTATAGAAGCGCGGGATATCTGCTTCGGCTATACCGGGGAGCAGATCTTATATCAGGTGGGGTTTGCCGTAAACAAGGGGGATTTTGTCTCCATCATCGGCTCCAACGGCTCGGGTAAGAGCACGCTGCTGCGCCTAATTTTGGGCGAACTTTCCCCGGTGCAGGGCGGTATCCGCCTGTTTGGGGAGGACGTCGCGCATTTTAAAGCCTGGCCCAAAATCGGCTTTGTGCCGCAGAACGGTTTTCGGGGCAACATGGGCTTTCCCGCCACGGCGGAAGAGATCGTACTTGCAAACCTCTATTCCGAAATCGGCCTGTTCCGCCTGCCCAATAAAGCCCAGAGAGAGAAGGCGCGCCATGCCCTGGAGCAGGTTCATATGGAGGCCCATGCGAAGCGGCTTTTCGGCGAACTTTCCGGCGGCCAGCAGCAGCGCGTGATGCTTGCAAGGGTGTTGGTCAGCGAGCCGGAGCTGCTGCTGCTGGACGAGCCCACCACGGGCGTTGATGCGCAGACGGTGGAGACGCTCTACGCGCTTCTTTCGCGGTACAACCGGGAACAAGGCGTCACGGTCGTCATGGTCACGCACGATATGGGCAGAGCTGCCGCGCATGTTTCCCGCGTGCTTTGCCTGGAGGAGAGCTCGCTTGTGGAGCTCCAGCCCGAGCAGGTGGCGGAGGAGTTGACCCACAGACACACGCACCCTGCCCGGTGCACCCACAAGGGGGAATAAGATGCTGGAGTATCTGTTTATGCAGCGGGCGCTGCTCGCGGGCATACTGCTTGCCGTCATCATCCCGTGCATCGGCATGGTGGTGGTGTTAAAGCGGCTGTCCATGATTGGCGACGCGCTTTCCCACACCTCGCTTGCGGGCGTTGCGGGCGGTCTTGTGATGGGCGTGAATCCCATATTGGGCGCGGTGGTCGCTACCATACTCGCGGCGCTGGGCATTGAAGCGGTCAGAAAACGCATCCCGCAATACGCGGAGCTTTCCATCGCCATCATCATGTCCGCGGGCATCGGCCTTGCGGGCATACTCTCCGGCTTTGTGAAAAACGCTTCCAATTTCAACAGCTTCCTGTTTGGCAGCATCGTCGCCATCAGCGATTTTGAGCTGCTGTTGGTCGTGCTCATCAGCGCCGCGGTCATGCTGGCGTTTTTACTGCTGTATAAGGAGCTGTTCTATCTGGCCCTTGATGAACGCTCCGCGCGCCTTGCGGGCGTACCGGTAAAGACCGTGAGCTTTCTGTTCACCATACTCACCGCTGTCACGGTTTCCGTTGCGGCGCGCACGGTGGGGGCGCTGGTGGTCTCCTCGCTGATGGTGCTGCCCGTCGCCTGCGCCATGCAATTAAAGCAAAGCTTTCAAAAGACGCTGCTGTATTCCGTCTGCTTTGCTGTATTCTTTACGGTTGCGGGACTGATACTCGCATATTATGCAAGGCTGAAACCCGGCGGCACCATCGTGCTGCTGGGGGTTGTGACGCTGCTTGCCATATTGCTGTGCCGTTCCATATCGGCGCATAAGCAAAAGCGCGGGCGGGTTTCTGTTTAAAGGAGGCGCGCAATGAAGGAGCAGGGAACTGGCTGGCCCAAGGACGTGAAGCGCACCAAACCGCGCGCGCTTGTCATGCAGGTGCTTGAATCTGCGCAGCAGCCGCTCGGCGCCATGGAGATTTTCTCCCAAATTGAAAAAACGGGAGAAGCTGTCTGGCTTTCCACCGTTTACAGGGTGTTGGAATTGCTGGTGGAAAAAGGCGTGGTCGACAAGGTCGCCGTCGCCAGCAGCGATACGGCGGTATACGCCTTAAACCGGAACGCGCACCGTCACTATGCGGTCTGTATGGGATGTAGGCGTATCGTACCGGTGGACGATTGTCCGCTCGGGCACTTTACGCCCAAGGTTGCGGAACAAGGGTTTCAGGTCGTAGGCCATAATTTGGAGATCTATGGTTATTGCGATTCCTGTGCGCACAAAGAATAGGTGTCATGTTTCTTTGCCTTGTCCTAAATGTTGCCGGATTTCCAACCACTTGGGAAGCTTGTCCTCCCTGGTGCGGATGTGTCGCCTGGGAACAGGGCTCGAAGACGGCAGCAGCAAATAGGCGATATCGTCCTGCGCCGGGAAATGGGCAAAATACGTCCGGCGCGCCGTCGTGCCGTTAAAGCAGATGGTTTTGATGCTGGGATGCGTTTTCAAAAAGCCGCGAATGTCGTTTGGGACAGCGGCTTTTATGTTTTTATCCAGGCTTCCCTCGCGCTCGCATTCGCCTATGACGTCCCACAAAGCGATTTTGTGTTGTAACAGCACGGCAATTCGCGCATCATAATCAAAAGGATCGCTTTCGCGCAGAACCAGAAAAATCAACGGCCAAAAATCGTTGCGCGGATGCGCGTAATACTGTCCGGCTTCCAATGAGCGAACGCCCGGCATGGAGCCGAGAATCAATACGTTTGCGTCCGTGTTTGCCGCGGGCAACAGGCTGCGGATGGATTGCATGAGACTCCTTTCTCTTCCGTGAACAATACACTGCATATTGTATACCGCCGCGCCGCATACTAAAACCGATCGAACCCCGATCAAACGAAACAGGAGGTAACATACATGCAAGACAGAGCAGGGCAGCAGACCATCGGATGTGAAGTGAACAGCTGCGCATATTTCAAAGACGAAGGCATGTGCAACCTGAACCACATCGTGGTCAAACCATGTCACAGCTGCAACACCGGCAATCCGGAAGACGAAACGCTGTGCGGATCGTACAAGAAAAAGTAATCAGATTGTCCCTCGCATGGAAAAAAGCGGCGCAGCCGCTTTTTTCATATTTCCAGGAAGAGAGGACCGGCTAATCGTAAATTGTGAGGCCTATTTTCCAGGCCTGTGCTGCCGGTAAAACGTCTTGAGGTCTGCTTTGACATCCTCGGGCAGGTCGCGCCAGCGGACGCCCCGGATTGCGCCTTCCAGCCCGCACAGACGGTTGTAGCATGCGGAAGGGTCAAACGCGAATATCCGCAGCCACGCCTCGCGTGCGCCGACACTTTTTAGGTCTTCTGCAGTATGGATATTTGCTTCGCGCAGTTGCTGATCCATTGCCTTTGCGATATTGGGAAGCGACGTCAATTCCGACATGTTCGTTCTCCTTTTGCGTTATATCTGATAGGTCCAGCCTTCATCGCCGTGGTAAATCATGCGCCTGGTCATGCCGCCGTCCACCGTCAGGCTTGTTCCGGTGATAAAGCCTGCATGATCGCTCAACAGGAACAAGGCCGCTTCCACGATATCCTGCGGATTGCCTACGCGGGAAACGGGATGCTGCAGCCTGTCCTGTTCCGAAAAGACGGCGGGCTTGTTTTCTTCGCCGTGATAAGCCGCGGTATCGATCCATCCGGGGCAGATGGCGTTTACCCGTACTTTGCCCTGTAAGCTCATGGCGAGCGCATGCGTGAGGGAAAGGATGCCGCCTTTTGCCGCCGTATAGCCTTCCGTATCCATCTGGGACTGATAGGCGCGGCTGGAGGCAATGTTCACAATCGCGGCGTTCTCCCGGAACGCGTCTTTAAACAGTAAGCTTAAATAATATGGTCCCGTTACGCCCAACCGCAGCACATAGGTGAAGTCCTCAAACGAGCAGTCGGATAATAGGCCGTGTCTTGTAACGCACGCGTTGTTGGCCAGATAATCGATACCCGCGTGTTTTTTGCGCACGGCCTCTGCAAAGCTGGTTAAGTCCCGTTCTTCCGCGGCGTCCCCCGCAAAAAAGAGCAGGCGGTCCCCAAAACGGCAAGCAAGACGTTTGCCCGCATCCTGATCCGTATCCATGCAGGCCACAAACGCGCCCGCGCCGATCAACGCTTCGGTGAGAGCCCGGCCGATGCCGTTCGCCCCGCCAGTCACCACCGCCACTTTTCCGGCAAAGGCCATAAAGCCTCCTGGATGTGGGATATAGCAAACGGTCCTTTTCTTTCTTTTGAAAGAAAAGGACCAAAGAAAGCTATCTTTATTATAGTTCAAACGCTGGAAATTTCAACCGGGTATACGCTTACGCCTCGCGCTTCAAGCGTTCGCCCGCCATCATCAGGCCCAGGCCGTTCCTTGTCGCGTCCTTTTGATCCACAATGCCCATGACCTCGCCCTCGTACATGACGAGGATACGGTCGGAAATTTCCAGGATTTCATCGAGTTCGGTGGAAACCAGCAGCACTGCAGCACCCCGGTCGCGTTCTTCCACGATGCGGGACTGGATGTATTTCGTTGCCCCGATATCAAGCCCGCGGGAAGGATGCACGGCAATCAAAAGCTTCGGCTCGCGGTCCAGCTCGCGGCCAACCACGAACTTCTGCTGGTTGCCGCCACTTAGATTGCCCGCAAACTCGGCCACGTTGGGCGTCTTGACGTTGTAGCGCCCGCAGAGCGCCGTCGCGTGCTTGTCGATCCATTTCCAATGCAGGATGCCGTGCTCGGAGAACGGCTTTTGGTCGTAGCTCATCAGCGTCAGGTTTTCGCGGATGTTCATTTTTGCGACCATGCCCATCTTGTGCCGGTCCTCGGGAATGTGGGATACCCCGTGCAGCAATATTTCACGCGGGGATTTCTTTGTGCAGTCCTCGCCGCAAATCAACACCTTGCCGCCCTTGGACTTTAACAGCCCAGTGATGGCGCGAATGAGTTCGGATTGGCCGTTGCCGTCCACGCCGCATACGCCTAAGATTTCCCCGGCCCGCACGGTGAAGGAAACGTCCTTTACGGCGGTGAGCTTGCGGGAATTTTCGCACGTCAGGCCTTCCACGGTAAGCACAACGTCCTTAGGCTGTGCTTCCTCTTTATCGGTCACAAGGTTCACGTCCTGGCCCACCATCAATGACGCAAGCTGCTCTTTATCGGAAATCTGGCTGATCGGGAGGCCGGAGGCCACCACTTTGCCCAGGCGCAATACCGTACACCTGTCGCAAATCGTCATGATCTCCGCGAGCTTGTGGCTGATGAAAATAACCGTCTTGCCTTCGCCGGTCAGCTGGCGGATCATAGAAAACAGTCCTTCCACCTCCTGCGGGGTCAACACGGCGGTGGGTTCGTCGAGTATGAGAAGATCCACGTTTCGGTAGAGCGCCTTGAGGATTTCCAGACGCTGCTGCTGGCCCACGGAAAGCTGCTCCACCCGCATCCAGGGGTCGATGTGCATGTGGTAGCGTTCGGCCATTTCGGTAAAGCGGGCGGCTGCGGCCTTGAGGTCCAATACCTCGTTGTTTCCGCTGTAGCCCAATACCACGTTTTCAATGGCGGTAAGCGCGGGAATCAGCATGAAATGCTGGTGCACCATGCCGATGCCAAGCTCGATCGCCTGCTTGGGATCACGGATATGCACCTTGGAACCGTTGTAGTAAATTTCGCCTGCGGATTGCGCGTACATGCCGTAGAGGATGTTCATCAGCGTGGATTTGCCCGCGCCGTTTTCGCCCAGGAGCGCATGCACTTCGCCGCGCTCTACCAAGAGGTTGACATCCTCATTGGCTACCACACAGCCAAACTGCTTGGTGACATGGCGCATTTCAAGTAAAGGAGCCATTCTTTCTTTCCTCCTATTCCTTGACGTATGGGATAGCGCTGGATGCGGGCTTGTTACTCTTGCGTATGAGTCCGCACAGCGCCAGTATGGTGATGAGATAGGGTAGCATCACAAGGAACTGGTAAGGGATGCCGGTATTGAGCGCCATGAGCTGGAATTTCAGCGCGTTGCTTACGCCAAACACCAGGGCCGCGCCCATCACGCCCAACGGCGTGTAGTTGCCAAACACCACCGCAGCAAGCGCCATAAAGCCGCCGCCCGCGATCATGTTTTCGGTAAAGAAGCTCATCTGCCCCATGGAGACAAAGGAACCCGCAAAGCCCGCCATGAGGCCGCTGTATAGGATGCTCATATAGCGCGTGCGCGCAACGTTGATACCCACGGTATCGCAGGCGCGCGGGTTTTCCCCCACGGCGCGAAGCTTTAATCCCGTG
Source organism: Bacillota bacterium (assembly GCA_023455425.1). Lineage (GTDB taxonomy): Bacteria > Bacillota > Clostridia > Christensenellales > CAG-138 > JAEYLA01. Next base: position 29,962 of record JAEYCM010000014.1, on the reverse strand, counting down.
TTGGTGCGGAACATCACAAACCAGGCGACGGGGACAAGCAGGAACGCGATATACACCGGTAGGGGTTGATGAAAGAATACATCGCCCAGTACGGGGATTTTGCTCAATCCCGGAATGGCGACGGGTCCGAAAGAGTCGATCTGCGGCGGGCTTGTACTTGCGCCGAACATCGCGCGGTTGACGGTGATGGTAAGTCCGGAAGCAAGGATGTTGAGCCCCGTGCCGATGACGGTCTGGTCTGCCTTTACCGTAACCGTAAAATAGGCGAATATGGCTGCGAACAGCACGCAGATGAGCATGGCAAACAGAAGGCCCAGCCAGACGGAGCCAAACACGTACGAGCCGATGACGCCCGCCAAAGCGCCGATCAACATCATGCCCTCGGTGCCGATGTTGACAATGCCCGCCCGCTCGCTGAATACGATGCCCAAAGCTGCCAGCAGCGTGGGGGTTGCAAGCATGATAACAGAGGAAAGAAAGCTTACAAGGTTATCCATAATTACGCCACCCCCTCGTCCGGTATGGGTTTGGTCGGGTCGGAGGGACCCTGCGTCTTGACGCATTCTTTTTGCTTGCGCGATCTCCACTGGAACATGGAGCGTCCGGCGATAAAGAGGATGATGAGCGCCTGCACCACAAGTACCACGGAGGAACTGACATCGGTGAGCGTCTGCATCTTTAAGGAGCCGGACTGCAATCCGCCAAAGAGTACGCCGGAAAGCAGGATGCCAAGAGGATTGTTGCTGCCCATGAGCGCCACGGCAATGCCCGTAAAGCCGTAAGTGATGGAGAAGGACGTCAGCATCAGACGGTACTGGATGCCGATGATTTCCACGCAGCCGCCAAGGCCCGCGAAGCCGCCCGCAATGAACATGGAAAGGAGGGTAGAGCGGTTGATGCTCATGCCGGCGTAAGCGCCCGCCGTGGGGTTGAGGCCTACGACGCGCATTTCAAACCCCTTTGTGGTTTTCCACAGGAAGAAGTAGTAGAAGAACAGGGCCATCACCATGAGAAGTAATCCCCAGTGCAGGCGGGAGGTGCCTTCAAACAGCCGCGGCAGCTGCGCGCTCTCAAGTATCGGCGCGGACTGCGGGTAGGAGCTCGAAGCACTGTCCTTCAAGGGACCGGTCACCGCAAAATCGATGATGTTGATGGCCACATAGTTGAGCATGATGGTCGTGATCAGTTCGCTCGCACCAAAGCGGATCTTGAGCGCCGCGACGATAATGCCATAGAGCGCCCCGCCGATAAAACCGGCGAGCAATGTAAGCGGCAGGTGCAATATCATGGGCAGGTTGGGAAAGCTTACGCCCACAATGGTCGCCAAAAGCGCGCCCATGCGGAACTGGCCTTCCGCGCCCAGGTTGATGATGCCGCACCGCCGGGCAATTGCGAAACTTAAAGCGGTGAATATAAAGGGGATGGATTTGACAAACGTCTCATCCCAGGCCTTGACGGTGCCGAACGCTCCTTTGAGCATGGCCGCGTAGGCCTCCATCGGCGTACTTTTGGATGTAAAAACAATGACGAGGCTTCCAATAAGAAGCGATGCAACCAAAGCGACAACAGGAAAATACAGGACTTTAAGAAAAGAGAGCAAGCGTTTTGAAAGGTTGGCGGTGGCCATCGTGATCCTCCTTCGTGGCTGTCTTCCGGAGGACAGGATACCGCTCCGGCCACCCTAAAGTGGCCGGAGCGTCCTTATCCGAAACTGCGGCCGGAACTCCCGGCACAATTCATAGAAAGGGGTAGGGGTTAGTCGAGGGTAATGGTGATTTCGCCGGCGGCGAGCTTCTGATAGATTTCTTCCATCTGGGTCTTGACTTCGGCGGGCACTTCAATGTAATAGTCGCCGATGTAGACAACGCCCTGGGCTGCGCCCATCTTGAGAACCTGATCGGAGATCGCGCCGTCAAGATATGCCTTGTAGGCGGCTTCATACGCAATGGAGGTATCCTTTACGATGGCCACAACTGCGGCGTCGGGCGCAACGGTTTCCTGGTTGAGGCCGGAGCCGATGCCCTTGACCTTACCTTCCTGCGCGGCTTCCATTACGCCCAAAGAGGCCTGGTTTGCCATGGGGGCAAGAACGTCCACGCCCTGGCCGATGAAGGACTTCGCGAGCTCCTTGGCTGCGTTGACGTCGTCAAAGCTGCCGGTATTCTGGGAAAGGACCTTGACGGAGGGATCGACGTACGCAACGCCCTGCGCAAAGCCCTTGCCGCCGTTGACGATGGGCTGGATTTCAAGGCCGCCGATGAAGCCGACGGTCTTGCTCTCGGTCAGAAGCGCCGCAAGAGCGCCCATGAGGAAGCCCTGCTCGGCATCCTGGATAGCAAAGGAAGAAGCGTTCTCGGCAATCACGCCGGAGTTGATGAAGAAGAACTGGGTATCGGGATACTCGGCCGCGGTTGCAGCGCCGGCATCCGCATAGCTGTTGGTGGACAGGAAGATAACGTCATAGCCTTCGTCGCCGAACGTACGGATGGCGTCAGCCACGGAGGAAGCGGGCGTGTTTTCCGTATACTGGATTTCTGCACCCATAGCTTCAATCTTCTTGAGGCCGTTGTAGGCGGTGGCGTTCCAGCTCATGTCCGAAATCGCGCCTTCAAGTATGAGGGCAACGCGGGGCTTTTCTGCCGGGGCTTCCGCGGGCGCTTCGGGTGCTGCGGCAGGGGCTTCGGTCGCAGCGGCGGGGGCTTCGGGTGCTGCAGGCGCCGGGGTGGACGGAGCGCAGCCCGCGAGTACCGCAAACACCATCAGCAGAGAGAGGGCGAGCGCCATGGTCTTGATGTGTTTCTTCATGTGTTCTTTCTCCTTCAGGAAATATTATTCAGGGCAGCGCGGAACAATATTCCGCGTTTCCCACTGAACCAACATACCTTGTAACATACCCGCAAACGTCTTAGAAAAATCATGGAGAGGACCTGCGTTTGCACTAAGTGTATCATACGAATTTGCAAAATTCCATAAATATTTTTGGTAACAAAAAAATATTATTCATGCCGTATCGCGAACATCCCAATGAGAAATTTTTGCCATATACTCTTTGGGTACATTGCGCGAAACACAAGTAGATATGCTTTATTGTAGCAGATGTCGCGTGCGAGCGCCATGGAAATGTAAGAAACCAAAATGCTTAAAAATACCCCTATAACCAAAAATAATGTTCGTATTTTGAAAACAGCAAGGCCCATGCCCTGCCCAAGCATGGAAGCGCACGCCTTGCACGCGGGAGAAAACTGTGAAATAATAGGCCTAGAACATACAGAAAACCTCTGCTATTACATTTCCGGGCGGCTGTAAAGAACGCCGCAAACCTGGATTGCTTATTTTTGTTTTGGTTCAAGATAAAAGAGATATGAATAGCAGCTTCAGAATGGCAGCTTCAAGGAGGAGCATCCGTGTCCGCTTTTTTTGTGAACGGCGCCGCCTGTACGGCGGATACGCCCAAGCGTCTGATCCATTATCTGCGTGATGAACTCAATCTTACTTCCGTTAAGGATGGATGTACGGAGGGCGCCTGCGGCACCTGCATGGTGCTTGTGGACGGCAAGGCGCAAAAGGCATGCGTATTAAAAACCGATAAGCTTGATGGCAAGCGCATCGTGACCGTGGAGGGATTGACCGGGCGCGAGCGCGCGGTCTACGGCTATGCGTTTGCGCAGGCGGGCGCGGTGCAGTGCGGCTTCTGTACGCCCGGCATGGTCGTCAGCGCCAAGGGGCTGTTGGATACGACCCTTACTCCTACGCGCGCACAGGTGAAAGAAGCAATTAAAAACAACATCTGCCGCTGCACCGGCTATAAAAAAATAGAAGACGCCATATTACTTGCGGCGGAGCTGTTCCGTACCGACGCGCCGGTACCGGAACGCGCTTTTACCGGCCAGGCCGGGGAGAGCATGCACCGCGTGGACGCGGTGGAAAAAGCGCTGGGGACCGCCGTGTATGCCGACGATATCTATATGGAAGGCATGCTGTATGGCGGAGCCAAACGCAGCGCATACCCGAGAGCAAGGATATTGGATATTCGCACCGATGCCGCAAAAGCCCTCCCTAAAGTGCACGCCGTGCTTACCGCGGCGGATATTCCGGGCGAGCGGAAGATCGGCCATATCAAAAAGGATTGGGATGTGCTTGTTCCCATCGGCGGCGTGACGCATTACCTTGGCGACGCCGTGGCGCTGGTCGCGGCTGAGGACAGGGAAACGCTCGAAGCGGCGCTTGCCTTGATCGAAGTGGATTATGAGGAACTCGAAGCCGTGTTTACGGCGGAGCGCGCCATGGAAGCCGACGCGCCGCCGCTGCATGAAACGGGCAACTTGCTCTTTGAGCAGCGATTAAAGCGCGGGGATGCGGACGAAACCATCAAAAACAGCAAGTACGTTGTGACCAACCATTACAGCGTTCCCTTTACCGAGCATGCGTTTTTGGAGCCGGAATGCGCCGTCGCCTACCCGGAAGGGGACGGCTACCGCATCATCAGCGCGGACCAGGGCATTTACCAGACGCAGCACGAGTGCGCGGACATGCTCGATATCCCGCATGAGAAAGTACGCGTGACCGCGGCGATGGTGGGCGGCGGCTTTGGCGGCAAGGAGGATATGAGTGTGCAGCACCACGCGGGGCTGCTTTCCCATTACACCAGGCGCCCGGTTAAAGTCAAGCTCAAGCGGCAGGAAAGCATCATCGTCCACCCCAAGCGCCACGCCATGGAGATGGACTTCACCACAGCCTGCGATGAAAACGGCAATTTGACCGCCATGAAGGCAGTGCTCATATCCGATACCGGCGCGTACGCCTCCTTGGGCGGGCCTGTGCTGCAGCGCGCCTGCACGCACGCCGCCGGTCCCTACAACTATCAGGTGGTGGACATTGTTGGAAAAGCGATGTACACCAATAACCCGCCGGGCGGCGCGTTCCGCGGCTTTGGCGTGACGCAGAGCTGCTTTGCGGCCGAGTGCAACCTCAACCAGCTTGCGGAGCTTGTGGGCATTTCCCCGTTTGAAATCCGCTACCGCAACGCCATCCGTCCCGGGCAGGTGCTGCCCAACGGACAGATTGCGGATGAAACGACGGCGCTTGTGGAAACGCTCGACGCCGTGCGGCCATATTACGAGGCGAACCCCAAGGCGGGTATCGCCTGCGCCATGAAAAACAGCGGTCTTGGCGTCGGCATCCCCGATACGGGACGCAGCCGCATTGAAGTCAGGGACGGCAAGGTGCATTTGCATTCTAGCGCCGCCTGCATCGGGCAGGGCATGGGCACCATCCAGGTGCAGATGTTCTGCGAAACCACGGGTTTAACGCCGGACCGCGTCTCTTACGAAGCGCCGGATACCGCGCTTGCGCCCAACTCCGGCAACACCACCGCATCCCGGCAGACGCTCTTTACCGGCGAGGCCGTGGTCCGCGCGGCGCGCGCGCTCAAAGAGGCGATGGAGGAGGAGGGCTCTTTGGAAGCGCTCGAAGGCCGCTCCTTCTACGGAGAGTACACAGGCATCACCGATAAAATCGGGGAGCAAAAAGAGAACCCCGTCAGCCATATCGCCTACGGGTACGCGACGCATCTTGTGGAGCTGGATGAAAACGGGCTTGTATCCCGCGTGGTTGCCGCGCATGACGTCGGCCGCGCTATCAACCCCACCGCCATAGAAGGGCAAATAGAAGGCGGCGTGGTCATGAGCCTTGGATATGCGCTCACCGAGGATTTTCCGCTCGATCATGGAAAGCCCACCGCAAAGTTCGGTACGTTGGGTCTGTTTAAGGCGGATAAAACGCCTGAAGTGGTTGCGGAGATCATAGAGAAAAGCGATGGGAAGCTTGCCCACGGTGCGAAAGGGATTGGAGAAATCTGCTCCATCCCCACGCCCCCCGCGGTGCAGCTTGCCTACTACAACCGGGACGGTGTCTTCCGTACCAAGCTTCCTATGGAAGGTACGGCTTATAGCAAGAAGAAATAGAAAGCCGGGGAAATGTTTCCCCGGCTACAATTTGTAGCGAAACCTTTTCGAGGACTTTGCCCTCGAACCTCCACCAAAGGGACCAGTCCCCTTGGAATTCCTTTCTCGAAAACATCTTAGAATAAGACGTTTTCAAATATGGGTTCTTAGGGTCGTTACGGCCCTAAGCGGAGGTTTGGAGGCAGAGCCTCTAAGATACATTTGAGATTATGGCGTTTTCATCAACTCGGACAGCGTGTGCTCCGTATCCACATCGATGAGCTCGCGCACATCCTCCACATTGAAGCACAAAACCCGGTCTTCGTGCGCTTTGATGACGACAACGCCCCCCATATCGCCCGTGAGGGCAAACAGTTCTTCGTTAAATTCCTTTGGGAATATGCAGGGGTTGCCGCGCCGCCCGTCGTGGCCCGCGATGACGATGCGGTCTGGATGTTCGCGGTAGAGTAACACCACGTTTTCTATGGTTTCCTGACGCAGCATAGGCTGATCCGCCACCAGAAACAGGATGGCGTCCATATCCAAAAGCGCCTCCATTCCGAGGTGGATGGTATGGGACAGGCCCCTTTCCGGTTCCTGATTGATTTTTACTAAGAACCCCCGGTTTTTTGCCAGTTCCACGATCTCCGGGTACTGCGTGACCACAACCACGCGTGAAAACACTTCGGAAGGGACAGCGTTAAGCGCGTATTCGGCCAAAGTCATCCCATCGAGCTTTACGGAAAGCTTGTTGCTGCCAAACCGGCGGGAATTGCCGGCGGCCATGAGCACGCAGCCGATATTTGGTTGATTCTCTTGCATGGGCGGCCTCCTGTATTGCGGTACTTTCTAAGAGTATACCCCTGTTTCCGGGCATAAAACAACAGTGGGAAACGGACAGCCTGTTACGCGTGACACACGCGCGTTATATATAAAATAGGATAGCGTACTTACTGGGATTTTACATTCATTAATGGTATAATGAAAAAAAGTAAGCCAGCAAAAAAAACTGTTAGCTTGGAGGGATCGGCGGATGAGCGTAGGAAAAAGTGTTCCGCGCATAGACGCATTTGATAAAGTAACAGGCAGGGCAAAATACACCGACGACCTTGTGGAAAAAAATGCGCTGATTGCAAAGGTACTGCATTCCACAATCGCCAACGGCCTTGTTACGAAAATGGACATCAGTGAAGCGCTCAAAATGCCCGGTGTCGTGAAAATCGTCACCTGCTTTGACGTGCCCGAGCGCCCGTTTCCCACGGCGGGACATCCGTGGTCGACCGATCCGCACCATCAGGATGTTGCGGATATGTTGCTTTTGAACAAACGCGTTCGCCTGTATGGTGATAATATTGCCGCCGTTGTTGCGGAAGATGAAGTTGCCGCTTCCCGCGCATTGAAGGCCATCAAGGTGGAGTACGAGGAATATCCGATGGTGCTCGACCCGATTGAAGCGATGAAAGACGGCGCGCCGCAGCTTCATGAGGCGTACTCGAACAATATACTCGGCCACACCGCTTCCGAAGAGGGCAATTTTGAAGAGGCCATAAAGGAAGAAGGGCTTATTAAGGTAGAAGGCTGGTATGAGACGCCTATTGTCCAGCACTGCCATATTGAGCCGCCGATTTCCTACGCCTACATGGAAGGCAGTAAGATGACGGTCGTTTCCTCCACGCAGATTCCGCACATCACGCGGCGCGTGATCGGACAGGCGCTTGGAATGCCCTGGGGCAGCGTGCGCGTCATAAAGCCCTACCTCGGCGGCGGTTTCGGCAACAAACAGGATGTTTTGTATGAGCCCCTCAACGCCTATTTATCCCAGCAGGTGGGCGGCAGGCTTGTAAAGCTGGAGCTTACGCGTGAGGAGACGTTCTTTGCCACCCGCGTGCGCCACGCCATAAAAATTCACCTGACCTCGTATGTCCGTCCGGACGGAAGGATTGTTGCGCGCAGCGCGCAGTATTTCTCCAACCAGGGCGCATACGCGTCACATGGGCACAGCATCTGCTCGAAAGCCATGAGCGGCTTCAAGCAACTTTACAATGATGAAAAAGCGAAGAAGGTCGAAGGGTATACCGTATTCACCAATCTGCCCATTGCGGGCGCCATGCGCGGCTACGGCATCCCGCAGTCCATGTTCGCGGTGGAAAGCCATTCGGACGATATTGCGCGCACCATCGGCATGGAACCGATGGCGTTCCGCAAGCTCAATATGATGCCCGTTGGCTATTGCGATCCCTTCTCCAAGAACGTCAACTATTTTGACAGCTTCAACCAGTGTATGGAAAAGGGCAAGGAGTATATCAAGTGGGAAGAAAAGCGCAAGCTGTATGAAAACCAGACTGGGCCCATCCGCCGCGGCGTAGGCATGTCCATCTTCTGGTACAATACTGCTGTCTGGCCGATTTCCCTTGAGGTATCTTCTTGCCGCATGGTACTTAATCAGGACGGTTCCGTGCAGATACAGCTTGCGGAAACCGAAATCGGTCAGGGTGCGGATACCGCGTTTGCGCAGATGACGTCTGAGACGTTAGGCATCCCGTTTAAGGATGTGCATGTGGTGAGCACGCAGGATACGGATATTACCCCGTTCGGCACGGGCGCTTACGCGTCCCGCCAGACCTATGTGGGCGGTATGGCCGTCCGGCAGACGGCGGATATGCTCAAGCAGAAGATCCTCGGCCACGCGCACGAGCTCTACCGCTTCCAGATCCTCGACCTTGACATTGTGGACGGCAACATCGTGCACAAGTCCAACAACAACAAGGTGATTACCACCTTGGGCGAGCTTGCGACGGAAGTGCTTTACAGCATGGTGCATTCCGAGCATCTGACGGCGGAGAGCACCTACCAGTGCAAGACCAACGCCTACAGCTTTGGGTGCACCTTCGCAGAGGTGGAAGTGGATATCCCCCTGGGCAAGGTAAAGCTTCTGGATATGGTCAACGTACATGACTGTGGCCAGCTCATCAATCCCCAGCTTGCGGAAGCCCAGGTACATGGCGGCATGAGCATGGCCATCGGCTTCGGCCTTGGCGAGCAGATGCTCTTTGATGAAAAGACGGGAAAACCTCTCAACGATAACCTGCTTGATTACAAGCTTTCCACGTTTATGGACCACCCGCATCTGGAAGCGCAGTTTGTGGAAAACTACGAGCCGACAAGCGCGTATGGCACGAAGGCGCTTGGCGAGCCGCCCACGGTTTCGGGCGCGCCTGCCATACGCAACGCGGTGCTGAATGCGACAGGCGTTTCGGTCAATAAGATTCCGCTGACGCCGCATGTGCTTTTCCCCGCATTCAAAGACGCAGGCCTGATTTAGCGCAAGGAAGGACGGAGCAACAGTATGTACGATATCGAGGCTTTATACGAAGCGACTTCCGTGCCCCATGCCATCGAGCTTTTGCAGCAGCACCCGGAAGCAAAGATCATTGCGGGCGGCAGCGACGTGCTGGTCCAGATTCGCGAAGGGCGCTTAGCGGGTGCGACATTGGTGAGCATACAAAAGCTTGACGAATTGCGCGGCGTGACCATGGATGAGGACGGCACGCTCCGCATCCTGCCGCTCACCAGCTTTACGCATATCACAAAGCACCCGCTCATTCAGAAATACATCAACGTTCTGGGCGAAGCGGTCAATGAAGTGGGCGGCCCGCAGGTAAGGAACATCGGCACCATCGGCGGCAACACCTGCAACGGTGTGACGAGCGCCGATTCCGGGGCGACCCTTGTCGCCTGGGACGCAATCATGGAGATGACCGGCCCGGAAGGTGTGCGGCAATTGCCCATCCAGCAGTTCTATGTCAAGGCGGGCAAGGTCGCGTTGCAGCCTGCGGAACTGCTGACGGCGATCCTGATTAAAAAAGAGAGCTACGAAAACTGCCGCGGCAACTATATTAAGTACGCTATGCGCAACGCCATGGATATTGCCACGCTAGGGTGTTCCGTCAACGTACGGCTTTCGGAGGATAAGAAAACAGTGGAGCGCATGCGCGTGGCGTTCGGCGTCGCGGGGCCTGTGCCCATGCGCGCGCCGAGCGCGGAGGCTGCGGCAAACGGCAAGCCCGTTTCCGCAGAAACCGTAGAAGCTGCGGGTAGCGCGTCGCTGCTGGACGTTAACCCGCGCACGAGCTGGCGCGCCAGCAAGGAACTGCGGCTCCAGTTGGTGGAGGAACTCACCAAGCGCGCGTTTGTCCGCGCGATTACGCTTGCGGGAGGTACGCTATGAAACAGATGCAGTTGCTCCGCTGTACCATAAACGGTAAACAAGTGGAAAATTATGTGGATGTGCGGGCGTCGCTTACGGATATGCTGCGCAACGATTACCGCCTGACCAGCGTGAAAAAAGGCTGCGAAGTCGGCGAATGCGGTGCATGCAATGTCATGATCGACGGCGAGTGCTTTAACTCCTGCATCTACCTTGCGGTATGGGCGGAAGGAAAACACATCCGTACGCTCGAAAGCCTGCTTGGCCCCAACGGCGAGCTTGCGGACATCCAGCAGGCGTTCATCGAGGAAGGCGCGGTGCAGTGCGGCTTCTGCACGCCCGGCTTTATCATGACGGCTGTGGAAATATTGGAATCCGGCCACGAATACACCCGGGACGAATTGCGGAAGCTTCTCGCAGGGCACCTGTGCCGGTGCACAGGGTATGAGAACATATTGAACGCCGTGGAAAAGACCATGAAGCAGCGGCTTGCGGCAAAGGCTTAACCGTATGCAGGAACAGCGTCTGTACCTGATCCTGCTCGAAAACGGCTTGCCTTTGACGTTCGATGCGATTGAGCGGCATGTGGCCCACTTAAAAGCGTTGGACGAGGAAGGAAAGCTTTTTGCCTGCGGCCCGTTTACGGATTACCCGGGCGGCATGGTGCTTGTTCGCGCCGCGTCACTTGGGGAAGCGCACGGCGTCGCGCAGCGGGACCCATTTATAAAAGACGGATACAAGACCTATTCCATCCGCACGGTGGACTGGGCCAATAAAGAGAACAACTACGGGGTGGAATAAGCGTAATATTAGAGTTAAAAAAACAAGGGACGGCATTGGCCGTCCCTAAACATTATCCAACCGTTCCAGTATGCTTCTGTTCAATTTCCACACGTTGTCGCCATAGTTGCTGACCAGCGTGATGCAACGGGAGGCAACAGGGTCATAGGAAGATAAAAAGCTGACGCCGGGATCGCACCCCTGAATATATGGAACATACCCATCCCCGCGCCTGCGCAGCCAAACCCCATAGCCGTATTTGCTGGTCTCATCCATACTTTGCGGCTGGATCATGCGTGCAACGGTATCCGGCTGCAACAGGGTTCCGCCAAAGAGCGCATGCCAGAAACGCTCGATATCTTCTACGGTTGTATAAGCGCCGCCCGCGCCTGTGCCCTTTGCGTCCACGCTGTAGATGTTGGTATAGTATTCGCTCTTCGCTTCGTCAAAGAGATAAGCGTTGGCGCAGTTCTTTGGCAGCCGGTCCAGCTCGTAATATCCCGTACGCCGCATATTCGCGGGGTTCAAAACAGAGTCCGAAAGAAACGCGTCAAACGGCATGCCTGTAAGCGTTTCTACTACCAACCCCAGCATAACATAGCCTGCATTGTTGTATTGGAAGCGTTCTCCGGGCGTATGCAGCATGGGCTTATCCCAAAAGAGCGGCAGCAAGTCCTTGCAGGAGCGGATTTTATAGTTGGGAAACTCTTTCCAAAGAGCGCTGTAATCGTCCATAACGGATTCGTCAAAATAATCCGGTATGCTAGAGGTGTGCGTCAGCAGCTGTTCGATTGTAACCACAGGGTCGATTGCATGAAGATCAAAAGGGAGTATTTGAGAAATGGTATCGGCAAGCCTCAGCCTGCCCTGTTCCATCAGCTGTAATATGGCAACTGCCACAAGTACTTTGCCTGCGGACGCGGTAGGAAACCTGGTATCCAGCGTGTTGGGGCGCTCGTTTGCAAGGTCGGCAAAACCGGAGGCATGCTCATAGAGCGTTTTTCCGTTTTGCGTGATCAGAACGCACCCGCGAAAGGATGGCTCGATCGACAGGCTGTATTTGCCGTTCATTTTTCGTTGCGTTCCTTTTGCCCGCCGAAGCGCTCATCAAAGAGCTTTTGCGCTACGGCTTTCACGTCCGCAAGATATTGCTTGTAATTGTCAAGCAGCGCGCTTCCCTCTTCGGTCAGCACAGCGCCGCCCCCATGCTGCCCGCCGGTGGTGCTTACTAAAAGCTTGAAGCCGAGCGCATCCTCACTTTTCTTCACGATCGTCCAGGCCTTGGAGTAGGCCATGTTCATGGAGATGGCGGCTGACCGCAGCGAACGCATGTCGCGTACGCGGGAAAGAAGCTCCGCAACGCCGGGGCCAAAGCATTTTTCCTCCGTATAAAGCCGTATCGAAAGGACGGGGCGTATGTTTTTTTCATTGCTCATATCCGCATTGTAAACCACCGGCCCTTCCGTTGACAAGCGGGATTTGCCGATGTTATCCTGAAACAAGAATAACGTTGGAGGAAAAAAGCGTGCGGTATGCGCAGGCATTGGGCATTACGCGGGGCGTTACGGCCATCATCGGCGGCGGGGGAAAGACCTCTCTGTTGATGCGCCTTGCTGCCGAGCTTTTGGGAAGCGGAAGCGTGATCCTCTGCGCTACCGCGAAAATGTACCCGCCAAACGGCGTAAAGACGCTGTTTTCCCCCACGGAAGAGGAAATTGCTTACGCGATGCAGGCGCAAAGCCTCTTGTGCGTGGGACAAAAGACGCCGGAGGGCAAGCTGACGCTGCCGCTAGACGACATTCCCATGCTTGCGCGGCAGGCGGATTTTGTATTGTGCGAGGCGGACGGTTCCAAGGGCCTGCCGCTAAAGGCGCACGCGGGGAACGAGCCCGTCATTCCAAAGGAAGCAAACAAAACCATACTGGTTATAGGGATAGACGGTATCGGAAAGCCTGTCGTTGCGGCGGCGCACCGGCCGGAGCTGTATGCAAAGCTTTTAAACGTTGGGCTGTACCACACCGTTACCCCGCTTGACGCCGCGAACGTGGCGCGGCTTGAGGCGCTGCACGATATTGTTTATATCAATAAGGTCGAACCGCCCGTACAGTGGGAGCAGGCCAGGGAACTTGCCCGGTATTTGTCCTGCAAAACGGTTGCAGGCGCGCTGCAGACAGAAGGAGAACCATGCTTGTTGTCATAAAAGGCGCCGGGGATATCGCCTCGGGCATTGCGCTGAGGCTTTGGCGCGCAAGATTTGACGTTGTGATGACGGAGCTTATGCATCCCACCGCCATCCGAAGAACGGTCAGCTTTTCTCCCGCTGTAACGGATGGACAGGCTATCGTGGAGGGAGTCATGGCGGAGCTTTCGCAAAACAGCCGGGATGCCATGCAAATCCTGCAAAGCGGCCGCATCCCCGTGCTCATTGATTCAAATGCCGATTGTATCCGGGAATTACAGCCGGACGCCGTGGTGGATGCCATTTTGGCAAAGCGTAACCTTGGAACCGCGCTTGCGGATGCTCCCGTCGTCATCGGCGTCGGCCCTGGGTTTGCCGCAGGGGCGGACTGCCACGCCGTGGTGGAAACACAGCGCGGCCATACGCTGGGCCGCGTCATACTGGAAGGCTCCGCATTGCCCAATACCGGCATACCCGGCAATATCGGCGGTTATATGCTGGAGCGTATCCTGCGCGCCCCAGCGGACGGCGTATTCAAGCAGGTACTCGGGATCGGCGCAACCGTGCAAGCGGGCGACGTTGCGGGCTATGTGGACGGGGTTCCGGTTAAAACAGAAATCGCGGGCGTATTGCGCGGCATATTGCCGGACAATACGCCGGTATATAAGGGCATGAAGAGCGGGGATGTGGACCCGCGGTGCAGGGTGGAGCATTGCTACACCGCATCCGATAAGGCGCTCGCCGTCGGCGGCGGCGTGCTGGAGGCCATCCTGTGTCTGACGCCGCTGAAATCGATTGGGTTACGAGAGGAGGAAGGGCATGGAACAGGACATTAAACTCACCAAGCTCGCAAAATGCGCGGGCTGCGGCGCAAAGGTGGGCGCCGGCGTGCTTTCGCAGCTGTTGGAAGGCATTCAGGTTCATCATGACCCCAACCTGATCGTGGGGTTTGATAAAAGCGACGACGCGTCCGTTTACAAGGTAAGCGATACGCTGGCTATCGTGCAGACGGTGGATTTCTTTCCGCCCATCGAGGACGACCCGTATCTTTTTGGCCAGATCGCCGCGACCAACGCGCTTTCGGATATTTACGCCATGGGCGCGGAGCCGAAGCTTGCGTTGAACATCCTTTGTATTCCGGAGGATATGCCCAAGGACGCCGTCCACCAGCTGCTGCGCGGCGGGTATGATAAGGCGTATGAGGCGGGAGCCATCATCACGGGCGGACACAGCATATTGGACGACGAGCCCAAGTACGGCCTGGCCGTGACCGGGTTTATCCACCCCGATAAAGTTTTGACCAACAGCGGCGCAAGACCAGGCGACGTGCTGCTTTTTACAAAGCCGCTCGGCATCGGCATCCTGACCACTGCCGCCAAGGCGGAGCTTGCGAGCGAGGAGAGTAAGGCCCTTGCGCGGAAGCTGATGACCACGCTCAACAAGGCCGCGAGGGACGCCATGGTCAAATACCGCGTCCACGCCTGCACGGATGTGACGGGTTTTGGCATGCTGGGGCATTTGTATGAAATGGCGCAGGGTTCGGATGTGAGCGTGGAGCTAAACACAAAAGACATCAGCATCATACCGGAGGCCTTGGAGTTTGCGCGCAATGGCATACTGCCCGGAGGCATGTACCGGAACCGCACGTTTGCGCAATCCGCTGTGGAGGAGGGGGACGTGCCGGTTGCCGTACAGGATGTCTTATACGACCCGCAGACGGCGGGAGGTCTTTTGATGGCGGTCCATCCGGAGGACGCGGACGCGCTGTTTGAAGAGCTCAAAGCAGTCGTTCCCGCCGCGCAGCGGGTGGGCGTAATAACGGCTGCAAAAGAGAAGCGTATTTATTTGAGGTAATAGAAGAAAGAAAGCGTACACTTTTTATAATTGATCATTTTCTTTTGGTACTTTTCTTTTCTAAAAAGAAAAGTACCGTTTTATTCTTTAATTAGCTCTCGAATTGCATTTATTGCCGCATCAATCTCCGTCTCCGTCGTCGCCCAGCCAAACGAAAACCGTACCGTCCCCTGCGGAAACGTGCCAAGCGCCTTGTGTGCGTTTGGCGCGCAGTGCAGCCCGCAGCGGGTCAAAATTCCATATTCCTGCTCCAATGCAAAGGCAACGTCCGCGTTATCCCGCCCGGCAAAATCCAGCGATACGACGCCTACGCGCTCTTCCGGCGAAAGCGGGCCCACGACGCGCACATTGGGAAGCGGTTTTACGCCATGTAGGAAGCGCTCAGCGAGCACGTTTTCGTGCGCCCGAAGCTTTTGTATGCCTTCCTTCTCTATAAAGGAGAGCGCCGCTTCCCAGCCATAGATGCCGGGGATATTTGGCGTGCCGCTTTCCAAACGGTCCGGCAATAGGGGCGGCAACTCCTCGCTGTCCGAGTAGCTGCCTGTTCCGCCCGCAACAAGCGGCGTCAACTCGTTTGCAAAGGCGGAGGAGAGAAGCAGGGCGCCGATGCCGGAAGGCCCCAGAAGCCCCTTGTGCGCGGGGATGGCAAGGGCGCTAAGGCCCAGATGTTCAACGTGGATGGGAGAATGCCCTGCGGTCTGTGCGCCATCGAGCAGCACGGGAACGCCCCGCGCGTTTGCGATGCGGCAGATCTCCTCTATAGGATTTAAAGTACCGCACACGTTGGACGCGTGCGTGACGGCGACAAGCCGGGTTTCGGGGCGGAAGAGCTGTTCAAACGCCTCAATATCCATGCGCCCATCGGCGTCGCAGGGGATACGGTCAAAGCGTACGCCCGTTTTTCCCAGCTGCACAAGCGGGCGCATCATGGCGTTGTGTTCCAGGGAGCTGACGATGCAGTGGTCGCCCGGCTTCAGATAGCCTTTGAGCGCCATATTGATTGCGGCGGTTGCGCCTGAAGTGAGGATACAGCGCGCGGGGTCGCTCAACCCCAGGAGCCGGCACAGCCGTTCACGCAGCGCAAGCGTAATAAGCCCCGCGTCCGCCGCTTCCGCATAGACGGAGCGGTTGACGCTTGCACCCACTTCATCAAGGTAATAACGCATCCGTGCGCTCACACCTTCCGGCTTGGGGAAGGAGGTCGCGGCGTTATCGAGATAAATCCGCATCTGCAAAACCTTTCATACAAGGGTGATTCTTCGGAAGGATTATAAAAAGTGTAACACAACCCTGCAAACAAGTCATTGCAAACAAAAGCCGCTCTATGGAGCGGCTTTTGTCTTACTTTACTTTCATGCGTTCTTTGCGCCCAAATATGCTTTTGCGGAAGAGCAGGACGTTGATGAATATGGAGAGCACAAGGAGCGCGCCCACCGTAAACCAGGACCAACCGTTGCTTCTTGGCGCAAGGCCCATGAGCATGAGCATGGGGAAACCGAATATGATCGCCCAGGTCTGCTGGTAGATGAGGTTGCTCGAAGCGGGCGTCTCAAACAGCGGATCGATCTCGCGCAGCAGGATGACGCCGGTGCTTGCGGTGCCGGTGAGCATGCCGTAAAGCGCAAGGAACGATTCATCCGTATACGTTGGGAAGAGCTTTTTGCAGGTATAGTCGCATTGCCAGTAGGTGATGAGAGCGCCTACAACGCAGATAATGGTCAGCGGGATGAAAAACTCCTTGCGGGAGAACGCGGAAAGGTCGATGGCCGAGATGGAGGCCACCACCATCAAATCGAACATCACGCCCGCAATGCGGTTGAGCATGAAATTGCTGAGATATTCACGGTGGACGATGTTCGCCTTTTTTAAGCCCTTGAGTATGTTTTTGAACGCAATGGCCAGGAAGGAGCCGATGAGGAAGTTAAAGCCCCAGATGAGCGGCTTGACGGTTCCCGCAAAGAACCCGCCCAGGCTGTCAAGCCCAAACGAAGCGCCCCGCATCAGAAGATACGCCGCAATATACGTGAGGAACACAAAGCCGAACTGCACCGTCAGCTTATCCAGGGATTCCGTCAGGGGAATTTCGCCCTTCCTCGTGACCATTTCGGCGGAAAGATCCTCAACCTCGTCCGCGTTTAAAATCTGCTTCTTGATGCGGCCCTTGCGTTTCATGTTGTTGAGATAGATGACGCCGCCAATGCCCGAGGAGATAAAGCCCATTGCGGCGACTGTCAGCCCAAAGCTTGCGCCGCCTGTAAACGCGGGGTAGTCCGTGGCGGTGGAATAAATGTTGCCCCAGTTATAAGCCTGGCCAGGGCCCTGGCCGTATCCCATGGGCAGCAAAAGACCGGAGGCGGGCCAGTTTCCCAGCACGTAGGAAAGCCCAAGCGTGATGGCGAGGCCGACAAGCCCCTGTAAGAGGTAGGAGGAAACGACGGTCAGCCCGGTATTGAAGATATCGGTCTTAGATCCCTTGTCCGAGTGTTTTTCGGAAGCTTTGAGCGCCAGCGCAATGAAGCCAAGCCCCAGACCGTGGTAGGTGAGCGTTTCCATGGTGACTTTATGGAACATGGGCTCGCCCGTAATGCTTTCATAGACGGAGCTTGCGATCAAAATCAAAAACCCGCCGATGACCGAGCTTGGAATAAGCGATTGCCGCAACGGCTTGATGGTGCGGCGGAGCATATTGGCGGTCAGCATGCCCGCCATGAGAATAGCAAGCTCCACCATCAGCGCCCATATGCTGCTGTCCCAGAAATTCATGCCACTTGTCATAAACGTTCCCCCTGATATTTCGCCTTTTGGCGTATCGTATAGGATGCGTGCAATTATGTTATTATAGCATACTTGTACGCGGCGCAAGGCAAAACCTTGTAAGCCCATGCAAAAACGGCGTATGGAGCAGGTAAAAAACAAGGCTTTATACGTCGAAAAGAGCCGAATACAGGATTGTAGTCTATTTTAATATGTACTATAATTTATGCATATGTCGGAACGGATGTCTTTTTCGCGTACCATTTCATGTTGCGGCATATCCCATTTACTGCGCGCATCAGCAAAAATAAACGAAGGACGGCCACAGCGGAGGCTGAAAAATCGAGGTGAAACGATGGTTGGTTCCGCCGTCGGCGTCAAACAGCATACCTTTTGGTGGACGGATTCTTTGGCGTTTATAATAGGCGCCTTGCTTTTTGTGGATGTGCTTTTATGCGCATGCATGCTCTTTCGTATGCCCGGCAATACGCCTTCCCTGCTGTTGGCCGTGGGGACGCCCGCTTTGCCGCCGGGGACGGGAATATGGCCGCTTCTTGCGGCGGTCCTTTTGGTTGTGTGCGCATCGCTTCTGGCGCTGCTGCTTAAGTCCCCAAAACGCATCTCAAAACGGAACGAGGCATACCGCCTGCCGGAACTGTTTGAGGCCATGCTCAACCGCCTCCCCTATGGCGTTGCCATCGGGCCGGACTGGGAAACGGCTCTTTATCAAAACGCGGCGCTTGCTCGGATGCTCGGACGAACCCCCGGGCAGATGAATACGATGCATCCGCGCGAGTTTCTGTGCGCGGAGGATACGGAAAAGGCGGCGTTCCACTTTGCGGCGCTTCGCCGGGGCGATATTACGGAATATAGCCTGGAGGCATGTGCAAAAAGGCTGGATGGCGCATCCGTCTGGCTTAAGATCAACTGCTTTCCGCTCTCAATTGATTTTGGGAAGCCCCCACTGTTCATGACCATATTGGAAGACATTACCGATTACCGGCAGGCGTGCCGGGCACTTACCGAAAGCGAACGCAGCAAGGCGGTGCTGCTTAGCCACCTCCCCGGCCTTGCTTACCGCTGCGACAACGACGCCGAATGGACCATGCGCTTTGTTTCGGACGGCTGTTTTGCGCTCACCGGTTATATGCCCTCGGAACTGATCGACAACAACATGTTTTCTTTTAACGACCTGATCAAACCCATCTACAGAGATATCTTACGCAGGGAATGGGAGCGCGTGCTTGCTTTAAACGAACCGTTCCGCTATGAGTATGAGATTACCGCAAAAGACGGGGAAAGTAAGTGGGTGCTCGAGACCGGGCAGGGAATATGGGATGAAACGGGTACCGTACAGGCGCTCGAAGGCATCATCATCGATATTACGGAGCAGAAAAAACGCGGCGCGCAAATTCAGTATATGCACGACCATGACCTTTTGACGGGCCTGCACAACCGCATTTATTTTGAAACCGAAAAACGTAAACTGGACGAAAAACAGCCTTTTTGTCCGTTTGCCATCATCATTGCCGATATCAATGGCCTCAAGCTCATCAACGACGCGCTTGGATATAGGCGCGGAGATGAACTGATCGTCACCACCGCCGCGCTCATCAAGGGGTGCTGCGACTCCCATGCCGTTCTTGCGAGGACGGGCGGAGATGAATTCAGCATATTGCTGCCCGAAACGGAGCTAAAGGGGGCGGCAATGCTCGTTAAGGCCATTACGGAAGCGTTTGAAACGTACAACAGCAGCAATGCCGGGCTTGGTTACGATATCAGCGTTTCTTTCGGGTTTTCCGCAAAGCAGAGTCAGGACGAAAACGTGGAAGAGATCACAAGGGCAGCTGCGGAATACCTCAACAGCCGAAAACTTCTTACGCGCAAAAGCTCGCACAATTCCATTTTAAGCTACGTCATGGCCACCATCTATGCGCGCAGCCAGGAAACCGAGGCCCACGCGAAACGGCTTGCCTGGCTTACAAGATTTGTAGGCCGGCGGATGGGACTTGCGCAGAGCAAGCTTGACCAGTTGGAGTTGTTTGCCATGCTGCACGATATCGGAAAAATCGGCGTGGACGACCGCATCCTTAATAAGCCTGCGCAGCTAGACAGCGAAGAATGGGTCTCTATGCGGCGGCATCCTGAGATCGGCTGCCGCATTGCGACCGCTTCTCCGGAATTGAAGCACATCGCGCTTCTAATCCTCACGCATCATGAGCGTTATGACGGCAGCGGATATCCCGTGGGTCTAAAAGGCGAAGAGATTCCCCAACTTTCCCGTATCCTTGCGGTGGTGGACGCTTACGACGCCATGACGGAGGAACGTATTTACCGCAAGGCGATGCCCAAGGAACAAGCCATTGAAGAACTAAAGAAAAATGCCGGTACGCAATTTGACCCTTATATCACGACGCTTTTTATCGATTGTATAAAAGAAGACGCGTTGCCTGCCTTTGATGCAAACATGGAACTGGCATACATGAAGGGGACGGGAATATGAAAAGAACGGTGGTTTGCATAGTACTTCTGATCGGGCTGCTTTTTTCCTTTGCGCCAACAGCGAAGGCAACCAGCAGCGCCGATTTTATTGGCATGATGCAGACCCACCCCGCCGTCATGCTGCTGGTGAACCCCTATACCGGTGAAATCAGGTATGCAAACGCGGCGGCCGCGCAATATTACGGCTATACCGCAGAGCAGTTTGCGGTCATGAACATCAGCGAAATCAACGCGGCCCCTTCCGATGATGAGAAAGATATACGCGCTGCGTTCGGAAACCGGGGCGGCGCTGCGCAGTTTACCCACCGGCTCAAGGACGGTAGCCTCCGCTCCGTGGAGATCACGGCGGGGATTGTGACGGTGGACGGGAGACTGATGAATCTCCTGATTGTCCAGGATATCACCGAAAAAATACAGCTTCTGGAAAACGAACGCAAAGAATCCAAGATCACTGCCGTTGTCGGCAGCCTTGTTGCGCTGGCGCTTCTGGCGCTGGTGTTGGGGATCGGGTTCAACAGAAGGCAGTTGAAGAAGCTTGCGGCCTCGCTGGAAAAATCCAATGCCTTGATGCGCAGCTTTTATGACGCGGACGAAAGCGGCCTCTTTCTCAAGGATGAAAACTTCCGCTATGTCTTTGTAAACAGAGCGGGAGAGGAAATGCATGGGATCTCCGAAAAAGACACGATCGGCCGGGATGATTTTGAGATTTTTGACGCCGAATTCGCCGCTGCCCGGCGTAAGGCGGACAGCTACGTGCTCGAATACAATACGTCCACCATGGAAGAGATTACGCATGACGGCCGGATGTTTAAAATTAAGAAGTTTCCGGTGGTGCTTATCGACGGCAAACGCGGCATAGGCTCCTATACGCGGGACATTACCGATGAAATCAAGTATGCGAAACGGCAGGCGTTTGCGCTTAGAAAGGGCGAAATCGCCCTTGATATGATGAACCAGAACTTTGAGAGCATGGAAGAGCAGCTTCTGCTTGTCCTGCAGCAGATGCTCAAGCTGACACAGAGCAGGTTTGGCTGCCTTTACCTGTATGACGAAGAAAAGCGGGAATTGACCCTCCATACCTGGGTCGATATAGAAAATCCTGAAAACGGCGCGCCCGATATTTGGCTGACCGCGCGGGTAGAAGAAATCGGCATATGGGGCGAAGTGCTCTCGGAGCGGGGACCCGTTGTCATCAACCGCTTTGCGGACGGAAAGCCCCGTTATTTTGTATTCCGTTCCGGCAAAGAGGAAGACCTGCCTGAAAAGGTGGAAATCACAAATTATTTGGGATTCCCTGTTCTGATCGATGGCGAGATCGTGGCCTGCGCCGGCCTGTTTAACCCGGATGACGATTATGACGAGGAGGACGCAAGCGAACTCAGCCTGCTCATGGACGGCGTATGGAATTCCATGAAGCGGCGCCAGGTGCTTGCAACGCTTTCTTTTGAACGCAATAAATATCTGCAGACGCTGATCTCCATTGGGGACGGCGTCATGGTGGTAGACGCGCGCGGCATGATTGAAATGCTCAACGGCGTTGCGGAAAGGCTGACCGGCTGGACCACGAAGCAAGCCGCGGGGCACCATTACAAAGAGGTATTTGTGCTTTCCCATGAGCAGCCCGGCTTCACCATCAAAGATCCCATCGAGGACGCCCTCTTGACCAACGAGGTGCAGGAGCTGGGCAACCACGCCATGCTCACTTCCAGACAGGGCGCTTCCTATTATCTGGAGGACAGCGCAGCGCCCATACGGGACGAACAGGGGAATGCCGTGGGCGTGGTGCTTGTGTTCCGCGACGTGACCGATAAAAAAGAACAGCGCAAGAAAATTGAGTTTTTAAGCTTCCACGATTCGCTTACCGGACTCTACAACAGAAGGTATTTTGAGGAGGAAATGCAGCGCGTGGACGCTTCCGGCGTGCTGCCCGTATCCATTATATTGGGGGACGTCAACAGCCTGAAGCTGACAAACGATATCTTCGGCCACGCATTTGGCGATATGCTGCTTGAGACGGTTTCCGAGGTGTTGCGCAATGTGTTCACTTCTCGGGACGTCATCGCCCGGTGGGGCGGGGACGAGTTTGTCATTCTGATGCCGGGCGCAACGGCTGCGCAGGCGGAAGCAGCTATTTTAGCCGTCACGGAAGCGTTTTCTAAAGAGCAGATCCGCGCCATCCGCGGCAGTATCTCCATGGGCTATGCCACAAAGGCCGATGCGGAGGAGCCTATCAGCCGCGTGCTAACTACCGCCGAAGAGAACATGTATTCCGTAAAGTCTCTGAGCCGCGACGATGTAAGAAGCCGCGCGATCGATGCGATTACCACCTCCCTTTATGAAAGCAGCGGCCGTGAGAAGGAACATGCGGAGCGGGTCAGCGAGCTTTCCGTACTGCTTGGGCGCGCGCTGGGCCTTTCCGAGGTGAAGCTTAAAAAGCTCAAAGAGGTTGCCCGCCTGCACGATATCGGAAAGATCGTGCTCGAGCCGAGTATCCTCAACAAAAACCATCTTCTTACGCTGGAGGAATGGAACGAGGTCAAACGGCATCCCATCATCGGGTACCGCATCCTCAACTCCTTTGACGATACCGTGGACCTGGCGGAATCCGTCCTTGCCCACCACGAGCAGTGGGACGGCAGCGGATACCCCAAGGGACTCAGGGGAGAGGAGATTCCGCTATTAGCGCGCATTATTGCCGTGGTGGAAAGTTTTGAGCGCATGACTCACGACTCGGACAACACCAAGGCGAGGACAAAGGAAGAGGCGCTTGCGGAACTTCGGGAAAACGCGGGCAGGCAGTTTGACCCCATGCTGGCTGAGCTGTTTACGCGCATGATAGAGGAAGGGCTATAGGGCGGTCATTCAGAATGTAAGGCCATTAACAGATGCCAGCCGCGTGAGCGGCTGGCATTTTTGCACTCGGATTGTATATAGAGACATAGTCGGGAGGCTTACGCATCGTTATTGTCCTAATCGGTAGTACAGTTCGCCGCCTATCGTCATGGCGTTCTGCGTGATGGGTTGCAAATGATGATTGAGCCTGCCCTTATAAGAATCGATGACGTCGCCGTTGTTCTCATCGAATTCTTTCCAATAATAGCTATGATGGAGCTTGCCATCTTTTAAAAACCGGTAGGTGCCGTCAAACATTGCGCGGCAGAAGGTATTTGTATAGTCGTAGATCACAAGCTTCGAGCCGGAGAATTCATATACCCATCCGGAATATGCAACCGCATGCGGATCGGGCGACCAGACGCCGTCTAAATACGCCGCATCGGGCTTGATCGCCTGCGCCTCTTCCGTATCGGGACGGTAGCGCACATAGGAGTAGGCGCTTAGCGCCGTACCCATGGCGTCCCTGCCATCCTTGTCTTGATAGGGCGCAATGCCGTCTATCACGGCATACAGCATGGCGTGATCGCCTTCTAGTAGCTTATCCTCCTGCTTTTCCAGGTCAAGTACGCGCACCACAAATCGTACGTTGTATAGCTGGTCAGGGTAAAACTCCAGATAGGAGATGCTGCCGTCCTCCACTACTTTATCGACATAACCGTTTATAATCACGTTGGTTCCAATATGCCCCATGGCGTCGCCATAATAATCCGGCGTATAGGTCCAGCGGCAGTTGTTCCTGAATGCGTCAAGCAAAGTGTTGCAATAAGCGGTATCCGTATATACGGGCTTATCGTCCTTGTATTCGGAAACGGACAGGAAGTTGCCATGCAGATCAAACAGCTTTACCATGCCGTTACGCATGCCATTTGCATATTCGCCTTCATATACCAGGCCGTCGCCGGCGTGCAGCTTGCCGTATCCGTCAAACAGGCCATTTTTCCATTCACCGTCATAATACGCATCTACCCCGTCGGATTCTCCAAAAGCAAAACGGCCTGTTCCACTGGGCAAGCCATCGATCAGGTTCCCGGAATAGGAGCCGTTTAGCGTCAGGCTGGGAAGCGCGACTTCAATCTCTTTGTTGGTGACGTATTCTGAAACCGGCTCCGGAGAGAGAGCGGGCGTCTGTTGCGCGAAGGATGCTTCGTTGGTCGACCGACGCAGATTTACGATGCTGGTTGCAGTGTTGTCCAGCAAGAACATGAGCAAGAAAAACAGAACGCCAAACCCTGCAAGCGTGAGGAGCAGGGGCCATGCGGGCTGGCGTGTGCGGGAGGGCTTCGGTGTGGCTGTATCATAATAGGAATGGTTGGAATTGTTCTCCATAGAAATTCCTCCGTATTGAAAAAATGGAGCATCCTTCCTCAATTATACCATATGGATACGAAAGGTTATGGACAGGCCGACAAAACTCCTGATTTTGAAAAAGCGGCGCCCAATTTCCCAGCGATTGCTTTCCCCCGCGATTCATCGTATAATAAAGCGACATTTCATTTGGAATAATAAATTTATAAAGGTGGCTGCAAATGGATTTATTTGAAAAGTGCGTTCGCTACGACGAACCGCAGCGGGCGATGGAAGCGGGGATCTATCCGTATTTCCATGCCTTGGAGACGGGGCAGGACACAGAGGTCGTCATGTCCGGCAAAAACATCATCATGCTGGGCTCCAACAACTACATGGGACTTGTCAGCGACGAACGGCTCAAAAAAGCCGCGATTGCAGCCGTTGAAAAATTGGGGACAGGCTGTTCCGGTTCGCGTTTTTTGAACGGCACGCTGGTGCTGCACGAAGAGCTGGAACGCGAGTTTGCCGAGTTTTTCCACAAAGACGCCGCATTGACATTCTCCACGGGCTTCCAGACCAACCTTGGCGCCATCTCCGGGGTGGTGGGACGGCACGATTATATCATCAACGATTCGGAAAACCACGCTAGCATCGTGGACGCAACACGGCTAAGCTACTGCAAAAAAGACGTAAAATACGAGCACTCCAACATGGAGGACCTTGAAAGCAAGCTCGCGCGCATTCCCGATGACGCAGGCAAGCTGATTATAACCGACGGCGTGTTCTCCATGTCCGGCGAGATCGCGAACCTCCCTGAAATTGTGCGGCTTGCGAAAAAATACGGCGCGCGCATCATGGTGGACGACGCGCACGGCGCGGGCATGGTGGGCGACGGCGGGCGCGGCACGGCTTCGTATTTCGGCCTGGAGGACGAGGTGGACATCATCATGACCACATTCTCCAAATCCTTCGGTTCTTTGGGTGGCGTGATCGCGGCCAGCGACAAGGTAATCAATTTCATTAAGCACCGTTCGCGCCCTTTCATATTCAGCGCGTCCATCCCGCCCGCAAATGCGGCGGCGGCGCTTGAGGCGCTGCGCATCATCAAGCGGGAGCCGGAGCGCAAGGACCGCTTGCTTGAAGTGGCCAACTATATGCGCAAAAAGCTCACCGAACGCAATGTGCCCATTATGGAGGGGGAAACCGCCATCATCCCTGTGTTCACGTACACCATGGAGCGGACATTTATCGCCGCCAAGATGCTTTTTGAACAGGGTGTATACGTTAACCCCGTAATACCGCCCGCGGTCGTCGAAGGGCAATGCCTGCTGCGCACAAGCTATACGGCGACCCACACGTTCGAGCAGATGGACCGCGCCGCGGCGATTATCGCGGGGGTGCTGCAGTCGATCTAACGGCAGACAATAAAAAAGTAAAAGATACTTTGACGCCATGCGGATTTCCGCATGGCGTTTTTACGCCGCCATATTTCTCATAACAGCATATATGTGTGCAAGTGAACAGAAATTGTTTTAAATGCAGACGCGCAGAAACACTTTATGATAACGATGCATATATTGGTAACATATCTGGAGGAAAGAGGTTTCAGTACTATGTATCGTTATAACAGACCACGTTCTGTTTGTATGGAGAATTCTGCCGCTAACCGGGGCGCATTTCAGAAAAACAACAACGACCTGGCCGCCCGTATTCGGACGAACCAGACGCAGCCCACGTATGATACCGCCGCATCGGTTGCGGCCAATTCCACATATAGGACAGCCGATGCCAGGAGGGCAGCCAGCAATCAGCCTGCCGAAAAAAAGCCGGCGGAACATAATGAGGAAAGCAACGTTGTATTCAAGCATGAAAAAGACGGGCTATCTATTCATATCACGATCTACAACACCAACAACAATGCAAACGAGGGCAGCGAAGCCGGCCTGAAGCAAAAAGCGGAAACCGGCGGCCAAATTTCCGGTAAGGGTGGGCAGATCGCCAACCAGGGCGGGCAGATCGCCGGGAAATGCGGGCAGAACGCAAATCAGGATGGAGAGGTTTCCTCTGGAAGGTGCGGAAAGGGCGAAAGCGAAGGCTGCAAAGACGGCGGCCACGAAGGCTGCTTCGAAGGCTGCAAAGACAGCTGCTGCGAAGATTGCTGCGAAGGCTGCAAAGACGGCTGCTTCGAAGATTGCTGCGAGGGCTGCGAAGACGGCTGCCACGAAAACTGCTGTTGCGAAGGGTATGGAAACGGCGGGTATGAAGGCGAAGGGTATGAAAACGGCGGGTATGAAGGCGAAGGGTATGAAAACGGCGGGTACGAAGCAGAAGGGTATGAAACCAGGGGATACGAAGCAGAAGGGTATGAAACCAGGGGATACGAGGCAGAGGGCCACCCGGGCGGGGATGAAGTGTTTTATCCCGATTGCGGATGCCCCTACGAGCAGTAAGGCATAAGGCACCGGATAAGAGCGGCCGCCGATAAAGCCCGCAGGGCGCTTCGGCGGTCTTTTTGCGCGCAAAAGTATTCGGCCCTCTGCGGGCAAGCCCTTGCCTGCCCATGTGAGGGGCGCTTTTGCATTGCACAAGTTGCTGAACTGTATGGGCTATCTGATTTGCTCTTCGCCGTCTTCCGGCTAGGAATACTGTGGTATTGTGTGGCACGTTTGGGCCCGGAGCCGCCTTGCTGGTGGGGGCAGCAAGGCAGCTTCCAATAGAGCACAGAAAATGTGCTCTGATTATTGTTAACCTTGTTGAGGAATTGCGAATCAGAAATGTCATAAAAAGATAAAATTATCTGGTAATGTTCGGGGAATCCGGCGTTCATTGCTCATGAGGTTATGTCCGTGATCATCCCTGTGGGCGGACGCACTAAGGGGAGGGCTCTTGGCTCCGGTGTTGTATTAGCGAAAAAGATATCCGCTAATATGCAGAATATAGCCATGTTCTTCCTTAATTATCGTGCGTCAAACATATGGTATACTCTTATCTGTTGGGAATCCTGTATCATTCAGATACCAAAGGGAGCATCACCATGGAAGAGCAACTATTACAGAATCGGTTCATAGAACTTGCAGAGCGGTCCTATAACAGCGGGTGTTATACCTACACGAACTTTTTGAATCTGATGGAATTGGATATGCTTTCGCGCATGGAAAGCCGCCTGCGGCATGTGCCGCATATGCTTTGGGGCGGCGCCGAGGACTGTGAACGTAAGCTGGTACGCTTCGGCAACTATGAAACGTGCGGGTATGAAGAAGAGGTTTGCCTGCATCCGTATCCAGGCGGTAAATGCGAAATTTGCGGATGCACTAACGCATCGGGACTTCCTTGGAGCAATCATGAATCTTGGGATTGAGCGGGAGATGATAGGTGATATCCGCGTTGTAGAAGCGACAGGATATGTATTTTGCCTGAACCGCATCGCGTCCTTTCTCATCGAGCAACTCACAAAGGTGCGGCATACCACCGTTGCCTGCGAGATCGTGCAGGCGCTGCCTGAAACTGCGACGATATCCATACAAAGCATATCCTTGCAGGTGACCTCCGAACGGCTGGACGCGGTATTGGCGCACCTGTATCAGCTTTCCCGTACAGATGCGCAGGAATTGTTTCGCGGCGGCCGTATATTTGTCAACGACAGGATACAGGAAAGCTGCAGCTACGCGCCCAAAGCGGGAGATGTTGTTTCAGCGCGGGGCTACGGACGCTTCCTGTACTGCGGGGTGTCCGGCAGGACGAAAAAGGGAAAGTTGACGGTTTCTGTAAAAAGGTATGTATAACTCTATGGGGATGTATGACGCCTGCCTCAAGTTCAGCTTAAAGTAATCCGGATTTTTCCGTTAGTCAATACTGAATGAAGCCGCGCTTGCAAGAGCTCAGCCGCATGCGAGCGCGGCTTTTTCTCGGGAAAGAAGGAGCAAGCGTACTTTGCTATAAAAAAACGGTCAATGAACCATAGTGCTAATAAAGAAGAAAACACTCCACGGCCGAAGCATTATGGAGCGAGACCGAAAAAAATTGGTAGCGAGCAAATCGGCGTAAAAAGCCCGCGCTGCAAGGGCTTCGCTGATGTGAGCGTGACTTTTTTCGGAGAAGGAGGAGCAAGGACGCGGGCGGAGGTTTTTGTGCAACAAAAAACGGAGCAAAGCGTACTTTGCTCCGACGTGGAGGCGACAAATGGCGACCCGCCCGAAGGCGGGAAGGTTCCTCGGCGTCTCCCGGCGAGGAACTTCCTTGTGAAGATCGGTTCAATGTAGGGTGGGGCCTCACAACAAAAAAACACCCCGCGAACGGAGTGTCTCTTTCTGGAGGCGCCACCCGGAATTGAACCGGGGGTGAAGGTTTTGCAGACCTCTGCCTTACCGCTTGGCTATGGCGCCATACTGTGTGGAGCGGGAAACGAGATTCGAACTCGCGACCCCTGCCTTGGCAAGGCAGTGCTCTACCGCTGAGCTATTCCCGCAAAAGAATGCCTGTATTTACTATGCGAAATAGCAGGCATTGGTGCCTCAGAGTGGAGTTGAACCACCGACACAGGGATTTTCAGTCCCTTGCTCTACCAGCTGAGCTACCGAGGCAAATTGGCGACCCGGAGGGGGCTCGAACCCCTGACCTCCAGCGTGACAGGCTGGCATTCTAACCAACTGAACTACCGGGCCTAAATGGTGGGAACAACAGGGCTCGAACCTGTGACCCTCTGCTTGTAAGGCAGATGCTCTCCCAGCTGAGCTATGCTCCCCCGCCGCAGCAGCGACGATACATAGTATAACGTAGACAATAGAAAACTGTCAATAAAAACTTGCGTTTGCATCCTGCTGGCAACGCGCCCGGGTGTTTCTTTGAATTTGGCCTGAAATCCGCGAAAAAAGGCGCAAAAATCTTTAAAATAGTTCTTGCAATCATTTCTCGGATACGGTATGATATCAACGTTGCGCAGTCGGCGTGTATTCTTTTGTGCGCGCCAAGCAGGGATGAAGCGAAAGGTTGCCGGCAAGCCATCCGGGTAATTTTCGCAGACCAGCAACCACCTACAAGGGTGATGGCAGATATGCCGCGCAGTCCTCTTTAAAAGGCCGGAAGAAGTTCCGGCGGAAAACAAGAAGAGGAAACACACGGCAGAGTGTACAGCCCAATACAAAAAGGAGGAACCTAATAATATGGCAAACCAGAAGATCCGCATCAAGCTCAAGGCCTACGAGCACAATCTGATCGACCAGAGCGCCGAAAAGATCGTTGAAACGGCCAAGAGGACCGGCGCACGCGTCAGCGGCCCTGTGCCCCTGCCCACGGAGAAGGAGATTGTTACCATACTCCGCGCGCCGCACAAGTACAAAGATTCCCGTGAGCAGTTTGAGATGCGCACGCACAAGCGCCTGATCGATATCCTGCAGCCCTCCGCGAAGACCGTGGACGCGCTGATGAAGCTCGATCTCCCCGCTGGCGTCGATATCGAGATCAAGCTTTGATCTATCGGAGGTGTAAATAGATGAAGAAAGCCATAGTAGGCAAAAAGGTCGGTATGACGCAGTTGTTTCTTGCTGACGGTACCATGATCCCCGT
>JAEYCM010000039.1 GCA_023455425.1 Bacillota bacterium | reverse complement strand
TTCGATTTCATTTCTTCCAGCGCTTCGTATGCCCGTTCGCTCGTATCCACCATGCCGAAATCAACGACTTCCACATCCTGCTTTTCAAGAAGAGCCTTGAGGTCCGCGTGGTATCCCATCAACGTATCCAAAAGGCCGGGAAACTGATCCCAGTATGTGGGGTGGGCTACGCCGAAAAGTCCGATGCGCGCTGTGCGTTTCTTTAACCGTTCTACCATTTCATTCTTCCTCCGATTGTTGTTTTCAAATATAACCCGATTTGGGTTGGGCACATAAGCAAGTCATGCCATAAAACAATATGCTTGACAACACCTGGTGTTATATTGATTATAGGCTCGCACTGTGGTTTAATAAATGTATATTCCCAACGCATATTTGTCTAAAATAAAGTTTTATAGGAGGCGCCTATGCCACAGACAAACGTTGCGTTCCCGGCTCCTATCCAGATGCCGTTTTCTGAAATCAGGCCGTTTGTACGGTATGTGCAGCTGCTGGATATCTCCCACAATGAATATCCGGTGTTTCGGCGTCCCTATGATTGCCGCCTGTTCTATGTGTACCGCGGAGAAGGGAAGCTTTTTGTAGAAGACAAAGCGTATCATTTCAGACGCGGCGATCTTGCCGTGTGGCAGCCCGGCACCATGTATCATATGGATACGGACGGGGAAAGAACCATGCAGTTTCTCGCCGTAAACTTTGATTATGTGCAGCGTAATAAGGAAAAGGATTATCCTATCCCGCCGGATTGCCTGGAACAATTCGATGGTTCTTCCATGCTGCCGCGCGTGGCGTTTACAGACCTTAGTAAGCTTAATGAGCCGTTGTATCTATCCGGCATGCAGCAGGTCGAGGATGCGCTGCTTGAAATGAAGCGGGAATATCAGACAAAGCGCGTCTATTATCGCGAGCGGCTTTCGGGCCTTCTGCTTTCCATGCTGGGCCAGCTTGCGAGAAAGATTTCCCTTGGCGTTACGGAGCAGACAGAGGCGCAGCAAAAGATTGAACAGGTCATCGCCTATATTCAGGCACATTACCATGAGGATATTACCAACGAAAGCATCGGCGCGCTGTTCAACTACCACCCGAACTATCTCAACAAGCAAATGGTGCTCTATACGGAAAAATCCCTGCATCAGTACCTGATTGCCTGCCGCATCGCAAGGGCGATCGATCTCATTATCGGCACCAACCAGCCAATTTCCGAGATCGCGTCCGAGGTGGGGTTTCACGATATCCCGCATTTCTCCAAACTGTTCAAGCAGAAAACGGGGAGCAGCCCGAGCGATTTTCGGCGCGCTTCTCACTAGCGGTTCCAACGGGAGCCACCATGATTTTGCGGTATGCCGGGTAATCCCGGTATACCGCGTTTTATTGCATCGGGAAGATTATTCCATGTAGAAGACACAGTCCGGCTGGGAAAGAGGGACGCTATCCCGCACGGCGGGCAACAGGATATCCCGCATATATGCGCTCCATTTTGCCTGAACCGGATTTTGCGCTTTATAAGCGTCGGTTGCGGATAGATCCTCGCTTTCGTAGTAGCCAATCACCTGTGCGTTCCAAAGCCAGATAGAGTAGTTGCGGATCCCCGCCTGCTTAAGCATCGCAAGCATTTCCGGCCAGATCTCCCGGTGGCGGCGGATGTATTCCTGTTCCATTCCGGCCTTGAGATCAAATACGAATGTACGCCGTTCCATACTATATCTTGCGCTTGAGGCTGCCGCCTTTGATGGCGTCGATGGAAACGGAGATGAGCAGCACGGCGCCCACGATGACGTCCTGCCAGAAGGTCTGCACGTTGAGCATGGTCATGCCGTTGTTGAGCGTACAGAGCACCAGCACGCCGATGAAGGTACCCAATATGGTGCCGCGTCCGCCGGTGAGACCTGCGCCGCCCAATATGACGGCGGAAAGCGCCTGCATGTTGGTGTTCATAGCCGCCATAGGCAGGCCGGAGCCCGTCTGCGCGGCAAGCATAATGCTTGCAACGCCCGCCATGGTGCCGTTGATAACATACAGCAGGAATTTGATGCGGTTGACCTTGATGCCGGAAAGAAAGCTTGCCTGGGCGTTCCCGCCGATCATGTAGATGGTGCGCCCGAACACCGTGTATTTGGAAATGAAATGGAACAGGATATAGCAGATAACCATCACGATCAACGTGAACGGAATGCCCGCCACGTAACCACGCCCAATGAATTTGAAGGTAAGATCGGAAATGACCAAGGTTTGACCATCGGAGATGAGATATGCGATGCCGCGCAGCATCTGCATGCTAGCGATGGTGGTGATAAATGCGTTGAGCTTCAATACGGTAATAAAAAAGCCGTTGAAGCACCCGCAAACAGCGCCCGCTGCAATGCCCCCGAGGATAGTAAGGAGTATGCTGCTATTTTCCATACGGGCGAGCACGGCTACCACCATGCCGACCACCGCGATTTGCGAGCCTACGGAAATGTCGATTTGCCCTGAAACGTTGATAAACGTCATGCTGCACGCGACCGTACCCATAATGGCCGCATACAGGCCGATGTTTAAAAAGTTGCTTACCCGGAAAAAGTACGGGGATTTGAGGCCGAAGAAGATCACCAGCGCGATCAGCGCGGTACTGACCGTAATGATAGAAGACGCGTCGCCCGTAGAAAGCTTCTTTTTCAGGTTCCCGAACCAGTTTAATTGGGTCGCCCCGCTGTTGTTTGCCATGTTCCGTTAGCCTCCGATCGCGTATTGTATGATGGCTTCCTGGGATGCCTCGCGCGCATCCAGCAGGCCGGTAATTTCTCCGTCGTGCATGATCATAATCCGGTCGGACATCGTCAAAAGCTCCGGCATTTCCGAGGTGATCATAATGACACATTTGCCCTTCCGGCACAGGTCGTCAAGTATTTTATAGATTTCCGCCTTGGAGCCTACGTCAATACCGCGCGTCGGCTCGTTTAGTATGAGCACTTCGGGCTCCAGCTCCAGCCATTTGGAAAGCACGACCTTTTGCTGGTTGCCGCCGGAAAGGGACTCGGCTCTGGTTTCCGCCGTGGGCGTCTTGATGCTCAGACTCTTGATCCACTTGGCAGTGATGCCGTCCTCCAGCTTGCGGTTGGTCAGCTTGCGCCTGCGGTTTTTCGCATAAAAGGATACCAGCATATTGTTGCGTACGGAACTGTTTAAAATGAGGCCTTCCGTCTTTCGCTCCGCCGGCACGTAGGCAATCCCGCACTTGAGCGCGTCAAGCGGGCTTTTGATGGAGACCATTTTGCCGTCTATCCGGATGGTTCCGGAGCTGATATTGTCCTGGCCGAATATTGCGGGTCCCAGTTCCTGATGGCCCGACCCGAGCAGACCGTAAATGCCGAAGATTTCCCCTTTTCGCGCGGAGAAGCTGACGTTTTTCAGGCACTCGTTGCTCAGACTTTCCACTTCCAGCGCGATATCGCCCGGCTCCGCCCCTTCTTTGGGGAACATATCGGAGATGGTTCTTCCTACCATCATGGTAATCAGCTGCTCTTTGGTTGCATCACGCACATTGATCTGGCCGGTTACCTGCCCGTCCCGCAGCACCACCACGCGGTGGGCCACGGCGAACAGCTCTTCGAGCTTGTGGGAGATATATATAATGGAGATGCCGGACTTTGAGGCCTGCCGGATAAACTTGAACAGGTTTTCCGTTTCCACATCGTTCAGTGCCGACGTGGGTTCATCCATAATCAGTACCTTAACGTCGTTGGCAATCACTTTTGCGATTTCAATGAGCTGTTTTTGCGCAACGCTGCATGCGCCGATCGGCATACGGGGGTCAATTTCCACTCCGATGCGTCCCATAATGTTTGCCGCCCCTTCATACATGGCACGGTAGTCCACCATCAGGCCTTTTTTCGGGATATCCCCCATATAGATGTTTTCCGCCACGGATACGGTGGCCACGTAATTGAGTTCCTGATGAATAATGCCGATGCCTGCCGCCTTGGCCTCGGACGGAAGATGGAACGCGACCTGCTTTCCTTCCAATTCAATCGTTCCCTGATCACAGCTGTGTACGCCGGATAAGATTTTGATCAATGTGGATTTTCCGGCGCCGTTTTCGCCCAAAAGGGCCACGACTTCTCCGCGCCGCACTTCAAGGCTGACGTGGGAAAGCGCTTTGACGCCCGGAAATTCCTTGGAGATATCCGTTGCGCGGAGCACGACCTCACGCGCCTCCATATCCTGCGCCTCGGGGGACGAACATGCCTGTATTCTTTCTTCCAATGTCTGTCACCTCGTTTTTCATGCCTGACTTGATTAGGATGCCGGGAATGTGCCGGCAGGGGGTTCCTGCCGGCACACAATGCCATAGAGTTGCTACAGGTTCGCCCAGGGCAGGTTGTCGATGGGGTAGTATTCCTGGATGTTGCTCCAGTCGATCATGATATGGTCGATGTAGTACTTTTCTTCAAGCTGCTCGCCCTTGATCATCTTTTCAATGATGGGCATGACCCACTCGCCGTAGCGGTTGGGGAAGTAGCCAACGCTGCCGATCCAGGAGGTCTTGCCTTCCGCTGCATACATGGGTTCTACGAAGTCTGCGGTGCAATTCTGGGAGGTAAGGACGATATGGTTTGCGCGGCCCGCGGTTTCGGCCGCCGCATACACGCCACTCGCCGCAACGTCATTGACGGTGGTGACTGCAATCTTCGTGGCGTCGGGGTGGGCCATGAGGAAATCCGCAAAACGCTGCTGGGTAATCTGCGCGTCGTTCTGCCCATCGATTTCAATGATCTGATCTTCCGTAAAGGAGATGCCCGCAGTCTTGAGCCCGTCGGGATAGGCTTTGACACGGGGCGCAACGACGTCACCGGATACCGGCTGGATAATGAGGACGATATACTCTACTTCCCCGCCCCAGTTTTCCTTGATGTACTTGCCCGCGGCTTCACCCGCGATGGTGCCCGCACGGGTATTGTCCGCGCCAAAGAACACTGCGCCGGGATGCGCGATATCGACTGCGACTACCGGGATATTGGCCGCATTGAATTTCTCCATAATCACGGGGGCGACGGCCTGGTCAACGTTAAACTCGATCATGTAGTCAATGCCCATGGTAATGAGATCATCCGCGTTTTTGACGGCGGTGGCGCCATCGGAGTTGTTGTCTACGCTGATGAGTTCCCAACCGCGCGCTGCGGCTTCTTTTTCCATGGAGTTACGCACCTGCTTGCCGAAAGAACCTTTTTCGTTGATGTTTGCAAAGCCTACGCGAACGGGCTTCTGTTCCTGAGCAGGAGCCTCCGTGGCGGCGGGGGCTTCTGTCGCGGAGGTTGTGGGAGCTTCGGGGGCAGCGGGTGGCTGCGTTTCTGCGGGAACGGTGCATGCGGCGAATGTGAATGCCATCACAAGACACAGCGCAGCAAACAATGCTTTCTTCATAGTGTGAACCCCTTTCGTTATATGACTGTTTTTCATCCCGTTATAGGACAAAGGAAGAAAATCAATTGACTGGATACATGCATCATTGCGATCAGAACGTGATTGAAATTGATTGATATTGCTCGATTCTGATTATAATAATTCGCGATATGTCCTGTCAATGTGGAAAGGGGAACTGGTTTATTTTCGCATGCAATCTTTATTTTACACAACTACAGGCTGAAAGAGAGGATGGTCTCCTTATCAAATTCGACACGCTTCTGTATGGAATAGCCGCCGTCATCGCGCAAAATCAAGATACGGTCGCACATGCCGATCAGCTCGTCCACATGGGAGGAGGCAAGCAAAATGGTGCCTCCCTTTTGCACAAAATGGCTCATGAAGTTGTAGATCTCGCTTGTCGTGGATTTATCCAGGTTTTTAGTCGGTTCTTCGAGCATCAGCATGCGGCAATTGGAAAACAGCAGCCGCGAAAGCAGGACTTTCTGCTGGTTGCCTGTGCTCAACTTGGAAACATGCTCCTTCAGGGAGGCTGTCTTGATGTTCAATTTTCGGATATAGCCACGCGCAACGTGTTCTTCCTTGTGTTTTTGAAACAGGCCAAGCAGGCGAAACGCCTTCAAATTGCCCAATGATATATTGGGGCCTATGGGAAACTCGATTTGCAGCCCGGTTTCCACGCGGTCTTCCTGCAGGCGGCCAATGCCGTAACGGATGGCGTCGGCGGGGCTCTTGATGGAAATTTTCTGGCCCAGCAGCGTCATATAGCCGCTTTTTAGCGGATCCAATCCATATAGCAGGCGGGGAATGGCCGTTCGAAGTCCTGTGCGCAGCGCGGCGATCCCCAGAATTTCGCCTTTATGCAAGTCCAGGCTTAGATGCGATACGCCGTCCTGCGTCGTGACATCAAATAAGCGCAGTAAAGGCGGGCCCTGTTTGAGATGCAGCTTTGGGTAAATATCCGGCGTTTCCATATGCTTGCCGGACACAATGGAGATGAGTTCTTTTGCGCTAAGCGTATTCTTGCTTGCGTTTACGTGCAGCTCTCCATGTTCCAATACCACCACATGGTCTACAATATCCAGCAACGTGTTTAAGCGATGGGTGGTGATAAGAATACACCCGCCCCCTGCCGCAATGGATCTAAGCATATGCAGGATAGCCGGCGCGTTTGGATCCTCCGGTGAAAAATCAGGCTCGTCCAGCAGCAGAATACGCGCGGAAGCAAAATAAGCGCGTGTGAGGGATACGATGCGCCGCTCCTGCAGCGGCAGCGTTCCCACTTCAGCAAAAACGTCCATGGGGATATTGAGCGTACGGTAGAGTTCTTCCGCCTGGCGGTAGAGCGCCCTCCATTTAATAAAGCCGAATGGGCTTTTCGGGTAGCGGTCCCGCAGCGTGTTTTCCGCAACGCTCAACGTGCCGGTGAGGTTGGAGACCTCCAGTACGCTGAATATCCCGTTTTTGTCCGCATCCGCAGGCTCCTTCGGGGCATAGGGACGGCCGAAAACGCGCATTTCTCCTTCGTCCGGGCGCACGACTCCTGCAATCAGGTGCAGCAATGTGCTTTTCCCCGAGCCGTTTTGCCCTACGATGCCATAAATACAGCCTGGCAAAAAAGAAAGGCTGATGTCAGAAAGCGCAGGCGTATCGCCGTACCGCTTTGAAATATGATTTAGCTCCAGCACAGGCACAGGTTCCATATTGCGCCCTCTCTTTACTCGATTGCCGTATAGAGCCGGATCGCGTGGTCATAGAAGAATTCTTTGTACTTATCTTCGACTTGAATGTTCGTAACAATTCTTTGAAATCGGTCAAGCGGGGCGAACGGCACCAGCGCGCGCTTCCCAAATTTGGTGTAATCCATCAGAAGAATTGTCTCATTTGCGCGTTCCATCACCAGTTTGTTCATCATGGCCTGCTCGCGGCTGGATACCGTATAGCCCGCGTGTATAGTCGCTCCCTGGGCGGAGAGGAACGCTTTATCGATATACATGTTTTCCATATTGGAATGGGCGTACATGCCGCAGGTGGAAAGGCGGTTGTCCAGCACTTCCACATCGCCGCCCAGCAATACGGTGGAAATCTCCGGGCGGTAGGCGGTCGCAACCGCGGCCTCCAGGCTATTAGTAACGACAATCAGGCTATGAAGCTTGGGAAGCTGTTTTGCGAAAGCCGTGCAGGTGCTCCCGGCGCCGATAAATATGGCGTCGCCTTCTTCGACCATGGCGGCCGCCGTTTCCGCAACCGCCTGCTTCTCCTTCGTATGCACATCCCCGGACAGGTTGAGCTGAACTTCATCCGACTCATTTTCAACAAGAATTGCGCCGCCGTGCTCTTTGCGCAGGAATCCTTCCTCTCCCAACTGGTCAAGATCCCGGCGTACGGTGGCAAGAGAAACATCCAAAAGCGAACAGAGCGTGTTCACATCCACATGTTTGTATTCAAACATGATTTCCTTGATTTTTTTGCGGCGTTCGGCAGCGAACATGATCAAATTCTCCAAATATTAGATATGATATCCGTTTGTATCGTAACATACAAAGACGTCAAATTCAATCAAAACCCATCATAGGGCCTGGTTATTGACGGCGCGCTCTGCTGTCTTTTTCTTCTAATAATATGACAAAGCCTCCAATCGCGGTGTTCTACGACTGGAAGCCTTTCTTTCTTTGTCTAGAATTGGGGATACTAAGGCAGCAAGATATCGGAAAGGAGACATTGGAGAAGCTTGGGAAACCGTGTTCAGCATGCGCTTTCAAATCACCAGGATTCCCCCGGGTTCATCTGTGGTTCCAATGTAATAAAAGCGTATCTGCCTTCGATTTTTTCCAATAGCCGTTCTATAATCAACCTGGCCGCATTGGAGCCGATTTCTACAGCCGGCTGATTCATGGAGGATATCTTGGGAGAAATGAGCCCGGTATCATCCACGCAGTCAAATGCGGCTACCGCCATATCCTGCGGAATCTGGTATCGGTTCTCCCGTAGTGCATGGATGGCGCCGTACGCCATATAGTTATTCGCAATTACCATTGCGTCCGGGCGTCTGGGCAGCATCAAAATTTTGCACATCTGGTCATAACCTGATTGCATTTTGAAGTCGCCCTCCCCCACCCAGTTTTCTGTGATTGGAATGCCTGCGGACTCCAACGCCTGCTGAAAGCCTTTTAAACGGTCGGCACCGGTGCTTTGATAAAGCGGGCCTGTAATCATGCCGATCTTCCTGTAGCCTCTCGATAGCAATTCCTGCGTCAAGTGTTTTGATGCGGAAACGTTATCGATCGATACGCAGTCAGAACCCGAAAAATCCGGCAGAATATTATCAAAACAGACGACCGGGACATCCGCACTGATATAGCTCTTTAAAAGGTCTTCATTCTTGCCTACCGAAGCAATGATAAGGCCCGATATTTGTTTTTTCAGCAATACCCGGAGCGCGTCTTCTTCGCATTCCGGGCTTTCGTCCGTATTGCAAACCAGCACGGAATACCCGTTCTCACGGCAAATGGACTCCGCACCCTTGATGACAGCCGAATAATATGTATTTGTAATATCGGGAATGACGATGCCAATCGTCTTTGCGTCCTTCAGGCGCAGAGAACGGGCCACCTCGTTCGGCTCATAGGCATACTCGCGCAATGCGCGCTGCACCAGTTTCCGCGTATCGGGGTCCACACGATCTCTTCCGTTTACTACTCTGGAAATGGTGGAAACGGACAGCCCGAGCTCCTTTGCAATGTCCTTCAGCTTTACCATATCTAGCGCACCCCTGGTATTTGATATACGCCAACGTATAAGAACGTTTTTACACGATAGACAATCTTAATTTAGTATGCATGATAAGTTGTTCATCCGTCAATGAAAAGATGGGTTCCCCCTGCCGGGTGATGCCGAACCGATCCAATTTCGATAGGGTAAATCAGAGCCGGTCACGCCGCTCCCACATCGCCAGGCAGGGAAACGGCGTGACCAACACGAGCTATTTCAAAGTATCGTCAGAATGGAATATCTTCGTTAATTCACTGGCGGTTTTAAAATCCAGCCCTCTTGCCTGCATGCCATCAATCAGTTTCCCAAGTTCGTGAAGCGCCTTTTCGCCGCAGTTCTCCGTAATAAAGCGATCCGGAATAACGGTTGCCTCGCCGAAGTTGTAGCTTTCCTCCATCGGCCAGAATTCCCATGGATGGATGTACAGGCAAATGAACTTGGGCAGGCTCTTCTCCTCGCAAAATTTCAGGAAGGAGTCGATGCGGGAAAGGAGGTACTCTGCGCCCTTGGTGCGGAACAGCGGCCACTGGTCACGGTCGCGCTCTAAGCCAAGGTCCTGGCTCTCCATTGCCATATCCGCAAAATTGGGAATTTCCAAGACCGTGGAATCCCCTTCCCGCGTCCAGTCCACCCGGCTGGGATGATAGGGCATAAAGCGCTCCCGGTAGAAATACATCGGATAAGTAGCGTCGGACGTATAGCCCAATTCCTCCAATGCATTGACAACAGCTGTAGAACCCCACAGCCGCGGTGCGCGAAACGCAGTGGGGCGCACGCCGGACGCTTCCTCAACCCACTGGGTGGCTAACGCAAGGCGCGGTTTCACCTCATGGGGCAGCAGCGGCTTGACGCCGGGCAGGGGGAACAGTTCATCGCCGACAGTCTCATGATACAGGGAATGGCAGCCTACCTCATTGCCGCTGTCCGCAACCAGCCTTGCGATGTGCGGATTTTCCTTTGCACATTCCCCTGTGAAGTAAAAGGTTGCCTGAACGCCTTTTTGCTTAAACAGCTCGATCATCTTCGGCGTCGCGTTTTTGGTTCCTTCATAAAACGGCGTAAAGCTTCCCACATCCGTTTCCATGTCCACGCCGATCATCGCATACATTTTTTCACTCATATTGATCTCCTTCCTGATGGAATATTTCAACGCGCCGACAAGGGATACGCTGGAGGTGCTGGCCCCACAGTTCGCAATGGTCGCATATTTATGCTACCTTGCTCACTGGGACTATGCCACGCTTCTTCCGCCACAGGCGGCGCTTGGCTACGTCCCCCCAAACCTTCTCTTAAGGCCGTAACGGCCCTAAGAACCCATTCCCGGAAACGCCTTTGAATATGGCGTTTCCGACATCGGGATTCCCAAGGGATGTGTCCCTTGGGTGGGGGTGCGGGGGCAAAGCCCCTGAAAAAGGTTTGTCGATACTCTGAATTACTCCTGATGGAACAGTTCTTCCATATCCTCATAATAGACGGCTTCCTCATGCCGCAGGAAGCAGGGCTTGGTATGCTGCCACCACTGTTGGGTCACAGGGTCTGCGGCCATCTTTTCCATGTCCTTTTCGTAGTCCGCACCCGTATACTCAAAATACGAGGCAACCTCGTTGCCCATCCTGTAAATCGAGTAGTTGTGAAGGTTACACGCTTCGATGGTCTTTTTTACATCCGGCCATACCGCCGCGTGGAGCTTTTTGTATTCCTCAATCTTTTCGTTTTTGAGATATGCCCTTTGGCAAAACCTACGTGTATTCATTGCCCGGAACCCCGTTTCACCGTATTTGCCGTACATGCTTCAATCGCACTTGGTGTTGCAATCCACCAGCACAACCGCGAGCAGGATGACCCCCTTGACCACCCACTGCCAGAAGGTGCTGATGCTCTGCAAAACCATGATGTTGCTGATGACCTGTATGAACAGCGCGCCGATTGCCACGCCGAAAATCCGGCCGCGGCCGCCGCTTAAGGATGTGCCGCCGAGCACCACGATGGTCATCACGTCAAAGAGCAGGTTTTCGCCGATCATCACGTTACCCGAAAGCGTTTTTGAGGTAAGACCAAGCGCGCCGACCGCGGAAAGCAACGCGCACAGTACAAATGAAAGGATGCCGACAAACTTCACGTTGATACCGGAAAGCTTGGAGGCTTCGATGTTGCCGCCGATCGCGTAAAAGCTCCGGCCAACCGCCGTGTGCCTCGTAACGATATGCAAGATCACGGCGATAATGATCATCAGAATGACCGGGAAAGGAACAAAGCCTACATAC
Organism: Bacillota bacterium; assembly: GCA_023455425.1. Taxonomy (GTDB): domain Bacteria; phylum Bacillota; class Clostridia; order Christensenellales; family CAG-138; genus JAEYLA01. The sequence continues at coordinate 571 of JAEYCM010000039.1, read as the reverse complement.
CCGGCTCCAAGGAAATTGAAGGACTCCGGCAATCCGGAGATGGGCAGGCCGCCCGAATAAATGAAGTAAATGCCCTTGATGATGTTCATGACCACCAGCGTTGCGATAAAGGACGGCAACCGCCCGTATACCACCAGTACGCCGTTAATTACGCCCAGCGCGCCCGCCATGAGCATCACAAGAACCACCGCAAACCATACCGGCATCCCTACATTGACCGCAAAGCCCGCAAAGAAAATGGATACCATGCCGATGATGGACGTAATGGACATATCCATATTGCCCGTCAGTATCACAAAGAATTGCCCCATTGCAATGATAGCGATAAAGGAAGCCTGGCGCAACACGTTCATGATGTTGTTGGTGGTGCGAAAATTCGGGTTGATGCAGCAGATGGCAAACAGGACCAAAAACAGGAGGAGTATCATCCATTCCTGAAAAAACGCCTTGACCCCTCCATCATAGCGCTTGAATTTTGTATTGCTTTCGATGACCGGATTACTCATTTTCGTTTACTCCTAACAAGCTGTTAATAATGACTTCCTGGGTCTTGCGCTCGCCCTCGACCACA
>JAEYCM010000008.1 GCA_023455425.1 Bacillota bacterium | reverse complement strand
GTTCCATATCCCAAACCTCAACAATCTGGATACCGTAACAGACATGGCGCTAACCCGCGAAGAGCTCCGCGCGTATTTTTCACAAGTGCGTGAGAAGATCGTGTGTTATCTTGAAAATCTGACGGAAGAACAGCTCCTTGTGCGGCCGGAGGGGTGCGAATGGACGCGCTTCACCCTAATGCTTGCGCAGCATCGGCATCTTCACTCCCACATGGGTATGCTGATGGGCTTCATCATCGCAAAGACCGGCCTATGGCCTAAGGTGATCGGCCTGACCGGGGAAATGAAGGAGCGCAAAGGACCGGAGTATCTGTAAAATCGCTTTCACATGATAACACCGCCCGCCTGTCCATAGGCGGGCGGTTCTCTTTACCTATTTGCAGCAGCACCTGCGCTACACCGGAAAATACCTGCCCCGGGCAAAATGGCAGAATTCCAGCTCCACACCCTCGGTATCCTTGAAAAAGAAGGCGTAATAGTCTTTCGCATATTCCGGATATTCTGCAGGCGGATGCACGATGTGCGCGCCCAGGCGGCAGACCGCCGCATAGAGCGCATCCACCTGCGCCCTTGTTTCGGTGCGGAAGGCGATGTGGTGCACCGCACCCGGCCGCCTGCGGGAGACCGGAGCGTCCAAATATTCTTCCCGCGGGCTGACCAAGCCAATGGAAAGCCCGGCATGGTGGTATTCGATGAGCGCATACGCGTGCTCCGACACGCTTGTACGCTCCTTGTGCTTGAGGTCAAATCCGATAAGGGGCAGCAGCGCGTCATAGAAACGCTCCGCGCGGGAGAGGTCTTCCGCGGTAATGTGGATGTGATCGAGTATCGGCTGCATTTTCCCTCCTAAAAGCTTCAGCCAAATTGGCATGCCAATTTGGCTGAAAGATGAACTCCGCTACTGGAGGCTCCGCCTCCAGACCTCCGCTTAGGGCCGTAACCACCCTAAGAACCCGTCATCGTGAACGCCCTTTTAGGGCGTTCACGATGACGGGTTGGGGCAGCGCCCCATCGTCCTATGTCTTTACTTCTTCTCCACGCCCAGCGTCACGGCCTCGCCGTTGATGTCCCATTCCTTGACATATCCCCTGGGCGCTGCGTTTGCCACCTCGTCCGCCAGCGTGTCTTCCGCGATTTCAGCGCCGAACTTTTTAAACACGCCCTCCACCACGGCGGAACCGGAATAGGTCAGCGCGATGTGATCCGTCACGTCAAAGCCCGCTTCCTTGCGCATGGTCTGAACCTTACTCGTCAGCTCACGTACAAAGCCTTCTTCGATGAGCGCGGGGGTGAGGTTGGTATCCAATACCACGGAAAGCTCACGCTCTGTCACGGTGACAAAGCCCGCCTTCTGCATGGGCTCGATGAGCACATCGTCCTTTTCGAGCGATACGTCCATGCCTTCGATGCTGAAAGTATAGGCATTGCCGGCGTTGTGGGCGGCGACGACCGCGTCCCCAATACCTTCGCCACCAAGATACGCATTGATCTTGGGCAGCACCTTGCCGTAGCGGGGCCCGAGGGTCTTTAACTGCGGCTTGGCGCGGTAGGAAACGAAGGAGGAGGCGTCGGCCACAAAGCGGACTTCCTTGACGTTCAATTCCTCCGCAATGATGGCGACATATCCCGCCGGGAGCTCTTTTCCCTGTACATACATGCAGGCGATGGGCTGGCGGTTCTTGATGGCGGCGGTGTTGCGCGCGGCGCGGCCTAAGACCACGATATCGAGCACGCGCTCCATGTTTTCTTCAAGGTCCTTATCCACAAAGGAACTGTCAGCCTGCGGATAATCCGTCAGATGGATGCTTTCGGGCGCAGTCTTATCCACAGAACGCACAAGGTTCTGGTAGATTTCTTCCGCCATGAACGGGGTGAAGGGAGCGGAAAGACGCGCGAGCGTTTCAAGCACGGTAAAGAGCGTCATATATGCCGCTTCCTTGTCCGCCGTCATATCCTTGCCCCAGTAGCGCTCGCGGCAGCGGCGCACATACCAGTTGGAAAGCTCGTCGACAAATTTCTGCAAGGTCCGCCCTGCCTCGGTGATACGCAGGTTTTCAAGGTGCGTATCCACGTCACGGGTCACAGAATGGAGGCGGGAGAGCACCCAGCGGTCCATTTCCGTCAGGTTCTCGCGCTGTAAGCGATGCCTCGTCGGGTCAAACCCGTCGATTTCCGCATACAGGATGTAGAACGCGTAGGTGTTCCACAGCGTGCCCATGAACTTTCTCTGGCTTTCGTTGACCGCGTCCTCATAGAAGCGGCTCGGCAGCCACGGCATGGAACCGGTGTAGAAGTACCAGCGTACCGCGTCGGCGCCCTGCTTGTCGAGTACTGTCCAGGGATCGACGACGTTGCCCAAGTGCTTACTCATCTTCCTGCCGTCCTTGTCCTGCACGTGACCCATCACGATGCAGTTCAAGAACGCCGGATCGTCAAACAAACAGGTGGAGATGGCTAAGAGCGTATAGAACCAGCCGCGCGTCTGGTCGATGGCCTCGCTGATAAAATCGGCGGGGTAACGGGTTTCAAAGATCTCCTTGTTTTCAAACGGATAGTGCCACTGCGCAAACGGCATGGAACCGCTGTCGAACCAGCAGTCGATCACTTCCGGCTCGCGCTTCATGTCCCCGCCGCACTTGGGACAGCCTAAATGCACCGCGTCGATGAACGGCTTATGCAGCTCGATGTTTTCGGGCACATTTTTGCCGAGCTCTTTTAATTCCGCGATGCTGCCCACCACATGGGTGTGCCCGCAGTCCGCGCATGTCCACACCGGCAGCGGCGTACCCCAGTAGCGTTCGCGCGAGATGCCCCAATCGATGACGTTTTCTAGGAAGTTGCCCATGCGGCCTTCCTTGATGGTTTCGGGAATCCAGTTCACGCGGCGGTTGAATTCAATGAGCTTATCCTTGACTGCCGTCATTTTCACAAACCAGCTCTTGCGCGCGTAGTAGATCAGCGCCGTATCGCACCGCCAGCAGAACGGATAGTTGTGCTCAAAATTCATGGCGCGGTAGAGCAGGCCACTCTCTTCCAGCGTATGGAGGATGGCGTGGTCGGCGTCCTTCACGTACATACCGTCCCACGGGGTGCCGCCCGTCATATGACCTTTTGCGTCCACCAGCTGGATGAACGGGAGGTCCCATTCCCGGCCCACGCGCGCGTCGTCCTCACCGAACGCGGGCGCGTTGTGGACGATGCCCGTGCCGTCGGTCAACGTGACATAATCGTCGCTCATCACATACCAACCGCGCTTGCCCTGCGCATCCACGGGAAAACCGAACAGCGGCTCGTAGTCCGTACCCACCAAAGATTTCCCGGGAAATGTGGAAAGAATTTCCGCGCCTTCGCCGATGACGTTCTCCACAAGCGCGTGCGCCAGGATATACACGGTATCCCCGCTCTTTACCCTTGCGTAGGTTTCGTTTGCGTTGACGCAGAGGCTGACGTTGGAGGGCAGCGTCCAGGGCGTGGTCGTCCACGCGAGGATATAGGTATTGTCCTCGCCCTTAACCTTGAACTTCGCGATGGCGGACGTATCCTTGACATCCTTATAGCCCTGCGCCACCTCATGGGAAGAAAGCGCCGTGCCGCAGCGCGGGCAGTAGGGCACGACCTTGTGGCCCTTGTACAGCAGTCCCTTTTCATAGATCCGCTTCAACGCCCACCATTCGGACTCGATGTAGTTGTTGTCATAGGTAATATACGGGTCTTCCATATCCGCCCAGAACCCTACGCGGTCGGACATTTCTTCCCACTCGCCCTTGTACTTCCACACGGATTCCTTGCACTTTTTGATGAAGGGCTCGACACCATAGGCTTCGATCTGTTCTTTGCCGTCTAAACCCAGCTGCTTTTCCACCTCCAGCTCCACCGGCAGGCCGTGCGTATCCCAGCCCGCTTTACGCAGCACGTCAAACCCCTTCATGGTTTTATAGCGGGGGATGATATCCTTGATGCAGCGCGTGAGGATATGGCCGATGTGCGGCTTGCCGTTCGCCGTCGGCGGGCCGTCAAAGAACGTGTACGTCTTTGCACCCTTGCGGTGGACGGTGCTCTTTTCAAACACCTTGTGTTCTTTCCAGAACGCCAATACTTCCTTTTCGCGGGATACAAAATCCAGCGTAGTGGGAACCTTCTTGTACATGGGAAACCTCCTTAGCGGTTTACAGTTTGAATTTCATTGTGGGAACGATGGGGCGCTGCCCCATACCCCGCCAAAGGGACACGTCCCTTTGGAATCCCATTCTATTTTGGCTTTTTCCAAACAAAAACGCCGCATCCCTAATCGGGACGCGGCGTAGCCACGCGGTACCACCCGAGTTGACGCATAAACGCGTCCGCTCTTGCCTGCGCACATTCAATGCGCTGCTGCTGTAACGGGCAGACCCGTGGCGGCTTACTGACAAGATACCTTGCGTTCGCCCGCCCGCTCCCGGGTGATGCATCTGGCGTTCCGCCCTGCCGCGCTTACACCGTCCGCGGCTCGCTTTGTGGGGAAACTGCCCATGCGTGTCCCGTTCTTCGCTTATACAGCGCTTATTATACAGGCCGTGGGGGATTTTGTAAAGCGGAATGAACTACAGAATCACTACAGAATGCGTTAGGAAGCGCGGTTTAAAAGCAATGGAACTTATAAACCGGAAAAAGGAAGCGAAAGATTTTCGTCCGGCGCTAGGAACCGGAACGAGGCGTAGCAGCGCTACGCCAAGTGTAAGGTGACAACGCGGCGGAAAAAAAGATCCGCTGAACTTTCCGGTTTATGAGTGGAATTGCCGCAGGTATTTTGTAAACACATATCCATTCCCGCCATTCCATTCGATCTGCGTCCATTCCCCGATCACCCCGGTGCAGAGAACGGGCTCGTCGGTACCTAGCTCATAAAGTACGGCGGACTCTTCCCGGCTGGTCGGCAATGCGCGCACGTTGACCGGTTCCGTGGCATAGCGCGTGACCGGCGCATAAACCGGGATTTTTTCCGGCGCTTCAAACAGGTACGCGTCAAACGCATAGGCCAGCGCGCCGTTCCATTCGATGATCGCCCACCTGCCGTACATGCCCACCTTTTGTACGCACTGTCCGCTGTAGAGCTCCGCAAGCTCCGCGTACGCGGTATCCGGCCCTTCCCGCACCACAAGATCGCCGATGACCGGATATACGGTAATGGGTTCTATGGAGACGGCCTCCTGTAAATACTTCGCCTTTGTTTCTTTTTTGATTTCCTGCTTGTTTGTTTCCGGCGCGAACACCATGATATCCCCCGTGGGCGAAGGATCGTCCGCGATCACGTACTGGTTGGTATCAAACAGCCTTTTTAGCGCCGTCTTTTCCATCGGCGCGTCCACACGGTGGGTAACGCCGTCGATCTGCACCGCGCCGTTCCACGCGACGTATGTCTTCCCCTCCACCACCACGGGGCGGACGAGAAAGGAGACCACGAGCAGCGCCGCACAGGCCGCGGCAGCGGGAATTAGCGCGCGCTTGAAGCGGAGCGTGTTCCATTGTTTTTGCGGGTGTACCTGCTTTTCCCGTTCGGCCTGCCGGTAAACGGAGGAAAGCACGCCTTCAAGCGGTAGGGCGCTCGTTTTTTCCTGCGCGGTTTGACGCAGCAATTCGTCTATGTTGTTATCTTCCTTCACAGCGCCTCCTCCTTTCCCAAAGCGGACGTCAAGAGCTCCCGCGCGCGGGACAATCTGGAACGGTACGTTCCGCCCGAAACGCGCAGCGCCTCCGCCGCTTCCTTTTGCGTGAGGTCCGCAAAATAATGCAGCACCACGGCCTCCCGGTATACCTTGGGCAGCGCTTCCACCTCGGCCCAGACAGCCTTTGCCGTTTCCGTCTGCAAGCATGCGGATTCCGGCAAGGCATATAGATCCGTATCCATGCGTTCGGGTACGCACTCCGATGCAAGCTCGTGGCGCTCGCTGCGCATGCGGTCGATCGCTAAGTTCTTCGCCGCCTTGTAGAGCCAGCTTTTTGCCTGCGGGGGCGCAAGCGCACAAATGGTATCCCACCGCACAAACGCTTTTAAAAAAACCGTTTGTGTGAGCTCCAACGCGGTGTGGTGGTTGTTGGTGAGTCCGTACGCCGTCCAATACACCATGGGAGAACAGGCAGCATACAGGTCTTCAAATCCTTCGTCCCGCAAGAATACCCCCGATGCGCCGGGCTTTTCGTCCCCCGCATTGCCCGGCTGCTTATAGAACGATGACGGTTGCCGTTTTGCTGCAAGGTTTTAGAAAAAAGCCGCTTGCAAGCAAACGGCTTTCATGAAAACACTTTCAGGGGCTTTGCCCCTAGACCCCACTCAAGGGACGTAACGTCCCTTGAGAATCCCCTCTTTCTACTCTTTCAGATCCGCCGGGAACACGACCTCCGCTTGGCGCCGCAATTCCGTCATCACCGCGTGGACGTCGTGCATGATGCGCTCGATCTCCGCATAGCGCTTGCGGGATTCGGGCGCGTCCGGGTTAAGCATAATCTCCGCAAACACGTTCGCCTCCCCAAACATCCAGCTGCTTTCCTTCTCCTCCGCCACCTCCACGGTAGCTTTCGTGGCGCGGTTGAATATACGGATGGAGGAAATATCGTTCATGGAGCCTAATATGATCGTTCCCTCGCTGCCGTAAATTTCGCTGGGCAGGAACGAATCCGCGATCTTCCCAGTCTGCATGACGACGTCAAAGCCATCGTGCCGGAACACGATCACGCCGATGCCGTCCACACCCGTGCGCACCTTGGTGCAGAAATAGTGGCAGCTAATTGGCTTGCCAAAAAGCGCCACGGCGGTATACACGGGGTATACGCCAAGGTCATAGAGCGCGCCTGCCGAATATTCCGGCGAAAAGATGTTGGTATGCTCCCCTTTCAATACAAGATCGTACCTGGGAGAGTATTTCATATAGGTAAGGTTTGCGCCGCGAATTTCGCCGATGGTTTTCAACTGCTCTTTGAGCACGAAAAAATTGCGCTCATGGATATGCCGCGCCGCCTCAAACACAAACACGCCGTTTTCCCGCGCGAGGGACAGAATATGCTCCGTTTCCCTGCTGTTGGAGAACGCGGACTTTTCTACAACGACATGCTTTTTCGCCAAAATCGCTTTCTTGCTTTGTTCATAATGAAAGGCATTCGGGGATGCAATGTAGACAACGTCCAACTCCGCAAGGCCAACGAACTGCTCGAGGTCCGTGGCGTATTGTTCCGCGTTGTATTTCTTGCCGAACTGTTCCGCAGCCTCTATCGTGCGGGAATACACGGCATACAGGCGGTATAACCCCGTTGCAAGCGCCCCCTGCACAAACGAATCCGTAATCCAGCCCGTTCCGATCACGCCCAGCTTCAACATCGCGTTACCCCTTTCCCTATAGACAAGTTTCTTGGTCTATTCTAACACTTTGGCCGCACGCCTGCCACGTTCAATCCGGACACGCGCATTTTCCCTTTTCACCCCGCGTTCCATATGGTACACTGTTTGAAATTTATTGAAAGGGGGAGCACTGCCATGCTGCAACTTAGAAAGCCTCCAAAATTGCGGGCGGGTGATACGGTCGCCACCGTCAGCCTTTCCTGGGGCGGCGCGGGGGACCCCGAAATTTTATGGCGTTACGAAACCGGAAAGCGGCGCTTAAAAGAGGAGTTCAACCTCAATGTGATCGAGCTGCCGCATACGCTCAAAGGCCCGGACTATGTCTACCGCCACCCGGAAGAGCGCGCGGCGGATTTGATGCGCGCGTTTGCGGACCCGAATATCCGCGGCATCTTCTCCTGTATCGGCGGGGACGACAGCATCCGCATGCTTCCCCATCTGAACTTTGACGTTATCCGCAGCAATCCCAAGGTATTCATGGGTTATTCGGATACCACCATCACGCACCTTGCCTGTTTGAAGGCGGGGATTGCAAGCTTCTACGGCCCTTCCATATTAGCAGAGTTTGCGGAAAACATCCGCGTATTCCCTTACACCGTTGCCCATGTGAAAAAGGCGTTGTTTGAAGCGGCCCCTATCGGCGATATTCCCGCTTCCGAAGGCTGGACGGGCGAGCGGATTGAGTGGCTGATTGAGAACGCCCATATTGAAAAGAAGCTCATGAAGAACGAGGGCTACCTGGTGCTCCAAGGCGAGGGTGCTGTACGGGGGCAGCTCATCGGCGGGTGCCTGGAGGCGTTGGAAATGGCCAAGGGTACGGCGCTCTGGCCGCCGATGGCGACGTTTTCCGGGGCGCTTTTGTTCCTGGAAACCTCCGAGGAAATGCCCACACCGGAGTATGTGCTCTATGCGCTGCGCAATTACGGCGCGATGGGCGTACTGCATGCTGTCAACGGAATCCTCTTTTCCAAGCCCTATCAGGGCCGCTATGTTGAGGAATACAAAGATGCTATCCGCAAAGCGCTGCACGAGTTTGGACTACACCACCTGCCCGTTTTTTACAACATGAGCTTTGGCCACAACGAGCCCATGTGCGTGCTTCCCTATGGTGCGCTGGCCGAGATTGATTGTGAAAAGGGGTCGTTCGCCATTCTGGAATCGGGGGTTTTATAACCGCAAAAAATGCCCGCAGTTTCTGCGGGCATTTTGATCGGCTTATGCTTGGTGAAAAACTATGCGCGGCCCGCGCTGCCAAAGAGCAGCATCTTGGCTTTTGTGGCTTCTGCCATCGCCTGCTCCGCCTTTTGCACAATGTCCTCATAGCGGGAGGATACGTTGTCCGCAATCGCCTTGTTGGCAGCGAGTATGATATCCGTATAAATATTGATTTTTGAAACGCCGCCCGCGATGACATTGCGAAAATCATCATCGCTCAGCCCGGAACCGCCATGCAGCACAAGCGGCTGCGACAATCTGCCGCGAAGGTCGTGAAGCAGCGGCAGATTCAGCTTGGGCGTTTTCTTGTATACGCCGTGTATGGTGCCGATGGAAACGGCAAGAAAATCTGTTTTCGTGCGCGCCACAAAATCTTCCGCCGCTTCCGGGTCGGTATACACGTTTTCCTCTTCCGTGCCCGTTTCCCCTTCGAGCCCGCTTACATGCCCGAGTTCACTTTCAAGCTCCACATCCATGGCGTGCGCAATGCGGGCAAACTCCGCGCTCTTTGCAACATTTTCCTCATAGGGCAGGCTGGAACCGTCAAACATGACGGAGCACAGCCCATGGCGCATGGCCTGCAGCATCACGTCGTAGCGGTAGGTATGATCCATGTGGACGGCAACCGGCACCTTGGCCATGCGCGCGGCCTGCAGCATCAGCGGGGCGAGCCACTCCAATGTGCTGTATGTCAGCAGACTTTCCGCAGGCCCCAAAATCACGGGGGAATTGACCTCTTCCGCAGCCGTGATATAAGCACGTATCATATGAAGATCGATCACGTCAAAGAAGCCGACACCATATTTTTTTGCCTGCGCGTCCTTTAGTATCTCACTGGTTCTGTAAAGACTCATGTTTCGCTCCTTGTAAATTGAAATAAAAATCTCTTATACCCTATTATACCCCTAAGCCGGTTTTGCGGGTAGGTCTTTCTTTTGAAAAGAGGCTCGAAGCCCTCAAAAGCAGCGAAAAAACCGCTAAGAATATGCATGCTCTCGCGGCTGATTTTTATTCCTTATTTGATTTATTTGGTTTATAATACATAAAAAAATCGAGGGTATTACAATGAACTTGCTTGACACGGACGGTACCAACCCGGATTTTATGTCGTTGTGCTCGATGCTCGACGCGCACCTCAACGCGCTTGCGGGCGGGGAAGAAAACCGTTCCGAATATATGCCGCTCAACAAGCTGGATGATATCCACGACGCGTTTGTGCTCTATGACGGCGCGCTGCCCGTGGGCTGCGCCAGCTTCAAGGAATATGAAGCGGGGACAGCGGAGGTCAAGCGCGTATTCGTACGCGAGGAATACCGCGGGCGCGGGCTCTCCCGCCTGTTGATGCAGGCAGTGGAGGAGAAAAGCGAAGCGCAAAGGCTACCGCAGCCTGATCCTGGAAACGGGCAGGCCGCTCGTTTCCGCCGTCGCGCTTTATACGAATATGGGCTATCATGTGATTCCCAACTATGGGCCCTACGCATGCATGGGCGAATCCGTCTGCATGCGTAAGGAGCTTTAGCAGAGCATGTGCAAGGCCGAGGCCATGTCCTGGCCTCCGCTTTTTATTTGCGTTACCGGGCTACTGTTCCGCCATGCTCCGCATTTGAGGAATCCACTTTGAAGCCCATGGCGATAACATGGTTGGGGCAGGCGTCCGCGCAGTTGGCGCAAAGAATGCATTCGGTATTTTTCATATCACCTTTTGCGACCATGGCTTGTACCGGCAGGCTCATGGGGCAGGCGCTGTTGCACGTCCTGCAGGACGTACAGCCTTCCCGCGCGGGTTTCATCTGCAGCGCGGGCAAGCGTAAGGCCCGGCCCAAAAGCCCGCCCAATACCATAAAGGGCGCCATCCAGCATGCGCTGTGGCAAAAGCCGCGCCTGCCCACCGCAAATGCGAGAACCAAGATCATCAGGATCACGCCGAAATATATAATATAACCCGCGGGCCTGTTTACGGAAATCCCGCCGTCCGTAAAGTAAATGGGGTCAACCATTCTCACGCCGCCCGTAGCGATAAAGCCTGCCACAATGGAACCGATCCAAGGCACCCAGATGATGTATTTGACCACGTCCGCTTTTTTCTTCACAGGCTTTTCCACAATACCCGCGCAGGCTTCCTGCAGCGCGCCCGCGGGGCAAAGCCAGCCGCAAAACAACCGCCCCAGGAATATGGAGAACAGAAATTGGCCAGCAAAAAGCAGCGCGCTCCCCGCAAGCACGCCTTCCATGCCGCCCTGTAAAATCAGGTAGGGCGAGTGATAGTTGATGGTGAGGGGAAAAAGCAAAAACGAAACCAGTAACAGCGCGCGGCGCAGGCGTTGACGTTTTTTCATGATCATTCTTCCTCCGGTTGGGCTTTTAGCATTTCCTGCGCTTCCTTTGCCCAATCAAGGTACGCCTGATAAACATATTTGCCAAAAAGCGCGGTCAGGTAGTAATACTTGTGGTCGGGCTCAGCATCCAGTATTGCGCCGAGCTCGTTTGCAAACTGCTCCATCAAAAACAGGTTCTGCGCATGCCGCGCGCGGAACGCCTCTATCCGGGTTTGGCTGTATTCCACCGGAAGGCGGCCGCTGAAAAAAAGTTTGAGCAGCAGTTCGTAGCGCGTATATTCCTTTTCTTCCGGCAGCATCAGCCAGTTTGAAAGGGATTCCCGCCCTTGTTCCGTGATGGAATACACCATCCTGTTCGGCCCTTTGGAAGATGAATATTCTTTCTTTTCTACCAAGCCTTCCGAATTCAGTTCCTTTAACGTAGGATAGATCTGCCCAAAACCGACATTCCAGAAATGGCTTACGGTAACATCCATCCGTTTTTTCATATCATACCCGCTCATATCCGCATGGCTTAACAGACCGAGCAATATAAACCTTGTGGTATTTTCTTTTGCCATTTTGTCTGCCCTCTCTGAAAGTGGAATAAGTATATCATCTTGATATAGTTGATGTCAATCCTATTTCCAAACCGGAAAATTTTGTACAATTCGCGTTTTTTCGCTTTAGCGGGCGCCCTGTTTGACCGATATCTTATAACAGCGAAACGAAAGGGCTACAAAGGACCATGCAGAATTCCTCCATGCTGGTATCCGTTTTCTTTTTTTCACTTTGCGCCTTTGCCATATTCGTTTCCTTTTATGTTCTTGGTCTTGGCCTTCGCAATAAGCTGAATCAGCTGTTTTTTGGCGTGGGCTATTGTTTTATCCTTTGGGCGCTTGGCTGTTCCATTGCAAATTCCACAGAGGAACGCTCCATCGTCATACTGTGGCTGCGGCTGGCCGAAATAAGCTGGGGCTTTTGCTACAGCGTCCTTTTGCATTTTGTGTTGCAATTCACTCGGTCTCCCGTATTAAAAAAATGGTGGACCTATTTTCTGGTGTATGGGCCTGCAACAGCAAGCACCGTTCTTTTTTTTGCCAGGCCCCTGGTCTCTCCCACTCCATACGGGCTCTCGCCCACTCTGCTTGGCTGGGTGATAACCGGGAACCTGACAATCTCAAGCCTTTGGTTTATGATCTATACCCTGCTTTACGCCGTGCTGTGTGTCCTTGTGCTTCGGCGCTACGTCAAAAGGCAAGCGGCAAGCCCGGTTCGTAGCTCCGCGCGCGTCATTACCCAATCCCTGGTCATTTTGGTTGCCGGTACCGTACTTTATCTGGTGATGAATATTGCCCTACCCTTCCTGATTCCACAGTCGACGCCGCTGCTGATGCTCTTTCCGATCGGGTCCATTTTCTATTGTGTCCTGCGATACAGGCTCATGGACAGCCGAAACCCTGAGGATAAGCGCCTGATTCTTGACGAGAAGATGCATACCAGGCTGTTTGACTATTTGGGCCTGATGTACCTGGGGGGCAGTTTCCTCTACTTCATGATCCAATATTATATTTACCGTACATTAGCGGTGTCCGATATCATTTCTTTTTCCGCGCTGATGCTGCTGTTTGGGCTTGCCATCTGGATTTCCTCCCGCCTGCGGTTTTCCGACAGCCTAAAAGAATACATTGCGCTTGCGGTAATCTGTATCTCCATTCCGGTGATTACCCTCCACTTTGCTGATAAGGGCGCGATGGCGATCTGGCCGTTCCCATTCATGTTTTTATTTATTGCACTGCTCTACGAGAAAAAAGACGCGCTGATCTCCGTGACCGTCTCGGCCATTATTTCGCAGATTGCGCTTTGGACATTTGCGCCCGCAGGTTCCGTGACAATCAAGCCGGACCATTATCTCATCCGCATGCTGATCTTTCTCATCGGATTTATCGTGGCGCTTTTTATCAATAAGGTGTATGTATCCCGGCTTAGGCAGAGCAGGGCTCAGATACAGCTGCAAAAACTCTTTTTTGAACTCTCTTCTGAGCTTGTTTCTTCAAGCCTTTATAACATCCGCGAAAAAATTGAGCATACGTTATCCAGCCTCGGCATGTTTTTTCATTTAGAGCAAGCATATATGCTGCTGGCGCTGGGCGGAGAAACTGTGGTCAATTCCGTGCTCCAGTGGAATAAGGATGGCGTATCTTCCGCAGAGTCAAAATATCTGGGCATGGATATAGAGGAAGCAAAAAATATCCACGGCCGGATGGAAAACGAACACGCCGCGGCAATGTTCCCGGTGAGCGTCAACCAAATCTCCTTTGGCGTCTTGGTGATGCTTTGCACCGATAAAAACACATGCACCGAAGAAAACCGCGCCGCCATGCGTATTATTGCCAACATGCTCGGGGATGCGCTATCAAAAGCCGAGTCAGAACGCGCCATTAATGAAATGGCTTATTACGACCATCTGACCAACCTCCCCAACCGCCTTTCCTTCAACAGCCGCGTAGAGCAGGCCATCCAGATGGTATCCCGCCGCAACCGGCAGTTCGCCGTATTGTTCCTGGACCTCGATTCGTTTAAAAACGTCAACGACACCATGGGCCATGAAAGCGGCGACCTGCTTCTTAAACTGATTTCAAGGCAGCTGATTTCTTCTCTTCGACCCAAGGATACGGTTTCCCGTTTTGGCGGGGATGAATTTCTTGTGCTGATCAATGATTTAGTGTCCCTGAACGATCTTCCCTTGATCGCCGACCGTATTATGAACCTGTTCCGCACCCCGTTCTGTCTGGACGGGCAGGAGTTCAACATCACCGCAAGCGCGGGCATTTCCGTCTATCCGGCGGACGGCACCACCGCGGATGCGCTGGTGAAAAATGCGGATATTGCTATGTACCAAGCAAAAGCAAAGGGAAAGAACCAGTATGTGATCTGCTCCGCATCGCTTAAGCAGGAAGTGACCGACCGCCTCAATTTGACCAACAACCTGTATCGCGCTTTGGACCGGCAGGAACTGATGCTGTATTACCAGCCGCAGATCGACGTAAAATCCGGCGCAATCATTGGCCTGGAAGCCCTTCTGCGATGGAAGCACCCTGAGCTTGGGATGGTCCCGCCCTATAGTTTTATCCCGCTTGCGGAGCATACCGGGCTTATCAACCCCATTGGGGAATGGGTGCTCCACACGGCTTGCGCACAGAGCGTACGCTGGCAGGAGATGGGCCTTCCCGCCGTGCGCATGGCTGTGAACATTTCCGCCATTCAATTCAGCAATCCCGCCTTTGCCCAACAGGTGGCACGCGTACTGCAGCAGACCGCCCTGAACCCCGCCTGTCTGGAGTTGGAGTTGACGGAAAGCGCGGCGCTTCAAAATGTGGAGCACACCATGCATGCGCTTTCAGGCCTCAAGGACCTGGGCATTTCCATTTCCATAGACGATTTTGGAACGGAATATTCCTCCTTAAGCCGCTTAAAGCTGTTGCCGATCGACCGGATCAAAATGGATATGCAGTTTGTTCACAGCATCGGAGGCACCAGCAAGGATCAGGCCGTGACCAAAATCATCATCAGCCTAGCCAAAAACCTTGGGTTGAAGGTGATTGCGGAGGGCGTCGAGACCAAGCAGCAGCTTGATTTTCTAGCCCAACGGATGTGCGACGAGGTACAGGGCTATTATTATTTCCATCCCATGCCGGCGGAAGAAGTGGAGGTTGTGCTCCGGGAGCGCGGCGCCATAGAGCCCACGCCGGATTACTCGGGCCTGTAAAACCGGTTTACGCTATGTCCATTGAGCGGCCTGAGGCCGCTTTTTTCATTTCTGCCAGCCTATAAAATATGCTATACTAAGACGATGGGCGTAATTGGCGTCATGCATGCGCCGACTTGCTGAGGAGGAAGTTTATGTTTGATATCGTTGTTGCAGGCGAATATCTGATTGATTTTACACCATCCGGACGCGGCTCCATGGGAAACCCGGCTTATGAAATGAACCCCGGCGGCGGCCCGCCCAACTGTGCGGCTGCGGTTTCCGCCCTGGGCGGCAAAGCGGCGGTAATCGGCGCGGTGGGAGACGACCTCTTCGGCCGATTCCTGAAGCATATGCTTACTACTTGCAACATTGAACCACGTGGCGTGCAGACCGTGCCCGTGATCCACACCACGCTGGCATTCGTCAGCCTGCAGGACAACGGCGAGCGCGAGTTCGCTTTCCTGCGCGACCCTGGCGCGGATACCGAACTCAAAGAGGAACTGCTGGATTATTCTTTGATTGATCAATGCCGCAATCTGCATTTCAGTTCCCTTACGTTAAAACGTGATCCCGCACGGACCGCCACGCTTTCTGCCGTACGCTATGCCAAGGAGCGCGGCATTCAGGTCTCCTATGATCCCAACTACCGCGCAATGCTGTGGGACAGCAAGGAACAAGCCATACAGGAGCTTTACGGTGCGCTGCCGCTTGCGGACATTGTCAAAATGTCCGAAGAAGAAATGGCCATGCTGCTGGACGTTTCGGCGGATGACCCGGAGGCGGGAACCAAAAAGCTTTTGGACATGGGCGTCAAGACCTGTTATATCACCTACGGCGCAAAGGGCGCTTACTACGCCACCGCAACCGAGCATGGATTTGTGGACGGGTTCTCCGTACAGGCCGTGGATACCACCGGCTGCGGAGATTCGTTCATGGGTTCCGCCATCTATATGCAATTCAACCATCCGGAATTCGGCCTACCCGAGCGCGTGCGCTTTGCAAACGCCGTAGGCGCGCTGTGCGCCACCAAGAAGGGCGGCATGATGGCGATGCCCTCCTATGAGCAGGCGTTTGCGCTGTTTAAAGCGTCTAAAATACTGTCCTTATCTTTCATAAAATCTACTCATAGGACTAATTAAAGGAGGACTTCATATGCTTATTGGAGATATTGAACTACCTCGTTTGAAAAATGCCATTGAGGATTCTTATGCAAGCATGCTTGCTCCTTTTGCTACTACGAGACCAAAAGAAAATAGTAGAGACTATTCTGAAGATGAGCGACCTGACGAAAATAGGGGCTCTTTTCAAAGGGATAGGGACCGAATTATTCATTCCAAAGCGTTTCGGCGGCTAATGTATAAAACTCAGGTGTTTGTAAACCATGAAGGTGACTATTTTCGTACAAGATTAACACATACACTTGAAGTGGCACAGATTGCAAGAGGCATTTGCAAGTCGTTGGCTCTTAATGAAGATCTAGCAGAAGCTATCGCCTTGGGGCATGATTTAGGGCATACTCCGTTTGGACATGCCGTAGAAAAATTTTTAAATGATGAATTAGAAAAAAGACAAATGGGTTGCTACAAGCATAATGAGCAAAGTGTCAGAGTTGTTGATTTTTTGGAAAGACGATGTGATAAGTACCCTGGTTTAAATCTTACTCATGAAGTAAGAGAAGGAATATTAAAGCATACTACGGATCGTAGTGGCGTTTACGAAAACTTAAATCCATATAAGCCATGTTTTTCTATCGAAGGCCAAATTGTGGCTTTAGTTGATACTCTCACATATATCTGCCATGACCTTCAAGACGGTATTAATTTCGGATTAGTTGAAAAGGCATACAAAAAAAGTAAAGATGTTGACGCCGAGATCACTAAAATAAAAGAGATAATTGCCTCTTTGCTTGAATTGAAAACTGCGGAGTTAGACTTCTCTCAGTATAGTGACACATTTTTTATTAAAGATTTAATTCATCATTTGATAATGAGTATAACAACTCAAACTGTTGAAACTATTGATGAGAAAAATATACGTACTTTGGCCGATGTCCATAGTTTATGCAATTCAGGGGAACCTATAGTGGGATTTAAAAAGGTTGATGAAAACCTTTTTAAAAAACTTAAAAAGGCCATATATGAGACCATTTATGGTATTAACACAATAGTGATTATGGATAGCAAAGCAACTAATGTTGCTCGGGAACTATTTGATGCTTTTACTAATAACCCTAAACTTTTGCCAGCCGATCAGTTCTATAGATATATGAATATAGAAAATCCAGAGATAAACCATGGGTTTGAGAATAATGAAATTCACGTTGTTTGTGATTATATTGCTGGCATGACTGATCGTTTTGCACTTGAAGAGCACGAACGAATCCGGAATCCTCGGATAAAAATCTAAGGTGTTAATTATGAATAAATTGCAAGGCTTTTTAGAACTGCGCAAATCAGGCCTACCTTCTGTACCATGGGAGAAATTCTGCAATGATTCTATACTAGATGATAATCTATTATGGACGGTTCGTAGCGCAGTTCAACAAGGAAATGATCTTAATCTTCCCCGTAAAGTTGGCGTTTCATCGGAAGAAGCAACCAAGTTTGCAAAGGAATTAATAAATTCCTTCGCATCAAACGATATGGTAATATACTATCCTTATTTTGTTGCCATTAAAAGTGGAGTTATTGATGTTTCCAGTAATAAAGTGGTCATTGAAGCTGTAAGCGGTGATTTATGGAATTTAGTTACTTTTAATAATAAAGATGTAACCATCATATCCACAGACAATGACTTGAAGTTTATTGGAAATTCAAACTTCTTAACGACAGATGAGCTATTGGAGCTAGCAGATTACAGCACAAAAGTACGTAGACAATTTCAGCAGTATTTATTGAATGGAAAGTCTGTGTTTTTAGAGTGGAGTTACGCATGCAAAGCTGACCGTAATGGAAGTAAGCTTGGAGAGCCATCTTTAGTGTTTTATGAAATAAGAACTGTCTAACTTTAAGGAGCCATTGGCTCCTTCTTTGTGCAAATATTAGGCCCTCACGTTTTCACGTAAGGGCTTAATTTGCATAGGAGCGGCAATCTGCCGCAGGTTGCGGCAGATTTGCTCTTTCAGTTCGGTATAGCCGTACTGTGTCGGCGGGAACGCCTTCCTTGTACGGCTTGCGACGGCCCTCAGGCCTAGTGCCCGAGGCGTCTCCCGCCGAGGGCCTCACTGGGACTGCGCCTCCCTCTCCCCATCACAGACGGCGGTCGGCTCCTTACTCAGTTCGCAATAGTCGGCTTGCTCCCTGTCGGTCGCAATTCTCTTTTGCTCACTGAGCCTCCGTTTCGCTTCATCCGCCACTGGCGGCGCTCAACTTCGGCTCTTCCATCCAAGAGCATGGCTGTCAAGAGACCCGGAAAGAATTAGGGCAGTCAGTTCTAACGCAAAACAGCACCCACATGGGTGCTGTTTTGCGTTGGGAGCCGGCGGCTACCTATCCTCCCGGGCCGTTTCCAGCCAAGTACTTTCGGCGTATAAGGGCTTAACTGCTGTGTTCGGTATGGGAACAGGTGGGACCCCTTAGCCAAACCACCGGCA
>JAEYCM010000026.1 GCA_023455425.1 Bacillota bacterium | reverse complement strand
TTGAAGAAGGCTTACGCTTCGCTATCCGCGAAGGCGGCCGTACGGTCGGCGCAGGCGTCGTTTCCAGCGTCATCGAATAACTCACCGACATACAGAAGCCGCCGCTTGAGAAAAGCGGCGGCTTTTTGTTACTGGAAAAGCTTACGGTCCTTTCCCTAATGCACCAGTACCAAGGCAACCATGGACTTTTCGCGGCGAATCCTGCATAAAACAGGGAAAAAAGAAAAAGTATGGCGCAGGCAGAGCATTTCACGCTCTTTTTACTTCTTAAAGCATGCGCTTTATGGTATCATGGTGAAGTACATGCTGGAATAGAAAGAGGTGGCGGCATGCAGCCTGCAAAAGAAAAACAATTGACCGGGCCCACCATATGGCGGCGGGGCATCTGGTTTTTTATGCGTTCATTGCTGCTGATTTTACTGCTGGCGGCATTGGGGTACGGGGCGTTTACTACGGCGATGAACGCTTCCAACCTCTATATTCTTTCCGTGGAAGGTTTGCAGCTTCGCGCCGCCTGCGTCCTGCAGGAAGGCGACCAAGCCGCGCTCACAGAATACTTTACGGACCAGTTTCTCGAAAACGACCCGGCGCTTTACAGCGAAGTGTATGCGCCCTATACCGTCACCGGCTACGATTACCGCGTGGAAGTGGAAAATATCTCCGTACTGCCATGGTCGGAGACTGCTTCGGTCACCCTTGTGGACCGCATGGTGAATTTGGCGGGCAAATGGAACGAACAGCAGGCGGAACAGCAGCCTACGGGCGAAGAGGATACCGCGGCGGTTCTTCCCCCATGGGAGGAAGCGCGCTATCTTGTCCGTTTCCGCAAGCAGGACGGCCGCTGGTACATTTATCAGATGAAGCTTCTTGAGGCTGCGCCGTCCCAGGCGCCCAAGCCCACGCCGGACCTTCGTTTGACGCCATTGCCCATGGCGACGCCTACGCCCACGCCCCAAGAGACCCCATGAATAAAATAGCGCCATATACCGGCTTTCCCGTGGCTTTAGCGCCCATGGCGGGCGTTACGGATCTGCCGTTTCGCATCCTGTGCCGTGAGATGGGCTGCGATTTGACATTTACCGAAATGATCAGCGCAAAAGGCCTTCTTTACGGCAACGAAAATACAGAGAAACTGCTTGAGACCGCGTCTATAGAAGAACCCTGCGGGTTCCAGATATTCGGCTCCGAGCCCGACGTCATGGCGGATATCGCGCGACGGCTGGAGGAAGACTACGCAGGCAAAGTCGCGCTCATCGACATCAACATGGGCTGCCCCGCGCATAAGATTGTGGGTAACGGGGAGGGCAGCGCGCTCATGCGCGACGTTCCCCTTGCCGCGAAAATCATTGAGGCGGTAGGAAAGGCCGTGAGGCTTCCCGTAACGGTTAAATTTCGAAAGGGCTGGGACGAGGGGAGCGTCAACGCCGTGGAATTCGCCCGCATGGCGGAAAACAGCGGCGCGTCCGGCATTTGCGTGCATGGAAGAACGCGCGCGCAGGGGTATAGCGGCAGGGCGGATTGGGGCATCATAGGCGAGGTCAAGGCGGCGGTGCATATCCCGGTGCTGGGCAATGGGGATATCTACTCCGCAGATGATGTGCGCAGAATGCGCGAAGAGACCGGCTGTGACGGCGCGCTGGTTGCCCGCGGGGCAATGGGCAACCCCTGGATATTCAGAGCATGCAAAGCCGCGCTGTTAGGAGAAGAGATTGTATCCCCAACGCTTACAGAGCGTATATCGCTTGCAGTGCGGCACGCGAGGATGCAGCAGGACTACCGGGGAGCGCACGGCGTCATAGAAATGCGCAAGCACATTGCCTGGTACCTGTCCGGGCTCCCGCATGCGGCGCAGCTGCGCGTGCGTGTGAATTCCTGCCAAACGCTTGCGGATTTAAACGATATGCTGCTTTCCTATCTCGAAGCGCACGCGCAGGAGCAAGAGTTGGAAGAATAAAGTATGGAACCGGGCGCGTCCTGTCCGCGTCTATCTTGACAAGGGCGGGGGCGGCTTCTATAATGGTTAGGACTATCGGCATGGATGGCTTTGTTCGTATACACGTAAGCGTGTATGGTAGATCGATACTAATCCCGTTTTAGAAACGAGATTAGTAGTATCGTGACGTAATAGCGGCACGCGCCGCTTAGCGGGGGGAGTGCGGGTGGATTTATTCCGCCTGTGCGACCAAATAAAAAGCGTCAGCTTTTTGAGAGTAGTATGATATTGAAGTAGGAGGCAAGCGCATGGCAGAAGTCAGGCTCACGCCGGGTGGCATCAGGGAATACGAAGAAAAGTTGGAATACCTCAAAACAACGCGCAGGATGGAGATCGCCGAGCAGATCAAGATCGCGCGTTCTTTTGGCGACCTGAGCGAGAATGCGGAATATGACGCCGCGAAAAATGAGCAGGCGAAAAACGAATACGATATCGTCCAGCTTGAAAACATGCTGCGCAATGCGATTATCATAGACGAGGATGCGCTGGATACGGAAACCGTGAACGTGGGCGCGGTCGTCACGCTCAAAAACGACGAAGTCGGCATCGAGCGGGATTTCCACATCGTCGGCTCCGCGGAGGCGGACCCTGAAAAAGGCCGCATTTCCAACGAATCCCCCGTAGGCATGGCCATTTTGGGCCATAAAGCGGGCGATCTTGTGGATGTACAGACGCCGGGTGGCTCCATGCGCTGGCGGATATTGGCCATTAAGAAGCAGTAACCCCAAGAGAGGAACAGTTAGAATGGAACAGTTTGACCCTCCCATTTCGGGGGACCAGATACCGGACGAGCTTAGTCAGCAGGAGCTTTCTGAATTGCTCCAGATCAGAAGGGACAAGCTTGCGGCCCTCCAGGCTGATGGCAACGATCCCTTTGCCATCGTGACATTCGACCAGACGCACCACAGCTATGAGATCCTGAACGGATTTGAAACGTTGGAAGGCCAGACGGTGCGCATTGCGGGCCGCATGATGTCCAAGCGCATCATGGGCAAGGCAAGCTTTTTGCACCTGCTGGACGCGCAGGGCGGCATCCAGGTGTATGTCCGCCGCGACGATATCGGCGAAGAAGCCTATCAGGATTTTAAGTCCATGGATATCGGCGATATCCTGGGCGTCGAGGGCACCGTATTCAAGACCCGCACGGAGGAAATTTCCGTGCATGCAGTTAGCCTCACGCTGCTGAGTAAGTCTCTTCGGCCCCTGCCCGAAAAGTTTCACGGCCTCAAGGACCCGGAACTTCGGTACCGCCAGCGGTATGTGGACCTGATCGTCAACCCCGAGGTGCGCGAGACGTTTGTAAAGCGCAGCCGCATCATTTCCGCCATCCGCCGCAGGCTGGACGATCAGCGCTTCTTGGAAGTGGAAACGCCGGTTTTAAACACCATCCCCGGCGGCGCAAACGCGCGCCCCTTCATTACGCACCACAACACGCTGGATATCGATATGTATTTGCGCATTGCCACCGAGCTTCCGCTCAAGGAATGCATTGTGGGCGGCCTGGAGCGCGTATACGAGATCGGGCGCATCTTCCGCAATGAGGGGATGGATTACAAGCACAACCCGGAATTCACGACACTGGAGCTCTATCAGGCCTATACGGACTACAACGGCATGATGGATCTGGTGGAGGACCTGATTTCCCACTGTGCAAAGACGGTGCTGGGCACCACGCATATTGTCTACCAGGGCACGGAAATTGACCTGACGCCGCCGTTCCGGCGAATGACGATGAACGACGCCGTGAAGACCTATACGGGCGCGGA
Source organism: Bacillota bacterium (assembly GCA_023455425.1). Lineage (GTDB taxonomy): Bacteria > Bacillota > Clostridia > Christensenellales > CAG-138 > JAEYLA01. The sequence continues at coordinate 70,172 of JAEYCM010000026.1, read as the reverse complement.
CTTTTACGCATGCGAGTCTGATGAAGAGGCGCGCGCACTGGCAAAGCGCATCGGCCTGAACTTTGAGGACAAGACCATCACGCGCGGCAAGCTTTTAAACGAAGCGTTTGAAGCGTTCGTGGAGGAAAAACTCATACAGCCGACATTTATCCTGGATTACCCCGTGGAGGTTTCCCCGCTTACCAAGCGTAAGCCCTCGCTGCCGTTTGTGACGGAGCGCTTTGAGCTCTTTATCAACGCCTGCGAGTATGCAAACGCCTATTCGGAACTCAACGACCCCATCGACCAGCGCAGCCGCTTCATGCAGCAGCTTGCGGAACGCGAAAAGGGCGATGACGAGGCTATGATGATCGATGAGGATTTCTGCCTCTCGCTCGAATACGGCATGCCGCCCACCGGAGGCATCGGCGTGGGGATCGACCGCCTTGTCATGCTGCTGACCGATTCCAATTCCATCCGCGACGTTCTGCTGTTCCCCACGATGAAGCCGCGCCGCTGACCAGTCGCATCCCTGATTATGGCAGGGTGAGTTAACAGTTTATTCACTTTGCCAATGGGCAAGATTGCGGTATCATGGAACATGTAAACCACAATAGTGAGAAAAGTGAAGGGGTTTCACAATGAAAAAAGTAATTAGTTTGCTGCTGCTGCTATCCTTCCTCGTAACGGCCGTGGCTTGTGCAAAACCGCAGGAAACCGATGCCATCGATTTTGGCGGCACGACTCCGGGCGCGACGCTTCTGCCGGGCCAGACGCCCGATCCCAATGCGACGCTTGACCCGAACGTAACGTTTGATCCCAACGCGACGCCCGACCCGAATGCGACGGTCGACCCCAACGCGACGCCCGACCCGAGCGCTACGCTTCTGCCGGGTCAGACCCCCGGCGCTTCTACATCCCCCGGCGCTTCCGCTTCGCCCATGCCCTCTTCCGGCCCTGCGCCCAAGAGCTACAGCGAGGCCAAAAAGATCAACAGCGACGTTGTCGGCTGGATCAAGGTTCCCGGGACAAATATCGATTACCCCATACTCTACGAAAAGTCCGGCAAGTTCTTCTACAACAACCATGACATCTACAAGAAGAGCACCGGCAACCCCGGCGCAGGATCCATTTACAGCTACTATGGCGATGTGACGCGGAACATCATCATCACCGGACACAACATGCGTCAGGCGGGTACCATGTTCCATGAGCTGCACAAGCTGCAGAACAGCAAGTCCTCGCTGACAACGAAGTCCAACCGTACCTTTACCATCACGCTGCCTGGGTTCAAGGCCTGGAACGAGGACGCGCAGTCCAAGTGGGAAGTGTTTGCCCTCTATGAGACCAAGGACAGCGAGCCCTCCAGCACGATTAAGTACAACACCAAGCATCTGAGCTCCAAGGACGGTTCCAACAGGCAGGAGATCGAGGATTGGATCGCCAAGCAGAAGAGCCGCTCCGAGATAGACTTGGGCGTAAGCGTTTCCCCGGATGACATCCTCATGACGCTTGTCACCTGCGGCGACAATTACGATTACAGCGAGGCGCAGTCCCGCCTGTACTTCTTCCTCAAAGCGGTAGGCTAAATCAATCAAGCATCCATCGGCCGGTCATTGACCGGCCGATTTTATATTTTGGAAATACGTGCCTTCTTCTTTCGTTCATAAATTCATTCTTCCATGCAACCCTCTGTACCGGTACTGCGTTTATAGGGTAGAATAACAACATATGGAGTATGGAGGAAAAGAACATGAAAAAGAGATGGCTTGCAATACTGCTCCTTGTGGTGCTGCTCATCGGCGCAGGCTGCGCCGCGCCGAGCGAATCGGCGCCTGCGGCTCCGCAAGCCCCGGCTGCAATGCCCGCGCCGGCGGCTGAAGCGCCCGAGATGGCGAATAACGCGGCGGACCGCGGCAGCGGCTGGACCGGAGGAAGCGGAAGCAGCGATTTAAAAGGCGAAACTGGAACTTCTCAGGAAGCGCCCGCGCAACAAAACTACGGCGGCCACAAGATCATCAAAACGGCGGGCTTGGGGCTTGAAACGCGTGAGTTTGAAAGCGACTTGGCTTATATCAAGCAAAAAGTCGTGGATATGGGCGGATATGTCGCGAGCTCCTATATTACAGGCCGTAAACCCGAAAATTACAACGAACCCGGCCGGTACGCGAACCTGTCAATGCGCATCCCGCAGGAGCGGATGGAAGCCTTCTTGGCCGAAGCGCGCGGCGTCGCGACCGTGACCTATGAAAACAGCGGCGGCGAGGATATTACTTCCTCCTACTTTGACACCGAATCCCGCCTGAAGATCTATCAGACCCAGCGGGACAGGATCATGGGTCTGCTCGAGAAAGCGGAAACCATGGAGGATATCATTTCGCTTGAGACCGAACTTTCCCGCCTGACCTATGAAATCGAGAACCTGACCACGCAGCTCAAGCGCTGGGACGATCTCGTAGACTTTGCCACCGTGAACATCGATCTTACGGAAATCCCGCCCGCGATGGCCGTTGCGAGCGACGACAGCGTCGGCACTCGAATCAGCGAGGGCTTCAACAGGACGTTGAGCGGCATCGCGGTGTTCTTTGAAAACCTGTTCGTATTCATCATCGCCGCTTCTCCCGCGCTGGTTCTGATCGCGGTCATTGTGGTTGTGATCGTTTCGATTGTTCGCAGCCACCGCAAGAAGATTGCGAAAAAGCTTGCAGAAGGCTACAGGCCCAACGCGCCGCTGCAATCCGCCTATGACGTTGCCCCCAAGAAGGACGAAGAAAAGAAGGGCGAAGAGCAAAAGTAAAATAATCCTTTGCATACAAACGGCCCGCGAGAAATCGCGGGCCGCACTGTTGTATCGGGATTGTTGCGCAACAATATTTACTTTTCTGTCTCCACCGCATATCCTTCGCTGTCAAGCGTGATGTGGATGGTACCCTGCGTATCCGTACGGTAGAGGGGAATATCCCGCGCCTCCAACGCCTCTACAACCTCCTTGTGTGGGTGGCCATAGTCGTTGTCTTTGCCCAGGCTTACGACCGCGATACTGGGGTCAACGGCGTCTAAAAACGCGCCGGAAGAGGAGGAAGAGGAGCCGTGGTGGCCCACTTTGAGTACGGTGGAGCGAAAATAGTTTTCCGGCAGCGCCTTTAAGGCGGCCTTCTCGGCAAAGCTTTCCGCGTCCCCGGTCAAAAGAATGGACGTATTGCCATACTGTACGTGCAGGATCACGCTCGAGTCGTTGAGGTCGTCGTATTCCACATCAGGCAGCGGGGAGAGGATGCGTACTTCTACAGCGTCATCCCAGCCGATGGTGGATGTCTTGCCGCCCACCGCCTGCTTCACATTGATATTATGCTCGGTGAGCGCGTCGAGCAGGTTTTCAAACATCCGCGTCTGATTCTGGGCGTCCGGCATATAGTAAGCGCCGATCTTGTAATGCGTAATGATCTGCTCCATCGCGCCGATATGGTCCGCGTGCGGATGGGTGCCCACCACGACGTCGAGCTTTTTAACCGCTTGCTGCTGCAGGAAGTCGTCGACATCCTCATACATATAGCTTTCGCCCGCGTCCACCAGCATGGTCTTGCCCGAAGGGCTCCTCAAAAATATGCTGTCCCCCTGCCCGATGTCGAGCACGTAGATATCCAGCGTCTTGCCCGACGGCAGCATGGGCTTGGGAGTATTCGTAACGGCAGGCGCGTCCACGGGGAGGAGATCGCCAATGGGGTCCTCCATGAACGCGTTGACGGTCAATACAAGCGCAAGGAACAGCAGCAGGGATATCAGGCTGCGCGCGCGTTTGCTCAGTTTGCTTTTTGATCTTGCCATATATAGGATGCTCCCCCAACGATAAGCACAATATCTAGGGTCTATTATATACCGTATGCCTTGGATGTGCAAAGTGAAACGGAAAAGTATGCGGGGAGTCAGGGCACAAAAGAGCGCACAGTTTTGCGCGCTCCAGAGTGTAGATAAACCTTCTTAAGGATTTTAAGGTATCGGTGCTTTCAGCACCGACGAAAAATTTTTTGCTTTGGGGAAACTACGTTTCCCCAACCCCTTTCCTTAGCGTACTCGTACTCAGGGGTGCGGGGAGGACATAGCTGAACGCCGCCTATGGCGGATACAGTGGGGTTGAGGCCGGTGCGAAGCGGCCCAAGCGCGCCGTTTTGCGCGCTATGAACCGGTTATTTCCCTTTGGGGGTTGTGGGGGACCGCAATCCCCGCAGTTCAATCAAAGCTGACGACATGCGCGTCAGATTTGCGGAAAAAAGTGCGTACGACCCACTTTAACCTTCAGAAAAAACCGCTGATAAAGTCCGCAGGACTTTTCAGCGGCTGCATTTACCATTCAAATCTTAGGCTGATATCCATGGCCCGCGCGGAATGGGTGAGCGCGCCGATGGAAATAATATCGACGCCCGTTTTCGCCACCTCATGCAGGTTCCGCTCGCCCATATTGCCGGAGGCTTCCGTAAGCGCCCGGCCGTTTACGCGGCGCACGGCCTCCGCCATATCCGCAAGCGGCATGTTATCCAGCATGATGATGTCCGCTTTTGCCTGGAGTGCTTCCTCCAGCTGCTCGAAATCCTCCACTTCCACTTCGATTTTGAGAAGATGGTGCGCGTGTGCGCGCGCGTTTTCAATGGCCTTGGAAATGCCGCCCGCCGCGCGGATGTGGTTATCCTTAATCAGCACGCCGTCATACAGGCCGGTGCGGTGGTTGGTGCCCCCGCCCATGCGTACGGCATACTTTTCAAGGCCCCGCATGCCGGGGGTAGTTTTGCGCGTATCCACAATGACGGCCCTAGTGCCTTCCACCTGCCGGACGGCCTCGCGGGTCTTGGTCGCGACGCCGGAAAGCCGCTGCAAAAGGTTCAATGCCGTGCGCTCGCCCGTTAAAATAGCGCGGGCGGGGCCTTCTATGGTGGCGATGAGGTCGCCTTTTTTCACCTCGTCCCCGTCGGACACTAAGGGCGTTACCGCGATGCGCGCATCGATTAATTCAAACGCCCGCTTGAGCGCGGGGAGGCCGCAGACGGTCAACGGCTCCTTTGCAAGGAATTTGCCGCGGCTTGTATTCGTTTCGGGTACGGTGGAAAGCGTGGTCACGTCTCCGCCGCCGATATCCTCCTCAAGGGCCAGACGAATGATCTCTTCCATGCCGGGTATCTGCATTTGCTTACTCCTCCTCGCTGTCGCTTCTGTAATGTGCGCCGATGCTGTGTTTGCGCGCCCGTGCGGCTTTGACAATAGAAAGCGCCACCTGCGCCATGTTGAGCGCCTCCACGGCGTCCCTGGTGCGCAGATCGGTCTTTTTGAGCCTATCCTCGATTTCCATAAGCTCCCCTTCCGCGGCGGATAAACCTGCCTCGTCCCGGATGATGCCGCAGCGCGCGCTCATAATGGCGCGGATGCGCTCCTTGGCGGCGCTGTAGCTTTCCTGCTTCGGCGTCTTCCCGCAGCCAAGCACATAGCCCGGCAGCGCGTCGGGGAGGGAAAGCGCTGCCGCATGCAGCGCCGCGCGGCGGCCGAACACGATGCATTCAAGCAGGGAGTTGCTTGCGAGCCGGTTTGCGCCGTGTATACCCGTACAGGCCGTTTCTCCGCATGCATAAAGGCCGGGGAGGGAGGTTTCGGCATAGAGCCCCGTGGCAACGCCACCCATCATGTAGTGCTGGATGGGATGGACGGGGATATTATCTTTTGAAATATCCATGCCGCGCCGCAGGCACTCCGCAAATATGGTGGGGAAGCGCTCTTCCAAAAACGCGCGGGGCTGGTGCGTAATATCCAGGTATACAAGCTTTTGTTTGGATAAGGTGAGCTCGCGGAATATGGCGCGGGCCACGATATCGCGTGGGGCGAGATCCGCCATGGGGTGCACGTCCTGCATAAAATAGACGCCCGCGCTGTTTTTCAGCCGCGCGCCCTCGCCGCGCAGCGCTTCGGATACCAAAAAAGAGCGCCCTTCCTCATCCGGACCGTAGAGAACGGTGGGGTGGAATTGCACAAACTCCATATCCTTGAGCGTTACGCCCGCGCGAAGGGCGGCGGCCATGCCGTCCCCCGTGGCGCAGACGGCGTTGGTGCTATCCTCGTAAATGCGCCCGATGCCGCCGGTTGCGAGTATGATACGCCGGGTCTTGATGAGCAGCATTTCGTTATCCCCGGTCAGCGCAAGTGCGCCGGTTACGCCGTATTCGTCGGTGAGGATATCCGTAAGCAGCATATGGTGGATTAGTCGGATGTTTTTCCGCTTCCTTGCCTGCTCGAGCAGCGTTTCGGTCAGATGCAGGCCTGTAGCGTCGCCGCCACAGTGCAAAATCCGCCGCTCCTGATGCCCTCCCTCCCGGGTACGCAACAGCTCGCCGTCTTTTCTGTCAAACGGGACGCCCAAGGCAATGAGGCGATCAATATTCTCCGCAGCCTCGCTGACCAAAGTCCGCACCGCGGCCTCGTCGCACAGCCCCGCGCCCGCAACAAGCGTATCTGTTACATGCCCCTCGCGGAGCACATCGTCATACTGCGTAACGGCAGAAATGCCGCCCTGCGCGTACATGGAATTGCTGACTTCCTCACCCGATTTATCGAGTATGATACAGCGAAACGTGGGCGGAACATTGAGCGCCGCATACAAACCCGCAGCGCCCGCGCCCGCAATCAGCACATCCGCCTCAAGCTGTCCGGCATTTGCGGCGGAGGTTTCTATGATTGGTATCCTCATAGCGGTCCTTTCGGTTATACAGGCACGGAGAACATCCGTTCCAAACTTTTGAGCGCCTTAGACGCAAGCTCCTCATCCACGGTGATTTCATGCTGCATCCGTTCAAGGGCGGAAAGCACGCTGTCAAGGCGCGTCTTTTTCATGTTGGGGCAAACCTGTGTTCTTCCGGTGTTGTAGAACCGCTTGTCCGGGCAAAGCTTACTAAGCCTGTGCAGTACGCCTTCTTCGGTGCCGATCAGAAACTCTTTCGCGTCGGACCGCACGGCTTCGGCAATGATCTGGGAGGTGCTGCCCGCAAAATCCGCCAGCGAAACCACGCCGGGCAAACACTCCGGGTGTACCAGCACTTTCGCGTTCGGCAGGGCTTTGCGCGCGGCCATGACGTCCTCGGGCTTGATGCGGCAGTGCGTGGGGCAGAATCCTTCCGCAAGAATAAAGCGCTTTTGCGGCAGGAACTGCGCGATATATCCGCCCAGACACTGGTCGGGCACGAATATGATTTCTTCCTCTTTCAGGGACATCGCAATTTTTAAGGCATTGGAGGAGGTGCAGCAAATATCGCTCACGGCCTTGACGGCGACGTCCGAATTCACATAACACATGACGGCGGCGTTCGGATGCTCCTCCCGCAGGCGGAGCACCTCTTCCGCCGTAATCATATCCGCCATGGGGCAGCCCGCGTCCAACGCCGGGAGCAGCACGGTCTTTTTGGGGTTCAATATCTTTGCCGTCTCCGCCATAAAGCGCACGCCGCAGAATACGATAACGTCCTCTTTTGCGTCCCGCGCGGCTTTTGCAAGTTCCAGCGAATCTCCTACGACGTCCGCGATATCCTGTATTTCGCCCAGCTGGTAAAAATGCGCCAATATCAGGGCGTTGCGTTCTTTTTTTAATGTTTGTATGGTTTCCAAGACTTCCATGTGCGTGTTACCTTTCGTCATTCTCATCGCGGGCGCATAAACGGACTATGCGCTCAGTATGCCCGCTTTCAAAAGTGCCTGCTCAATCTCGTCCAATATCTGCTCGCTGGGCGCTTCAATAGTATGCATGTGGATGCCGCCCGTCATGGCGGAAAGCATCTGTACGCCGGGGCGGCCAAGCTGTTCGATCAGCGCGTCCACCGCCTCGGGTGTACGCAGCAGCAGCGAGCCCGTCAATTCCCCGTAAATGGGGTGCTCCACGATCACATCCCGGACCGTGCCGCCTGCGCGCACGATGATCATCAGCTCTTCTTTTGCGTCCTCCAGCGTTGCGTGTTTGCAGGAAAGCACGCGCACCGCCCGGGGGGATGAGGCCTTGTCCACCCAGACATAACCCGCGGGGGTGGCGAGTATGGGCGCGCCGCCTGCGCGCAGCACGGCGACGTCCTGTACGACAACCTGTCTGGTGACGCCCATGCGCGCGGCAAGCTCGCCGCCCGTTATGGGAAGTGCTGCGGCTGCAACTAGCCTGCCTATGCGTTTGCGCCTTTCCTCGGTATCCAACGTGCCTCTCCTTTTTTCGCGCTGATTATGTTCCATTATAACGGCTTATATCGAAAAGAGCAACAGCTGTATAGACAGCTGTAAGGGGCGGATGTTACGCGATTGAGAAGAACCGGATGGAACGCGGACTGTACAGGGGATCATTTCCGTCATTTTCTCGCTTGTGGCAGGTGCGCATCGTTTGTTATGATGGTACACAGCGACAATAGAAAGCGGATGTTTATGCAGAACAATATGTACCGCGTGCTGGCGCTGGATTTGGACGGCACGCTCACCAACGCAAAAAAAGAAGTGACTCCCTATACGAAAGAGGCCATTCGCCGCGCGATCGAAGCGGGCGTCGCCGTGGTGCTTGCTTCGGGCAGGCCGCTCATGGGCGTAGTGCCCGTGGCGCGGGAGCTTGGGCTTGACCGGCTGGGCGGGTATATCCTTTGCTACAATGGGGCGCTCATTTTGGAATGCCGGTCCAATACGCCCGTGATCCAGCGCCACCTTCCTGCGGACGCCGTACGGAAGATATGCGAATGGGCCAAGGAGAAGCCGGTTTACCCGCTCGCCTACGACGCGCAAGGCGTCATTACGCCGTATCCTGACAACCGTTATGTGCATATGGAGGCGTACAATAACAACCTGAGCATCCGGCTGGTAGAGGACCTGCCGGGGTTTATCGACTACCCGATCGAAAAAATGATGCTGGTGGGCGAGCCTTTTGATGCGCAGGCCGCCATAGCGGAACTCAAAGACCGTTTTGCGGGGGAGTTGAACATATTCGGCTCCGAGCCGCCGTTTATTGAGATCATGCCGCCGGAGGTGGATAAGGCGTTCGCGCTCGACGTACTGTTGGAACACCTTGGCACTGCGCGGGAGGCGCTGATCGCCTGCGGGGACGGCATGAACGATGTCCCAATGCTGCGCATTGCCGGGATGAGCGTAGCCATGGCAAACGCCGTATCGTCGGTGAAGGCGCTTGCGCGCTTTGTGACGCGATCCAATGAGGAGGATGGCGTCGCCTATGCCATTGAACGGTTGATCGGCGTATAGGGTTGTTTTTGCGAAAACGGTAATTTTTAAAGATCATACATCCGATATAGAGTATAACGAATGATAGGCTGAAAGGATGTGTTCTGATATGCCGTGGACTCCCAACCTTACCGTAGGCGTCGCTACGATCGATGATCAGCACAAAACACTGTTTGAGAAAGCGGATGCGCTGTTTGAAGCGGGGAAAAACCGCAAATCCGCCGAATACATCGGCGAGCTGCTCGAGTTCCTGGATACCTATACCAAACAGCACTTTGGGGACGAGGAGCGTTACATGCTCTCCATTCGGTATCCGGACTACGAGTTCCAGAAAAAGGCGCATGCCGATTTTCTTTCCCGCCTTGCAAAGCTGAAGGAAGAATACTCGAAATCCGGCGGGAACATCCTGGTGATATTGGAGGCGAACCAGATGATGATCAACTGGCTCACCCAGCATATTTCGGGTATGGACAAGAAGATTGGTGATTACGCAAAGACAATCAAATAAATTTTCCCGATATCAAAAAAGCCTTTCCCCGGATCAATCCAGGGAAAGGCTTTTTCATGCTTTTATTCAGCTTTTCTTGAACCGCTGCGCCAGACGGATGACGGCGTATCCAATGAGGACGCCCGCCGCGTACTGGAGCCCGTTTAAGGGGAGGCTCACAGCGGCACCCTCCGCGCCGTAGAGGAAGGTTTCAAATATAAAATATCCAACGGGCATCAAAAGCCCTGCCAATAGAACAGCGGGAAACGGCTTCTTCCAGCGGGCGATGAGAAGTGCTGCAACAAGCGCCATTGCCCCTTTGATGACAAACGTCGGCCCCGCATACAGGGCGCTGCCTAAAATAAGGTCGGCAAGGCCGCTGCCGATGGCCGCCGCGAGAATGCCCCAGGGAGAACCCAGCAGGAACGCGGAAAGGTACACGCCGACGTCGCCCAGATTGATGTACGCCCCCGCTACGCCTGGGATGGGGAAATATGTCACAATGGTCAGTATGACGACAACTGCCGCCAGTAGCCCCGAAAGCGCCAAACGGTTGACAGGCTTTTGCGTGTTCAAAGTATCATCCTCCTGAAGTCCTTTTGAATCGTTATACCATTTCCCATTATTTTGGTCAAGTATTAGTGAATAGAAAATATGCGATAACCGTTTCAAGTTTTGAGCGAATGGAAAGACTATCCTTTTCGGAAACAGCAAAGCAGGATGCCGGTAGGCATCCTGCTTTTTTATTACTTACAGAAGTTTTCTCTTAGTTGCAACCACAGGTGTCTCTGATGCCGCAGGTGTCCCTGCCGCAGTTGCCATTGCACAGGAGCAGCAGCGCGATGATGATGAAGAGGTTGTCACCGCAGACTGCATTACGGATACTGTTGATGCAGGAGTTGTCATCGTTGCAGGTGAGCAAGATGAACAGGATAACAATCCACCACCAGTTGTTATCGCCACCGAAGTTGTTGAAACAGCTCATACAAAAAGCCTCCTTGTTTTTTGAGCGATTGGCGTGGTTCGACGCCGATGGTATATAGTACGCAGAGGCTTAAAAATTGGTTACAAAGCCGGGATACCCTGTTTTTGCAATTTCTTTGCAATTCCATATGCGCCGCAGCATTCATGTTTTTTTTCCTGCGTGGTATACTGGTTGAAACGACCCGGGGAAAACAGCAGGCAAAGGAAGGCCGGAAAGGAACACAACATGAAGCACTTTAGGCTTGAAATTGAAGGCATGGGCTGCGCGCATTGCGTACGCAGCGTCACAGAGGCGCTTACGGACTTAAAAGCCACCGTAAACGACGTGCAGGTGGGCAGCGCCGACGTCCTCTGGGACGGGGATACGGAAGCGCTCAAAACCGCCATATCGGAAGCGGGCTTTGAAATAAAGTCCATCGCCATACTTTAAACATATGCGGATTATGGTTGGGATGTCCGGCGGGGTGGATTCCGCCGTTGCGGCCCTGTTGTTAAAACAGCAGGGCCATGAAGTCGTGGGCGTATTTATGAAAAACTGGGAGGAAGAGGGGGAGGACGGCGTCTGCACCGCAGCGGAAGACTATGAGGATGTCCGCCGCGTGGCGGACAAAATCGGCATTCCCTACTACACGGTGAATTTCGCCAAGGAATACAAGGAGCGTGTCTTTTCCTACTTTCTTTCCGAATACCGGATGGGGCGCACGCCCAACCCGGACGTGCTGTGCAATTCGGAAATCAAGTTCCGCGCGTTCCTGGAGCTTTCCCGCACGGCGGATATGGAATATCTGGCGACGGGGCATTACGCGCGCACGGAGCGCAGTGGGGACAACGTGCGCCTGCAGCGTGCGCTCGACCAGAACAAGGACCAGACGTATTTTCTCGCGGGATTGACTCAGCAGCAGCTGTTAGGCGCCATGTTCCCGATCGGCGAGCTTCAAAAAGGCGAGGTGCGGCGTATTGCGCGCGAATCTGGCCTTGCGAACGCGGAAAAAAAAGACAGCACCGGCATCTGCTTTATCGGCGAGCGAAACTTTAAGCAGTTCTTGATGCAGTTTCTGCCCGCGCAGCCGGGGGATATGGCGGATCTATCCGGTCGCGTCGTGGGACGCCACGACGGACTGATGTATTATACGATGGGCCAGAGAAAGGGCCTGAGGATAGGCGGAAGAAAGGAAGGCTCGGGCGAAAGCTGGTTTGTGATCGGCAAGGATCTTTCCCGCAATCTTCTCATCGTCCAGCAGGGCGAGCAGGAGGAACTGTATTCCACCGCGCTTTCCTGCGGCAAAGTCAACTGGATCGCGGGAGCTCCTCCCGCGGAACGCTTTTCCTGCACGGCCAAGTTCCGCTACCGCCAGCCGGACCAGCAGGTGGAGGTAACGGTCACGGAAGAAGGGGCAGCGGTGAAGTTTCTGGAACCCCAGCGCGCGGTGACTATGGGCCAGTGGGCCGTGTTTTATTCCGGGGAAGAGTGCCTGGGCGGGGGTCCCATTGATGAAGTCACCCCCCAAAAGCCGTTTGCGGTCCCGGAACGGCTCTTGGTATAAGCACGCCTTTTCCAAGCGGGCGTATTCTCTTAACTGCGAATTGCGCATTGGCCCAGAATCCCCTTGCGCGTGCGCCCCGATATGTTAAAATAACAGCAGAGCATGGGGAAGTCTGTGCAAATGAAATGGTCTTGTTATAAGAATTATTTATTAATACGGCAGGAGGAATGGATATGGCAAAGAAAACCATACAGGACATCGATGTAAAGGGCAAGCGCGTGCTGGTGCGCGTGGACTTCAACGTTCCTTTGGACGCGGAAGGCAACGTAACGGACGACAAGCGCATTGTGGCGGCGCTCCCCTCCGTGAAATACCTGCTTGAGCAGGGCGCAAAAGTGATCCTCTGCTCCCATCTTGGCCGCCCCAAGGGCAAAGTGGACCCGCAGTTCTCCCTGCGCCCCGTGGCGAACAAGCTTGCTTCCCATCTTCCGGGCGTAAAGGTCGCCTTTGCGGAGGATACCATTGGCGAAAGCGCCAAGGCCGCCATTGCCGCCATGAAAGACGGCGAGGTCGTGCTGCTTGAAAACGTCCGCTTCCACAAGGAAGAAACGGACAACGATCCTGAATTCTCCCGCCAGCTTGCTTCCTTGGCGGATATTTTCGTTTCCGACGCGTTTGGCACCGTGCACCGCGCGCACGCTTCCACAGCGGGCGTGGCGGCTTACCTTCCCGCCGTGGCCGGCTTCCTCATTGGCAAGGAGCTTTCCATTATGGGAGAAGCGCTCGATAATCCCGTCCGTCCGTTCGTCGCGATCTTAGGCGGCGCGAAGGTCGCGGATAAGATCGGCGTCATCACCAACCTGTTGAACAAGTGCGACAGCCTCATTATCGGCGGCGGCATGATGTTCACCTTCTACAAGGCCATGGGCTATGAAATCGGCTCTTCGCTGCTCGATGCGGAAAGCATCGGCCTCGCCCGCGACCTCATGGCGCAGGCCAAGGAAAAGGGCGTCAGCTTGTTGCTGCCCGTTGATACCGTGGTCGCCACCGCCTTTGCCGCGGATGCCGAACACCAGACCGTAAAGGCCGACGCTATCCCCGAAAACTGGATGGGCCTTGACATCGGGCCGGAAAGCGCCAAGCTGTTTGCGGAAACCATCAAGGCCGCCAAGACCGTTATCTGGAACGGACCCATGGGCGTGTTTGAATTCCCCGCATTTGCGGAAGGCACCAAGGCTGTGGCGCAGGCCTGCGCGGATTGCGATGGCACCACCATCATCGGCGGCGGCGACTCCGCTTCCGCTGTGAAGAAGCTTGGCTTTGCTGCGAAGATGACGCACATTTCCACCGGCGGCGGCGCTTCGCTGGAGTTCCTGGAAGGAAAGGTTCTGCCCGGCGTGGCCGCGCTCAACGATAAGTAAGGTATCGCCGCCAATGGCGGCGACGAAGGATTATTTTATTTAATAGCGGGAGGGCTTCGCCCCCCGCGCCCCTTGGGTACGGACGTTCTCAAGGAAAGGGTTTGGGGAAACGGAGTTTCCCCAATACAAAAAAATTAGCGGCGGCTCTGTAAGAGCCGATACCTTAAGGACTATAAACAGGTCAATGTAAAGGCAGCGCCCAATAGTATTGTTATGATTTGAACGATTGGAGGATTTCAACACATGCGCAAACCCATTATCGCAGGCAACTGGAAAATGAACATGACGCCCGACGAGGCGAAGGCACTTGTAACCGAACTCATTCCCTTGGTAAAGGACGCGAAGGCGGAAGTCGTCGTGTGCCCGCCCTATGTTGACCTTGCCGTGGTGCAGCCGCTCATCGCGGGCACCAACATCAAGCTTGGTTCCCAGAGCATCCACTGGGCCGCAAAGGGCGCGTTCACGGGCGAAGTCAGCGCGGATATGCTCAAGGCCTTTGGTATTTCCTACGCCATCATCGGCCACAGCGAGCGCAGGCAGTACTTTGGTGAAACCGATGAAAGCGTCAACGCGCGCGCCAAGGCGGCGATCGCTGCGGGCATCACGCCCATCATCTGCGTAGGCGAGTCGCTCGATCAGCGCGAAGCGGGCGAAACCGACGCGTTCGTTTCCGGCCAGACCGTTGCCGCATTGAAGGATATCTCCGCCGCGGATGCAGAGAAGCTTGTTATCGCCTATGAACCCATCTGGGCCATCGGCACCGGCAAGACGGCCACCAACGAGCAGGCGAACGAGACCGTCGGCGTTGTGCGCGCGGCGGTTGCAAGCGTATACGGCAAGGAAACTGCCGAAAAGGTGCGCATCCAATACGGCGGCAGCATGAACCCCAAGAACGCTTCCGAACTGATGGCCATGCCGGAAATTGACGGCGGTCTCATCGGCGGCGCGAGCCTGAAGGCCGAGGATTTCTCCAAGGTCGTCAATTATTGAGGTGCGCATGAAGGCAGTTACCGCATTGATCATACTCGATGGCTTTGGTTGCCGGAAAGAGACGGAAGGCAACGCTATCGCGGCCGACGGCGTCAAAAACGTGATGGCGCTGTGGGATACATACCCGCATACGCGCATCGGCGCAAGCGGTATGGATGTGGGTCTGCCCGAAGGGCAGATGGGCAACTCTGAGGTCGGCCACCTGAACATCGGCGCGGGCCGCATCGTATACCAGGAGTTTACCCGCATCAGCAAGTCGATTACCGACGGCGATTTCTTTGACAACGCCGCGTTTTACGGCGCAATCGAAAACTGCCGCAAGCATTCTTCCGCCTTGCACCTGATGGGCCTTTGCTCGGACGGCGGCGTGCACAGCCATTTGACGCACCTGTACGCGCTTGTAAAACTCGCGCGGGATAAGGGGCTAAATCGCGTGTTCATCCATTGCTTTATGGACGGGCGCGATGTTCCCCCGGACAGCGGCAAGGGCTTTATCGGGCAGCTGGAGCAGGAATTAAAAGAACTTGGCTGCGGCAAGATCGCAACTGTCATGGGCCGCTACTATGCCATGGACCGTGATAACCGCTACGAGCGTGTGCAGAAGGCGTACGACGCCATGGTGTATGGCACAGGCGTCGCGGTGGGAAGCGCGGTTACGGCAATGGAGCGCTCCTATGAAGCGGGCGTGATGGATGAGTTTGTACTCCCCGCCGTGGTCACGGAAAACGGGCTCCCGGTCGCCACCGTCTCCGCGAACGACAGCGTCATTTTCTATAACTTCCGCCCCGACCGCGCGCGTGAAATCACCCGCGCGCTTGTCCTGCCGGAGTTCGATGGCTTTGCGCGCACGCTCTTCCCGCTCTATTATGTGACGCTGACCCAATACGATAAAACATTTGGGCCGTATGTCAACGTGGCGTACCAGCCGGTGGCTTTGACCAATACGCTGGGTGAATACCTTGCAAAGCTCGGCAGGACGCAGCTGCGCATTGCGGAAACCGAAAAGTATGCGCATGTGACGTTCTTCTTTAACGGCGGCGTGGAACAGCCCTATACCGGCGAGGATCGGGCGCTGATTCCGTCCCCCAAGGTCGCAACCTATGACTTAAAGCCCGAAATGAGCGCGTATGAGGTTGCGGAGGAAGCGGTCAGGCGCGTCAAGAGCGGCGCGTATGACCTTATGATCCTCAACTTTGCCAACCCCGATATGGTGGGCCATACCGGCATTATGGAGGCCGCGATGGCCGCCGTACACGCGGTGGATACTTGTGTCAAGCAGGTGGTGGACGCCATACTGGAAGTGGGCGGACGCTGCATCATTACGGCGGACCATGGCAACGCGGAAATGATGGTAGACCCCGAAACGGGCGGCCCGTTCACCGCACATACCACCAGCCTGGTCCCCTGCATCTTGGTGGACTCGCAGCGTAGAGACGCCAAACTGCGCGACGGCGGCAGGCTGTGCGACCTTTCCCCGACGCTGCTCACGCTTCTTGGCTTGCCTGTACCCGAGGATATGACGGGCAAAAGCCTGATCGAAGCGTAATAAAAAACGATACCGGGGGAAAACAGCGGAAAAGCTGTTTCCCCTGGTGAAATATGCGTGATTGCCGCACTTCTTAAGCGGGTCGATGTGCCGCTTGGGTGCGTATGTCCTCAGGGGGGAGCGGGGGGCGAAGCCCTCCCGCCATTAAATAAAATAATCTTTCGTCGCCGCCACAGGCGGCGATACCTCATATTCTTTTAAGTTTTGCTTGCGCTGGCCTGTCCGGCATGATAGAATGGTTTCTGCAGTCATGGATGGAGGTATGTTTTGATGGATATCCCTCGTTTGATCATTACCATCATTTTGCTCATAGTTTCTGTGGTGCTTATCGTTGTGGTGCTGATGCAGCAGGCGAAGACTTCCGGTCTTGGCGCGGCGTTCGGCGGGGAAAGCTCTTCCCTTTCCTTGAAAGGTAAAGCCGCAACCAAGGAAGCAAAGCTCCAGAAGCTTACCAA
Source organism: Bacillota bacterium (assembly GCA_023455425.1). Lineage (GTDB taxonomy): Bacteria > Bacillota > Clostridia > Christensenellales > CAG-138 > JAEYLA01. Next base: position 53,598 of record JAEYCM010000026.1, on the reverse strand, counting down.
GATACTCGCCATCGCAATGGGCGTTCTCGCAATTCTCATGGTGGCGTTGCCGTCGGTGGCATAAACCGGACGGCGCCGAATTTGGAGTATGGAAAACGGCACGCATGCTGCGTGGCGTTTTTTCATTTTGGTCGATTGTCCTGCTGTTGGGTTGAAGCGGCGCATTAGCGGGTACGATAAAAGCAGCATGGCTGCAAAGTAAGCAGCAAAAGAAAGTATAAGGATTATAGTATAAGGATTATGCAGGAAAAGATTATAGAGGCGCTGACGGCGGCGGGTAAACCGCTTTCCCCCGAAGCACTGATGGAACAATTTCAGGAAGAAAAAGAGGCTGCGCAGGCGGCGGTCACCGAGCTTTTGCAAAAGAACCGCATCCTGCTCACCAGAAAACGGAAGCTTGCCCTGCCGGAGCATACCGGGCTTACGGCAGGCAGGATACAGGGGCATTCAAGGGGCTTTGGTTTTTTTGTGCCGCAGGGCGGCGGACAGGACGCGTTTGTGCCTGCCGACGCCATGCACGGGGCCATGCACGGGGATACCGCCTGGGTGCGCTATACGGATCAGTTCAGCCGCAACGGCTCGCCGGAGGCGGAGGTAGCGCTCATCGCCCAGCGCGCGTTCACGCAGATTGTGGGTACATTTGAGCAGGATGCGCGTATGAGCGGCTATGTGGTGCCGGATGAAACGCGCGTCTCCGTGGACCTTTTCATCCCGCGGGACCGCACCATGAAGGCAAAGCCGGGCGATAAGGTCGTTGCGGAAATACTTGAATACCCGGACGGCAGGCGGCCGATGCTTGGCGCCATTACGGAGATACTCGGCAACAAGGACGACGCGGGGACGGACGTGCTTTCCATTATCCGCCAGTTCCAACTGCCGGAGACGTTTACAAAAAGCGCCGCGCGCCAGGCGAGGCAGATCGGCAAAGAGGTCGCCGCGGATGAATTCATCACCCGCGAAAACCTGACCGACAAGATGATCTTCACCATTGACGGCGCGGACGCAAAGGACTTTGACGACGCCATCAGCCTGGAGCGGCTCTCAAACGGCAACCTGTACCTGGGCGTACACATTGCGGACGTTTCGCATTATGTGAAGGAAGGCAGCGCGCTTGACCGGGACGCTTTGCAGCGTGGCACCAGCGTATATTTGACGGATCGCGTCATCCCCATGCTGCCCGAGGAGTTATCAAACGGCATCTGCTCACTAAACCCCAACGTGGACCGGCTGACGCTCTCCTGCTTTATGGAGATCGACGGCGCGGGCAAGGTATTAAGGCACAGGCTTGCGGAAACCGTCATCCGTTCCAAGTACCGCCTGGTGTATGAGGATATCACAAAGCTGCTGCAGGGGGACACCGCGCAGCAGAAAAAGTACGCGGAGATCGTGCCCATGCTCAAAGAGCTTGAAACGCTCTGCGGCGTTTTGAACGCGCGCAGGGTCAAGCGCGGCAGCATCGATTTTGATTTGGCGGAAGCAAGCATTAAACTCGACACGAAGGGCCGGCCTGTCAATATCGAAAAATCGGAGCGCGGCATCGCGAACCGCATCATTGAGGAGTGCATGCTGCTGGCGAACGAAACCGTAGCCCAGCATATGTATGACCTCAAAGCGCCATTCCTCTACCGCGTGCACGAAGCGCCGGACAAGGAAAAGCTGACCGAACTCAACGCGTTTTTGCAGACGCTTGGCTACGGCATACGCAACATCAAGGACGTGCAGCCCAGGGCCATTCAGAAGGTATTGGACCTTGCGCAGGGCACGCCGGAGGAGAACGTGGTCAGCAAGGTGGTATTGCGCGCCATGCAGAAGGCGCGTTATGCGGAACTCTGCCTGGGGCATTTTGGCCTTGCGGCGCAGCGCTATTGCCACTTTACTTCCCCCATACGGCGGTATCCCGATCTCATCGGCCACCGCATCATCAAAATGATGCTGCACGGCGAACTCAATGAGAAGCAGGTGCATAAGCTCAACGATTCCCTGCACGAAATCGCGGAGCACACAAGCCGGAGGGAGCGCGTCGCCATGGAAGCGGAGCGTGCTGTGGACGATCTGAAAAAGTGCGAATACATGAAGGGACGCATCGGCGAAAGCTTCAACGGTGTTATTGCTGGCGTGGTGTCCTTCGGTTTTTTCGTCGAGCTGGGCAATACGGTAGAAGGGCTGGTTCGCGCCAGCACGCTCGATGACGATTATTACGTCTTCGATGAAAAAGGCTATCGTATGGTAGGACGCAGCCACGGGCGGGTTTACCGGCTCGGCGATACGGTTTCAGTCCGCGTGGCGGCAGTGCATATGGACGCACGAAACATTGATTTTGAACTGGAACGGACGTAACGGTTTCACAATACAACGCCCCGGTCAATTTGCTGACCGGGGCGTTGTTGTATGTTTGGTCGGTACAGCGCGCGAAGCAGAGGACGCTATTTCGGAGATGAGATAAACGACAAGGCGTAGTTGACAAAGGAATAAAGGATAATGTTGACCTGCGCTATAGCAAGACATACAATAGCTTCAGAATTATCTATATAACGCAGTATAAACAGGAATTTCTTTGTCAAGGGAGAAATATGGATTGGCTTAACGAAGTGCAAAATAGAATTAACAGAAAAAACAAGGTTCTTTTTGCCAAGGATAGTGAGTTTTTAGCCGATTTGACCGCATTCATTCAAGAACAAAATCATCGGACGATGGTTTTGTGGGCATTTGAATTTGCCGACGAGACAGTCCATAAATTGTTTGAGCGCTATCCGGACGAAAAGCGGCTCGAATTCGCTGTGCTGACTTCAAAAGATTGGGCTGCCGGTAAAGTGAAAATGCCCGTGGCAAAGCGCGCGATTTTGCAGGCTCACGCAGTGGCAAAGGAAATCGACTCTCTTGAGGATATCGCTTTGTGCCATGCCATTGGACAGGCTTGCGGCGTAGTTCATGCGAATGGACATGCCATCGGATTTCCTATCTACGATTTAACCGCTATCATCAGAAGCTATGGTGTGCCGGAATGTAAAAGGGCTGTTGAGGAGCGTAAGCAGCAATATATTGAGAGAATATATTATTGGCGGGAGCATTATAAAGCTTATCCGTGTGAATGGGCAGATTTTATGATGACGGATTAATTTTTTAAATCTATGAAGTTATTTCAGAAAAAAGGATTGGCAAATAAAGAAAACGCCCCAAGCGGTATCCGCTTGGGGCGCTGTTGCGTGACAGGGGAGAGACGCATCTTATAAATTACGCCATCAACTCCAACACGGCTTCCGCGTACTGCGCCGGGTCGTCGGGGAGGATGCCCTCCAAAAGCTGCGCCTGCGCGTAGAGGATTTCGGCGTAGCGCTTGAGTGTATCTTTGTCCTCGTCGTAGAGCTTTTTGAGCTTTTCAAACACAGGATGCTCGGGGTTCAACTCCAGCACGCGCTCGGCCTTCATGTTATGCTCGCCGGGCATGTTGCTCAATACCTTTTCCATCTCCAGGGAAAGCGCGCCGTCCGCCGCGAGGCAGACCGCATGTTTTTTGAGGCGGGAGGAAACGCGCACGGCTTTTACTTTTTCGGAAAGGTCGCCGGTCAGCTCATCAAGCAGCGCCTTGTGGGCGGTGTTCTGCTCTTCCGCCGCTTTCTTTTCTTCCTCGTCGCCCAAATCCAGGTCGCCTGCGGCGATGGACTGGAAGGGCTTCTCCGCGTATTTGTTGAGCATCTGCAGGGCGAACTCATCGACATCGTCGGTAAGGAACAATACGTCGTAATGAAGCTCTTTCAGGCGGTCTAATTGCGGCAGCTTTTCAATGCGCGCAACGGAAGCGCCGCTTGCAAAGTAAATGGCCTTCTGCCCTTCGGGCATGGCGTCCACATATTCTTTTAAGGTAACAAGCTTGTTCTGCTCCATGGAGTGGAACAGCAGCAGGTCTTCCAAAACAGCTTTGTTCTGGCCGTATCCGCTGTATACGCCGTATTTGAGCTGCAAGCCGAACGCCTTCCACAGCTTCTCATACTGCTCGCGTTCATCCTTGAGCATGGCGGCAAGCTCGTTTTTGATCTTCTTTTCAATGTTGGTGGCGATGACCTTCAACTGCCGGTCATGCTGCAACAGTTCCCGGGAAATATTCAGGGAGAGATCGGGCGAGTCGATAAGGCCGCGCACAAAGCTGAAATAATCCGGAAGCAGGTCTGAGCATTTGTCCATAATGAGTACGCCGTTGGAATAGAGCTGCAGGCCCTTTTCAAACTCCTTGGTATAATAATCATACGGCGCGCGGGCGGGGAAGAACAAAAGCGTATGGTAGCTCACCGCGCCCTCCACATTGGCGTGCACGGTTTTTAACGGCTTTTCAAAATCGTAAAATTTATCCTGATAAAACTGCTCGTACTCCTCCTGCGTCAATTCGGACTTGCTGCGCTTCCACAGCGGGATCATGGAGTTGATGGTCTCGATTTCGGTGTAGGATTCATACTCCTTGTCCGAGCCTTCCTTCAGGCGGCTCTTTTCCACCTCCATGCGGATGGGGTAGCGGATGTAATCGGAGTATTTCTTGATGAGCGAGCGCAGGCGGTAGGTATCCAGGAACTCGCTGTACTGTTCATCCTCGGTATCCTCTTTGAGTTCTAACAGGATTTCGGTTCCAAACCCATCCTTGGGCGCGGGCATCATAGTAAAACCTTCCGCGCCCTCGCTCTGCCACTGCCAGGCTTCGTCGCTGCCGTAAGCGCGGCTGGTGACGGTAACGCGCGATGCCACCATGAATGCGGAATAGAACCCGACGCCGAACTGGCCGATAATCTCCGCGTCCTTTGCGGCGTCTTCCGTACGAAATTTCAGCGTGCCGCTTTCCGCAATGGTACCAAGGTTCTTGGTCAACTCCTCCTTGGTCATGCCGCAGCCGTTGTCCGTAAGCTTTAAAGTGCGCGCGCCTTTGTCTGCCTCGATGAGGATAAAGAAATCCTCCTTTGCAAGCCCGGTATTGCCCGCGCTCAAGTCGCGGTAATAGAGTTTGTCAATGGCGTCGCTCGCGTTGCTGATCAGCTCCCGCAGGAAGATCTCTTTGTGCGTATAGATGGAGTTGATCATCAAATCCAAAAGTCGTTTTGATTCTGCCTGGAACGGTTGAAGTGCCATACCAATTCACCCTTCTGCATGAATTAGCACTCATAAACCGTGAGTGCTAAAAAAATTATAGCGCAGCCCATTTAAAAATGCAAACCCGTGAATGTGAGAAACTTGTAAAACAAAAGCTAAAGCCGTGCGGACTTATCAAGTGTGTTAAAAAGGCATATAACATAGTGTTATATTTCCATAAGATATCGCCACCTGCGGCGGCGCGTCCTCGGCGGGAGACGCCGAAGGACACTAAGCCTGCGGACTGTCGCAACCGATTATTTTATTTAATGGCGGGAGGGCTTCGCCCCCCGCGCCCCCTGAGTATAAACGCGCTTATGGAAGGGAGGACACAGTTTCTGAGGTTGTGCCCCGTACCCCTGAGTACGGGCGCTCTTAAGGAAAGGGGTTGGGGAACGTAGTTTTCCCAAAGCAAAAAAACAGCGTCGGCGCTGAAAGAGCCGGTATCGCAATGACCTTAAGTTGGTTTGTTGATACACTAAGGCCCGCGCCGCAAGTTGCAGCGCAGGCCTTTAGCTGGGATAGGGGATTGCCGTTGTTACGCGCCTGCGGGGTACCAGGCGGTCAGATTCGGAATGTTGAGCGCCGCATACCACAGTACGAATATGAGCACGCACAGCCGCAGCAGCGGCAGCTTTTTGTTGTATAGCCGGATTGCGTAAAGCAGCAGTACGGCTGTGAGATAGCACAGGAACCAGAACGCCTGAATACGCTTGAATGTCAGCCCGTATGCGCCGATGTAGAGCGAAAGCCTTGTAAACGCGGAGGCGAGGATCACGCCGGTGGCAATGAGCAGCAGCAGCATCAGGACACGGAGCGCGGTTTTTTGTTCCACCCGGCAAATGCACAGGGAAAGCACGCTGAAGTTAATGGCGGCCACCCACATGAGCTGGTTGAAGCCCTCCACGGCATATTGGGAGTAAGTCAGCCCGTCCGGCAGACCGTAGCCGCCAAAGAGGTAAAGAAACTGTACGGCCGTGAAGACCGCGTAAGCCGCAAGCAGCGTCCCAAGCACGACGCTGGGCGCGGTGATGCCAAACATTTTGGGTTTCTGGGACGCCAGCTCCATTTGTTTGCCCCATGCCGCGCCGTACAGAAAACTGTAGAACAGCATGGCGCCGATGGCGATGACGAATATGCGCCAGATGATATCCGACAAATCAATGCTGCCAAATACCTGTATGGCCAACGCGTTCATCACGGCGTCCGCCGAGAGAAGCAATGAAATGACAACGATGAGCACCGGTACCGCAATGAGGATGCCCAGCCAGACATGCTTTCCCTTTTCACCTGCCTTAAAAAGGCTTCCTACGCCTGCAAAAAAGCGCCCAAGATATTGAAAGGGCTGTATAAAAAAGCCGGTCAGGAAATAGATCAGGTATTTGCTTTCCTGTTCACGGGGCAGCGGCTGCGTCACGTACTGCGCGTGCAGCATCAAAAGGCAGGGCACGGCGAGGGTGTTCAGGTAAAACAGCGTAATGTCGCTGTATCCTGCGGCCTGAAAATACAGCATCACACTCAGCAAGGCGGATGCGCCGCCCAAAATCAACCCAAGCGGGCGTTCAGCCGCCTGACGGTAGCAGAAGGCGTGAAATACCAGCAGATAGATGAGCCAGAATGAGGCGTACCACCCGGCGAACGACCGTTCATCCCGGAATAGGCAGGCGAATCCCGCCTGCATGATAAAGCCAAGGACGATCACGCCCAACAGCAGCCAGCGCTGCGGGGCGGTAATCGGCTGCGGCGCCTCCGCTTGCTTGAGCGTGGTATAAGCGCTTTCAAGATATTGCCCCCGCGCGGGCTGGGACGGAGCCGGGGCAGCTGCCGCGGGCGCGGTTTTTGCGCCGCAGGCCGGGCAGAAGCGGTCTTGTTCGCGTAATGTGCCGCCGCATGCAGGACATTTCATAAAGATACCTCCTGATCGCTTTCTTTGCCGGGGGCCGTAAGCTGAACGCCTGCTTCTTCGTCCTCTACATATTCGAGGATGTCGCCGGGCTGGCAGTTTAATATCCGGCAGGCGGCGTCGAGCGTTGAAAAACGGATGGCCTTGCCTTTGTTGTTTTTGAGTATGGACAGGTTCGCCAATGTCAGGTCCATCGCCTGCGCAAGCTCCGTAAGACCCATTTTTCGTTTGGCCATCATGACGTCAAGATTAACGCGTATCATATCGGGCCCCCTTAGATCGTCAGCGCGTTCTCTTCGCGGTAATCCACGGCCTTTTCAAATACGCAGCGCAGTACCAGGGAGAACAACGCGCACAGCACTTCCGCCGTGAGAATTAAAAACAGCATGGGGCGGAAGTAAAGGATCACCACAACCAGGGTAATCGCCGCCATTATAAGCGCCGCAAAGCCCATGTTACGCAGGCGAAGCACGTTTTTACGGATAAACGGATCCTGCTGCAGGCTGTGCATCATCCTTGTGAGCGTAAAGAGAATAAACAGGCCCAAAAGCGATCCCAATATCCAGCAGATGAGCGCGACCGTATAGGCGGGCGTAGCCTGCGGCGCGAGATCCGGCGTAAAAAGAATAAACGGCAGGAGTCTTGGCAGCAGTACAATGAACAGGCCCCCCAGCGCCATGGTAACATACACCAGCGCGAGCGCAACCGTGTTGAGAAGCATCGGTTTTTTCATGCTTATGTTCCCCTTTTTTGTTCTATAGTAGAGTATATGTCCGTTCTCATCGATTTTCAATACAAAATTATCGAAAAACAATAAAAATTATATGAACAAATGGCGTGCAAAAGGCCGCGCAGAATGCGCGGCCTTTCTATAAACTAACTTATAACTCTTTGATATAGCAGCGGCGGGTCTTGTGCTGCTCCGTTTCAAAATAGCGCCACTGGCTTACCACGTTGGAGTTATTCTCCAGCTCCGGTCCGGTTTCGGCGTATTTGCGGCCATCCTCAATGGCGAATTTCAGCAGATGGTTCATAATGACGGCGTTGATGCCTGTGCCCTGAAGCTCCGGCTTGACCGCGATCAAAAACATATCCAGCGTATCGTTCTTACCGTTGAGCGCCTGCAGGATATGATACCAGCCGAAGGGAAACAGATGCCCCCGGCATTTTTGCTGCGCCTTGGAAAGCGAGGGCGCGCCTACGCCAAAACCCACCACTTCGTCCTTGTCGTTAAGAAGAATTGCGGTGGTGCGGTCGTTTACCAGGGGCAGGAATTCGCCTACGTACTTCTCCACCTGGCGGGGGGTGAGCGCCACCATGCCGTAGAGCGCAAGGTAGGCCTCGTTGTAAAGCTTGAACACGCTCTCGACATAAGGCTTGATGGAGCTGCGGTTGTGGAGCGGCGCCGCCTTCAGCTTCATGCGCCGCTGTACGGCATTGGCCAGGCGTTCCAGGCGTTCGTCCGGCTTATCGGGCAGTTTGATGCGGTATTCGATCCAGTCCACGTCCTTGATATAGCCCATGCGCTCCATCTGCTGCATGTAGTAGGGGTGGTTGTAGTAGACAAAGAACTGGCTCAGTTTGTCAAAGCCCTTGATGAGCAGGCCTTCCCGGTCCATATCTGAAAAGCCGAGCGGCCCGTGGACGGCGGTGCAGCCTTTTTCCTGCGCCCAGGATTCCACTGCGGCAAAGAGCGCGTCCACCACTTCGGCGTCGTCGATATAATCCGCATGGGAAAAGCGCATTTGGTTCACATTGTATTTTTGGTTTGCATGGGTGTTGTAAATGGCGGCGATGCGGCCGACTACCCTGCCGTCCCGGTACGCTAAAAAGCATTTGGAATCGCAGTATTCGTAGGCCGGGTTTTTCTCCCTGTTAAAATCATTGACCTGTTGGTTGAACATGTCCGGCACGTAGTAGGGGCTGTCTTTGTACAGGTTATTGGCGAAGGCAATGAACGTCCTGATATCCTTTTCTTCCGTGATCTCGCGGACCGTTACCATTTTGATTCCCCCCAATTTAATAAAAATAAGAAATAAGTCCGTATAACTCCCGATCATTATAGCAGATTCCCTGGGGCCCGGCAAACAAAACAGCCGGGATTACGCGAGATAGCGGGAGAAAACAGAAGCATTTGGAAGAAAAGCACCAGATACCGGGTGTGAGCAGCCACTCATACTGAAATCGTGGAGAAATCGGCGCCTTGCATAGGAAGGGTAACTGCCGGGCTTTCCTGCTGCGTTTTAATTGCATACGTATGGTGGAATTGTTACACGTATAGGAATTCATCGTTTATTCATACTCTGGCTATGGGAATGAAACACCGTTTTGCTATAATAACAGCTATGGCTTTAAGGCTGGGCGGAAACGATATTTTGCCCGAATTCCCGGTTTTCGGATTTTATTTGTTCCAGGGAGCAGTATATGATAAACGACAAAGAGTCTCATAAGATCCGGCATGTCAGGGGAATGGACCCTGCTTCTGACACATGGGAAGCAGCCGCGCAAAGTGCAGCCGCTCCGCCTCCCATGGATTTGGACGCAGCGGGAAGCAGAACAAGGACGCCGTATGGTAAACAGGCAAACAGGAAATATGCCGTAAAGCGCGGCATTCTTTTTGCCCTGTTGGGATTGTTCCTTGCGCTGTTGGGTGTGGGGATGAAGTTCTATTTGGACGTTTCCAATCCAGACACGGTTTTTGGCACCGCATCCGGCCAAGACGCCGAACAGCAGCTGTTAAGCCAGGCGGATCTTGCGTTTATGAAGGACCGCGTCAATATTCTTGTGCTGGGGCTTGATAAAAGCGCAGAGCGGCAGGGCTGGGGTTCCTTCCGTACGGATACGATGATATTGGCCACCATCGACTTTACAAACAACGAAGTGGATCTTATTTCCATCCCGCGGGACAGTTATGTAAAAATTGTGGACGCGGAAGGGGAAGTGCATGGCCGCGGCAAAATTAACAGCGCGTTTTCCGCGGGCGGCGGCCTTGAGGAAAAAGGGTATGAATACGCTATGGGTACCGCCAGTTATCTGCTTGGCGGCATCCCGATCAACTACTATCTCGGGTTCGACATGAACGTGGTAATGGATGTGGTCAACGCCATGGGCGGCATCGATTATGATGTGGATACGGAGGTAGACTTGGACGGCACGGTGCTTCATCTAGGCATGCAGCATCTTGACGGCAAACAGGTGCTCGAATATGCCCGCCAAAGAAAGGGCTCTTCCGATATTGCGCGTGTGGAGCGGCAGCAAAAGGTCATTATGGCAATATTCCAGCAATTAAAATCCACCGGCCAGATCCCCCGCATCCCTGAGATTTATCAGGCGGTGGAACAAAACATCCAGACCAACCTGAGCTTCAAACAGATCAGCGCACTCGCGCTGCTGGCATTGAAAATGGACGTCTCGCAATTACAGCGCCATATGGTAAGCGGGAATTTTTTGGATATGGACTCCGGAAGCTATTGGGGCGTAAATACGAAGGAGCTCGAAAAGCTCATACAAGACATATTCGGCACGGAAGTCTCCATAGACGATGAGATCGGCATTGAGAACGCCAAGGCTCCTATTGAAGAGGATAGCGACCGAATGGCGGAAGAACTTTTAAATGCGGAAGAAGCCGTAAGCCGCGGCCAAGATTTGATGGAGGGGTATGGATCGCATCTTGAGATCAATTCCCGGAACCGGCTGCAGCAGTATATCGACCTGGTGCAGGACGCCATGGAGGCGCAGGATAAGGAACAGCTCGTTTCCGAGACAAACCGGCTTGAGAAGTACTGCGATGCGGTAGAGGAAAGCCTGCGGAACGCGGGGCTGCTCCCCTAGCGGCACATAGCATAGCACAGGGGATGCGTCTTTCACCGTTAGTTGCTGAAAGCTTCCACGAAACAGAACAGGGTACGGATATCCGTACCCTGTTCTGTTTCGTTTGTGTAAATAGCGTAGAAAAGATTAGCCTGCCGGCGTTTCGGGTATTTCTGGTATCGCGCCCGGGTCCGGGATAGGCGTGGGTTCGGCAAGGGGCGCTGTCCCCGGCATTGCGCCCGCGTTCTGCAGCGCCGCAAGAACCTCGTTGCACAGCTGTACAAGCGGCGGGGTGTAGGCGTCAAGCTGCGCTTTGTCCTCCATATCCACTGCATCCTCGAGCTGGCTCTTTACGCTCTTCAATTGAGCCTGCGTATCCTGGGAAAGCCACGCGCCATACTGGGCGAGTATGCCGTCCGCTTGCGCGATAGCGTTTTTCGCCGCTTCCAGTTCCACCGCGATCAGCGCGCGGTTCGCTTCGATCTGCGCTTTGATGTTGGTGACGTTGATGTCGGCGTCGGTAGAGACATCGATGCCGAACACCTCGTTGATCAGTTTGTTGAGCTTGGAGGTGCTCACACCCCAATAACTCATCGTATACATATTGAGGAATTCGCCGTCTACCGTATGCTTGTAAAGTTGGGATTGATCCATCTGCAGCGCGAGCAGCGCAAGCGAGGTAATCTGCTTGAAGCTCAAATTCGTTTGAATATTCTGCTCCACGGCTTTGTAGATTTCGGGCAGATTCTGGATCTGTCCCGTGCTTTTTAATTGCTGGAATATCGCCATGATGATGCGCTGCTGCCGGTCCACACGGGCGATATCGGAAGAACCCTTCCGTTGCCGCGAATAATCGAGCACCGCCTGCCCATCCATGTGCTGCATGCCGGGGTGCAGCTGCCGTCCGTTCATGTTGACCTCGACATCCACGTTATAGTCTACGCCGCCCATGGCGTTGACCACTTCCTTGACGACGTTCATATTAAAGCCCAGGTAATAATGGATCGGGATGCCGCCAAACAGATAGCTGACCGTACCCATGGCATACTCATAGCCATTCTTCTGCGCGCCACCACCGGTGGGGAAGGCGCTGTTGATTTTTGCGAACTGCGGCAAACCGTTCTTGGTGACGACGCTTCCGCTGCCGTTTGCGATCTTCACATAGCTGTCGCGCGGGACGGAAATCATATGTACGTCGTTGGTGGCAAAGTCGATGGTTACAAGTATCATCGTGTCCGTGCGGAAGGAGCCCCAGTTGGCGCGCTCCGTGCTTTCGTCAATGCCCAATACGAGGATGTTCACGCGATTTTTCATAAACTCCAGGTCCGCCTGGCTTAAAAGCTGCGCATGCGGATCAGGCGTAGGGGAGGGGGTGGGCGATGCGCCGGGGACCATTGTCCCGGCAGGGGAGGGGGCGGGTGTGACGGTAGGCTGCGGGTCCTCCTGAAACAGCGTTGCGGGATTCATGACGTCAAAATAGAATTTCAGGCCAAGGCCAACGCCGATAGCGAGTAGCGCAAGCAAAGAAAAAAGCACGATCTTTCCTGCTTTTGTCATCTTCTTTCGGGGCCTATGCCGCTTCGACCCTTTGGGCGGCTGCGGTTTTGCAGCGGATTGCCGTTGCTTCGGGACAGCTTTGTTCGCAGAGTGGGCAGTCACAGGCCCGCTCTGCGGCGCGTCCTGTTCCAGCTTGCCGCCTACATGCCTGATCTTGCGCGAATTCTCGTCATTTAACATAAATCGGCTCCTTGGTATCAATGAAAGCCGCATACATACTATGGCGCGGCTTCTTCGTATTTTTCCCAACGACTTATTATAGCGCAGGCCACTGAACTTGCGCAGATGCTGTATATGAATAAACTATAAATCTTTATCTGTCATTCTCCGCTCTCCTGGGTGAGCAGGAGGCCGGGGTTGTAAAAAAGCGGATTGCCCAAGTATAAAAGGTTGATGCTTTTGTCGATGCGTTCGCCATCTTCGAGCATCCATACTTTATCCACGCCCGGAATACTTGCAAGCGTATTGACCATGGAAAATACGGCCATCTGCGCGCGCGTGTTTTGGGGAAGACGCGATACGCCGCTTTCCACAAAGGCGGAAAGCTTTTCGTAAAAACCCTCTTTGAAATTGATCACCGCCATGTTGCCCTGTATGGAAACGCCCAGCACATCTCCTTCTTCAAACATGGAAAGCGGCAGGCCGGGGTCGGCGGGGCCGGTAAAGAGCGCAGCCAGCCTTGCAAGCGGATCGTACGCGGCGCTTTGCGGCAGGCACCTTAATACAGGATACAGGCCGAGACCGTCCTGATCCGGGAACAAAAGTGTTACGGTATGTCCCAGCATGCCGGAAAAATCGGCGCGGGAAAATATCGTGCCGCCATCGCCGTTATTCAGCGCGCTCCCCACCGTGACGGGCACGTCATCCAGATAGATGCGCACGCCTTCGGTCTGGGGCCAGAAGCCTGTTACCGTATATACGATCGAAGCGTATACAATGGGGGAGGTGATCTCTTCCGACGGGCGGGTGAAGTAAAGGTCCACCACCTGTCCCGTTACGGATGCCGCAAGCGGGATATCCGTTGTCGCGGAAGAAGGGGAAGCAGACTCGGGCATCACGCATTTTACAAGCCGCATATCGCTGGGCAGTACAGGCTCCCGGCCAACGCTGCCCAGGGAACCTTTTGCAAGCTCGCCCAAAAGCGCCGCGATGACGATATTGGCGTGCTCGTGTTGCTTATAGGAAAGCTCCCGTACATCACAAAGCAGCAGGCTGCCTGTAATATCCGTAAAATAGAGCTGCGCGTTGCGGCTTTTGAGGACGTTCGCTTCGCCGGTCCCGTTGGAACCGGTATCGGTATTGTCCCGCGAGACGTTGATGAGATATGAGTCGAGCGGTATATCGATGGGGGAGAGCACGCCGAGCGGATTGCCCGCATACCCCGGCTGCATGCCGTTGAGGTAGATATTCGTATAGGAGATGCCTTCGCTTGCATACACAGTGGCGGCGGCTGCCGCGCGCAAAATCAAAAGCTCATTGCCCGTAACAGAGTTGCCAATAAAATAGATGTTGCATACGTCGCCGGAAAGTTCCACGCCGGAAAGCGCCCAGCCTTCGGGTACAGCGGCGGAAAGGGCATCGCTTTTCGGGCCCTCGCACAGCGCCTCAATGGCGGAGCGCGCGCGGCTGACATTTTCGGGGCGTACGATGTCCCGTTGTTCGCTGCCCAGTGAATGGCCGTCCTGCGTGGGGAAGAAAAGTGTAAGCTGTATCGTTGTATTATCCCCGGCTTCCACGGGCGGCGGCGTAGCAACGCTTTGCGGCAGGGGGGCGGGATATTCCGCAGCGCTGGCGCAACCTGTCAAGACCACGGCGATGAGCAGCACCAATACAAGGCTGCTTCCGATCGTTTTCTGAAGCCGGCCCCATTGGCTGCGGGAATGCGTCATGCGGATGTTCTGTAACATACTTACCTCTATCTTGACTGTTCCAGCGCCTCTATCAGGGAATAGAAGCCGATTTTATAAAGTTCCCCTTCAGGCAGCAGCGCCAATACGGCGTTCTTTACGGTGCGCGTTTGCCCGTCCTCCCGGGATGTCCAGACGATATCCACCGTGGCTTTGCCGTTTAACGTGTTGCCGCCGGTGTCGGTGCTCTTTACGGTGAAATCGTCGATCGTGCCCAAAGAGAGCAGGTTTGTCTCAAATGCCGCAAAATCGGGCTTCTGCAGGCCGCCTGTCTCGCTTTCCGCAAAGAACATGTAGGCTTGCGCGTAATCTTCCTCGGTCAGACGCTGCATGGCAAGGTTGACCATCAGCGTGGGGTTAACCACCACATCCTCTTCAAATCCCATCGGATCCAGCCATTGCGAGGAGGTGTATTCAGACGTAAATCCCAGCAGGAAGGGAGAGACGCGCGAACCCTTGCCCGTTCCGTCCATGTCCACCAAAATCTGCACGCGGCTTGCGTCGCCCAATGTGGACAGGGAGTTGACGATGGCGTATACGCCCAGCCGTTTTGTCAGCTCGATCTCCTCCCGGGTGGACGTTTCCTCTTCATATTCCAACAGTTCTTTAGAAAGCACCACATAAAGGATGCCGCCGTCCGGGTAAATGTCCACAAGGCGGGTGCCCTTGGGAAGCACCCGTTCGAGATCCCCGAATAAGGCGGTTGGGCCGTTTAAGAGCTGGCGCACCACCGCGCCGCCCACATATTCGTTGGCGCGTACGGCCACGGTGCGCTGTACGGGGACCAGGGCAGGCTCGTCCGTCAGACGGAAATAGAGCGTGATATCCACATCCCGCCCGATGCCCGCAGCGGGGTCGATGCCGGGCAACGCCTCTTTGATGGCGTCCTCCTGTATGGTGGTCTGTATGCCGCAGCCGGTAAAAGCCAACAGCAGCGCCAGAATGAAAGCCAGAAAACGCAGGGCGGTTTTCACTTTGCATCCCCTCCTTTCTGCTGCGGGGGATGCAGCGGCAGCCGTACGGTAAATGTGGAGCCGCGTCCGAGCACGCTTTCCACCTGAATGTACCCCCCGTGCATGGAGACAATGCGCTCCACAATGGAAAGCCCAAGGCCGGTGCCGCCCGTATCGCGGCTTCTCGCCTTGTCCACCCGATAGAAACGCTCAAACAGCCTGGGGATGGACTCCTTTGGGATGCCGATGCCGGTATCGTGCACGATCAGGACCGCGTACGGGCCATCCGGCTTTAACGTGACGGAAACGCTGCCCTTGTCTGTATATTTGAGGGCGTTGTCCACAAGGTTTGTAACTACCTGCTCGATACGCGTCTCATCGCACTCGATTTTCACGGAAACCAGTTTGCGTTCCAGCCGGATGCCCTTGTTTTTCGCAAGCGGCATCAGGCGGTGCAGGACCCTGGACGTAAGCTCTTCCAAATCAATGGGAGAGAGGCTGAGCGCGCCGCCGGCGTTTTCTTCGTTGACCAAACGCAACAGGTCGTTGACGATATGCGTCAGGCGGTCCACCTCGTGGTTGATATCCGCAAAGAATTCCCGGGATATCCTCGGGTCCGGGTTTTCCTCGTAAAGCATGGATTCGGCAAGCAGCTTCATGGTGGAAAGCGGCGTCTTTAATTCGTGGGAGGCGTTGGAGACAAACTCGTTTCTGAGCCTGTCGTGGTTCTCGAGCTTTTCGCTCATGATGTTAAAGGCTTCGGAAAGCTCCGAAAGCTCGTCTTTGCCTTTTACGGGCACGCGGTCGCCGTACCCTTGTGCGCCTACGCGGCGGATCGCGTTGGTCAGAGCGACGATGGGCTTGGTGAGCCAGCCGGAAACCATCAGGCTCACGATGGCGACTGCCAGCGCAAACGCCACAAACACCAGGCCGATCTGCTTGGTGATGTCGTTGACATGGGTGATGGCGTTCTGTATGGAAACGGAATAAAGAAGAACCCCCTGGATTGTGCCGTTCGCCGTAACGGCGGCGGTGTAATAGACCACCCAATCCGTAGAGGTAATGAACGTGAAGGTGTCAAGATTGTCGTATTTGTTGAGTTTGTGGAAGCCATAGGAAGATTCGGCGTCCGTCAGCAGCACGTCCCGCACTTCACGGTAGGGCAGCTTAAAGCCGTTATACTGGGAAGCGGTGTCCATCTGCACCACGGCGTCCGTGTCCATAAAGAGCACCCTGCCCCCGGTTTCCTGCGCCCAGTTGGAGGTCAGCTGATATATGCCGCGGATATCCTCATCCGCGACAAGCGGCGCAAGTTCAAGCGCCAGACGCTCGGTCTGCCGCTGTTGTTCCTGCGTTCGTTGGGAAACAAGGAAGTTTTCGATCAATACGGAAACAATGGTGCTTACCGCGACGAACGCGAGAATCATCAGCATCAGGTAAATTGCCAGTATGCGAAACCGTATGGAACCCAAAAACCTACGCATGGCCGAAGTAATAGCCAATGCCCCATTTGGTGAGGATATGCTGGGGCTTTGCGGGGTCCGCTTCTATTTTTTCGCGCAGGCGGCGGATATGCACGTCCACCGTACGGAAATCGCCAAAATAGTCGTTTCCCCAGATGGTTTCCAACAGCTCTTCGCGGCTGAACACACGCCCGGGGTTGGACATGAACAATTGCAAAAGGTCAAATTCCTTTACCGTCAGGTTGATGGGCTTGCCGTCCGCTTCCACGGAGCGCGCGACGGCATCCAAGAACAGGCCGCCCCCCGCAAGCTGGGGCTTTTTTTCCTCACGTTTTCCGGAGGAGGCGCGGCGCAGTATGGTTTTAATGCGGGCCTTGACCTCCAGGATGTTAAAGGGTTTCACCATATAATCATCCGCGCCGTACTCAAGCCCTAAAATCTTATCCATATCCTCGCCTTTGGCGGTGAGCATGATGATGGGAACATCCAACGTTTCCCGTACGCGCTGGCAGACCTCAATGCCGGAAAGCTTGGGCAGCATCACGTCGAGCAGGATCAAATCATACGGGTTGGCAAAAATTTTCTGGACCGCTTCCTCTCCGTCCGCCGCCGAATCGATTTCGTATCCCTCCTGCTGCAGGGAAAAGCGGAGCCCCTTAAGTATCAAAGGCTCGTCGTCTACCAATAATATCCGTACTGCCATACGTTTGCTCTCCTCCCGGCTTCAGAGGTTTTTCTTGCGTCATACCGCGCTTATGATAGAATGAATGAACTCCAAGAATATTCTAAGTATACCACAATTCCATTATTTTGTGCGGCAAAATACCGCATAAAATGGAAACGGTTTGTGAATGAAGGAGAATTCACTATACAATATTGATACAAGTTTGCTATACTAATATGAGATTTTGGGCGGTTCAGGCAACGCTGCGAAAGAATTCCGTTCTTTTTGAAATCAACTTGCCTCTTTATTTCCGCCTAGAAAGCAAAAAAGGATGAAACGCTTTGAAGAGATTTCTTTGTGCGCTGACGGTGTTGCTGCTGCTGATGGGGGCGTCCTCTACGCTGGCTTATACGCCGGGGGACAGTCTTGATACGCAATATGTCGCATTTGCCCAGGCTGGCGCAGGAACGCTGTTGGTGGAAAAAAACGCGAACGAGCGCGCGTTTCCCGCCAGCACCACCAAGATTATGACCTGCATTCTCGCGCTGGAAAACGGCAAACTTGACGATGCCGTGACGGTGGGCGAAGAAGTGGCCACCTTTGGATCGAGAAGCTCGCTTATGGGAATTTTACCAGGGGAGACGCTTTCGCTCCGGGATCTGATTTATGGCATGATGCTCGTTTCGGGCAACGACGCCGCCGCGGCAATCGCCGTGCATATCGGCGGCTCCATCTCCGGCTTTGCGGATATGATGAACCAGAAGGCCGCGGAACTTAACATGACCAACAGCCATTTTGTCAATCCGCACGGCAGGCATGAGGACGACCACTATACGACCGCTGCGGATATGGTGAAACTGGTCAGCTATGCGCTCCAAAACGAAGATTTCCGCGCCATTGCCAAAAAGAAAGCATACGACGTACCCGCCACCAACAAGGACAGCGATGGGTATCACTTGGAAAATTCCAACCGTTTGCTTCACACCAAGGCCGACAGTACGGATAAAAACATGGAATACCCCTACGCCATCGGCGTCAAGACGGGGGAAACCAATCAGGCCGGGTTCTGCCTGGTTTCTGCGGCGGAAAAGGACGGCGTAACGTTCGTTCTTGTGCAGTTCAATGCGAAGACTGCGGACTATCGCTTCTCGCTTTCCAAGGAGTTGTTTGACTGGGGCTTTTCCAGCTACCAGACGCTGGATGTTTCCACGCTGAGCCTTCCCAGCCAGGTGGAGGTCTCGGTCAAGAACTGCAGCTTTGACGATGAAACGGGTGGGCTCTTAAAGCTCAACGTGGATCTCACTGGCAAACAGATTTCCTGCCTGGCGGAGGAAATGGACCGCATCAAGAACAACGTCTCCGCTATCACCACCTCCGTTGCGACGGTGGGGGAGATTGCCGCCCCCGTCAAGGAAGGCGACCTGCTGGCCACTGTCGCCTACAAGTTTGAAGGGCGCACGCTCTTTACGGCAGACGCGTATGCAAGCCGCGATGTGGTGCAAATGGGCGGCGGCGTGGTGGAAACGCCGGACGTGAAGCTGATGGACGACCCTGTAGCGGGAAACGGCACACACGGCCCGTGGCCGTTCATTATTCTGGTCGTCCTGCTCCTGCTTTTTGTGGTAGGCCTGTTCAGTTATCTCAGGAACCGCAGGCACGCGCGCCGCAGGAAGGCCCGCCGCGTCACCTACGCGTACCGCGGCAGGAGATAGGCTATTTCATACCGGGAGGCTCCATGCAGAAGGGCGTAAAGGTCATCGCGCAGAACCGCAAGGCGCGGCATGAATATTTTATAGAGGATACCTATGAATGCGGCCTCGTGCTTTTTGGCACCGAGGTCAAATCCTTGCGTGCGGGCAAGGTCAATTTGAAAGACAGCTACTGCATTGTAAAGAGTGGCGAAATATTCGTCCACGGCATGCATATCAGCCCCTATGACCAGGGGAACATTTACAACAAGGATCCGTTCCGGGACCGTAAGCTGCTGCTGCACCGGCGGGAGATCGATAAACTGCACGGCCTGCAACAGGCGCAGGGAATGAGTTTGATTCCTTTGCAGATTTATTTTAAGGAAGGCCGGGCCAAGATGGAGATTGCCGTGGCCAAGGGCAAAAAGCTTTACGACAAGCGCAGCGACATGGCGGACCGGGACAGCAAGCGCGAGATGGAGCGCAGCTTTAAGGAAATGCGGGACCGCGACTGACCCTCTGACATCTGTTATCCTTGGCTGTAGTAGCTGCGGCGTGCAAGGAGCATGCGTAGCGCGGTTACATTTGCTGCTAGGTTGTTATCTATAAGCATAGGCCGGAAATTTGCCGGCATTGCTTGCGCATTTCGCTTTCACAAGGCGCTATGGTAAAGCGAAACGATCAGGAAATACAAACCGCTTTGCATGAAGCGGGTTTGCATATTTTGTTACAGGAGGAGTTCCATGAAGACATTGCCCTTTACTAAGGCGGAGCTTGAAGCCATTGTGCAGCAGTACCCCACGCCGTTTCACATCTATGACGAAGCCGCGATGAAGAAAAACCTTAAACGCCTGCAAGAGGCGTTCTCCTGGAACAAAGGCTTTCGGGAATATTACGCCGTAAAGGCGGAGCCCAACCCGGTGATATTAAAGCTTTTATATGATGCTGGCAGTGGGATGGACTGCTCTTCGCTGACCGAACTCATGCTCTGCGAAGCGCTCAAAATCACGGGCGAACATATTATGTTCTCCTCCAACGATACCCCGCCCGAAGAATTCGAGCTGGCGAGGAAGCTTGACGCCATCATCAATCTCGATGACATCACGCATATCGATTTTTTGAAAAAGCACGGCGGGATACCTGAAACCATCTGCTGCCGGTATAACCCTGGCGGGGAGTTCCGCGCGGGCAATACCATTATGGGCAATCCGGGTGACGCAAAGTACGGCTTTACGCGGGAGCAGCTGACCGAAGGCTTCATAAAGCTTAAGACTTTGGGCGTAAAGCGGTTCGGGCTGCACGCGTTTTTATCGAGTAACACCACCGACCCCAACTATTATCCGGCGCTTGCGCGCACACTGTTTGAGACGGCGGTGGAACTCAAAAACGATACGGGGGCGGAGATCGCGTTTATCAACCTTTCGGGCGGCATCGGCATTCCGTACCTGCCTGACGCCGAGGAAGCGGATATCGAATGGATTGGCCGTGAGGTGCAGCGCGCATATGACGAGGTCGTTGTTCCCGCGGGCATGGAGCTTTCCATATTCACCGAGCTTGGCCGGTATGTCACGGGGCCGTATGGGTATCTTGTGACGACGGCCGTCCACCGAAAGGATACGCACAAGCAGTATATCGGCCTGGATGCGTGCGCCGCGAACCTCATGCGCCCGGCCATGTACGGCGCATACCACCACATCACCGTCATGGGCAAGGAAAACGCGCCGCACGACCATGTCTACGATGTGACGGGCTCGCTTTGCGAGAACAACGATAAATTTGCGGTGGACAGGCCGTTGCCGAAAATTGAGATGGGCGATCTTGTCGTCCTGCACGATACCGGCGCGCACGGCTTTGCCATGGGGTACAACTACAATGGCAAGCTGCGTTCCGCGGAGGTGCTCTTAAAGGCGGATGGCACCACACAGCTCATCCGCCGTGCGGAAACGCCCGAGGATTATTTTGCCACGCTTGACATCCTGCATCTATTTGACTGAAAAGCGAAAATAACATATAATATAAGAGGCGGGGAAGACACCCGCCTCTTTTTCCCGCATTGCGGATCTTCATGGGGGCGAAACTGGTTTCGACGGGGATCGCGGAAATGGGATAAGCGAGCCGCAGGTCCGGACTGCGTAATAACTGGGACTTAAACAATAACAGAGAACGATAATTACGTTCCCGTCGCTGCTTAAGCAGTGACCGTTCGGCGCCGGAGGCCCACGGCCGGTACCCGGGCGTCATCATCGTGGGGAACCAGCCTGCCTAAGCTTTGCGGCAGGTGGGATTTATGAAGCTACCAATGCGCTGACCCTGTTGGCGGGGGCTGCGTGGAGGGAATTCTAAAACACCAACTACGCTCGTAGAAAGTCCTGTGGACGGGTTTTCGGACGGGGGTTCGACCCCCCCCGCCTCCACCAAATGGAATGCCTACAGTAAATTGGACAATTGTTTTCGGACAGTCCATTTGCTGTAGGCGTTTTATTATTTATCCCTGCAAGCCGTTATAAATGCCGTGTTCTACTTGATTTGGTGTTTGAAAACCCATACGCTGATGAGGACGATAGTCGTTGCATTATTCAGGCTTCCAACGTCATCACCTTGCCGACAAACAGCACCTCGCCGTGCTTATCCGTCAGCGTAAAGTAGAACGGCTGATCGAAAGTAACCGCAACCTCTTTCGACTCGGATGGAGCAGCTCCGCCTGCTAAAAGGCCGACGACTGTCGCCGCGCTCGCTTCAATGCCCGCTTCCGCAAGCGAGAACGTCGTCTTGTGGATTATTTGGGAGATCAGCAGGTCGGTGGTATCGGCGTCCGCTGATAATGCTCCGTCCATTCCATGATGCGCGAACAGCGCGTCAAATTCCGGATGATTTCCCTCTATGAAATCGACGCGTGTGTCGATTTCATACTTTGGGATTGTCAGAATGACGGACGTATAGCTCTCATCAGCGGATTTTTGCGCTTCGGCCAAGCTGTCCATCGTCACAGGCGCATCCGTCTTGGGCATAACGGCGGTAAATGTGAAGCCGCCATAAAGATGTTTTGCCATACCCTCAAACTGTGCCGTGTTGATGTGGCTGTCCGCTCCGCCGTGGAGCATATCGGTTGTGACCTTGCTCCCGTCAATATTGGTAAAACTCGCCTGGCGCGTGCGGTTCTCATCGAAGTCGTTTATCCAATGCGCGTTGAAGTAGAGGGCATTCACAAGATACGACAGCGCGTTGGGATCGATCTCCGCAAGGATTTCCTCTATTTTGCCGTTTGTCGCATCACTGACCCAATCATTGACCGGGTCCGGTTTCTTGTCAAACTTACCGCTTTGTGCATGAAAACTCCTCGTGAGCGTGTTGGTGAAACGCTTTGCGATCTCGCCTTCCAACCCTTTTCGCAACCAATATGAATTGGCAATCCGCAGCTCGGGGTTCGGCGGCGAATACGCATCACGCTGTGAACCGTCATACTTTTTCGCTTCCTCTAAATATGCCAAAGCCCAGGCGTTCATTTCATCAGGCGGCACGCCGAACAATGCAGAGAGCAATTCGGCTGTACTGCCTTTAGCACCGTTATACGCTATACCCAAAGCGAATTTGAATGACAGCGGCGATATGCATGCGTTCGAACCGGTATCCGCAAGCAGCTCGTCCATAAGGCTGTTGAACGTTTTGTCGGGCTTGAGCGGTGCTGCGTCATTAGGTGCCGTGGTTTGCGCAACATTGCTTTGTGAAGGCTGCGTTGGTTCCTGCGCGCCCGGCGCAGCTGCTTCGCAGGCCGTCAGCGTGAGCAGACACGCGAGTAATAAGCATAGTTTCTTCATTGTCAGCCCCTTGGTGAATTTTCACGTGGCGGTTACTTATGGCTGTTCTTTGGAAAACTGCCAAGCCCGCCGAGTATCTTAAATTCACCGCGCGGGTCTTTTTCCAGCCGAACGAACGCACCGTTGTTTTGCGCTATCGCAGCATATTCCGAGCCATTTACACCATCATCACCAAAAGAAACTTTGAAAAGATAAACGTCCGCGCCCAGCACGATAACCGCTGAATCGAATTCGATCGAGAATTTTCGGAATCCGGAGGCAATATACGCGTCGCGCACCTGATCTTCCGCTTGCGCGGCGGAGAGGATTGGTTGTTCGGCAAATGTAACATCAGTCCCTGCATATAACCCCCGCACCTCGTCAAGAAATTCCGGTAACGTCATTCCGTCATACTGATTCAAGCCTGGGAACCGGGAGTGGGACACCATTTTACCCTCGCTGTCAAGCTCAAACAGCACGTCGAGGTCGCCCATTACTTCATACGCCGCTAGATCCTTGTTAAATTTGAGAGGCAAAACATAGATGCCGCCCTTACGGAGCAGGTTGCTTGGTTCATCCATGGTACAACCACCAATGAGCTGCTGGCGAATGAGAACTCTGCTGCCGGTAGAAACTGTGTGGTCGTCCCATTGCCGTGTAACGATATTGTCGCCGATTGTTTCGGTATATTCGGCAATCGCCGTCTGCATATTGTCACTGTCGGGCGCGACTTCACGAACGCTGAAAACAAGTACAAATGTGTCGGCATAGTCGGCGAGGTCATCAAGCGATTGAAATACAATACGGTCGGACCTTGCTGAACCGTCTGCGTCCCCATCAAGGATAAAATTCTCAGCAGGCAGACCGCGCCATTCTGCGGGAGAGGTATAGCATGCGGCAAATTCGCTCCCGCTGTCAAGCGTTAGGCTCGGCGGGGGCAATGCCGCTCCGTTTTCCGAAGCAGCACCCATGAGTACGCCTCCTGTATCCCCAGCGCCCGTTATTGATCCATAATTCGGTTGCGTGATTTGCGGCAACATAACAGCCACTGCAATCACCAGACACGCGGCAATAGGCATCGCCCATTTCAACCACGGGGCGAACGTTACCACTCGCTTGACTTTTTCTTTCGGAGCGGCGCGCTCGATGAGGTCGTCATCAATACCGCCGATTGCCCGCATGATTTTCTTATTCACAGTAAACCCTCGCTTTTAAGTTTGGCCTTTAGCCTGCTGCGCATACGGAACAGTAATGATACGGTTTTGCTCTGAGTATATCCGGTTTCGGTTGCGATTTCTTTCACGCTTAAAAGATACCAATAACGCTTGATAAAGATGTCTGCGTGGTCGGTTGGCTCGGACCGCAGGAAGGCGTTTATCACACGGGTGATTTCGCCCTCATCAGCTTGTTCCGGTGCGGAAATTTCGGCAAGTTCGTCAAGGGCAATTTCAAAAGCGCCGTTGCGCTTTTGCGTATGGTCAGCTTCGTAGCGGTCAAGCGCCAGGTTGCGTGCGATCTTACCGAGGAACGCTTTGAGTTTATCTGGCTTGGCGGGAGGAATTGCGTTCCACGCTCTGAGCCACGTTTCATTGACGCACTCACTCGCATCCTCTTGGCTATGCAGGATGTTGACCGCTACGATCCGGCAGTATGCGCCGAATTTACGTTCGCACTCGGCTAGAGCGTCCTCTGACCGCTGCCAGAACAGATTTATGATTGCATTGTCCTGCACTCAAGTTCCTCCCCAAACTGGAAATTCCCATCATCTATATAGACGGAAAATTTAGCCTGATATTGCGTGGGCCATGAAATATTTTTTAACTTTTTGAACGACGGTTGATCAGTGAAACGCTCTTTCTGGAATGTCCAAATATCAGCCGTGGTTTTCTATGCTCAAGCCTGTATTTATGAGAGGGTTGAGCATTTTTCAGGCTTCGGAGGTTATCCCGATGTCCATCATATAAACCTCTCAATTTGAGTGATTAAAAATGAAAAAGCTAACTTCTGAACATAAATGTCTCATTTGCCTACCGCTCTTGCTTCATTAACCCTTTGTAAAATATCGATTGTTTCCATTTTTTGTAGTACAATATTAACTGAATTACGGATTATTTATATAATACCATATTAAACAAAGCTCCTTATGGAGGTGAATCATGGAACCGGTGATAGAGTGGTTGATGAGCGGTGATCCGGCTATACAATACATGACGAAACGTTTTGTGCTTAATGAAAAGGAATTCAGTTTGCGAGAGATCCGGAACAAAATTAGCAAAGAGGGCTTTGGCGTATGGCTTTTGTCATGCAGGGGCCAGAGCGGTCATTGGGGACAATACTATTACCAGCCTAAATGGACATCAACACATTATACCCTGTTAGATCTAAAGAACCTGTTCATCCCGCTGGAAACCGACGCTTGCAGGCAGATGTGCGAGAAAATGCTTTTGGAGTGCTTGCCGGATAATGGCGCACTGAATTTGGCAAAGAGCAATATTCCAAGCGATATTTGCGTGGATGGGATGGCACTCAATTACCTGTCCTATTTTTGCCCTGAAAATAAGGGAGTTAAAAAGTTGCTTCATTTTTTGCTTGAGCATCAAAAAGAGGATGGCGGCTTTACATGGTATCACGATAAGATTGCCGGCGACCCCCATACCACTATATGTGTTCTTGAAGGATTTCATCAATACATTTGTTCAGGCAATATGTATCGGCTGGAAGATGTACTGCGGGCAAGCGAATTGGCCCTTGGATATTTGCTTGAAAACAACTTATTTATGGATGCGAATGATAAGCGATTTAGAATGCTGGCTTATCCGTTCCGTTATCATTATAGTGTTTTTCGAGCTTTGTGTTATTGCACCACGGCACAGATAGGGTATGATGTACGTATGAAACCAGCCATACAATGGTTGACAGATAAAAAAGGCATAGATGGCAAATGGCAGTTAGAATATACCTATCCAGGCAAGGTTCATTTTGAAATGGAACAACTACATAATCCAAGTCGCTTCATAACGCAAAAGGCGCTTGTGATTTCCGGCAGATACTCAAAGCCATAAATGATTCCTTTGCGATGATTATGAGCATAATGCGGAACAAATACGGGCATCTATATTTACCTAACTTCTTAATAAAGAATGGGCAGGCTTTGTCTACCCATTCTTTAATCGGGGTTCGCCGCCCAAGTCGGATTCGCCCGGTTTATCTAACATCTTGGGGTGAAGTGAATTTACCTGCGGCACTTGCGGCGGCGCGCTCCCGCGTACGGCGCAAATCTTTTCGTATTGTAACTCCAGAGGCGGCTTCCGCCGAGGGGGAGCAATGTCTTTTTTATATTGAATTGGGTTAGATATAAAGGCCGGTTAGTATTTTGGTTATATGATGGCTTGCCGAAAGAAGACCTGCGGCATGGGGATAAACCGGCAAATTAAGAAAGGCAAGCCCTATTTTCAAAGATAGAGAAACGTGCAGAAAATGTATTACCGGCAAACCTGTACCCACTTGGTAAAATTGCAGTATAATCGACTGGGGGTGAAAAACTTGAAGAAAATTATATGTACATTGAGTGTGCTCTTCTGTATCTTATTCTTTTTTGTTTCATGTGTTTCGGTGCCTGAAGATCCAAACGCATATCATACGGTACCACCTGCCCCAACGCAGACAATCATGCCAACTGTTGCGTTTTCTACGTTTGACATAAAGAAAAAATATTACAGTGACTTGGGGAACTTTGTAGAATTAGACTTAAAGCTGCCTATACTGGCAGGGACTTACGCCGGGATTCCGGCAATCAATCAGTTTTTTGCCGATAAGGAAAATTTCTTCTATGACGAGCTTCCTTTTGATGCCTTACGGGATCTTGAGGCGGCAGCGCCAGACAGAAAGATTGAAGGACAAAAGGATAATTTTTATAGGCAAGCTCACTATTGCCTTGAAGCTGAATTTGGAGGAATTATCTCGGTGTCGGCTACACTCGATGGCGGCGCCGGCGGTGTAGGGTGGGCAGGTATTGAAGGAGATACTTTCGACTTAAATACCGGAAAGAAATTGAGCCTTTCAGATATATTTGAGGTGGATGAAGATCGCTATATGAATGATATATACGAGTTTGTCTCAAAAAAAGTTACGGAAGATATAAACGAAAATTTGCAAAAAGGATATGGTTCTCCTTATTCATTTGATGACGCTTATTCGGGCAATGGTTACGAAAGCATCCGACAGTTTGACCCAAACGACTTTTATCTTACAGAAACCTCACTGGTCGTTTTCTATCAGAAATACGCTTTGTCATACGGAGCAGCCGGACCGCAGATATTTGAAATACCCTATGAATTTATTTTGAGTATGTTGAAAATCGTGAGATAGATCCATAAAACAAATATGCAAGATCACCGCTGACACCATTTTTATCTAAAATATAACAGGCAACCGGGAAGCACCAAAGGCATTGGGCCTTCGGTGCTTTCTTCGTTATTTTTTTACATCTTCCGGCGTTACTTCAAAGGGCATTGGCAGGCGTATATTTGGAAAGAAGTGATTGGAAAGAATTAACAGAGTAGCATCCACAGCAGGTATTCGCTATCCTTGCAAGTTGTTAAATCTGATCCGGTTTGCAAGCAGCTTGATTTTGCTCTCTATCTTGCGTATGACAGCTATAAATTCTTCATCGCTTTTCCCTGTTGGATCATCCAACCCCCAATCTTCCCTGTGTTTGCAGGGCAGGTATGGGCAGGTAACGTTGCAGCCCATCGTAACGACCACATCAACCGGAGGAATCTCTGAGAGCAGCTTTGGGCGCTGCGTTTTTTCCATGTCGATCCCATAAAGCTGCTTCATCAATCGGACGGCATCCTGATTGATCTGCGGCTTGGTTTCCGTTCCCGCCGAATAGCTCTCAAACACATCACCGGCAAGGTGTTTGCCAAGCGCCTCCGCGATCTGGCTGCGGCAGGAGTTATGGACGCAAATAAAGGCAACCTTTGTCATGCTGCTTCTCCTTCCTTTGGGAACCAATGCCGGGTCTTATTCACAAACCGCACCAGCAGGAGCATCACGGGAACCTCGGTCAGTACGCCGACTGTCGTAACCAGCACAACCGGGGAGGTGGCGCCGAAAAGCGTGATGGCGACGGCTACCGACAGCTCGAAAAAGTCAGACGCGCCTATGAGCGCAGCGGGAGCCGCGATGTTATGCGGCTGTTTCAGTTTCTTGCAAAGCCAATACGCAAAGAGCGCCGTAATGATATTCTGGAGCACCAGCGGGACGGCGATCATCAGCACATGAAGGGGATTGTTCAGTATGGCGTCCCCTTGAAACGAGAAAATAATAACCAGCGTCAAAAGCAGCCCTACGGTTGTCACGCCGTTAAACTTGGGAATAAAACGGTGATTAAAGTAATCCGCTCCTTTGCGCCGGTTCATCCACATGCGGGTGAGCGCGCCCCCCGCCAGAGGAATCGCCACAAACACGATAACGGAGAAAAGCAGCACATCCCATGGGACCTGAATGTTTGATACGCCGAGCAAAAAGGATACGATTGGCGCGAACAGGAAAATAATCAGCAGATCGTTGATGGATACCTGGACGAGCGTATGAGCAGGGTCGCCTTTTGTCAGATGGCTCCATACAAATACCATCGCGGTACAGGGAGCCGCGCCAAGCAAAACCGCGCCCGCCACATAATCCCTTGCCAGTTCCGCGGGGATAAAGGCTTTGAATACCACATAGAAGAAAAACGACGCAAGGCCGAACATCAAAAAGGGCTTAATCAGCCAGCTTGTTCCGCCGGATACAAGAAGCCCCTGCGGATGCCTGCGCACGTTTTTTATCGACTGAAAATCCACCTTCAGCATCATGGGGTATATCATGACCCAAATCAGCACCGCAATGGGGATAGAGGTATGTGCATACTCAAACCGCCCCAGAAACGCGGGAAAGCCCGGCAGGAATTTTCCGATCAGGATCCCCGCTGCCATGCATAGCAAGACCCAAAGGGTCAGATATTTTTCAAAGAAGCCGATACCGGTATTCTCTTTGCCCATAAAAGCACACTCTCCATTTTAGCAGCATTCCCCGCCGTCTGAACAATCACAGCTTGGTTCGCTGCCGGTAAGCCAGCCCATAATCACGGCGGCGGCGCATCCCACTCCGGCATCAACAGTGATGGCGTCTGGGGGACAGTTTATCGCACAAGCGCCGCACTCCATACATAGGTCTTTGTCTTTTATCCGCGCCTTTCGTTCGTCCAGCTTGAACACTTCATGCGGGCAGACCTCCGCACACCTTCCGCACCCGATACACTTTTCGGCTGATAAATTCAGGGTGACGGCATTTTTCAGATACCTGTGTTTCATAGCGCCCTCCTTTTAGGCCGACAGGCTCTTTATGAGCACCAACACAATTCCCGCGACGGATGAAAGGGCAATGAGCGGCACCGCCGCTTTCATTTCCTTGATAACGCCGGAAAAGGAAGTGTATGTTGACGAGCCAGTAAAATTCATCGCCAAGTATGCCGACAATGACGGCAGCACCAGCAGATAACCTATGGCAAGAAGCAAAAACTCGGAGGTGAACCACTCATTTAGCCAAACAAATCCTGCCGTCCAAAAAAGACCCAGCAGCCAGCCCTTCCACGCAAACGCTCTGCCGGGAATAAGCGGAAGGAACAGAGGCGTAAGAACGGTTCCCGTTACCACAGCGCCCGCATACGCGATAAAATCCGCAAGCCCGAATGGTCTTGCCGCAAACAGGTTGATAAGGAACAATGCTCCGAAAACCATCAGTGAAGTCTTTGCGGCCGCCGCCAATTCCACGGGAGTGAGGACCAATCGATCCCATGCCGTAAATCTCACGGCGCGCATTTCTTCTGTGGCCTTGAAGCCGGAATTGATGAAAGCCTTCATATCCTTTGCCCTTACAGGGCCGTAAACCACAGAGAACCCTGTTTGTTTGGCCACTTCATGGGCGCTCACGCCGGGCGCGCCCAATTGCGGCAAAATCAATGTTCTGTGCGATACAATCTCAGCCAGCCTTGTTTTTGATATGCGGCCCACAAGTTCATCGGTTCCGAACGTCCCTTTACCGGCAGCGCACCAGACATTGACGCCCTTTGTATCGAGTATCAAAAGCCAGCAGCTGAAACCGAAAAGCTCTTTTCTTAGAGTATCAAATGTCAGCTTATAGTTCGCGCTAACCAGCACAGGGGACGTGTGATCAGGGCTGCCTACGGCGTAAAGTCCCGGACTGATCTTGTAATTCATCCGGCCTATGCCCCAACGCACTTTCCAGGCTCCGAGAATATCTTTGAAGGTAAGCTTTGTTGAAGCCACGGGGACACCCCCTTGCGGGAGATGGATTTCACTCGTCACCCATTTATCCTTTTCGCTATACGGTGTGATAGGTTCCCCGGTACAGCAACCACCGCCTGAACAGCAGCAGGGCTTTTCATTATTCATTTGCATCATATCCTTTACAGCTGCCCGCCTTTTCTTTGCAGATGCAGTTTTCTTTATTGGATGTGATGCCGTTAAAAAACTGCTTTGCCTTGCTGATGGTATCCATGTCTAACGAATAGTACGTCCATTTACCTTGTTCTCTGCCCTTGACAAGCCCGCTTTCACAGAGGAGCTTCATATGATGGGACAGCGTGGACTGGGACATTTCAAACTTCTCTAAAATCATGCAAGCGCAAAGCTCACCGCAGGAGAGCATATCCACAATCATAGCTCGTTTGGGGTCGCCCAGCGCCTTGAACACTTTTGTATGTTCCAGATATTTTTCCATTCCACACCTCAAATCCAAACAATTCGATATGAGCATTATATGCACCAAATCGAAAAATGTCAATGTGAAATGCAATAAATCACCCATTCTCCATTAGACGAAGGTTTAGCCTTTAGGAAGGGCGGGCTTGCAATCTGCTGACTTCCTTGTTACAACTTTTTCGGGCCGCCTCCAAGCGGCATCTTTTATGACAAAGCGCCATTGATTTCTGGCCGGATACGTCTTACAATAGACATCGCATTTCTTTTTCCCGCACCTTATTTAAGTCGAAGGGGGTCCCGCATGGAAATGACGTATATCTGGCTGGCGCTGGCTTCTTTTGTCGGCGGATTTTTGCAGGCAGCCATTGGATTTGGTTACGCTACGGTTGTGATGGCATTTTTTCCGGTGTTTTTGCCCAGCATACCGATTGCATCTACGGTATGTGCGGTTTTATCACTGCTTGCTTCTTGTACGGTGTTCTTTCAATACCGCAAGGCCGCGCGGCCTAAACATGTGCTATGGCCTATTCTCATCTACTTTGTAGTTATGCCATTTGCCGTCGCATGGTCAGCCGGTGCGCCAAAGCTTATTTTGAGCGTCATATTCGGTGTTTTCTTGCTGCTATTGGGCCTTTATTATTTATTTACCGCTGATAAAATACGTATCCCGCACACTGCCGGCGCGGGTATGATTGCCGGCTTGCTTTCCGGCGTGTTTGGTGGGTTGTTTGCCGTAAGCGCGCCCCCCACTGCACTTTACTGCCTTAGCACGCTGGATACAAAAGAAGCATATATCGGTACCTTACAATTCTTCTTTTTTATCACCAACATCTATGCCGTAGGCGTTCGCACATTCAACGGGCTGGTGACCTCACAGGTGCTCGTATGGTCGCTGGCTGCCTCTGGCGGGCTGCTGCTTGGGCTGTGGTCAGGCCAAGTTTTCTTCCGCAACCGGACGGACCTCTCGCGTATCAAAACGTGGGTCTTCATTTTTATCGCATGCATGGGCGCCTGGACGGTTGTTTCCAACTTTATTTAGGCAGATAAGTTCCTCGTTTTTTTCTTGTCCGGCAGGGCATCTTTTTATCTGACTTTCAAAATAAACAACCCCATTCTTTCACGGCGGTTAAGAATGGGGTTGCCTTTTTATGCCACGTGATACGGAGGGCAGATGTAACCAATGGTGCAGGTCAGACCATAGAGAGAGGTCAAATATTCAAAAAGCTGATCTGCTTGGGCATATCTTGCCTGTGCGGGAAAGCGTTCTCTGTTGTAAACGCTTCGGGAGCAAAACCGGCAAGGAAAGGCGACGGTGCAGCGGGGTTCAGAAGAATGAGCTCATCCTTCGCCCTCGTCATGCCTACGTAAAAAAGCCGTCTTTCTTCCTCAATGTCGCAGACGCCCCGGCGATTTTTGAAAGGGATCAGTTCTTCCGTCACGCCGCACAGGAAAACTGCGGGAAACTCCAAGCCCTTTGCTCCATGCAGGGTCATGAGGGAAACGGCGTCCGGCGCATATTTTTTTCCACCGCTTCTCACTAAATCGCTTTCGCGCCCGAGTACGAGATTGTGAAGCAGCGACGGCATGGTGTTATACATGACTGATGTATCGAAAAGCAGTTGCATACATTTCGATTCCGACAACCCGCCGTCCTCCATCCAGAGCCCCATCAGCTTCCAAGGTTTTTCGCTGCGGACAAGAGGCTCGTATTTCCGGAACCGCTCCGTCAGCAAATGGAGAGCGCCGGTACCGGAGGCGATGCCGTTCAAGACTGCATCGAGTGCGGATATGCTTTTTTCCGCTGCCGCATAGGCTTCCATGATGTTCTGCACAATGTCCGTCTGCCGAACGCCCGCATTCTTCAGGCAGTTCCGCAGAGAAACAAGGTCCTCGGGATTAAGCAAAAACCGGAAAAACGCAATCGCTTCGCGGACTTCCGCCTCCATAAGGAAGTCGTCCCGCCCGGCGACCACATAGGGAATTCCCTCTTTTCTTAGGCATTGCTCCAGAATGTCGGCCTGACGGTTGGTGCGATACAATACCGCGATGTCGGAAAAGCCTCTCGGATGTCCGGCCCGGTCTTTTCCTTTCACGGGCGTTGATCCCTGCACGTCCAGCATATCCATCCCACCGACCATGCGGTTGATCTCCTTCGCCAAAAACAGCGCCTCTGAAAACGCATCCTCCATATGTAAAAGGCGTACTTTGAGGCCGCTTTCCCTTTTTGCCTCCAAGGCATGCCGGATGGCGGCGTTTTCGGATATGACCGATTGGGCGCAGCGGATGATCTCAGGCGTAGAGCGATAGTTTTGCGTAAGGGTTACTTGCCGGAGCCGGGTATGGTCGTTCAGGAATTGCGCAAAGCAACGGGGGTCGGACCCTCTGAAGCCGTAAATGGACTGATCCGGATCGCCGATTGCAAAAATCCCGGCGCTGTTTGCGCTCCACGCCCGGATCAGCCGATATTGAAGCGCGTTGATATCCTGAAACTCATCCACTAAAATATGAGAAAAGGCGGCCGACAGGCGCTTGCCTTCGGTATCATCCCGAGTCTCGCGCTCAAACAGCGCAAGCGCCTCCAGCAGGATATCATCGTAATCCAGGACACCGTATTGCGCAAGCTGCGCCTGATACAGCCCCAATACTTCGGATGGGATATCCGCGCTTTCTTCAGCGGGCGTCATGCCGTTTTTGGCCAGGGAAATCCTCCGCAGGACGTCCCTAGGCGCGCTGTTCAAGCCCAGGGTATTCAGAACATCCTTGACGATGGAAAGCGCATCCGATTCGTCGATGACTGGCATACCCGTTTTGCCCCTTTGCTCGGCCAAAATCTGCAGGCAGATGGAGTGAAAGGTGCCGATGTGTATATTGTCCGCGGCATGCGTGTTTCCAAAATGCGTTTTAAGACGTGCGCGCATTTCGCCCGCCGCCTTGTTGGTGAAGGTAACGGCGGTAATTTCGCAAGGAGGTATGCCGTATGTTTCAATCAGGTAAGCGATGCGGCTGACGAGCGTCTTTGTTTTGCCTGTTCCGGGGCCGGCAATGACGGCGACTGCGGGGTCATCGGCAGAGACCGCCTCCCACTGTTCCCGGTTCAACCCGTAAGGCATATCTGTTTGCCGCATGGCGTCCGCGGTGTGCGGCGCGGTCTGCGGCACGGTCTGCTCCGGGGCTGGGGCCGCCTCTTTTTGTACCGGTGCTTTCTGTGTCCACATTCCCTTTGGGTTTGGGCGCTTTTTATCGCGCTCTTCGGCAAAAAGGCTCATCTGCCCGGAAATCAGATCGATTTCCGCCTTGTCCAGCAGTTTGATTTTGCCGTATTCCCCGTCGTATCCGGGTTGGATTTCTACCTTACCGGAACGCAGCCGTAGGATGCCTTCGGCGACCAACGCCCCGGCCTCCTGCTTGATATCCGAAAGGGACGCTTGGCGGAGGATGAAGAGCTCCGGTCCAATGGTATGGAGCAGATGGTCGTACCGTTCCTTTACCTTTACGCTTGCGGTCGTCATTCCCATGGAAGCGGCGACCACTTCGTGAAGCGGCACGAGCCGTTCAAAATGCTTTGCATCCAGGGGGACAAACCCTTCGCCGCGGTCGGCCAGCGCCTCCACCCGGTGCAGCACGCCTACGGTAATTCTGCCGCCGCATTTAGGACATATTCCGGAGACCGCTTTTGTTTGAGCGGGCTGCATGCAGACCTTACAGGCCCTGTGCCCGTCGCAGTGGTATTTCCCTTCCTCCGGGAAAAATTCGAGCGTGCCGTAAAATTCCCCGGTATGCCGGTTTTGCAGGGCGCGGGAGATATGCGGGTAGGAGAGGGCGGTGTCAAACAGGTTGGCTTCCCTTGCGAGATTACCCGGCGAATGCGCGTCGGAGTTTGAAACCAAGGTGAATTTATCCAGCATGGAAAGCCGCCAGTTCATGGACGGATCCGAGGAGAGGCCGGTTTCAAGCGCATGGATTTGGCCCGTTAAATCTTCAAAGCATTCCGTAATATCGTCAAATCCCGAATATGCGCCAAACAGGGAAAAATGGGGCGTCCAGATATGGGCGGGAATAAAGATGGCCTCCGGGCATACGTCAAGGGTAATCTGCAGCAAATCCCTGCTGTCCAGCCCCAGGATGGGCCTGCCGTCGGAATGCAGGTTGCCGATGGCTTCAAGGCGGCGGGACAGGGCTTCGGCATCTTCAAGGCTGGGCAGAAGAATCACGTTATGAACCTTGCGCACTTTTCCGTTCTTTTTATAAATGGAACTGATCTCGGCGGAGAGTATGAAGCGGGGCACGAAATCCCCGTTTTTAACGGCGGCCTCCTTGCGGAACGGTTTCTTTAACATGTATAACCCCTCTTCCGCAGGGGCAAGTTTTTCTTTTAGCTCCTCGCGCCACGCGGGATGGGTGAAATCTCCGGTGCCAATGAGGTCAAGGCCCTTCCGCCGCGCCCAAAGCTCCAGGAATTCGGGCACGCATTCCTTGCTTGTCGCTCTGGAATATTTCGAATGGATATGAAAATCGGCAATAAACATAAACGCACCAGCATTCTTAGAATTTCAAATTCATTATACAATGAAATTTCTTTTATATTAAGCCGGATACTTTTGGTGTGAGTCCCATATCGATGGGCATCTTTTTAAATCTGACTTCTGTATTAATACCGGGATAAGCATAAGGTATGTCCGATGCCCTTTGTTCTATTGACTATTTAGATTATATAATATTGGTTATAATGTTTCCATAATCGGCTCTTCAGCGGCCTTGTAGCCCAGATGATACCCACAATACAAAAGGGCGAGCCGCATTCACAAGCTCTCGCATCATTCTCCACCCCAAAAGAGGCCGGATAAATCCGGCCCCTTCGTTAAGCAGAATACTTATGAAACATATGTATTCTACCAGAACCAAAAGTCACGTCTGCAACGGTTGCATCCGCCATGCCGTTTCCAGGGGCGATGGCCCCAGCTATCTCCGAACCAAAAACCTCGTGACATGCGAATCACCTCCTTATGATGGGGTATATACTATAGTATTATGAAACCCATATATTGTTTCCGGTTGCATGGCAGGTTGAAGGCATTCCAGAGCGCAGACGCCAAAAAGCCCCGGAACCTCCGGGGCTGCATGTCATAAACAAGCTTATTTCCTAGATCTGGAACGCGTTGTTCCGTTATTTGTTTTTCCAGGTATCCTGCGGCTTGGCTTCATCCTTTATTTCGTTGCGCATACCTTGGAGCGCGTCCCTGCGTCGTTCGTTTTTCTCCGCAAGCGTCTGTTTCATTTTATCATCGGGCGTCTTCCCCATCATATCCTCGGCAGCTTCAATGTTATGGATCGTCATATCGATATTTTTCTGGATTCTCGCTACATTATCGCTCCGGTTGTCGGGATTGGGACGATTGTTATTGTGCTCTTTCATATGATCCCTCCTTTTAAAAATATTGTGCGTCCCAATGGCCGGCTCTATGCCTTGAAATTTCGGGCGGTATGGATCAACAATTGCCCGGCTGCAATTCCGTTGTGGGAATACTTTCCCGGCACAGTTTCAATAAAATTCAAACCATTTCCGACAGGCCCATGGTATAATTGGACAATCGGATACAAGGAAAGCTGCCTGATCAACGCCATACAAGGGCAACCCGTGATGTATGTATCATCCCGTTTTTGTTAAGGATTATAGGCAGCGAGGAGACTGGA
Source organism: Bacillota bacterium (assembly GCA_023455425.1). Taxonomy (GTDB): domain Bacteria; phylum Bacillota; class Clostridia; order Christensenellales; family CAG-138; genus JAEYLA01. Next base: position 17,293 of record JAEYCM010000026.1, on the reverse strand, counting down.
TTGGAAATGAAACGCTCGAATATATTAATAAATCCGCTGGGCCAGCCCGCAAAGCTTCCGGGAAAAACAAGGAGGCGCAGGAAGATGCGGCGCTTTGCATGGATGGCGGGGGCCGGTTGCGTGTTAATAGCGGCAATCCTCTATTTCGCCGGGGTTTTCCAAAAAGCCCCCGCAGCCGCCGAACTGGTTCCCGAAAGCGATCCGGCGGCTATATCCAGCGTTGTCGCCCAGAACAAGATTGTCGCATGGAAGGGCAGCCAGCCTGTTTTTCAGGGGATTCCCGATGTAGCCACAGAATCATCCGTCCTCCTTTTGTCTGAGGACGGCATACCGCCTGTACCCACGCCTGCATTGGCGCTTAACCCCGGGGTGGATGATGGCGACGCGCTTGAGCTTACTCCCGATCCCGCATTGCAGCCCACGCCGGAGCCGACGCCCGAGGTAACACCCGAACCCACGCCTGCTGCCACCCCGGAGCCGACGCCCCAGCCGGTCGATTGGGATGAATGGATAAACTTTTATATGGAGGAAGCGGACACCTACTACAACGACATGGGCTATTCCTCCAACTATTATGAGTATACCGATAACGACGTGTATCTGCTTGCGCAGCTGATCTACGGGGAGGCGCGCGGCGAATCGACAAAAGGGAAAATCGCGGTCGGCAACGTGGTGATGAACCGCGTGCTCTCCCGAGGATATCCCGGGGATACCATAGAGGAAGTCATTAAGGCGCCGGGCCAGTTCACCGGCTACTCGTCCTCCATAAGGCCGAATTCGTCGTGTAAATCCGCCGCAAGGCAGGTGCTTCAGGATCAGGTATGGGTCATCCCGCAGGACGTCTATTTCTTTAACTCCGAACGGCCGGAAGGCCAAGATTGGGGGGGGCACAGCTTTTATAAGAAGATAGACGGGCACTGTTTTTATAGGGAAAGCTACAGCGGGCGCAACCGGAACGGAGAGATCCCGCCGGCATTGTTTGAGCGCACGTTCAAATGGCCGCAATACGGCTGTAAGTCGGGCAAGCGGGTATCCCGCATTCAATACATGCTCAACCAACTGGGGTACGATGTGAAAGCCGACGGCTATTTCGGCATGACGAGCAAGGAGGCGCTTATCGAATTCCAGAACGATAAAAAGATGGAAGCGGACGGCGTGGCCGGTCCCGGTACCATCAAGGCGCTCATTAAAGAATATGGCGTAGATAAATACACCGCAAAATATTATTGATCGTTCCCCATATAAGAAGCCCGGCCGGGCTTTTTATAGTTTTGGGGCGCGGTTCCTTGTTCTGACCCTGTTCCGTACCGGAATTGCGATCACTTCGGGTATATCGACTCGCATGATTGTAATGAAAAAATATTCCAGAACTATTCTAAAACGCTTGACAGGAGATATCTGGCATGTTACATTCTGAATGAATGAATATTTTATTCATTCATTCACGAGTGGATGCAGAGACATGTCATGAGAACAGGGCAGCGAGAAACCGTACTATGAAAGCTTAGTAGATGTGGAGTTTGACATGGACGACAAAAAGACGATATTGTTCGATTGCGCAAAGGAACTGTTTGCGAAAAATGGCTTCAAGGATACGGCGATTGCCGATATCACCGGGCGGGCGGGGTTCAGCGTGGGGACGTTTTACAACTACTACCCCTCCAAGGATAAGCTCTTTCTGGAAATCCTGGAACAGGAAACGGCTGATCTGATGAAACGCATCATCCGGTCGGTCAATCCGGATGACGACCCTGTGAAACTGATCAAACAGGTTCTGCTATTGAATATGCAGGGGATGCGTTCCAACCCGATCCTGAGCCAGTGGTATAATCCCGATGTTTACGGCAAAATCGAGCGGGCTTTTCGGGAAGATAGCGGGCTTTCCAAGATCGATTTCCTATACCGCTACTTCATTGAGCTGGTGGAAAAGTGGCAGGCGGAAGGGAAAATGCGGGCGGATATCAGCAGCGAGATGATCATGGCGATATTCGGCGCGATTATCCAAATCGGCTACCACAAGGAGGAGATCGGGTTGCAGTATTTCCCCGCGCTGCAGGATCACCTGACGGACTTTGCCCTCAAGGGACTGACCGATTTCCCCAAACAGGGGGATGCTGGGTAGGCGGGAATATGCCCAGGGAGGAATGGTCCGTGGAGAATGCCGTTATGGTTCAAGCCGCGCATCCCGGCATGGGGACCGAGGTAGCGCATCTGGCGTTCGGAAGGCATGCGGCACAAGCGCTGCGGGCCGTGGAACAGGAGGCGCAAAGGCTGGAGCGGCTATTGAGCCGCTTTTTACAGGGAAGCGATGTGGATCGGATCAACCGCTCAGCCGGCGTGAAGTATGAAGCGGTCAGCCCGGAAACCTTCGCAATCCTTTCATGCGCAACGGAATGCTCCCGAATTTCCGGAGGGCGTTTTGATCCTACCATCGGTCCGCTCCTGAACCTGTGGGACTATAAGAATGCGTCTTCGCCCCCTGCGGAGGAAAGGATCGCAAAGGTTCTTCCTTTGGTCAATTACCGTGATTTGGAGCTGTGCTCCACTCAAAAAACGGCGGGGTTGAAAAAAGCCGGACAGTCCATCGATTTGGGCGGCATCGGCAAAGGATTTGCAAGCGACCGGTTCATGGAACTATTTCGGGCATACGGCGTTACATCCGCCTGTTCCAATATCGGCGGAAACGTATCCACATTGGGTAGTAAACCGGATGGTTCGCTGTGGCGCGTGGGTATCCGCCATCCCAGGAAGGACGGCCTTGTCGGCGCGGTCGCGGTGACCGGGAAATCGGTTGTGACCTCGGGAGACTATGAGCGCTATTTTTTCGACAGCAAGGGCAGGAGGTTCCATCACATCCTTAGTCCCATCACCGGATACCCGGCGGATGCGGGGCTATTGAGCGTGACCGTCGTAGCGGATAGCGCCATGGTGGCCGATGCGGTATCCACCGCCGTATTTGTCGCCGGGCTGGAGAGCGGGCTTATCGTTCTTGAACCCTATCAGGCGGAAGCGGTTCTGGTGGACGCGGAGCTGCGGGTATACGTGACGCGGGGATTGCGCGGGCGCTATCAGGCCGGTGCGGGAATAACACGCTATATTTAGAAAAGGAAGAGATATGTTATGAAAGTTGCAAAAAGGAGAAGGGGGTATATTGGGGTGTGGATCGTAATATCCATTATCGGTCTGATCGCATTGGGAATAGGAGGAGCGATCATATCCACGGGTCCGGGGCGGACCGAACTCCAGGCGATGCGTATCAAGACGATGGATTTTGAAAATCTCAGGGACGGCGTTTACCAGGGCGCATACCATGGGACAAAAGACAGCTTTCGGGACGCGGGGGTGGAGGTGACCGTAGCTTCGGGCGCCGTTACCCAGATCAAGGTGACGGAGGGGGTGCTCTCTAACGAAAAGCAGACCACCGAAATCAGGGGCGGCTTAACCATCAACAGCCTGTTCGATAAAGTGATCAAATCCCAGTCCCTGCAGGTGGACGTCATCAGTGGCGCGACCTTAACCTCCAACGCGCATCTCAAAGCGGTGGAGAACGCGCTGGAGCAGGCCGCAAAAAAATAACGCGGCGGAGGGGGCGTGATTTCTGCTGTTCAACCTGTGGCTGACGCGGACTGCGGCGCTTGCCGCAATAGTAGCCGTGAGGCTGTTTGCAAAGAAGAAAATCGTTATCTGGAGAACAGATACGGGGATGCGTACCGCAGATACGCGCAGAGAGCGTTCCGGTTAAATTTGTCCCGAAACAAAACTGACGGAGGATTTATGAGCATTGCAGTTGTTTCGTATTCCCTTACCGGGAACAATGAGACTTTGGCTGTTGCCGTGGCGAAAGCGCTTGTGGCGGAGCATATCAAAATATCGGAAGAAAAACCCCGGAATATGGGCGCGATCATGCTGGATATGCTGCTGGGCCGTACGCCCCGGGTCCGGCCTCTTCCCGGGGTATTGCGCCAATATGACCGGGTGATCTTTATCGCTCCGGTGTGGATGGGGAAGGCCGCATCCCCGCTTCGCGCTTATTTTAAATATCTCAGGGAAAACCCGCGTCCATACGCCTTCGCCTCCCTCAGCGGCGGCGCACTGAACAACAACCCAAAGCTCAAAGACGAATTGGAGCAGTTGACTGGGAAGAAACCCGCGGCGTTCGTTGATTTTCATATTGCTGACCTTCTGCCGCCCAATCCGAAACCGACCGCGAAGAATACGGGCGATTACCGGATCAACGAGAAAGACACGGTAAAACTGGCCGGGATGATCGTTGATTCTATAAAACATGCAATGGGGATTTGAAGTTCGTCGATATTTTTAACGATCCTAAAGCCGGTTGCCGAAGCGACCGGCTCTTTGTTTTTGGAAAGCAAGAGCATGATTAATGGCAAGCCGATACGCGTCATTCTTGGTTTGCCAATGAATACAAATGCAAAGATGTATGCCGCAATCATTTCCTAAAATGTAGAAGGTTCACAGCATTCTGTAAAAAAGAACGATATCCGTATAAAAAAGCTTCGTATATTTATCCTTTTTCTCAATAACCTGTTGACATATAGGGTTTATCGGAATATGCTATTAATCATATTAATCATATCGATTTAATAGAAATTAGAAAGGGGGTACATTGATGTCCAATCTGTTCAGCATGCAAATCCGCGGCTGTCGTATCCTCAGGACCAGGTCCATGTCTTGTTATTGTTGCCTGTAAGGAATAAAAGCGTGCTCCGATTTTGAAATGAGGTAGGCCATTGATCACATTAACAAATATCCGGAAGTCGTTTGGCGATAAGGAAATTTTAAAAGGGATCGACCTTACGATAGAAAAAGGAGATGTCGCGGCCATTATCGGCTCAAGCGGTACGGGAAAAACCACGCTTTTGCGCTGCATCAACTGCCTGGAAAAGGCCGATACCGGCAGCGTGAGCATAGACGGCCTGACCTATGAGTTTCACAAATCTCCCAAGAAAAAGATGACTGCACTCAGACGGAAGACCGCAATGGTGTTCCAACATTACAATCTCTTTCGGAACAGGACCGCGCTTGAGAACGTTACGGAGGGGCTCATTGTAGTCCAAAAGCTAAATAAGGCCGAAGCCGTTGCAATTGCGAAAACGGAACTCAAGAACGTAGGGCTCGAGGACGTGGAAAACGCTTACCCGCATCAGCTTTCTGGCGGGCAGCAGCAGCGCGTGGGTATTGCGCGCGCGCTCGCCTTAAAGCCAGAGGTAATCCTCTTTGACGAGCCCACGTCTTCCCTGGATCCGGAATTGGTCGGGGAGGTGCTTGCCGTCATGAAGCAGGTGGCAAGCTCGGGGATCACGATGCTTGTGGTCACCCATGAAATGCAGTTTGCAAGCAAGGTCGCAAACCGGGTCATCTTCATGGAGGAAGGAAAAATTGTGGAACAGGGGCCGCCCGGGGAGATATTCACAAACTCCAGGGAAAAAGCGACCCAGCGGTTTTTGCAAAACATTTTGGAACCCTTTACGTATCAAATATAAACTTTTTGGAGGTATGTATCATGAAACAGAGAGTATTGGGAGCATTGTTGGCGTTCACCCTTTTGTTTGCCGTAGGCTGCTCCGCCCCGAACGCGCCCGCCGCAGCTCCGACCCCCGCGGCAGCCGGGGCGACGCCCGCAGCAGCGGCGGAAGCGACTCCTGCGCCTGTGCCCGCAGTGGCAGGTAAGACGGTCACCGTTGCGCTCGAATCCGGCTCTAAGCCCTTAAGCTTTGAAGACGAAAACGGCAACAAGGTTGGATATGAAGTGGATGTACTCAACGCCGTGGACGAACTGATTCCCGAATATGCGTTCAATCTTGAGTTCGTAGAAGGGGAAGCCACCCAGATCGGCCTTGAAACCGGCAAATACGTCCTCATCGGTGGCGGGCTTTACAAGACCCCCGAACGCGTGGAAAAATACCTGCTCCCGGACGCCATCAACGGCGTAAGCCTCATCAACATCTATGTGCATGAAGATGACACCGCCATCAAGAGCCTTGACGATCTCGTAGGCAAAAACGTGGTGCCATCCTCGCCCAACGGCGGTATCTTCAACCTGCTCACAGAGTATAACGCGGCGCATCCCGATGCGCAGATCACCATCACCACCGCCGAAGGCGTATCCGTTGCGGACCGTTTCAAATCCGTGGACGCCAAGGAGTATGACGCGCTGGTGCTGCCCAACAACCTCGGGTTCAACGAGATCAAACAGGAACTGGGCCTGAAGGTGAAGGCGGTGGAAGAGCCCGTCAAAATCAATGGCACGTACTTTGCGCTCGCCAAGGGGCAGGAAGATCTCTCCGCCAAGGTGGAAGACGCCCTGAAGACGCTCCGCGAGAACGGCACGCTTTCCGAACTCTCCCTGAAATGGTACGGCGAGGACACCATCCAGTTTTTCCAGGGCTAACGTATCCGGCGCGTAAACTGACAAGAAGGAGCGGTGACCTCCATGGCGTTTGACTTCGGCTATTGCCTGAAAATTATCGGGAGAGTAAGTTCCACAATCCCTTATACGATATTCATTATCGTCATTTCAGGCATGCTGGGGCTCTTGCTTGCCATGGGGGTCGCTGCTGTCCGCATTAAAAAATGGAAGGTTCTCTATGAGTTGACCAACCTGTATATGTCGTTCTTCCGCAGCACGCCGGGAATCATCCACATATTCCTGATCTATTATGGCCTACCGCTGCTCTTAAAGCAGTTCGGCGTCAATGCCGACGGCTGGAGCAAGACGCTCTACGCCCTGATCGCGCTCATCCTGTTTAACGGCGCGTACTTGTCGGAGTTCCTGCGGCCCGCCTATCTTTCCGTCAGCCGCGGGCAGCACGACGCGGCGGACAGCATCGGCATGAGCAGCTTTGCAAAGTTCCGCAGAATTATCCTGCCGCAGCTGTTGCCGGTGGCCTGGCCCAACCTTGAGAACGCCTTGGTGGAGTTGGTGAAGGATACGTCCGTGCTGTTTGTCATCGGCCTCGTGGATATCATGGGAAAGGCCAAGGTCATTATCTCCAACGATTACGGCGTAAAAAAGCTGGAAGTCTATGTCGCCACGGCGATCATTTACTGGGCGATCACATTTCTGGTAAGCAAGGGATTCCAATTTGCCGGAAGAAAAATTGGGGTTGCCAAACACATCAAGAAGTAGGTGGGCCGTTTGATCGACATAGCGGTAATTTTTGAAGATACCAAGGCCATTTTAACGGTCGTTCCCTTTACGTTGGGAACTGCGCTGGCCATCCTTTGCGCGGCCATCATACTCGGCCTGTTGATTGCCATCATCCGCATCAACGAGGTGCCCGTTTTAAAGCATATCGTTCATGTGTTTATTCATTACACCAGGGGCATTCCGTTGATTATCCATTTGTATCTGGCGTATTACGCGTTGCCTCCGGTCATCAATTCCTTACTGGGACTCTTAGGAGTAACAGAGCTTTATGAAGTAGCGCCTCTTACGGTCCTGATCGTGGCCTATTCTTTCTATGCGGCTGTCGGGCAGTCGGAAAATATCCGGGGCGCGTTCGTTTCCATAGAACCCGGCCAATGGGACGCCTCCTACTCCGTCGGGTTTACCCCCTGGCAGGCGATGAAGCGCGTCATACTTCCGCAGGGGCTCGTTGTGGCCGTCCCCGTATTCTTTAATGGTTATCTCAACATCATCAAAGGACTTTCTCTAGCGTTTACCATCGGCGTTACCGATATACTGGCTCGCGCCAAGCTATGTTCCGCGGAAAATTTCAGCTATCTGGAGGCATATATCTCGGCGTCCCTCGTCTATTGGGGCCTGTGTGTCCTCCTTGGGCTGGTTTTTAGAAAGATAGAAAAAGTGTTCACGAAATGGTAAAGGGGGAATTCGCATGAATAAGGTAGAACGCATCAAAGCGGCGCTCAAGGGCGAGGCGGTGGACCGCGTGCCCGTCAATCTCTGGATGCATTTTTCAGCGGTAGATCAGGACCCAAGGAGCCTCGCTGAGACCCAGGTGGCGTTTGCAAACAAATACGACTTCGATTTTATCAAGCTGATGCCTTTCGGTCTTTACGGCGTGCAGGATTACGGCGTAAAGGTTAAAATATTCAACCAGGTCAATCTTCCGCCTGTCGTGGACGATTACGGCGTCCACGAACTTGCGGATTGGGGAAATATTGACGTGTTGCCCGCACATTACGGAACCTACGGCAAGCAGGTGCAGCTCACCCGCTATACCATAAAGCTTGCAAAAAAGAGCCTGCCTATCATACAGACCATATTCAGCCCCCTCACCACGGCGAGGAAGCTTGCGGGCGACCGAATTCTATTGGATATGAAGGAAGATCCCAAACTCTTTCAGCAGGCGCTCCAGGCCATTACGGAAACCACCGTCAATTTTGTAAAAGCCAATTTGGAAGAGGGCGTCGACGGTTTCTTTTTCGCCACCCAGTGCGCCAATTACGACTTTTTGACCGAGGAGGAATACAAAGAGTTCGGCGAATACTTCGATCTTCAGGTCATCAACGCCTACAAGGATAAGACGTATTTTAACGTCGCCCATATTCACGGGGACAACGGCATGTTTGCGCGCATCGCAAACTATCCGGTCAACTGCATCAACTGGCATGACCGCTGGAGCAGCCCAAGCTTAAGTGAAGCAAAGGAAATCACAGATAAATGCCTGCTCGGCGGCATCCGCGAGGTGCCTTATTACGATGCGAGCGGCAACCGCATTCGCGGCAGCCTGTTAAACGACGGTACGGTGGAGGAAGTGGAACAGCATGTGCGCGAGGCGATCTCTTCGGTGGGCGGCAGAGGGCTCATTCTGGGTCCCGGTTGCGTGGCGGACCAAAAGGTGCTCGAAAAGAATCTCTATGCGCTGCGCAGGGCCGTGCATGCCGATGCAATCAGTCAGGCCGTATAATTTAATGAAGAAAGAGATTAAGAATCTTGTTATGACCACCAGTTTCATGGTGGTCATAACATTTACAATGAAAATTGTATAAATTTTTATTGTAATGGGATAAAAAGTCCGATGTATATAGTAAGGCCTGGCAAAGGAATTCTGTACAGAGGACAATGATATGATAAGAGAAATCGCTTATAATGAGATAAAACGCAGTTTGAAGACAGGGGATCTCATTCTGTTTCATGGCGTTGAGACGGTGAGTAAGCTCATTGAATTGGTCGAATGGTCATTTTGGTCTCATATCGGCATGGTTGTTCTGCCCGGCGATATTGGCTTAGAAGGCGAGGAACCTTTATTTTGGGAGGCAACGGCCTCCGGCGATGGCATAGTGGATGTCCTGACAGGCAAGCCGAAAGAAAGCGGCCCCATGCTCATACCTCTTGCCGAGCGTATTCAGGTGGATTTGAAACAGCGCTACGATACGCACTTTCAGGTCAAGTATTTCAACCGCTCTTTGACACAATCCGAGCTGCAGCAGCTCAAACGCTTTATCGATCAGGCGCACGGCCGTGGATTTCCAACCGCTGAAAAGTTGCTGACATATTACATGGAAGGTAGATCTTTCAATATGCCAGCGCCTGATACGGACGCGTTTTGCAGTGAATTGACAGCGGAGACCTTCATGGCAATGGGCCTTCTCTCCAGCGCATACGTGCCAAACGGATACGCACCGGATGACTTTTATAAAGGCAATAATTTGCCTCTTTTGCAGCCGATTTACTGGATTGACGGGGCAAGATTGAATCAATAAGGGTACGGTTATGAAAAAGAAAATTGCCCCTATTTTTCTGCTGATCATCCTATTCATTTTTTTATTGGCCATATTCTTTTTCTTTCAACCAACTGCTCCTGAGCCGCCAAGGCCGGTGCAAGGCGTCCTGGATTTGAGCGGCTGGTCCTTTGAGAAAAATGGTACCGTCAGTATAAAAGGGGAGTGGGAATTCTACTTTAATCAGTTTCTGACCCATGAAGACTTTGAAAAAGGTGTTACTGTTCTGCCAACGCTTATCGAAATTCCCAGCACGAAAAAGAGCATGGCGTCCTTTAAGCCATTTGCGGAAAATGAATTTTACGGTACGATGCGGCTTGTGGTTAGACTTCCCGACCATACAAAGCCCTATGGGCTAAGGACAGATCTTGTATTGACATCCTTCCAACTCTATATTGACGGCCAGCTTTATGGTGAAGTGGGGAAAGTCGGGACGAGCCGGGAGGAGAGCATTCCCTATTACAATATACTCAATGCCTATTTTCATTCCGGCAGCAATGAAGTGGAGCTGATTTACCATACCTCGGATTTTACGGCCGGAGACAGCGCCATTGCGGTGCCTGAAATCGGATTGGCCACCCAGATTGCAAAAGAGGGACAGCTGGGGTTAGGCCGGGATCTGTTTCTCTTTGGCATGCTGCTCATCATGGGGATTTATCATTTTGGCCTGTATTTTATGAGGCCGAAGGACCGCGCCCCGCTTTATTTCGGAATTTTTTGCCTCCTGTTTGCGCTGCGCATGCTGCTGGTAGGCGAACGCTTCCTGCCCAGCCATTTGAATCTCAGCTTCTTTGTGTACGGACGGACCGCATATCTGTGCGTGTTTGTCGGCTTTGGCGCTTTGTGCGGATTTTTATACCATACGTTGGACGGTCTGTTTGAGAAATGGTTTATCAAAATTGGCGTCGCGCTTGGGGTGGCGTTTGGGTTTTTAATGCTTTGGGTTCCATATCATTGGGCGGACACCCTGTTAACGATTGACGCCGTATTTGGATTTGCCCTGATGGGGTACGCGATTGTCCGGTTGGTCATTGGCGTAATCAAAAGTTATCCCTTTGCAAACATTGTCTTACTAGGGTTTGCCTTTTTAGGGGTAACGTTTGTCAATGATTTTATTTACCAGGTCACGCTTGCCAATACGCCTTCTTTCATCCCGCTGGGCGTTGCGCTCTTCACATTTACGCAGGCATACACATTGTCGGCGAGATTTTCAAATGCCTTTGCAAGAGCGGAACAGCTCTCCCAGGAGAATGAATCGATTCTGTCGGAACTAAAGCATGTAAACAGCAACCTTGAAGCCCTGGTTGAGGAGCGAACTTCCGATTTACAAAAGGCTTTAACGGAAATGGAAGTCATGTCCAAGACTGATTATCTGACAAAATTACCCAACAGATTGCTGATCATGGAAAAAATTAAGCGGTTGATTGGACAGGAAAAAAGCTTTTATATCGCCATTGTGGATGTTGACCATTTTAAAGACGTCAATGACCGGTTTGGGCACGTGAAGGGAGACGAAATCCTGGTGCGGCTGTCCGCCATATTAAGCGCGGCTGTTGGCGATTGCGGCTTTCTTGGCCGGTGGGGCGGCGAGGAGTTTTTGATTGTGCTGGAGATGGATCAGACGGATATCATCCTTGAAAAGGCAAATGCGATTCGAATAGCGGTGGCGGAATACCGGCATGCGGACATTGACCAAAACCTTACGATCACCATCGGTTTATGCCGATATGTGGAGCATATTTCCATAGATGCCGCGATCGCCAATGCGGATAAGGCCCTTTATCAGGGAAAAGTGGGCGGAAGAAACCGGTGTACGGTGGTTGTATAAGTTCCATGCGCAGCAATCTGACGCCGGAAGGGTAGCACCCCGGGGGCGTCATTTTTATTTTTTAGGCATATCGGTAAATGCGCAAAAATCGTTCAAAATTTTTTCGTCCACATAACTTCTACAAATCTTCCTGATATCGTTTCATGCATACGGAACGGAGGTAGATGCAATGGATCATCGCGTAAAGACACAAAAGCTGCGCATCGGCGGCATGACATGTGTCAGCTGCCAAAACAAAATTGAGAGGAAGCTTCAAAATACTGCGGGTATAGAGCGCGCTACGGTCAGCTACAGTGCGGGAACCGCGGAAGTTACCTATTATCCGGATGTGATTTCCATGAAGGAAATCACTGCTGTGATAGAGAAGCTTGATTACGAGGTGCTTGCCACAAATCAGAATTCCAACAACACCCGGTTGGTTGGCATACTCGTGATTGTGGTGGCGCTTTATGTGCTGTTCCAGCAGTTTGGCTTTACGCAACTATTCAACGCGTTTCCGCTTGCCGAGGAAGGCATGGGGTACGGGATGCTCTTTGTCATCGGTTTGGTGACATCCGTTCACTGTGTCGCCATGTGCGGCGGTATCAATCTATCCCAGTGTATTCCCCAGCCGGATGCGAATGCCTCCAACAAATTTGCGGCTTTACGGCCCAGCTTTTTATATAACCTTGGCCGGGTCGTTTCCTATACGGTTGTCGGCGCGATCGTGGGGGCTTTAGGCTCCGTGGTCAGCTTTTCCGGCGCGTTCAAGGGCATTGTGCAACTCCTTGCAGGCGTGTTCATGGTCATTATGGGCATCAATATGCTCGGCATATTTCCTTTTTTAAGAAAGCTTGCCCCAAGGATGCCCAAGGCGTTTGCACGCGGCATCAACAAACAGAAGGCGGGCAGCAACAGCCCCTTCTATGTCGGTTTACTGAACGGCCTTATGCCGTGCGGGCCGCTGCAGGCCATGCAGCTTTATGCGCTCTCTACCGGAAGCCCCCTTACCGGCGCGCTGTCCATGATGCTCTTCAGCCTGGGCACGGTTCCCTTGATGTTCGGCCTTGGCGCGCTTAGCTCGGTTTTAAGCAAGCGGTTTACGCGCAAGGTCATGACGGTGGGCGCGGTGCTGGTGGTGGTGCTTGGAATGTCCATGTTCACGCAGGGCTGGGCGTTGTCCGGGTTCTCCCTGCCGGAGCTTATCCCCCAAGGTTCGCAGCAAAGCGCGCAAAATCCCGCCGGGAAAGATGCGCAAGGGGGCAATACGGGGACGACTGTTGAAAACGGCGTGCAGATTGTAACATCGACGCTTGCGTCGGGCAAATATCCGGCCATCACCGTCCAGGCGGGCACACCCGTCAAGTGGACGATCAACGCGCCGGAACGGAGCATAAACGGCTGCAACAACCGGATATTCATTCCGGAATACAATATCGAATATGAGTTCCAGCCCGGCGAAAACGTAATCGAATTTACCCCCGAAAAAACAGGAAAATTTCAGTACAGCTGCTGGATGGGCATGATTCGAAGTTCCATTACCGTGGTGGAAGCGGGAACGGAACTACCCGCCGCGCAGGAAGAGAACAATGCTGCGGCCGAGCCCGAGCAGACCGAGCCTGTGCCTGCCGGCGTGCGCATTTCCACCGACGCCGTGGCGGTGGCGGAGATCAAGGACGGCTTGCAGACGGTAGAAACCAAGCTGACGGATGAAGGCTTGCAGCCCTCTATCATCGTGATGCAGGCGAATGTGGATACGGAATGGACGATCATCAACAATTCCACCCTTCCCGGAAACGCCGCGTTGCTGTTCCCCACCTACTATACGCAGTTCCCCATGGAGCAGGGCGAAACCCCGCTCTACCTGTACCCCACGGAAAGTTTTGATTTTTCCACCCAGGACAACAAGTTCTATGGGTATGTAAAGGTCGTGGACGATATCGAGAACATCGATATCGAGGCCATTCAAGAGGAAGCGGGGAATTATGAGACCATGATCTGGCCGCCCTCCTATTTTGAGGCGGACAGCGCGGCTCCGGGCTGCTGCGGATAACGGATGGACGAAAGGCGGGAACGATGGAATTCTTATTGAGCCATTGGCATTGCATATTGCCGCTTGCGGCGATTGCGATTGGATACTTTTTTGTCAGCCGGGATAAGAAAAAATAGCGGGGTCAACACTAAAGAAAAAGGACGATAAGGATACGCATGAAAACTCCCGGCTGATATTCATCCAATGAAACAGCCGGGAGAATTATTGTAAGTTGATGTTGAAGTCTGCGTCTTAGTAAGCCTCGATTTCAGCCCTCGTTTGCGTACACGGTCATGGAGCAGCTGGCCTTAAGGCCGTTATCCCTCATGTATCCCGCGCCCCATTCGTACATGGCGGCGAGTATTGGCTTTAAGCTCTTGCCAAACTCTGTCAGAGAGTATTCCACCTTGGGCGGTACGACAGGATACACCGTGCGCATAAGCAGGTTGTCGCTTTCGAGTTCACGCAGCTGCTGGGTAAGCATTTTGGGCGTGGCCTGCGGAATGAGTTTTTGCAGCCCTCCGTGGCGCAGGGTGCCGTTGATGAGGTGCCATAAAATGAGGGATTTATACTTTCCGCCGATCAGGCGCAGCGTTGCGTCAACGGGGCAATGTAAATCATTGTGGGAGCAGTCCATAGGGGTCCTCTTTTCCATACTATCGTTTTGGGTAGTATCGCACAATATAGTGCGTACTTGTTTTAATTTCTATTACAGTTAGAATAATAGCATAAGCGCAATCGTCCGTCAAGGGCGGAGCGATGATACCATAGCGGCACGTGCCGCGTAGCGGGGGGAGCGCAGGCGAAATTCATTCCGACTGCGTGACCAAATAAAAAGCGTCAGCTTTTGAGAATAGTAAGGAGTGAGGTGGTCCATAGATGGAAAGTAAAGTATTAAGCATCCGGGGCATGACCTGCGCGGCCTGCGCGCAGCGCATTGAAAAGACCGTGCGCAAGCTTCCCGGCATCGGGCAGGCCAGCGTCAATCTCGCCAGCGAAAAGCTGTTTGTGGAATACGACGAAAGCGCACTTCCGCTTTCCGCCATAAAGGAAGCCGTATCAAAAATAGGCTACGAGGTAGTGGAAAAGCAGGATCATACAAACGTGACCATACCCATTGGCGATATGACCTGCGCGGCCTGCGCACAGCGCGTGGAAAAAGCCATTCGCAAGCTCGAGGGTGTCGTAAGCGTTTCCGTCAATTTTGCTACGGAAAAAGCGACCGTGTCCTATGATCCGCAGCAGGTACGGCTTTCCGCCATACGGGGTGCGATCGAAAAAGCGGGGTACAAGGCGCTGGAGGTCAAAAAGACCGCGGCTTCGGATGAGGACCGGGCGCGCAAACAGAAGGAGATCCGCACGCTGTGGACCAAATTCATTGTTTCGGCCGTATTCTCTCTGCCGCTTCTCTACATTGCGATGGTACCCATGATTACCATCGTGCGGCTGCCTTTCCCCGGCGGGCTTGACCCGATGAAGTACCCTTTGATTTATGCGTTGATTGAGCTTTTACTGGTACTGCCCGTCATCGGCGTGGGCTACAAGTTTTACACCAACGGCTTCAAGGCGCTCGTGCAGCGCAGCCCGAATATGGACTCGCTTATTGCCATCGGCACGACGGCGGCATTCCTCTACAGCGTGTACAACGTATGGCAGATCGCAACCGGCGGGTTTGGCGCGGTGGAGTCGCTCTATTTTGAGACGGCGGGCGTCATCATCACCCTGATCCTGCTGGGTAAATCGCTCGAGGCCGTTTCCAAAGGCCGCACGAGCGAGGCCATTAAGAAATTGATGGGGCTTGCGCCGAAAACCGCAATTATCATTGAGAACGGGGAAGAAAAAGAAATCCCCATCGATGAGGTGGAAGTCGGCGACGTCATCGTGGTGAAGCCCGGCGCGAAAATCCCGGTGGACGGCACGGTATTGGAAGGCCACACGGCCATTGACGAAAGCATGCTCACAGGCGAAAGCATGCCGGTAGATAAAAAGGCTGGCGACGCCGTGTATGCCGCCTCCATTAACACCAACGGCGCCATCCGGTTCCGGGCGGAAAAAATCGGCAGCGACACCGCGCTTGCCCAGATCATCAAGCTGGTGGAGGACGCCCAGGGGTCCAAAGCGCCCATCGCGCAGATGGCGGATATCGTATCCGGGTATTTCGTGCCCATCGTGTGCGTCATTGCGCTTCTTGCGGGCATCGCGTGGTATTTCGGCGTGCGGGATCTGGAGTTTGCGCTGACCATATTCATCTCGGTGCTGGTCATTGCCTGCCCCTGCGCATTGGGCTTGGCGACGCCCACGGCCATTATGGTGGGCACCGGCAAGGGCGCGGAGAACGGCATCCTTATCAAAGGCGGCGAAGCGCTCGAGACCGCCCACAAGATCAACACCATCGTGTTTGACAAGACCGGCACCATCACCGAAGGAAAGCCGACCGTAACCGACGTACTGCCCGCAAGCGGCATACAGGCCGATGACCTATTGCAAATGGCGGCTTCGGCGGAAAAAGGGTCCGAGCATCCTCTGGGCGTTGCGATTGTGCAGGGCGCGCAGGAAAAAGGCTTAACGTTCCTTGCAGTGGAAGGCTTTGAAGCGCTCACCGGGCGCGGCATCGAAGCACGCATCAGCGGCAGGGCAGTGCTTGCGGGCAACCGGAAGCTGATGGACGAACGGGGCATTTCTCTCTCGGAACTTGAAGCGGCGTCCGACCGGCTGGCCGAAGAAGGCAAGACCCCGATGTATATAGCGCTCGATGGCAAAATTGCAGGCATCATCGCCGTGGCGGATGTTGTCAAGCAATCTAGCCGCGCGGCAATCGAAAGCCTGCACAAGATGGGCATCCAGGTCGCCATGATCACGGGCGACAACAAAAAGACCGCCGCCGCCATCGCGCGGCAGGTGGGCATCGACCGGGTACTGGCCGAGGTGCTGCCGCAGGATAAATCCAACGAGGTCAAAAAGCTGCAGAACGAAGGCCACAAGGTCGCCATGGTGGGCGACGGCATCAATGACGCGCCCGCGCTCGCGCAGGCCGATATCGGTATCGCAATCGGCTCCGGTACGGATGTGGCGATGGAAAGCGCGGATATCGTGCTGATGCGTTCGGACCTGATGGATGTGCCGACCGCCATCAACCTGAGCAAACGAACCATCCGCAACATCAAGCAGAATTTGTTCTGGGCGTTTGGCTACAATGTCATCGGCATCCCCATTGCGGCTGGCGTGCTGCATCTGTTCGGCGGCCCCCTGTTGAACCCCATATTTGCCGCCGCAGCCATGAGCCTAAGCTCAGTATCGGTGCTGACCAACGCATTGCGGTTGAAGAATTTCAAAGCGACACGCTGAAAGGATATGTATATGAAAAAAGTTATGAAATTGGGTCTCTTGCTTTGCGCCGGGGCGGTTGCCATGCTTGCGCTTGTTGGCTGCAAACAGCTTGACGTGGTGGGAAGCCAGTCCGTTACTTCGTTTGAAGCGGTTTTGAAGGCGATCCCCGATAAGGTTGAGGCCGACGAAATGAATGCTGGATGGTCCCTTTCTGCCCCGGACGACGCCGTACGGTTTATCTGGAGCGAAGATTACAGCAAGAGCCCGCTCCACGATGTCATGCTGGAGTTTGACGCAAAGCCGTTTCTCGACGCGGGCCTGGACACCGGCAAACTTCCGGAAAACATCCAGTACTATGAGGATAAGCTCATGGTGGGCACAAAGCTTGGTAACGACGCATTGAAGTACAGCGGCGAAGT